>JAMCWA010000035.1 GCA_023475165.1 Bacillota bacterium | reverse complement strand
CGTTTCCCGGGCCAGGCGGAATTCCTGGAGAGGCTCTACGCCCAGCAAAAGCTCAACCCGGCCTACCACCTGCGGGGGATGCTGGAGCTTGCCTCTTTGTACCCAAGGGAAGCCTTGCTGGAAGCTTTCTCCCTCTGCCTGCAGTACAACACCTTCTCCGTCGGCTTCGTAAGGGGCGTGCTCGAGCAGCACATGCCCGCCCAGCCGCAGCCGGAGCCCGGAGTCCGCTCTCTGCACAGGCTGCCGCAGCTTAAGGTGAGCCGCAGCCTCTCTGTGTACCAGCGGCTGCTTGAAGGAGGTGGACGCCGGTGACAGAGGTGGAGCGGTTGAGACAGCAGTTGCGCAAGCTGAGCCTGCACACCATGGCGGCCATATTCGAGGAGGAGGCGGAGAAGGCGGCCAAGAGCCAGATGAGCTACACAGCCTTCTTGGTCCGCTTGGCCGACGAAGAGGTGGCCGCCAAGACGGAGCGGTCGATCAACGCCAAGGTGGCCAAGGCGCGTTTCCCTGCCATCAAGACCCTGGAGTCGTTCAACTTCAGCTTCCAGCCCTCCCTGCTGTTAATTCTCTCTAAAAACTGACCCACTTTTCTCCCGCAAAATTGACCCACCCTCCAAAGGACTAAGTGCCTCATTGCCGAACAAATAATCGATTCGGCTTTGAGGGGGGAAGGGAGTTGATCTCCGTGGATGAGTGGGCCAGCCAAGAAATTCCCCTTCGCGAGAAATCCCCCTTTTTTACACTCAAAACGTTCCCTCTCAGGTACAGGCACCATAGTATCGCCAAGAGCATATGCTGAAGAGGTGACCAGATTTCCTGTGCCGGGGGTGAAACCTTGGAAGGGGCGCTGCGTTGGCTGGCGACAGTTCTCCTCAATAGCCTGCGCCTGCTTTATGGCTACCTGAGTAGCAACACTTTTCCCCAACCCTTGAGTGAGGAGGAGGAGGCCCGTTATTTGGGGCTCCACGAACAGGGCGATCCGAAAGCCAAAAACGTCCTGGTTGAACGAAATCTCCGCCTCGTGGCCCACGTGGTCAAGAAGTTTGGCAACATCCCGGATTCGGAGGATCTCATTTCAATAGGCACCGTAGGCCTGATCAAGGCCATTGACACCTTCGACCGTAAGAAGGGCACCAAGTTGGCCACCTATGCGGCGCGCTGTATCGAGAACGAAATCCTGATGTTTTTGCGCTCCAGCAAGAAAACCAGGGCTGAGGTGTCCATATATGATCCTATAGGCACCGATAAGGAAGGCAATGAGATAACCCTCATCGACGTCCTGGGGACGGACCAGGATCCGGTCGTGGAAGAGGTGGGCGCAAGGCTGGAGCGCGGCATCTTACGGGGTCTCTTGGACCGTCTGGATCCTAAGGAACGTCTCATCGTAGAACTTCGTTATGGTATGACCACCGGACTCCGCCGAACCCAGCGGGAGATCGCCCGTCATCTGGGGATCTCCCGGTCCTACGTCAGCCGCATCGAAAAGAGGGCCCTGGGAAAGCTTTCCCGGGAGATATTTCGCAAGAACTGACCCTGGCAACCAGGCTCTGACCCCGCCCGAACGGACGGGGTTTTTGTGATATAATTGGGGATGAGCCGACCCTTGCGATATCGCAGGCCCCAATAACTCAGAGGGTGCGAGGAGGTGTAAGAAAACTGATCCTGGATCTGCTCCGTCCGGCGGCCTTTTTTTCGTCCATTTATCAGATTGACCTCGATCGCCTGCAAAAAAGGGGGATCAAGGGCCTCATTTTCGATCTGGACAACACCATCGTGGAGTGGGGTTCCCCAGTGGCCGGGGAGGAACTGCTGGCCTGGTTCAAAGCCCTGCGGGAGAGAGGATTCCTGTCCTGCCTTCTCTCCAATAATTCCCCGGCCCGAGTGAACTATTTTGCCGGCCGTCTGGGAATCCCGGGCATCTACAAAGCGGGCAAGCCGCGGCGGCGTTCCTACCGCGCCGCCCTAGAGCTTTTGGGCACCGCCCCGCAAGAGACAGCGATAATCGGGGATCAGGTCTTCACCGACATCCTGGGGGGAAATCGCCTCGGTCTCTATACTATCCTGGTCACCCCCCTTTCCCAACGAGAATTCCTTGGCACCCGCTTGGTTCGGCGGCTGGAACGGCTGGTACTGGGACGCTGGCTGGGAAGGTTTAATGGTACTTAATTCCGCAAGGGATTTTAATGTTACCCCCCATAATTCGACACTCTCTGGCGAAGGGCCATGGTATAATCACTTTTGTGGGCTTGAAATGGGTCATATTTCCAGCCGGAGGGTGTAGTTTCATGATTCGTCTTTTGCTATCGGACGACAGCCCTGGTGTCCGGGAGGTCTTGCGAACCTATCTCAGGCAGTTTCCTGAGGAATTCCAAGTGGTGGGAGAGGCAGCCAACGGGGAGGAGGCCCTTCGCCTGGCCAAGGAGCTCCAGCCCGATGTCATCCTGTTGGACATAAGAATGCCCATTATGGATGGGATTGCGGCGACGCGCGAGCTAACCCTGGAGAGCAACCCCGGTCTGGTGATTACCTATACCGGCTTTCCTTTACCCCAACTCGAGGCTATGGCCAAGAAGGCGGGGGCCGTGGCCCACCTCTCCAAGCCCTTTGATCTGGCAGAATTACGCCAGTTGGTGCTGCAGGTGGCCGGGGCCGTCCAGCAAACGGCCTAGGAGACGGCTGACGAACTGCGGTTTCAGTGATCAGCCCGGCCGAGAAAAGCTTAGGGCGAGACCTCAAATCGCCCCGGATGCGAGGAGCGACATCATGAAGGAACTTACTCCTTCCATTGTCCCTTTCGGTATCGGACCCTCCACCAGACTGGTGGGGCTTTTGGGTTACCCCGTGGCCCACTCTCTCTCGCCGGCTATGCATAACGCCTGTTTCCGGTCCTTGGGGTGGGACGTCCGCTACCTGGCCTTCGCCGTTCCCCCGGAAAGATTAGGCCAGGCCATCGCCGGCATCAGGGGTTTGGACCTGATCGGGGTCAATGTCACCATCCCCCATAAGGAGGCGGTTTTGCCGTACCTGGACCAGGTGGAACCCCAGGCGCGGGGCGCCGGTTCCGTCAACACCATCAGAAACCAGGAGGCTCAATTGCTGGGCTTTAACACCGATGGGCCGGCCTTTCTGGCCCTCCTGCGGGAAGAAGGGCGCTTGGATCCGGCTGGGAAACGGGCCGTCATCCTGGGGACCGGCGGAACGGCCAGAACGGTGGCCTCTTACTTGAAAAGGGCTGGGATCGCCCACCTGACCATTGCCGGTCGGAACTGGGAAAAGTCGGTTCGGCTGGCTCAGGAGACGGGGGCGGAGGCCGGGGTCCACTTACCCGGATCTGGGCCCTCGGGAGAGACGAAGGCCGCTGAGCCCGCTCCCCCTGTCCCAGGAACCGCTCCAGCCAGCGAGAGGAGGGAAGCCACCCCTCACATCCCCGGATTACCCGAGGCAATCCGGGATGCCAGCGACCCAACCGCTGCCTACCTCTGGGGAAAGTCGCCCTACCGCAGGGCCAGCGGGGAGAGCGACTTCTCTCTTGGTCCAGCCACTGCTCACCCCCCGGCTCTTGAACAGATCACCTTCGCCGACTGCCTGGATCAGGCCGATGTCCTCATCAACTGCACCTCGGCTGGTCTTTATCCCCGGGTGGAGGGATGCCCTCTCACCAGTCTAGACCCCCTTCCCAGGGGGGCCCTGGTGGTGGATGTCATCTATAATCCCCCCCATACCAGACTGATGACGCTGGCTTCCAGGCGCGGCAACCAGGTCCTGGGCGGCCTGGGCCTCCTGATTCGCCAGGCCTCCCTGGCCTGGGAAATCTGGTTTGGCCAGGTCGCCCCGCTGGAGATTATGCGCCGAGCGGCGGAAGGAATTCTGTCACAAAACGTCGAATAGAGGCTCACGAATAACATGTGAGGGGGAGAGGGATGGCGCCCAAGCGTCTGGGGGATATTCTGGTAGATGCGAAACTCATCTCGCCCGCCCAACTCTCCTCCGCCCTGGAAGTCCAGAAGGCCTCCGGGGCACGCCTGGGAGAGATCCTGGTGGGCATGGGGCTGGTCAACGAGGTGGATGTGGCCCGCGTCCTGGCCCAGCAGACCGGACTCCCCTTTCTGCCTCCCCAGGAATTGAAGGTAAACCCGGCAGCGACTCGTCTCATCCCCGAGGGTGCGGCCCGTCAGCACCGTCTGCTGGCCCTCTCCGCTGATGACACGAGCGTCACCGTGGCCATGGCCGACCCCTTGAACGTCTTTGCCCTGGACGAAGTCGCCCTCCTGACCAAAAAGAAGGTCAAACCCGTAGTCAGCACGGGAAGGGAGATTGAGAAGGCTCTACAGCGGGCCTACCAACTGGGGACGGCGGAGGAGATACCGGCTGCTACCGAAGAAGAACTGGAGGTCTTCCGCCTGCGCGAGCTGGTGGAAGAGGCTCCCGTCGTCCGTCTGGTCAACAATGTCATCGAGCGGGCGATCCAAGAGGGGGCCAGCGACATCCATCTGGAACCACAGGAAAACCTCCTCCGGGTCCGTTATCGGATTGACGGCCTCCTGCAGGAGGTCATGACCCAACCCAAGAGCGTTCACTCCGCCGTAATCTCCCGCATCAAGATTATGGCCGGCCTGGATATCTCCATACGCCGCCTCCCTCAGGATGGTCGCATCGAGATTCGGGACCGGGGGCGCAACGTCGATCTCCGCGTTTCGACGTTGCCCACCATCCACGGAGAAAAGGTGGTCATTCGTTTGTTGGACAAACGGAGCGCCATTACCCGCCTGGAGAGTCTGGGTTTTTTGCCAAAGATGCTGGAGGGCTATCTCGGGCTGATTCAGAAACCGTTCGGTATGATCCTCATTACCGGCCCGACGGGGAGCGGCAAGACCACCACCCTCACCGCCACCCTACACCGGCTGAATACCCCGGAAAAAAACATCATTACCGTGGAAGACCCGGTGGAATATGAGATCCCCGGCGTCAACCAGGTGCAGTTGAACGAGAAGGCTGGTCTGACTTTCTCCAGCGGCCTCCGTTCCATCCTCCGGCAGGACCCCAACATCATCATGGTGGGCGAGATCCGTGACCTGGAGACGGCCGAGATCGCCGTACGGTCCGCCCTCACCGGCCACCTGGTCTTAAGCACCGTACATACCAATGATGCCGCCGGTGCCCTGACCCGCCTGGTGGACATGGGGGTGGAACCCTTCCTCATCGCCTCTTCGGTGGTTGGGGTGGTAGCCCAGCGTTTGGCGCGGTCCTTGTGCTCAAGCTGCCGAGTTCCCTATCCTCTGCCGGAGGAAGCCCCCGAACGACTGAGTTTCGGGTTAGGATCAGGGGAAATGACCTTTTACCTTCCGCGCGGCTGCCGTAATTGTGGCGACAACGGCTACCGGGGCCGCCTGCCCCTCTTTGAACTCCTGACCGTTTCTCCTGCCATTCGGGCCCTGGTCATGGAGCGGGTCTCTTCAGCCGAGATCCGGCGACAGGCCGTGAGAGAAGGAATGGCGACCCTCCTGGAGGACGGCCTGGCCAAGGCCCGGGCTGGGCTGACGACCCTGGAAGAGGTCAGGAGGGTGGCTTACTCCCAGGAGGAGTAACTTACCTGGCGCCTGATAGATCATTCAATGCGAGGAGAGTAACTTCGGTGGATCTGCAACAGCTTTTGAGGGAGGCGGTCCTGAAGAAGGCCTCCGACCTGCATCTGACCGTCCAGTCGCCTCCCGTCCTGCGAATTAACGGGGAGCTCACCCGCTGGGGGACAAGTCCCCTCAACGCCGCCGACACGGAAGGGATACTCCTCCAGATCCTGACGGAAGAGCAGAAGCGGCGTTTTGAGGCCCAGGGGGATCTGGATTTCTCCTATAGCCTGCCGGGGCAGGGACGTTTCCGGGTCAATGCCTACCGCCAGCGGGGAACAGTGGCCCTGGCCTTGCGGGTCATTCCCTATCAAGTCATCACCCTGGAGGAACTGGGCTTCCCCCCCGTCGTGGCCTCTCTGGCCAGACAGGAACGCGGTCTGGTTCTTGTCACCGGGCCCACGGGCAGCGGGAAATCCACCACCCTGGCGGCCATGATCGACCTCATCAACTCCGAGCAATCCTGCCACATCATCACGCTGGAGGACCCCATCGAATATCTGCACCGCCACAAGCTGAGCGTCATCAACCAGCGTGAGATCGGCAGCGATACCCAGTCCTTTGCCCTGGCCTTACGCTCGGCCCTGCGCCAGGACCCCGACGTCATCCTCATCGGGGAGATGCGGGATCTGGAGACCATCTCCATCGCCCTGACGGCGGCCGAGACCGGCCACCTGGTGCTGGCCACCCTGCACACCACCGATGCCCCTCAGACGGTGGACCGGGTGGTGGACGTCTTCCCCCCCCATCAGCAACAGCAGATCCGGGTGCAATTCGCCGCAGTGCTGCAGGGGATCCTCGCCCAGCAGCTCCTGCCGCGGGCAGACCGGCCGGGGCGGGTGGCCGCCCTGGAGATCCTGGTAGCCACCCCGGCGGTGCGCAACCTCATCCGGGAAGGGAAAACCCATCAACTGAGCTCCGCCCTTCAGACTGGGGCCAAATACGGGATGCAAACCATGGAGTCCTCCCTGCGGGTACTGGCCGAGCGCGGTCTTATCTCCCCGGAAGAGCTCAAGAACCGGCTCATCGGGCTGGCCGGGGCGGGAGGGAACCTGGGATTCTACCAGGGATGATTTTGCCGCTGGGAGACTGCTGACAAATTGCTTGAAATCAGGTGGTGCCCTTGCCGAACTACCTCTACCGCGCCCGGGACAATCAAGGTCAACCCGTCAGCGGTGACATTGACGCCGATCACCAGGCCCATGCCGTTGAAAAACTCCGGGCGCGCGGCTATGTCGTCACGCACCTGGAGCTGAATCGGGACATCCGCCAGCTCCTGCGCCGTCCTCCGCAACAGGTCAAGGGCCGGGTTCCGCTGCGAGAGCTGGCCGTTTTTTCGAGGCAGTTCGGAACCATGCTTGGATCTGGGGTCCCCATCAACACCAGCCTGCGCATCCTGGCCCGGCAGACCAAGAACAGTAAGATGGTCACCCTTCTGGACCAGATCCGGGGGGAATTGGAGGCAGGGGGGACCCTGGCCACGGCCTTGGGCAAGCAGGCTGAAAATGTCCCGCCGGTCATGATCAACCTGGTGGCAGCCGGCGAGGTGGGGGGCTTCCTCGAGGACGTCTTTTATCGCCTGGCCGAGTATTTCGAAAAAGAGGACGCCGTGGCCCAAAAGGTTCGTTCCGCCCTGACCTATCCGGCTACCGTGGTGGTGGTAGCCTTTTTCGTGATCATCTTGATGGTCACCGTGGTGCTGCCGAATTTCGCAAACATGTTTACAGATCTGGGCGCCAACCTGCCCTGGCCCACCCGTTTTCTGCTCGGGTTGTCCGCCTTCGTCCGGCGCTTTTGGTATCTGCTCTTGCTGGGCCTGGGGCTTCTAGCGTGGGGAACGACCCGCTATTTTCGCACCCCCAAGGGTCGGCAGGTCTTGGACCGCCTGACCCTCCGCCTCCCCATCTTTGGGGATCTGCTCATCAAGCGCGCTCTGGCGCGTTTCTCCCGGACCCTGGGCACCCTCTTAAAGAGTGGCGTCCCCTTGTTGGTATCGCTGGCGGTGGTAGAGCGGACCATAGGCAACAGCCTCTTGGCCCAGGTGGTAGGACAGGCCCAGACTAGCGTCCGCGGCGGACGCAGTATGATTAAACCCCTGGAGGAAAGCCGTTACTTCCCGCCCATGATCATCGAGATGATGGGGGTGGGGGAGGAGACGGGGGCCATGGAGGACATGCTCTATAAGGTCGCCGACTTCTACGAAAAGGAGATCGACCGAATCACCGAACGCCTGACCACCCTGATTGAGCCGGTCATTATCGCGGTTCTGGGCCTGGTGGTCGGCTTTATCCTGGTGTCAATGTACCTGCCCATGTTTGACGTTTTTACCCTGGTGAAGTAACCGGCAGCATCCGGCGGCACGGCACCTAAAATGGCCCGCTGTGGTAATGCGGTCGAATATGCCCAGTGTTGCTAGAAAATGCTTGACAAAAAAATGCCACGCCTACTATAATGATTTAGCAGTGAGTCTAACACGCTCTCGGCGATAAAGAGCGGATTTCCGCAAAAGAATTCCAGGAGGTGGATAAATCAAATGAAGTACTTCTACCGGCTGCTGGCCAGGGAAGAGCGCGGTTTTACGCTGATTGAGCTGTTAGTGGTCGTTTCCATTCTTGGCATTCTGGCGACGCTAGCGATCCCCAGAATTACGGTGGCGTTGGATGATGCCAAGGATAAGAAGGGGAAGTCGGATCTGGCAATCATTAACAATGCCTTGGAGCGGTATTATTTCGATAATGGCAAATACCCGGCCAAGTTCGGTGATCTAACCGGTTATGTCAAGGGTGGATTCAGTTATCAGAACTCCTATGGCAACTACTATTTCTACGCTGTCTACACTGATACAAAGCATTTCGTTCTAGCGGATCCAGGCTCAACTCCAGGTACAGCACCTACTGATACGACCCCTGCCGACGGAGTTATCGACAATACCACACTGACAGGAACAGCACCCGCGGGGAAGGCTCCAAACGTTGCGGCTTGGAAGATAGATCCCGGCATAACCACGAGTATTACCTTAACTGGTCAGTTAACAGATTAGTTTCAGCTAAATTAAGATCCCCTGATTCTCGGTGGTAGGCGCAATGAGGCTCTACCACCTTCCTTTTGCCAGCATCTCTTGGAAAATGCTATATCACTAGACAGGCAGCATGTACATGTGTTAGGGAAGGGTCAGGCGGTAACGTTGTTCTTGCATTGGCCTCTCATACTTATGCTCAGTATCGTCGGCCTTCTTCTCGGCAGCTTCCTCAACGTCGTCATCCACCGCTTACCCAGGGGGGAATCCATTGTCTTCCCCCCTTCTCATTGCCCCCGCTGTGGGGCCCGCCTAGGACCGCTCGAACTCATCCCTGTGGTCAGTTACATCGTCCAGAAGGGTCGCTGCCGTCACTGCCGGGCGTCTATCTCCTGGCGTTACCCCCTGGTGGAGCTGGTGACGGCGGGGCTTTTTCTTCTCTTTTACCTGCGTTACGGCCCGAGCCCGCAGTTCCTTTTCTACGCCTCTCTGGCGACCCTCCTGGTGCCAGTCACCTTTATCGACCTGGAACACCAGATCATCCCCAACAGCCTCAACCTCACCGGTCTGGCCGTCGGGTTGCCCCTTTTGCTCTGGCTGCGACCCCTGACATGGTCCCAGGCCCTCCTTGGTCTGGTGGCCGGAGGCGGCCTGCTCTTGGTCGTCGCTACCCTCAGCTGGGGCGGAATGGGGGGCGGTGATGTCAAACTGGCGGGGGTGCTGGGGTTTTACCTGGGCTGGCCGCTGGTCCTATTGGCACTCCTTCTGGCCTTTGTGGCCGGGGCGCTGATCGGTCTCTTTCTTCTCGCCACCCGGATCAAGGGGCGCCGCGACTTCATCCCCTTCGGCCCTTTCCTGGCTTTGGGGGCCATCATCACCCTCCTGGCGGGGCCTGAAATGGTCGTCTGGTACCTGTCCCACCTCCGCTAGTCTACCCAAATCCCGCCGGTGTACGATTAGGGATTCAGGTTCCTTGGCCGGACCGCCGTCTGGAGGGTGATACGGTTGGTGGTACCATCGGGATTAACGTGCGCCATCTCCAGTCGGAGGGAATAAAGGGAGCCACTGCGGGAGACGGCAAAACCCTTGACGTCAGAAAGGATCTCTTCCCCCCCGGTTGAATCAACGCTTAGAGAGCCGGCATAGGGGGCCGTCTTGCGATAAAGGGCCGCGTCCGAGTAATAGTAGGTGATCACTCTACCCCCATTGAGGAAAGCCAGGCCGGTAGGGGAGATGGCCACACCCTGGGCGGCCAGGAGCCCCGGCCAGCCCGCCCTGGGGTCGCCTTCGCAGATTCCCGAAAGGATCCGGTTGGCCTCGTTTTGTACCTGGCTCTGCCCGCCGGCCTGGGCGCGAAAGCTGTATCCTTGGGTAAGGAGCGTAAGAACAGGGCCGAGGAGAAGCCCCAGGATGGCCAGAACTACGGTTACCTCGACGAGGGTAAAACCCTTCTCGTCCGTGCCTCTCACCCCCTCACTCCTTAAATCCGGGTCCGGTACACCGTAAACTCCGCCCGGGCATAGACCTGCCCGCCCCTCTCTAAAGACAGGGAGATCTTCTTCATGGCTATCTTTCCCTGACGATCAGGCATGGCAGTTACATCCGACACTGTGTACTTCAAGGTGAAACTGGAACCAGCGTAGTTGTCGTGAGTGTAGTCACCCGCCGTCAAAACCTGAAAAGGGGTAGCCTTGATCTCCTCTACCGCCTGACGCAGAAGGGAATTAGCCTCCACATATGGCCCCGTGGAATAAATGTTTCGTGCCCCCACCAAGAAGGCCGAGAATAATGGTAAGAGGGCGAGGGATAGGATGGCCATGGCCACCAAGACCTCTACCAAGCTGTACCCGGCACTGCCTCGCTGCAATCCTGGACCGGAAACCAATGACCTGAAACCGCACCAAACCCGACTCATGGCCCCCACCCCCAGCTCCCGGTTTGCACCGTCCACCCGGCACCAGGGGCCAGGACATTGGCCATGGCCTGGTCGTAGGTGACACTGGCCCCGTTTTTCAGATCGACGGTATAACCGACCACGGACCCTTTCACTGAGGCCGAATTAATCTTAACGTCCGCTGTCGGGGCACAGATTCCCCCGAAAAAGCTGACCTGGTTTTTCAGCTCAACCTTGCTTCTTGTGCTATCAGTGGGGGTATAGATGACTAAATCAGCCGGCGATGTGCCCACCGAGGAATTGGACTTAAGGCTGACACCGTCAGCCACATATACGGAAGTGGGGGCATCGACCGTCACCGTTGCCTGATCAACGTCAAGGCTATCGGCAATTTGGATCTGCGAGGGCTGGCCGAGGTGGAAGGTGGAGCCAGAAGAGATATCCAGATCTCCGTTGATGTAGAAGAGCACTGGCCCAGTCGCCAGCAAAGACGAGTCCTGCTCCAGGGTTAAATTTCCCTCCTTCGTGTTGTCCCTGGAACCGGTGATATAGATAGTACTGGGTCCGGCGATAGTTAAGCCGGCCCCGTTCTTTAGATCAATATCTTCAAACCAGTAGGTGCCAGCCGCCAACGACCGGCCTTCACCATTCTTGAGCTTGAGCCGGCCGTTAGAAACCAACTGATCCGGAACCGAGGGCGGTTGAAAAGTGACAGGCGTTATCCTGTAATCGGGATCGTAGTAGGGTCGACCTGCTTTAGTTTCGATGATGGCCCGGGGGAAAAGGGTGCCGGTAGGGAGAGCGGCCCGCAGGGTGACGAGGGCCGACTGGCCGTTGCAGTTCCCCCTGGCCGTGATAGCCTTGACGCCAGGGGTCACTTCGTTGACCCAGACCTGATAGGAATAACCAGGGCTAAAAAGATCGGAGAGATTACTGAAGGAAGGCGGTTCGGCCGGATAGCTCCGGGCAGGAATGGCCCCCGGATCCAGATCCAACCGGTAAAGGGCTTCGTTAACCCCGGACTCGGCCAGGTAGAGGGCGACAGTCTTTCTCCCTCGGAAGGAGGTCGTGTTGAGGCTAAGAGAAGAATAATTGAAGACGGCCGCCGCCAGCAGGGACAACACCGCCGTCGCCAGGAGAACGGCAACCAAAATGACCCCGCCCTCCCCGGTAAGATGGGCAGCGGGGGAGAGGAAGGGGAAGCAAGGTAATGTGGGCAACCCTCGTGCCCTTTTTCTCCGGTGTATGATCACTAGAAATCTCCTCCGGCTGCCTTGAGTATAATATTTTTTGGAAAAGGGGACAAGCATATTTTTCTCCCGTCAGTTAGAATGGGAGGAGTTATGCCGATAGCTGTAGAATAGAAAACTAAATTAGGCTTTCTTGCTTCTGCAGGAGGGAATACCGCAAAAGGATGTCCCCTTGCAGGAAAATAGAAAACTAAACTAGGCTTTCTTGCTTCTTTAGGAGCTGTCACAACGAGTCGGATTGGGAGAGTGCTGACGAACTTTGCTTTCAGCCGTCTCCTAGCTAGAGCCGGGATCTACAGCGACGGCGGTGATGACCTATCCAACTGGCCGGGTTTAGCCTGAAGCGGACAGTTCAGATTCTGGTGGGAGTAGTTTTCGTCATCGGAATGGCCGGGGGGGCAGCCTTTTTTGAGTATCTGTTCTATCTGCAGGATAGCCCCTATCGCTACTATCCTTCGGTCGTCGGGTTGGGTGGCCTGCTCGCTTTTGCCTTGACCCTGGCGGTGATCAAGCACCGCCGCCTGCCCCGGCCGCCGGAGGGCTCCTGGCGCGGGGTGGGGCTTGGCCTGGATTTTGGCGGTGCTGCCCTAAAGGCGGTTTTGCTCGGGGCGCAAAAGGGTGGTGTGGTAGTTCTAGCGGCGGGACAGGAACCCCTGCCGCCTGGGACGGTTGATGCCGACGGGTTGGTCACCCGGCCCAGGGAAGCTGGAGAGGCTGCTCGTCGTCTCCTCAGGAGAATCGGACCCAAGAAGGCCCACCGGGTTGTCACCACGGTCGGCAATGGTTCAGCCGTCATCCGGCTGGCCCAGTTTCCCCGCATGAGTCGGGAGGAGCTAGGCGAGGCCCTGAGATGGGAAGGTGGCCAGCACATCCCTATTCCCTTGGAGCAGGCCGTCCTGGACTTCTCCATTCTGGAAAGCCCCCGTGACGCCTCCCAGATGACGGTCTTCCTCGCCGCGGCTCCCCGTCGGGTGGCCGAGGCCCTTGTATCTTCGTTGCGCCTCTGCCATCTGCGCCCTTACGCCTTGGATCTGGAACCCAATTGCGCCCTGCGGGCTTTGACCTATGCCTCACTGGCCGAGGAAGGGAGCGCTGCCGCCTGGGCCGTACTAGATCTGGGAGCCTCCAGCACCAAGCTCACTCTCTTTGACGGCGCTGTCCCGCAGATTACCAGAACCCTGAACCTGGGCGGGCAAGCCCTGACTGAGTTGCTGGGCCGGGAACTTGGTTTGGATCCCTCCCAGGCCGAGGACAAGAAACGCCAGGAGGGACTTCTGGAAGGTACCAGTGCCCGAGCGGTCCTCTGGCCTCAGTTGGAGGAATTGTTTATGGAGGTCCGCCGTTCCTTGGAGTATTTCTTGATCCAGCGCCGTGGGGTCAGGTTGCGCCGGGTCTTTTTGCTGGGTGGAGGGGCTTCCTTGCCTGGTCTGGCTCCGAGCCTCCAGAAATACCTGGAAACGGGGCTCGCCACCCGAGTGGAGACGGAAAATGGTCTGGAAGTGATTGTGGCGTCCTTGGATAGCAGCGGCAACTGGAATGAAAGGAGTCCCAGGAGTAAGAGAAATAGAGTCGCCAGCTTGGGGCCGGAATACTTCATCGCCCTGGGATCGGCCCTGCGAGGTGATTGATGGCTCGTGGCGCTGAAGATTAACCTCCTGCAAAACAATCTCAAGAAGAAGAGTTCAGTCGGCTTGGGCCTGACCCTGGTAACCATCCTCGGGGCTTTACTGGTCTATGCCCTGGCGCAATACTATTTTGTTTTGACCAAGGAGATTGTTCGATCCAGAGAAGTAGTGCTCGCCGCCAAAAAGGAATTGGGTCAATACGCACCCCTCCTGTCCAAGAAAAAGGAACTGGACGATATCACCAAGACAGTCACCAATAAGCAGACCGCCTTGGGCCAGAATGGGCTGCCGGGCTGGGGCGCCTTCTTACACGGACTGGTGAGAAGAGTTCCAGCACCGGTCACCCTCAGCGAAATCACCGGCAGCGAGAAAGGCGACATCCTCATCCTGGGTAGCACCGAAAGCCTCACCGGATTGGCTGACCTGGTGGAGGCCCTGGAAGGGTCCGGGTTTCTGGAGGATCTGGCCGTCAGTTGGGTGACCGCCGGCACGCCGGGTAAGGCCTTTACCTTCGAATTGACGGCCCGCCGTCACGGCCTGCCGAGAACTGCCAATCCTCCCGTTAACGGCGGTCAGCCCGTGCCCAAGGCCCCCGGGGGTTGAGTCCGAAGAACTTCCAGAAGCGCTGATCCGAGTTAAAGGAGAAAGAGCTGATGAAAGGATTATCCCAGCTCACTAAGAGGGAAAAATACCTCCTGGTACTGGGGGCCCTGGTCCTCTTAGGGGCAGTTCTCTTCCAGTTGGTTTATGATCCCCTGCTGCGGGAAAAGAAGGCGTTGGGACAGGAATTGGAGGGATACCGGACACGTCTGGCCGAAGTCAAACAGTTGGCGAGCAGTGAGAAAGAGCTCGACGCGAAGATAGCCGCCTTAAAGGGGCAACTGGCTTTGTTGGAGAGGGTGGCCCCGGCCAACTTTGATACTCCCAAATTGATCAAGGACGTGGAAGCAGCGGGGCGGGCGGCTCCGGTTAACCTGATCGCCCTGCGTTTCCTGCCCCCCGGTGCCCAATGGCGATTTGACCCGTTACCCGGTGGACCTTCTTTTTTCAGGAAAGTACCCGGGCGTCTCCAGCTTTGTGACTGCCCTGGAGCAGCTCCCTCGCCCCGTTCTCATTAGCAGCCTCTCCCTGAAACCAGACACCAAAGGTGTGCTCCAGGTGAAGCTGACGGCCGCCTTCTTCGTGGATCAGCGGGGTAAGTCAGGGAGCAATCCGACGCCGCAAACCTTCGAAGACCGGGGAAACCCCTTTGAGCCACCGGGAAAGAAGAAATAGGTTAAATGAGGACAGCTGGGATACCCTGCCCTTGCCGGGAGGTCAGGCCGCCTTTGGCGGCGCCACAAAGGAATGAAACAGCAGTACTGTGGCGACGGCCGGGCGATCGCCGGGGGAGCGCTTTCACCGAGCCGGGATGCGGTCGCCGCCGGTGACCGAAAGCGGGGACGGCAACGCCTGGACGGTGCCCGGAAGTTATCTCTTGCGCTCTACATGGGAGAAAACCTGCCATCAGTTGCCGGTTGTCTTTCCTGGCATTTCAATGGTCACTTGGTTATGCCGGTCGGTGCCTAAGGGGGGGGGTATGTTTTCTGATACGATATCTTACGGCCGGGGAATCCCACGGCCCGGCCCTGGTGGGAATCCTGGAAGGTCTGCCTGCCGGTGTACCCATAGCGCCCGAGCAAATCAACCAGGAATTACGACGCCGTCAAGGCGGTTACGGTCGTGGGAAACGAATGGCCATAGAGGCCGATAGCATAACCATCCTTTCTGGCGTCCGCTTTGGTCTCAGCCTGGGAAGTCCCATCGCCTTGCTGATCCGTAACCGCGACTGGGAGAACTGGCAGGGGACCATGGCCCAGGAAGGGCGGGGCGGTGACCAGGTCCCTCCGTCCGGCAAGGAGGAGTTTCCGACACAGGTCAAGCCTGTGACCAGACCGCGACCTGGACATGCGGACCTGGCTGGTGGTCAAAAGTATGCCCACCAAGACCTGCGCAACGTCCTGGAACGGGCCAGTGCCCGGGAAACGGCCATGCGGGTGGCCATGGGGGCCTTGACCCGAGCCTTTCTCACTGAGTTCGGGATAAAGGTTTTCTCCTATGTCACCAGCATTGGTGGGGCAGGGTTTGCGCCAGGTCTTGCGCCCGGCTCACCAGTTCAGGGTTGGCCCGGAGGCTCAGCCTCAGGCGACGAATCGATCGGCCAGGCTCCTCCTGCCCTCCCGTCTCAGCCCGGGTCAAAACCTCCTTGGGCCGGGCTGGACTGGGCGGAAGTGAGGAGGCGCACCGAGGATAGCCCCGTCCGCTGTCCTGATCCCACCCTCTCTCAGACCATGATGGAGGCCATTGACCAGGCCAAAGTGCAAGGCGACTCTCTGGGCGGCGTCTTTGAAATCCGGGTGACAGGATTACCTCCGGGTCTGGGCAGCCACGTCCACTGGGATCGGCGGCTGGATGGCCGCCTGGCTGCCGCCCTGATGGGCATCCAGGCCATCAAGGGTGTGGAGATTGGCCTAGGCTTTAAGGTAGCGACCCTGCCCGGGTCCCAGGTCCATGATGAGATCCTCTATGAGCCGGGAAAAGGCTATATTCGTCCCACCAATAACGCCGGAGGTCTGGAAGGGGGCATCACTAACGGTGAAGACCTGATCCTGCGAGCGGCCATGAAGCCCATTCCCACCCTTTACCGCCCTCTGGCCAGTGTTGACATCCGAACCAGGGAACCCTTTTTGGCCAGCGTGGAACGTTCTGACGTCTGTGCCGTTCCAGCCGCTGCCGTGGTGGGCGAGGCCGTGGTGGCCTTCGAGATAGCCGGGGCCTTTCTGGAAAAATTCGGCGGGGATAGCCTCGAGGAAGTTCGGAGGAATTACGAAGCCTACATGGAAAGCCTGAAGACGTGGCCCCGGCTAGGAGACCGCTGAAAAACACCCATCTGCGGTGTGGCGCAATCTGCAAGAAAGAACCTGTTTATTAAAGGGGCGTTACTATTGCCGATTGTCGCTCCGGCGGCTCCTCGCTCAACGTACCGCCCAGTACGCCTCGCCTCGAAGACTTGTCGCTCCTAGCATCAGGCCATTTTTGAGCGGTCTCGACCTGGCGCTCCCTCGGACGGGTTAACCACTTAAAACGCAGTTCGTCAGCACTCTCCTGGGAGACCGCTGAAAAACATGCGGTTCTTCAGCAGCCTCCTCGGAGACCATGGATTCTCTGCCCTCTGTCACTGCTGCGGTCCGCCGGACCGGGGATTTTGGAAGACCGGCGGCGTCGGACTGGGGGGAGCAAAGTACCTCCCCGGCGTCGACAGGTCAAAATAGAGCCGGGAATGTTCGTCGACGCCATAGTCCAGGTTGGAACCAGTGTTTTGGACCTTGCGCAAGGCCTCGCGGAAGAGGGCGTTATGAGCTTCTTCCCGATTTAAGAGGAAATCAATCATTTGTCGAACGTGGTTGTCGTTGATTTGTCGGTGCAGGTACTGGTAAACCACTTTCGCCCGTTGTTCTGCCGCAATGTTGGAGAGCAGATCGGCCGGCAGGTCACCTGTCGCCTCGATGTAGGCTGCCGTCCAGGGAAAACCGGAAGAGGTGGTCAGACCGGGTCCAAGACCAAGCTGCGTGTGGGCCTGAATGTTTCCCGCCGCCACCTGGCTGGCATCGACGTCGTGGCCGTTGAGGAGGTTGATGGCAGTCCCCACCATTTCCATATGGCTCAGCTCTTCGGCGGCGATGTCGAGAAAAAGGTCCTTGATTTCCTGGTCCTTGATGCGAAAGCTTTGCGAGATGTACTGCATGGCCGCCTTCATTTCACCGTGCGGCCCACCCAACTGATCCTGGAGCATTACCGCATAGGTCGGATTGGATTTTTCGATCCTGACCATTTCCAGGAGGTTTTTTTCGTGTTTGAACATGCTTTGACTCCTTTCCTGTACGTAGTTCTTGGATGATGTACTTCTTCTCTTTAAAGGTAATGTTCCCTCCCGGCCATTTGTTTAAACTTGGCGGAAGAGAAATTCCCCGTTCTTCTAACATAGTGCTGACGAAATGCATTGCGCCGAGGCGCGATAATTGATGGACCCGGGTGTTCCGAAAAAGTATGAGTGGCCTGTGACGGAGGGGCCTCTGTGCAAAAACCTCTTATCCTCATTGGTTTCATGGGTGCGGGCAAAACTAAAGTCGGCCAGTTCCTGGCCCGCCGGCTGAATTTACCCTTTTTCGATCTCGATCGGGAGATTGAGAGGAGGACGGGCCTGAGTATTCCAGCGTTTTTCTCCCAGTATGGGGAGGCGGCCTTTCGCCAGGTAGAAAGGGATATCCTGGCCTCCCTTTTCAGCACGGATAACGCTTCCTTCGTCCTGGCCACGGGTGGCGGGGCGGTTTTGGAGCCGGAAAACCGGCGCCGGCTTTGGGCGGGAGGGACGGTCATCTATCTGGAGGCATCACCGGAAGAGATCATACGGCGGCTGCAGGACAAGAGTGACCGGCCCCTTCTGGTCGTATCAGGAGCCGGGAACGAGGCGGTAACGCAGGCGCTCAGGCTGACCCGGGCCAAAGAACTGCTGGCCCGGCGGGCCCCCCTCTACGAAAAGGCCCATCTGCGAGTTGATACCACCGGCCTGACGGCAGAAGAGGTGACAGAGAAAATCCTGATGATGTTAAATCGGGAGACAAGACAGATGCGAGTGGATCTGGGGGAGAGAAGCTACGATCTGGTGATCGCCAACGGAGTACTAGACCAGGTGGGACAGCGCCTGGCCGGTCTGCCGGTATCCAGGAAGGTTATGGTGGTCAGCAATGCCACCGTTTCCTCGTTGTATGGCGAGAAAACCACCTCCTCCCTGGAGGGAGCCGGTTTTGCCGTCAACTGGGCCCTAGTCCCGGATGGGGAAGAGGCCAAAACCCTGCCCTGGTTGTCCTTCCTTTATGACCAGGCGGTAGCGGCCCGATTGGACCGGCGTTCCCCGGTGATTGCCCTGGGGGGAGGAGTGGTTGGCGACTTGGCCGGTTTCCTGGCCGCCACTTACCTCAGAGGGGTACCGCTGGTGCAGGTCCCGACGACCCTCCTGGCTCAGGTGGACTCCTCCGTGGGGGGAAAGGTGGCCATCAACCACCCGAAAGGGAAGAACCTCATCGGTGCCTTCTACCAGCCCTGGCTGGTGCTGATTGACCCGGCAACCCTCCGCACCCTTCCCACGCGGGAGGTTCGCGCCGGGCTGGCGGAAGTAGTCAAGTACGGCGTGCTGCAAGACGAGTCTTTTCTCGAGTTCCTGGAAGGGAATGTTCCCGCGATTCTTGGCCTGGAAGCGATTCTTCCGACCATCGATTTTTCCTGTCGTACCAAGGCGGCCATCGTCTCCCTGGATGAGAAGGAGGAAGGTCGGCGGGCCATTCTTAATTTCGGTCATACCATTGGCCACGCCGTAGAGGCGGTGACTGGCTTTAGCCAGTACCGTCATGGTGAAGCGGTGGCCATAGGAATGGTGGGAGCGTCCTACCTCGCCGAGAAAAGGGGATGGGCCCACGGTTTGACCGCTCGACTGCAGCGCCTGCTGGAAGGACTTGGCCTTCCCACCACCATCGCGGGCCTGAGGACGGAGGAACTATTGTCGGCCATGGGTTACGACAAGAAGGCGCTGGAGGGAAGACTCCGCCTTGTCCTTCCCCAGGCGGTGGGCAAGATGGAACTTGTAGAAGGGATAACCGGGGAAGAGATTACGGAGGCATTGAAGTTCTTGCAGGCGGGACCGGACGTTCCTTGACCGATCCTCAGCGTGTAAATTTCATTATAATACTAAGAAAAGTGCTTTTCCCTGGGTCCCCCCGGAAGGAATTTCCGAACCCCTGTCGAATATGACTTAAGAGCTGAGTAACTGGGCTGCCCAGTTGCCCTGTCCAGGAGGTTTTCAAAGGGGGAAAGCGATGGCCTTTCAACCCGTTGCTCGCCAGCGCCTATATCAGGGAGTGGTGGAGCAACTGATGGAATATATAAGATCTGGAGCGATTAGACCGGGCGAAAGGTTTCCCTCCGAGCGAGAGCTGGAACTCGACCTGGGGGTCAGTCGGGGTATTTTACGCGAGGCCTTCCGAGTACTGGAGGCACGCGGCATCATTGAGAGCCGGCCCGGCGGGGGAAGGTTTTTGCTCCAACCCAACCTGGCTAACTTCCTGGATAAGGAAGGTAATTTCCGCATCCTGGAGAAGGCCCTCCTCCTGGATGTTCTTGAGGTCCGCCAGGTGATCGAGCTCAAGATGGTCCTGCTGGCCACAGAAAGAGCCACCGAAGAAGATCTCGTCTACCTGGAGGAGGTATTGGAGAATTTCTTTACCTCCCAGTTTCATTCCGCCGAAAAAGCACTTTTCTTAG
>JAMCWA010000052.1 GCA_023475165.1 Bacillota bacterium | reverse complement strand
CTCCCATTCCATCCTGTTGACATGTCGATGCGTAGAACCTGGGGCATTTCCCTTTTCAATCCTTTCCTTTCGACCTTAAGGTTCATTTTATTGAGCTGATTGGCTTCTGTCAACCTTAGCGCAGGTCGCACAGGGACCTCGTCAAAGTCTGCCCTGAAAGATGCAGTAACTTTCAGGGCGCCGCTCGGGCGTTGTCGGCTTCGCTTTCCGGTGACCTATGCCGACCACGCCGCGGCAGAGCGGCATCCCTTTGGCCGACACCGCTGGGCAACTCTTTGAGGAATTACCATTTCAGGGATCCCTTTCATCCACACTGAAATTTTCTTTAAGAATTTTTTCTCGAGAAGAAGGAGAATCCCCGGCGGTTGTCGAAATATTAAACCGTCAGTGGTCAGGAGGTCTGATGTATGTATAAATTGGAATTATCCCCTCTTTATGTTAAAGCCAAAGAGGTCATCATTAAAATGATCCGCAATGACGAGTTTCCCGATAACCGTTTGCCTCCGGAAGACGAACTGGCCCTGCGCCTGGGCGTTAGCCGGGCCACCATCCGGGAGGCTTTGATGACCCTTACCCGGGAAGGCGTGGTAACCAAAAAACAGGGCATCGGCAACTTCGTCCACCCCAGCGCCCTGGCCAGCGGCCTGCGGGTTGACCTCATCTCTGACTTTGCCGATCTCTTGGGTTCCAGCGGTCATGCCGTCCATGTGGAGCATGCCGACTTCAAGGAGGAGACCATCTCCGAAGGGGTGACCGAAAGACTTGGGTTGTCCCCATCGGAAAGCCTTTATATCTTTACCAGGACCTATTTCGTCGGCGACCAGGCCGCCATCACCGCCACCATCCGTATTCCCAAAAAGTATATCCTCCGGGACATCAGTGGGGATGAGGCGGACAAAACCATGGTCGGCGTACTGCGTCGCTGTTGCCAGGTGGAGGTCTCCCATTCCATCCTGTGGTTTCAACCAACGATCGCCGGCCTCGAACTGGCCCGTCTCTTTGGTCTTCAGCCCGGACAACCCGTGGTCTCTTGGGAAGAACTCTTCTATGACCTTTACGACCATGGCATCTGCTTTAACACCATCGCCTTTAATCCCGAGATCGTGGGCCTTTCCATGCTCCGCAAGTGGAGTTGACCCGGATGATTTTGCCTATCCTATTTAGGAGACTGCTGACGAACTGCGTTTTGAGTGGTTAGCCCGCCCGAGAAATGGTTAGGGCGAGACCTCAAATCAGCCCGGATGCTAGGAACGACAAGACTCCGAAGCGAGGCGTACTAGATGGTACGTTGAGCGAGGAGCCGCAGGAGCGACAATCTGCAATAGTAGCGCCCCTTTAAGGAAAAGGTTCTTTCTTGCAGATTGCGCCACAACGCAGATGGGGATTTTCAGCGGTCTTCTACTAGAGAGGTCGTGCCGATGTACCTGGTAACCAACGCTGCCAAATGTACGGGGTGCCAGATCTGCCAAACCTTCTGTTCATTGAGTCACAGTCAGGTCATCGCCCCCGCCCGCGCCCGGCTGCTGGTCCTGCGGGGCGAAGGGGACGAGATCACCCAACCTCTCACCTGCCAGCAATGCCAGGAGGCCTGGTGTGCCGAAGCCTGCCCCGTAGACGCTGTCCACCGCGATCCCACCACGGGTGCCCTGGTGGTAGAGGAGGCCGCCTGTATCGGCTGCGGCGCCTGCGAACGGGCCTGCCCTTTCGGTATGGTCGTCGTCAACAAGGAAACGAAACTGGCCGAGAAATGCGATCTTTGCGGCGGAGATCCCCTCTGCGCCAAGATGTGTCCTACGGGAGCTATCGCGGTGATTAATGACAGCGAGGAAGCCCTGACCAGGAGCCGTCAAGGAGTTGCCGAGTTACAGGCCTCCCTCCCGAGCCTGCTGGCTCAGATTACCGGTGAAACGGTCGAAATAGCGGCCGGCAACCGAGGGAGAAAGAAGGGCGTCACCGCCCTGGTTGGTAAGATCCGGGATCGCCAGGTGGCCCGGCCGTTGGTTACCGCTACGGCACCAGCCGGCCAACAGGCTTGGGGCGCCACACCCACTTTGCCGGGGAACAAACAGGCTTCCGGCGTCGCTGTCCAAGACGCCGGGGCTCCTCGGGGAACCAGTTCAGCCGGCAATCGGCTTGACCCAAGTTCGCCTTATCAAGGCCGGCCGGCCCTGCCGATGCCGTTGACCGAACTTCCGCCCGGTCACCTGCGCATCCTTTCTTCATCTGTGGCCCCTGTATACCCCTGCCGTTATCAGGGCTATGCCGGCAGGTATCTTCGGGTCAATCTTACCACCCTGGAGATCAAAGCCCTGCCGCTGGAGGAAAGTCTGGCCGAGAATTACCTGGGCGGCAACGGTTTTGGGACCAAGATCCTCTGGGACGAGGTCCCGGCTGACGTCGAGCCCCTCTCTCCGGAGAACAAACTGATTATATCGGCCGGTCCGTTGGCTGGAACCCTCATCCCCAATGGCAGCCGGGTCGAGTTTATCGCTAAGTCGCCCCTGACCGGGATTTACGGTGATGCCAACGCCGGAGGGTTCTTCGGGCCGGAACTGAAGTTCGCCGGATATGACTTCATTGTTTTGGAGGGTAAGGCCAGTCGTCCCGTGTTTCTCATGATTCAGGACGACCTGGTGGAGATTAGAGACGCCTTGCTCCTATGGGGTATGGATACCTTTGCGGCAGAAGCTACTATCCAAAAGGCCCTGGGCGATGACCAGATCAAGGTGGCGGGGATCGGCCCGGCCGGAGAGAATTTGGTACGCTTTGCCGCCATCAATGTTACCTCCCAGCGCAGCGCCGCCCGCGCCGGTCTGGGAGCGGTCATGGGTTCCAAGAACTTGAAGGCCGTGGCCGTCCGGGGAACCAAGGGGGTCAAGGTGGCCAAAGGGCAGGAGTTTCTTGAGTTTGCCCGACAAACCCACCTCCGCCTCAGGAACAATGAGATCTTTCCGGCTGTATCGCGTTTTGGAACACCGGGGATCGCCGCCTTGATGAACCTGATCGGCCGCTTCCCGACCAAGAACTTTCAGTTTGGTCACTTTGAACATATCGACGAAATCGACGCCGAAGCCCTGCGGGATAAGTTCTTTGTCAAGAATCTGGCCTGCTTCAACTGCCCGGTGGCCTGCGACAAGATTTACCGCGTCAACGAGGGCCAATTCGCCGGAACTACCGTCAAGAGCCTGGAGTACGAAACCCTCAACGCCTTCGGGGCCGGGGTCTTCAACGCCAACCTGGCGTCCATTATCAAAGGTAATGATCTGGCGGATCGCCTGGGACTGGATACCGTCTCCGCTGGCCGGGCCGTTTCCTTTGCCATGGAACTCTATGAAAAGGGGCTTTTGACCCGGGCGGAAACGGACGGCCTGGACCTGGAATGGGGAAACTATGAGACGGTGTTGGCCCTTCTAAAGAAGATCGCCTACCGCGATGGCCTGGGCAATCTCCTGGCGGAAGGGGTGCGCCGCGCCGCGCGGGCCATCGGCCGGGGGGCCGAGTATTACGCCATGGAGGTCAAAGGCCAGGAACTCGCCGCTCAAGACGGTCGCGCTCAGCAATCCATGGGGCTGGCTCATGCCACTTCCAACCGCGGGGCCGACCACCTGAAGGCCTTCCCCACCATCGACGAGACCGGTTATCCCAACGAGGGCCGCCGCCGTTATGGGGAAGCCTATCTTCCTGAGATCGTCGATCCCCTCTCGAACAAGTACAAAGCTTTCCTGGTGAAAGATGGCGAGGATTACGGGGCAGTGATTGACTCTCTGGGAAACTGCAAATCCGGCGGCACCTTCGTCATGGCCGAACTCTATTGGGACGATATGGCCAAAGCCCTGGAGCTGGCCAGCGGGATGCCGGTGACGGCGGAGTCCCTGAAACGTACGGGCGAGAGGATCTACAACCTGCAGCGCGCCTACAATATCCGGCACGGTATCAGCCGCAAGGATGATACCTTACCCCGACGCCTCCTGACCGAGCCCTCCCCTTCCCAGCGGGCCAAGGGCCACGTGGTACGACTGGAGGTAATGTTGGAAGAGTACTATCGCTTGAGGCAATGGGACCCCGCCACGGGGATCCCGACCCGGGCCAAATTGGAGGAACTGGGGCTCGCTTTTGTCGCGGACTTCTTGGGCCAGGCCCGCTAGGCGAAGGGTGACCAACTGCGGTTTGAATGGTTAACCCGGCCGGGAACTAGCCGGAGGGGGAATGGGTTTTGGGCCAGATCAAGGTTAGCATCAAGTACTATAACCTTCTTCGGGAAGCGGCCGGTCAAGCCAGGGAAGAAGTCACCCTGACCTCACCAGCCAACCTCTTGGACCTGCTCCTCCACCTGGAGAAGCAACACGGAGAGGGATTGGGCCGCTGGATTCTGAACGAAGGGAAGGAGATCTCCCCGGCGGTGCGGATCTTCCTCAACGGAGATACCCCGGGGGAAAGCCAGGCCTTGCAGGACGGAGATGAAGTGGCCCTCTTCATGGCCATCTCCGGGGGTTCCGCGGGGGTGCCACTTTCCACGAGCTATTGAAGAACCAAGGGCGGCAACGGCGATTCCTGTGGACTTTTTAACGGCCTCAGTGACATGTTCTTGTAAATACCCAACAGGGGGCGAAGCTCATGTCCGCTATCGTTAAAATGGTCAATATCGTCAAGCGATTCCCAGGGGTGCTGGCCAACGACCAGATTAATCTGCAGATCGAGACGGGAGAAATCCACGCCTTGCTCGGAGAAAATGGGGCCGGGAAGACCACGCTGATGAACATCCTCTACGGCCTTCACTCGGCCGACGCCGGCCAAATCTATTTGAAAGGCCGTGAAGTCAAGATTAATTCCCCCCGCAAGGCCATCGACCAGGGCATTGGAATGGTTCACCAGCACTTCATGCTGATCCCGGCCCTAACTGTGGCCGAGAATATCGTTCTGGGGACGCGGGTGGAACGGGAACCCTTTTTGGATTTACCCGGGGCGGCCAAGAAAATCCGGGCCCTCTCCCAACAATATGGCCTGGACCTGGATCCTGTGGCCAAGGTTTGGCACCTTTCCGTGGGCCAGCAGCAACGCGTGGAGATCGTCAAGGCTCTTTATCGCGGGGCCGACATCCTGATACTGGATGAGCCCACCGCCGTCTTGACCCCCCAGGAAACGGACGAACTCTTTGCCGTCCTGCGCCGCCTGAAAGATGAGGGTCATACGGTGATCTTCATCAGTCATAAGCTCAATGAGGTCATGCAGATCAGCGACCGGGTGACCGTCCTGCGACAAGGTCGGGTGATCAAGACCCTGAATACCCCGGAAACCGACAAGACCGAACTGGCACGGCTGATGGTAGGGCGAGAAATCAGTTTTGTGGTGGATAAGACCCCCGCCCAAACCAGGCAAGCGGTCTTAGAAGTCAAGGGTCTTTCGGCGCGAGATAACCGGCAGCTGGAGGCGATCAAGTCAATCAGTCTTACGCTGAAAGCAGGGGAGATCCTTGGTCTAGCCGGAGTGGACGGCAACGGCCAATCGGAACTCATTGAGTCCATCACCGGACTACGTAAGGCCTCAAGCGGTCAGGTCTTCCTGCAAGGAAAGCCCATTACGAATCAGCCCCCGCGGTTTCTCTTTGAAATGGGTCTTGGCTTTATTCCCGAGGACCGCAACCGTCAGGGTCTGGTCAGGGACATGCCCATCACGGAAAACCTGGTCCTGCAAAGGTTTTATCGTCCGCCTTTTGCCCGGTTTGGCTTCCTAAACTACCGGGCCATCCGAGAATATGCCGCTGAGTTAATCAAGAAATACGACATCAGGACCCCCAGCCCCATGGTCCCCGCCCGGAACCTTTCCGGCGGTAACCAACAGAAGGTGGTCCTGGCCAGGGAGATGGATCGGCAACCCTCCCTCCTGATCGCCATGCACCCCACCCGCGGTCTGGACGTGGGAGCCGCGGAATACGTGCACAAACGGATCGTCGAAGAAAGAGACCGGGGTTGCGCCATCCTTCTGGTCTCGACGGAATTGGAGGAAATCCTGGCCTTAAGTGACCGCATCGCTGTCCTGTACGAAGGCCAGATCATGGGCCTCTTGGACAGAAACCAGGCTTCCATCGAGGATCTGGGGCTGATGATGGCCGGCTCCAAACGGCTGGAAACTGGTTCTTAATAAGAAGTAGCGGCAATTCCATTAACTATTATGTGTCCTAAGGAGGCTGGATATGGTTAAGATTCTGGGGATTTCCGGCAGCCCCCGCAAGGGGTCAACGGAATACAGCGTTCTGGAAGCCCTGAAGGCGGCGGGGGAACTGCCGGGGGTTGAAACAGAGTATCTCAGCCTGCGAGGCAAAAAGATTAATTTCTGCCTGCATTGTGACCACTGCCGGAGAAATGCCGGCCAGTGCGTCCACAAAGACGATATGGCCGAGATCATAGACAAACTCCTCTCGGCCGACGGGTATATCTTTGGCACTCCCGTATATCTTTCCAATGTCTCTGGTCAACTGAAAACCATGTTCGACCGGTTGCGACCCCTCTACATGGTCAACCAGGGTGGCTTCCGCAATCGGGTCGGCGGGGCCATCGCCGTAGGCGGCGACCGGCATGGTGGCCAGGAGACGGCCATCCAGGCCATCCTGAACGCCTTCTTGGTCTACGAGATATTGGCCGTGGGCGGGGTCTTTCCAGGCGGGAATTTCGGCGGGACCGTCTGGTCGCAAGACAAAGGGGCGGAAGGCGCCCAGATGGACGAAGAGGGGATGCAAAGCGTGCGCGGCCTGGGGCGCCGGGTGGCTCAAGTAACCCTCCTCATTGAGAAAGCCAAAGGGAAATGAACGCGGCGGAGTTGTGGAGGTCTTAGGAGACATGCCCATCAAGGATCTGCGCTCCTTTCTGACGGTCTTGTCAGAAAAGGGACAATTGGTAACGGTGGAACCGGAGGTCAACCCGGTCCATGAAATCGGCAGCATCCTGGCCACTCTGGAGCGAAAAAACGGGCCTGCCGCCTTTTTTAGGCGACCCAGGGGTGCCACTATGCCCGTGGTGGGCGGGCTCCTGGCTTCCCCGGAGCGGATCGCCCTGGCCCTCAACTGCTCCAAATCGGAAGTTCCCGATCGCATCGCCTGGTCCCTGGAACATCCCCTTCCGCCGGAGATGGTGACGGAAGCCCCCTTTGCGGCCAACCGGTGGGAGGGGGACGCGGCAGACCTATCCCGCCTGCCCATCCCGACCCATGCGCCCGGCGACAGCGGGCCTTTCATCACCGCCGGAGTGGTCATCAGCCGCGACCCGGATACCGGTGTGCAAAACCTGTCCTTCCAGCGGATGCAGGTCCAGGGCCCTCATCAGGTCGGCATCATGATCAACGAATGGCGGCACCTCAAGGGTTTTCTCGATAAGGCCGAATCCCGCGGACAGGCCCTGCCCCTGGCCGTGGCCGTCGGGGTCGATCCAGTCCTGATGATCGCCGCCGGCCTGCGCTACGAGGGGGATGAAATGGAGGTGGCCGGAGCCCTGCGTGGATCCCCCGTCCCGGTGGTACGGAGCGAAAAGAGCGGGCTGCTCCTGCCCGCCCTGGCTGAGATTATCCTGGAGGGGGAGATCCCGCCGGGGGTTCGCGCTCCCGAAGGCCCCCTGGCCGAGTTTACCGGTCATTACGGCCGACCCTGGCAGAGTCCCGTCTTCCTGGTTCAATCCATCAGCTGCCGGGAAGGAGCCATCTATCAAACCTTAAACGGCGCTTCCTTTGAGCACATTAACCTGGGGAACGTTCTGCCGCGGGAACCCCTGTTAAAACACTTTGTCAGCCATGTCTCCAAAAATGTCAAGGCGGTCCACCTGCCACCCTACGGCTCAGGGTTCCTGGCCCTGGTTGCCGTAGAGAAAAGGAATCCCGGGGAACCCAAAAACCTGGCTCTGGCGGCTATGACCGCCCACGTCAACATCAAGAACGTCATCGTCGTCGACCCGGACGTCAACATCTACGACCCGGCCGATGTCCTCTGGGCCCTTTCCACCCGGGTCCGGCCGGAAGAGGACATCTTCTATGTCAAGAACGCGCAGGGCCACGAACTGGATCCGACCTCCGACTCCCGGGGGGTGCAAACCAAGATGGGGATCGATGCCACCATCAGCGAAGATCGGGCTGGGCACTACAAAAAGGTGGTTTACTCAACGGTGGATCTCAGTCTTTATGGTTTGACTTAGGCCTGGAAGACTGCTGATGAACTGCGTTTTGATTGCGCCACAATCCGCCCCAGTCACGTCCCATTTTCGGAAAAGTTCTTCGGCGGAGCGCGCCAATACAGATGGGGTATTTCAGCGGTCTCCTAAAGCAGCTGACTTCCAATCTCCTTCTCCCAGGAGGCCTGTCTAATGATCGATCTCTTGATAACCGGCGCCACCATAGTTACCGTTAACCCCCAACGCGAGATCCTGGAGGAGGCCGCCCTGGCCGTCGACAAGGGTCGTATCGTCGCCCTGGGTGCAAAGCAGGACGTGGAAACCCGGTATCCGATGGCTGCCCGGCGGATTGAGGCCCGCGGGCGCATCATCTTCCCCGGACTTATCAATACCCACAATCACCTCTTCCAGACCTTGCTCAAAGGCCTGGGGGACGATCGGGTCCTTTCCAGTTGGTTCGCCCAGATGACCGCTCCCAGCGCCGTCCATCTGACGGAAGATGACGTCCACACTGCCGCCCTGCTGGGGTGCCTGGAGGGCATCCACAGTGGAACCACCACCATGTTCGACTATATGTACCCTCACCCCCGTCCCTTCCTGACTGACGCCGTCGTCAGGGCCATGCAGGATCTAGGGATCCGCGGTGTCGTCGGTCGCGGGATGATGGATACGGGCGAAGAATTCGGTGTTCCCCGGGGCATTCAGCAAGACGTGAAGACTATCGTGGCCGATGCTCAGCGTCTTTTGGAGACCTATCACCGTCCCGGCGGGCGGATGCGCATCTGGCTGGCACCCGCCGCCCTCTGGTCAAACAGCCGGGGGCTCCTGTCGGCCGTCCGGGAGTTGGCCTCTTCCTACCACACCGGGATATCCATCCATGTTTCGGAGACCCCTTTCGACCGGGCCTCTACGGAAAAACTGCATGGACTGGGGGAAATGGATTTATTGGAAGGCCTGAGCTCCTGGGACCTGACCTCTTGATGGTCCACACCGTATACCTGAACGACCGGGAGATCCGGATGTCCCGTCACTACGATGTTAAGATATCCCATAATCCCGTCAGCAACATGTACCTTTCCTCCGGCGTGGCGCCTATTCCCAAGATGCTCCTGGCCGGACTGACGGTGGGATTGGCCACCGATGGGGCGGGCAGCAATAACTCCCAGGACATGATCGAGGTCCTAAAGTTCGGGGCGCTCCTGCAAAAGGTTCATCATACCGATCCCACGGTGATCACCGCCGAAAAGCTCTTGGAGATGGCCACCATCGACGGAGCCCGCGCCCTGGGTCTGGAAAAAGAGATTGGCTCCCTGGAGGTAGGCAAGCGGGCCGACTTCTTCCTCTTTAATCCGGCCCTGACTGCCAAAGCCACCCCCCTCCATAACCCCGTCTCCACCCTGGTCTATTCGGCCGGTGAGGAGAACGTGGAGACGGTGGTGGTGGACGGGCAAATTGTCATGGAAGACCGCCAGGTGCTGACGGTAGACGAGCCCACCCACCTGGAGAGGGCGCAAAAGGTCGCCGGGGACCTGGCCCGCCGCGCCGGAACTGACCGGCTGGCCGACCGGCCCTGGCGAAGCCTCGCTTATTGATGGTCCTGGAGAGTGCTGACGAACGGCGATTTCCGGGGTCTCCCGGGACCACCATCAAATAGCTAGGGGGGAAAGGTCTATGGAAAAGGAAGATCTCCTGCTGGTCAAAGGTATGGAGTTTTGGGCCTACCATGGTTACTATCCGGAGGAAAACAAACTGGGTCAGAGGTTCGTGGTCGACGTGGAAGTCGCGGTGGACATGCGCAAAATGGGCGAGACCGATGACCTCTCCGCCGGACTTAGCTATGTTACCGTCTATAATCTGACCAAGAAGGTCGTTACTGGGGAGCAGCACAAGTTGGTGCAGCGGATCGCCCAGCGGATCGCCGACGAGATCATCGCCGCCCACCCGATCAAACAGGTCCGGGTGACGGTCAAGAAGCCTTCCGTGGCCATCGGCGGGATCGTCGATTACGCCGGTTGCTCCATCGTCCGGGAGCCAGAAGGCATGCAGCTTCTTGGAAGATAGAGCCCGGGTCAGACTTATGTCGTTTCGACAGTTGCCAGACAAAAAAGACAGCGGAGTTGAGCCCGTTGCTGGATCTACTCATCAAGAACGCTACCGTTGTGACCCTGAATAGCCGGCGTGAGATAATCCCCCGCGCTGCCATCGCCATTCAGGGGGATCGCTTGCTGGATGTGGGCCCTATGGCGGCATTGGCGGCAAAATACGGGACGGCCAGAAGGGTCATTGAGGCCGACGGGCAGGTGGTCTTTCCCGGATTGATCAACACCCACACCCACTCCTTCCAGACCTTGCTCAAGGGTTTGGGAGATGACCGTATCCTCCCGGACTGGATAGCCCAAATGACCTCTCCCAGCGCCGCTTATCTGGAGGCGGAGGACGCCTATTATGCCGCCCTGCTGGTGGGATTGGAAGCGCTGCACAGCGGGACCACCACAGTGCTGGATTACATGTACGCCCATCCCGAGCCCTACCTCAGCGACCCCGTCATCAAGGCCTTCCAGGAGCTGGGGTTACGGGCCGTCTTCGGCCGGGGCATGTCTGACCTGGGCCGGCGCTGGGGGATCCATCCCCGGCTGGTCAAGGATCAAGAGAGCATTCAGGCGGACTCCCTGCGCGTCTTCCAGCGTTATCACGGTTCCAACCAGGGGCGGCTGCGCGTCTGGCTGGCCCCCGGTTCCGTTTGGGGCAATTCCAGGGAAAACCTGATCTGGTTGCGGCGCACGGCCAGCGAGTTAAAGACGGGTCTGACTATTCACGTCTCCGAGACGCCCTTTGACCGGCGCGCCTCCGAGGTTACCCACGGGCAGGCAGACATCGATGTTTTGGAAGCCATCGGTTTTCTTGGCCCTGACGTCCTTCTCGTTCATTGTGTGCACCTGAAGGAGCGGGAAATCAGGCTGCTCAAGGCGCTCGATGTTAGAGTCTCCCATAATCCCGTCAGCAACATGTATCTATCCTCAGGAGTCGCCCCCATCCCCAGGATGCTGGAAAGCCAGATTACCGTTTCCCTGGGGACGGACGGTGCCGCCAGCAATAACACCCAGGACATGCTGGAAACCCTGAAGGTGACCGCCCTTCTCCATAAGGCCCATTCCCTGGACCCTACCGTCATTACCGCGGAAAGGGTCCTGGAGATGGCCACCCTGGATGGGGCCCGCTCCTTGAACTGGGAGGACGAGATTGGCTCCCTGGAAGTGGGTAAGAAGGCCGACCTCTTTATCTTCAATCCAGGGCGCAACGCCAAGGCCACGCCATTGCACCACCCGATCTCAACCCTGCTCTACTCGTCCAGTCAAGCCAACGTCCAGACGGTGGTCATTGACGGCCAGGTGGTCTTGGAAGACGGAGCGATTACCACCGTGAACGAGGCCAGGATCTTACGGGAAGCCCAAAAGGTGGCAGAACGGCTGGCCCGGCGGGCGGGGACGGACCGTCTGGCCAAAAGGCCCTGGCGCGCTCTGGCTTTTTGAGGTCTAACCGGTACCGTTAACGCCGCCAGAGGCCGGGGAGACTGTCGGCGTACCGCATTTGGAGCGCCGCCAGGAGTCCCTTGGGAAATGGTTCCCCTTTCTGGGAGGAGGTGATGCGTTCTCGGACAATCCGGCCAAAAAAGCGAAAACAGGTGTCCGTCGGAACAGGCCTGTTGGGGGTTAACCAAAATCAAGGAGGGAGAAGAATGTTGCAGAAAACAGCTCGTCTATGGGCCATTATCGTGATCCTGACGCTGGTGGGGAGCTTGACACTGGCCGGTTGCGGCCAGAAGGCCGAGCCACCCAAACAGAGCCAGCCGGCGCCCGCCCCGGCTCCCCAAAAACCCGTTTACAAGGTAGCCCTTTTGACCTCCGGCCCCATCAATGACGGCGGCTGGAACCAGTCAGCTTTCGAAGGTTTACAGGACATCAAGAAGAAATTCGGTCTGGAAGTGGCCAACACCGAGAATGTCAAACAGGCCGACCAGCTGCAACTAATCCGGAGCTACGTCAATCAGGGTTATAACATCATTTTCGGACATGGTTTTGAATATGGTGATACCTTAAAAGCCGCGGCCAAGGAATTCCCCAAAGCCTATTTCATCCAGATCGGCGGAATAGAGAAGAACGGTGCCAACCTCGGCTCCACTGTCTTCCATAGCGGCGAAGCCGGCTATATCGCCGGCATCGTCCTGGCTCTCACGACCAAGACCAATAAGATCGGTCAGGTAGGAGCCATGGAGATCCCCACCATCAAGGCTGACTTCGACAACATGAAAAAGGCCGTCGCCAAATACAACCCCAAGGCCACCGTGGTGACCGCTTACACCGGCAGCTGGGAAGACATCGGCAAGGGTAAAGAAGCCGCCCTGGCCCAGTTCAATAGCGGCGTCGACGCTATTTTAGCCGACGGTGACGCCGTGAACATCGGCGTGGTCGAGGCCGCCAAGGAAAAGAAGGGCCTGGTGGTAGGCTGGAGCCGCGATCAGAGTCACCTGGGTCCCGAGGTCGTCCTCACCAGCATGATCCAGCGGGTGGATATAATGATGGAGAAGATGGTGAAGGATGTTCTGGACGGCAAGTTCAAAGGTGAAAACGTGGTCATGGGCTTCGCAGACGGCGTCAATGACGTGGCCCCTTACAACGCCAAGGTTCCCAAGGACGTGCAAGATAAAGTCAAAGCCGTGATCGAAGAGATGAAGTCCGGGAAATTTGACCCCAACAAATGAAGTAGTTTCAGAACGTTCCCCCCGGTGGAGCGTCCTTCCGTACAGGCTACCTTAGGGGCAAATAGAGCACAGCAGGACGCTCCACCTCCCTTCGGGGGGCCCTCTGATGACATTCCCAGTGGTTTCCCTATCAACCGGCCGATGGGGAACCATTCCCCAATATCACTGCCTTCTATGACGTTTTAACCAGCGGCGCCGGATGATCGAACGCCTGGTTGCCGGCAAACATTTCCCGAAGGCAGAGGGAGAAGAAGATCATGTCCAACGATAACGGGCAAAGCGGACGCCGGTCCCTCCTGCTCAATGCTGTCCAAGGACTCCTGATACCACTCCTGGCTGTCACCGGCGCTCTGCTGGTGGGCAGCGCGGTCATCGCTCTGGTGGGAGCCGACCCTTGGAAGGCTTATACGGCCCTCTATAAAGGGGCCTTTGGTTCCCAGGTTCAGTTTAACATGACCCTACTCAACGCCACCCCGCTCCTGTTAGCCGGGTTGGCCGTGGTCCTGGCCTTTCGGGGCGGCACCTTCAACATCGGGGGTGAGGGTCAGCTCTATATGGGGGCCCTGTTTGCCACCTGGGCTGGCACCACTCTTCCCCTGCCAGGCGAACTGGCCCTTTTGGCGGCTTTGCTGGCCGGTCTCCTGGGTGGACTCCTCTGGGGAGCCATCCCCGGCTATCTCAAGGCGACGCGAGGCTTCAACGAGGTCATTACCACCATCTTACTCAACTATATCGCTATCTGGCTGGTCAGCTATTTTGTCCATGGTCCCATGAAGGAACCGGGTTGGAATCCCCAATCTCGGGCTGTGTTCGAGGCGGCCCGCCTCCCCATTCTGGATCCACGTAGTGGACTTAACCTGGGTATTGTCATCGCCATCCTGACCGCCTTTTTGGTTTACCTTCTCTTGGAATGGACTACCCTGGGGTTCAGCATCCGCATGGTAGGCCTAAACCGAACGGCGGCGGCCTATGCCGGGGTCAACGTCCCGCTAACCATGGCCCTGACCTTGGGGCTGAGCGGCGCCCTGGCCGGCCTGGCCGGGACGGTGGAGGTCCTGGGGCGACAATACCGGCTTCTGGACGGTTTTTCGCCTGGATACGGCTTTGACGCTATTGCCGTGGCCCTCCTGGCTCGACTTAATCCCTGGGGAACGATTTTTTCCGCCATCTTTTTCGGCGCCCTTCGTACCGGGGCCAACGGCATGCAGGTAGTAGCCCGTCTTCCGGTAGTGGTGGTCTACGTTCTGGAGGGACTGGTGATCCTGTTTACCATTGCCGGCAACTCCGGTCGCTTTAAATTGAGGCGGAAAGCGGTGATGAGGTAAAATGGAAAGCCTCTTTCAGTTGATTTTTGCCGGTGACTTTTTCTATTCCACCATTCGCCTGGCCACGCCGCTCCTGCTGGCTGCCCTGGGTGGACTCTTTTCCGAAAGGGCCGGCGTTCTGAGCCTGGGCATGGAGGGGATGATGCTGGGCGGGACCCTCCTGGGCTTCCTCGGCTCCTATTTTACCGGTAGTCCCTGGCTGGGGATCTTCATTGCCGCTCTCGGGGGCTTGGTGGTAGCCCTGCTCTACGCCCTGGTTACCGTCACCTTCCGGGCCGATCAGGTGGTGGCCTCCGTGGGAATCAACATCATTATGATGGGACTGACCGGGGTTATCTACCGGGGGATCTTCGGGACCACCCTATCCCAGCAAATCGTGGCTCCCGCCCTAAAACCCCTGGCTATTCCCGGCCTGGCACAGATCCCCTTCCTTGGGCCGGTTCTCTTTGACCATCTGGCCATGGTTTATGTGGCCTTCCTCCTGGTCCCCATTACCTACCACGTTCTGTATCACACGACCTGGGGTCTTAAGATCCGCGCCGTTGGGGAATACCCCCTGGCGGCAGATACCCTGGGGGTAAACGTCTTTTTGACGCGTTATTTGGCCATTTTGGTTTCCGGTTTCCTGGCGAGCGCCGCCGGAGCCCTCCTTTCCATAGGGTATCTGAACATGTTCATGGAGAACATGACCGCCGGGCGTGGCTTTATTGCCTTTTCCGCCATCATCTTCGGCAAATGGACCCCCCTGGGGACAATGGCCGCCTGTCTGGTCTTTGGAGCGGCCGATGCCCTGCAGTTGCGCATACAGGCCTTTGGTTTGGGTTTACCCTATCAACTGGCGGTGATGTTCCCCTACGCCATCACCCTGCTGGCCCTGCTTTTTGTGGGTCGTTCCCAGGGCCCGGCGGCCGCGGCTATCCCCTATAGCAAGGATTGAGGATGTACCGGGCGCCGGCGAGTTATCCTATGCTCTCCGCGAAAGGAGGTGGGAAAAACTGTTTGACGTCAACACTTGCAAAGAAATACTGATAGGGGCCAAGGAGAAGGAATCCGGCCTGCTGAACTTGCTGCGCGATCTGGTCGCCATTCCCAGCCCCAGTGGTCAGGAGGGACAAGTGGCGGAGCGCCTGGCTCAAGAGATGCGGTCCCTGGGCTTTGATGAGGTTTTTTCCGATAAACTGGGGAATGTGGCCGGGCGTATCGGTCAAGGTAAGACGGTCGTCCTTTACGATGCCCATATGGACACCGTCGGGGTCGCCGACCCCTCCCAATGGGGTCATGATCCCTATCAGGGCCGGCTCGCCGACGATATCTTTTACGGTCTGGGCGCCGGTGATGACAAGGGTCCTCTATCGGCCATGGTCTATGGCGGTGGCTTATTGAAGGCCTTGGGGCTCTCCGGCGACTTCAGCCTCTATGTGGTGGGTTCCGTCGGCGAAGAAAACTGCGAAGGACTCGCCATCGGCTCCTTCCTGGCCGAGACCGGATTGAGACCGGACTTTGTGATCATCGGCGAGGCCAGTCAGCTCAAGTTAATGCGGGGACACAAGGGGCGGGCCCTCATCAAGGTGACGGTGCCGGGTCGCTCCGCCCACGCCAGCGCCCCGCATCTGGCCGATAACCCCATTTATAAGCTGTTACCTCTGGTGGAAAAAGTGGCCCGGCAGGACGGCAGTTTCCCCAATCACCCCTTCCTCGGGCCAGGCACGGCCGCGGTCACCAGTATCCACTGCCCCAGCCCGTCCCTGAACACCATCCCGGGGGAAAGCTCATTTTACATCGACCGGCGCTTGACCTTGGGAGAAACGCGCCAGGGGGTCCTCAAGGAACTGGCGGGACTCCTGACCGGGTCAGAGGCCCGTGCCCAGATAGTGCCTTTCGCCGATAAGAGTTACACCGGGATAGAGATGGTTGGTGAGGAGTTCTTTCCACCCTGGGTTCTGGCCACCGATCATCCGCTGGTGGAGAAGGCCCGGCAGGCCTGGCGTCTCCTCTTTGGCGGTGAGCCCACGGTGACCAAGTGGGATTTCAGCACCGATGGGACCCACACCATGGGGAGGGCCGGGATACCGACCCTGGGCTTTGGCCCCGGTGATCCGCAATACGCCCATTCGCCCCTGGACCAGGTCCCCATGGCCGAATTGGTTCAGGCCAGCCAGTTTTTCGCGTTATTACCGCTCCTACTGGCGGAATAAGGAGATCACAAGGAGGCACCAACAACATGTACACTGGACTGAAGGGTAAGCATCTCATCTATGAACAGGACTGGGAAAAGGAAGAGATCGAGGCCCTCCTGGATATGGCCCTGGATCTGAAGAAGATGCGGGCTTTAAAGCAGTCCCACAAGTACCTGGATACCCGTACCCTGTTTCTCCTGTTCTTTGAGGAATCCACCCGTACTCGCAACGCCTTTGAGACAGGCATTACCCAGTTGGGTGGCCATGCCAACTACCTGATCCCGAAACTGACTCAGATCGACCACGGCGAAGGTCCCAAAGACACCGTTGAGGTCCTCAGCCGCTATGGCGAAGGTATTGGTATCCGCAACACCACCTGGGGTGTTGGAAACCGCTATATGCGAGAGTTGGCCAAGTACTCCCGCATCCCGGTAATCAACCTGCAGTGCGACCTTTTCCACCCCACCCAATCCCTGGCCGACCTCCTGACCTTGAAGGAAAAACTGGGGGACCTGCGGGGGAAGAAATTCGTCATGTCCTGGACCTACGCCCCCAAGTACGTACGGCCCATTTCCATGCCTCAATCCCTAATCACCCTCATGCCCCGCTTCGGCCTGGACGTGACCCTGGCCCATCCGCCGGAGTTCTTCCTCATGCCGGAAATCGTGGAGCAGGCCCGGGAAAATGCCCGGAAGGCCGGTTCCAGGTTTGAGATCGTCCATGACATGGACGAAGCCTTCCAGGACGCCGATGTTATCTATGCCAAGAGCTGGGGTGCCCTGGCCTATACCCAGGATGAGCCAACCATACTTCAGCTTATCGAGAAGTATCCTGGCTGGAAGGTGACCGAGCAAGGCATGCAATTGACCAAGGAAGACTCCCGGTATATGCATTGCATGCCCATCGATCGCGGCATCGAAGTCGAGAACGCCGTGGCCGACGGTTCCCACTCCGTGATCTATGATGAGGCCGAAAACCGCCTGCACATCGCCAAGGCCATTATGGCCCTGACCATGGAATAAACAGACGGCGGCGCCCACTGCGCCGGGCGCAGGTCTACCCTGAAACAAACCAGCTACTTCCAGGGCGCCGCGCGGGCGTTACCGTCTTCACTTTCGGTCACCTATGCCGACCGCAGCGCGGTAGAGCTTCAACCCTCTGGCCGAAACCGCGCCAAACCCGGTACCGTTATGTTGGGCATTGGGGGGATGGAGGTTGCCAGGCATTACGATCCTCGGGGGTTCCTTAATCACCTCGGCCCGGGAAAAACCCCAGCGGGATTGGGGGATCCATTTCCGGGGAAACCAGATTGAAGCCGTGGGACCCAATGGTGATCTGCCCCGGCGAGGCGTTCGGCTTATCGATGCCCGCGACAAGATCGTCTGTCCGGGGTTTGTCAACACCCATCACCACATGTACGGGTATCTGGCCCATGGTATCCCCGTGCCCTTGAGTCCCAAGGGTTTCTACAGCTTCCTGGAGGACTTCTGGTGGCCCCATGTGGAGAACCGTCTGGATCATCGCTTCATAGCAGCGTCAACCACCTGGGCGGCTGTAGAGATGATTCGTTCCGGGGTGACCAGTTTTTCCGATATCCTGGAAGCCCCCCATGCCCTACCTGGTGCCCTCCAGGCAGAGGCCCAGATCATCCAAAGGGCCGGCCTGCGCGGTTTCCTTTCCTTTGAGGCGACGGAAAGGATCAGTGAGGCCAATGGCCGCCTGGGTTTGGAAGAAAACAGCGAGTTCATTCGCTGGGTTCGGGAAAAGGGCTCTTTGGTCCGGGGGATGATGTGCACCCATACCACCTTTACCTGTTCACCGGATTTCCTTCGCCTGGCCAAGTTGCGAGCCCAAGAGCTCGCTGCCTTCTTGCAGTTTCACTTATCAGAAAGCGATTTTGAACCGCGGTACGCCTTGCAGCAATACAAGGTTTTGCCGGTAGGCTTCTATAACCAGATTGGCTTTCTCGATGAAAAAACCCTGGCTTCGCAGTGTGTCCAGGTTGCCCCGGAAGAAATCCAGATCCTGGGCCAAAAAGGAGTCAAGGCCTCCCACATGCCCCTTTCCAACTGCGAAGTGGGGGGCGGTGTTGCCCCCGTCCCCGATCTTCTGGCAGCCGGGGTGACCGTCGGGCTGGGTACTGATGGTTACATCAATAATTTCTTTGAGGTCATGCGCGGGGCCTTTCTCTTTCATAAGGCTTACCGGCGGGACCCCTCCCTCATGCCCGCCTCTCTGGTTCTGGACATGGCTACAGAGATGGGGGCGCAGGCCCTGGGTTACCAGAAGCTGGGGCGCCTCGCGCCCGGTTACTTGGCGGATTTGATCCTGGTGGAGGCCGACCTGCCCACTCCCGTTCGCCCCCATAATCTGATGGACCAACTGGTGCTATACCGAAACCCGCAGCACGTTGACACGGTCATCGTAGACGGCCAAGTCCTCATGCAAGGGAAAAAGCTCCTGACCCTGGACGAGGAGCGAGCGCGGCAGGAGCTGCAGCAGGCCGCGAAGGATTTCTGGCCTGACCTGGGAGAGTGATTTTGCCAGACCCTTCAAAAGGGCTAAACGACCGGACCAACGGGCGGCACGGCCAGCTCTGGGATATGGCCCGGAAGCCTTTGACGGCGCTATAAAGGAATGAAACAATAGCGGCGCGGCGACAGGCGGGCGACTGCCGGCCGAGCGATTTTCGCCGAGCCGGGCACCGCCTGCGGCGCAGCGAGGCCCGAGAGGCCGGACGGCAATACGGATGCTGCCGAGCGCAAACGAGCCAGGGAAGGCGAGTTTGCGCGGTGCCGGGCGGAGGGCCGCAGCCCTGCCGCGCTGGTCGGCGTAGGTGACCAAAGGCGAGGATGGCAACGCCCGAGCGGTGCTCTGGAAGCAGCGACTTTTTCAGGGTCCTTTCAGGCATTCCCGTTTCCAAGGAGGAGCTATGGCCGATTTAACCACCACCCTTTGCGGGATTAAACTCAAGAACCCTTTTGTTCTTTCCTCAGGTCCCCTCTCCTACTCCGGCCAGGCCTTGATTCGCGCCTCTGCGGCCGGGGCGGGGGCCACCGTCACCAAAACCATCTCCCTGCAGGCCGCCGTTAACCCGCGGCCCCACATGATTCAGGCCGCTGCCGGCGTTCTCCTGAATGCGGAAAAATGGTCTGATTGCACCGCGGAGGATTGGATTGAGAGGGAGATTCCCTTGGCCAAGGCCGCCGGCGTCACGGTCATTGGCAGCATCGGGCTCAGCCCGCGCGCCGCCGCCGAACTCACCCGGGCCGTAGCAGGAGCGGGAGCTGACATTATCGAAATAGTTTCTTATGACCAGGAAGCCCTGGTGCCCATGGTCAAGGAGGCCCGGAAGCGAACGGGAGTGGGCAGGTCGG
>JAMCWA010000074.1 GCA_023475165.1 Bacillota bacterium | reverse complement strand
GATCGGAGGGAGATCGATGATCTGGCCTTTATTGTGCTTTTGGGCATAGACCATCTGGAGGAGGGGGAGGGCTACCAGGTGACCGCAGAGCTGCCAAAGCCCCAGCAACTGGCGCGCAGCGCCGAGGGGGGGCGTAGTCCGGGAAAGGCATCATTGCTGGCCAGAGCAAGAGGCGCGACAATCTCCGCTGCCCTCGCGGCTCTCATGGCCGATCTGCCTCGTTACGTCTTTCTCGGTCATATCAAGGCCCTGGTGCTGGGGGAAGCAGTAGCCAGGGAAGGGGTCAAACCGGTTCTGGATTTCTTCGCCCGGGAGCGGGACTTCCGCCTGCGGACCTTGCTTTTGGTGACCCCCGGGCGGGCCGAAGAGGTGCTGGCCCTGCCGACCGACCTGGAGAATTGGCTGGGAACGGCGGTAGTAAAACAATTCAATCAACGTCAGGAGGTCTCCACCATTCCCGCTAAGAGGTTTTACGAGTTCATGGAAGAGTTGAGCGAGCCGGGGGTGGAGCCCTATACCGCCGGGCTCGCGGCGTCTAAAGAAGCCGGATCGGGCACCTTTAGTCTGGAGTCCGTCGCTCTTTTTCAAGGAGACCAACTGGTGGGGTGGCTCGACCGGGAGGAGTCCCGTAACTTTCTCTGGATTCTTGGGAAAAGCCAGCGTTCCTCTCTCCTTGTATCCGACATGGAGACGGGTGGAAGGGCGACTTTGAAGATCTTGCGCCTGGTCCGGGATCTCAAAGTGGAAACCGGTCCGGGCAGGCTGGTAGTTAACCTTAAGCTGCGCGCCGTGGCGCGTCTGGACGAACTGCAGGGAACCGAAAAACTGGACCTGCCTCTGGTGGAAAGGATGGCCACTTCTGCCGAGGGGGTCATGCGAGACAACCTGAACAAGACTTTTCAGCGGGTGCAACGAGAATTCGGTAGCGACGTCTTTGGCCTGGGCCAGGAATTGCGCCGTTCGCACCCGGATCAGTGGAAGAAGCTGGCCGACCGCTGGCCGCAAGTGTTTCGAGAAGCTGATTTTCGGCCTGAGGTAAAGGTGATCATACTGGGGGCCGGCCTCAGTATTGACCCGGTTAAGTCCAGGTGAAATGGGCCTGGCCGTAGGGACCGGGACCACAGCACCCACAGCGACGAGACTTCAAGAGCGGTGACCTCCCGCTTGTTCGCGCCCAAGGCCGGGGGGAAAGCTTGCTCCTCAGGAGACTGCTGACAAACTGCGTTTTGAGTGGTTAACCCGCCCGGGAAAAGCCACCATAGTCTGTACTGCGCTCGATGGCGATCGTACTTTTGGCGGCTTTGGCCCAATCGTTAGGCCAAGACCTCAAATCAGCCCCGATGCCAAGGCGACCAGGCTCCGAGGCGAGGCGTACTCGGTGGTACGTTGAGCGAGGAGCTGTCGGAGGGAGAATCGGCAACAGTGACGCCCCTTTAATAAAAAGGTTGTTTCTTGCAGATTGGGCCACACCGCAGATGGGTGTTTTTCAGCGGTCTACCCTGAAACAAACCAGCTGCTTCCAGGGCGCCGCTGCTGTTTCATCATTCTTTGGCGCCGCCAAAAGGCGGCCTGGGGATCTCCTAGGAGACCTGAGTTAGGGGGTAGTGTCTTTTGACTCTACCGGTATTGCTTGTTCTTTCGTCCCTGGCCTTCTGGCATGTCTTCACCTACGGACCCCCGAGGTGGCGGGACGGCCTGGCGCTTGGCTTCCTCTGGCTTTTGGCTGTCGCTCTCATTTACTCTCAGTTGCGAGGGGGGTTCGCGGTCAGTCCGGCCCGCTACCTGATAAACCTTCTCTGGCCGTACGGGCTCTAAAACTCAAAAACGTCAATCCCTCCCCCGAAGCCAACCAATCGCTCGGCTGGGCATCGCCCGCCCTTCGCGGGCCTCGCCTGTTTCATCCTTCAGGGCGGTGCCTGGGGGCGCCAGGCGCCATGAAAGACCGCCCCCTCATGGTGATTCTGCCGGCGGCCGGAAGAAGGCGAGAATAGCCAGCGATTAACAAACACCTTTTCTCCCCTCAGACCCGTTCTTGTGGTAAAATGATATTGAGAAAACCCGTCGTAATGTCACCATCCGGGAGGAATCACATTCCGTGGACTTGGATGCGTCCTCGCGTCAAGGATCGTACTGTCTTTGGGACCTTGATCTTCCTGAACTGAAAGAGATCCGCGATTGGGCCAATATCTACAAGTACAAGAAGGGGACCACCCTTTTTTGTCCGGACGTGGCCACCGACGATGTCCTGATCATTAAGTCGGGTTGGCTGCGCTCCTACCTGATTTCAGAAGATGGTAGGGAACTGACCCTTTTGATTTTCGGGCCCAAGTCGATGCTTTGTGAATTCGTCCTGTTTTCCTTGCATCCCTTTCAGACCTTCGCTCAGGCCATGGAAGATATAGAAGTTTTCCGTGTCAAGAAAAAGCGGCTCGAGGAACTCCTCACCCAGAATCCTGAAATAATGATTCGGGCCTGGCGGGCCATGACGGCCAAGATCCAGGCCGTGTTGGGACGCATGAGATCCTTACTCTTTGATGACCTGAACAGGCGGGTTTTGGAAGCGATAAGCCTGCTGTCTACCTGCCTAATACGGGCCTCCGACAAGGACGGAGAGATTGAGATCGCCGTCACGCACGAGGAGTTGGCGAGCCTGACCGCGGCCAGCCGAACGGCGGTGACGGGTTGCCTGGCCGAATTGGCCAGAGCGGGTGCCATCTCAGTTAGTCGCGGCAAAGTTATTCTGCCGCGGCCGGTGAAGGGGTCATAACCACGGGTCAGGCGGCGTTTTGTCACAGCTGACATTGAGCATGTCACATCTTTCTGTTATTTTGTTGCCTTGCGGACAGACTTCCTGCCCGCAAGGCTGTTATTTTATTATCATAGATCGGAGATGCCGGAACTTTGTGCGTTAAGTCACTAACAGCCAAAATGAGGAGTCAAGGGGATGGATACTTTGGGCCCAGTTGAAGACCTGGCTAACGACATTTTCGTTGAGGTGACGGATGTAATTCTGGAACTGGTCGAGCAGGCCGTCACCCGGAGCAGAGTCTACCGATTTCTGACGGATGCCTATGTTGCCCTTCCGGATGAAAACCTGGTGTTTCGCCTGCTCGGGGAGAAGCGGCTCGCCCACCTGGCCGGCCCCGCGGCAGAAAGCCTGCCGGCCGATGTGCAGCAAGGGCTCTCCCTGATTTGGAGTTTTGGCACCCTTATGGGCGGTCGGCCTCCGGGCGAGATCAAGGAGCTGCTTTCTGTGGATCGGACCCGGCTATTCAGGGGCCTGATGCCCGGTTACGGCCCTCCCCCGCCCTATGAATCCGTCTATGTCGGAAGCCCGGAAGCACCCCTCTTCCAGATCACCTCCGAGGTGGCGGCCCTTTATGTCCGGGCCGGGGCGAGGTTCTCCTGGTCAGTTCAAGAGCAGGCCGATTACATCGGAGTGGAGACCGATTTCATGAGACTATTGACCAAAGGGGAGGCGGTGGCCTGGAAGGAAAGCCCGGAAGAGGCGAGGCGATGGCTTTCTATGGAGCAGGAATTTCTGCGCGATCATCTGCTGCGATGGGTTCCCCGGTTTTGTGAGATCGTGATCAGGGAGGCGGAGTCGGATTTCTACCGGGGGGTGGCGATGCTGACTCGCGGTTTTCTGGCGGCTGACCTGCAATGGGTGAACCAGTTTGTGCACTAGGAGAGTGCTGACGAGCTGCGTTTAGAGTGGTTAATTGGGGTTTTTCAGCGGTCTCCTGGGCAGGATGATTTGGTTGACAGGAGGTAGAGTCTATGGTTGAAAAGGCCGAGTTCCACGGCTTTCCGAAGTTGACGCGCCGCTCTTTCTTGAAAGCTTCAGCGGCCACTCTGGCCGTCGCGGCAGCTACGGAAAAGCTTTTTGCCGGTCCCAAGGTTTTGGAGGCTCTGGGCAGTGGAGGAGGGCAGTCGGCTGGGGAGGACGTCTGGATTCCGACGACGTGCCTGGGCTGCGCGGCCCACAACAAGTGCTCCTTACTGGCCCACCGGGTTAACGGGGTCCTGGTGAAGATCGAGGGTAATCCGGCCAGTCCCGTCAATCAAGGAAGGAATTGCGCCAAATCAAACGCGGCCATCATGACCCTTTACAATCCGTACCGGGTTAAATTCCCGGTGAAGCGGACGAACCCCCAAAAAGGCCCCGGTGTGGACCCGAAATGGGCCGAGATCAGCTGGGAAGAAGCCCTGGCCACTGTTACCGAGAAGCTGAAGAAAGTGAAAGGGGAGGACCCGCGTCAGTTTGTTTTCATCATCGGGCACGGTGGCAATCAGGACGTCGACGTAGTGAGACCTTTTGCAGCTGCTTTTGGGACACCTAATGTGATTTTCGGCGGTACGGCAGCGGCCTGCGGGGGCGGCAGCAGCCCTTTCAATGACTGGGTCAATGGTGAAGGTCATGCCCGTGCTGACATGCGTTACTGCCAGTTTTTCATTAATCTGGGTGCAAATTCCCAGCAGGGGGCCAAAGGACATTCTGACGAGATCCAGGCTTTTGTCGAAGCCCGGGAGCGGGGCCTCAAGGTGGTCAATGTCAGCCCACTGCAAAGCCCTTCGACGGCCAAGTCCGACGAGTGGATACCGATCAGGCCGGGTACGGCTGGCCTCTTCATTATGGCCATGGTCAACGTACTGCTACACGAGCTTAATGTCTATGACGGCCAGTTCTTGAAACGGCGCAGCAACGGTCCTTTTCTGATTGGCGAGGACGGTTTATACCTGCGGGGGGACCACCCCTTGGTGGAAGATCCTGTACGCAGGGAGAAGCTCGGCAAGCCGCTGGTGTGGGACCCCGTTGAGGCGAAGGCCAAGGCCTTCGACGATCCGACCCTGAAGGACTTAGCCTTGGAAGGAACCTATACCGTCAAGGGAATGACCTGCCGGCCGGCTTTCCAGGTACTGAAAGACCATGTCAGGGAATACACACCGGAAAAGGCCGCCGAGATGACCACCATAACGGCAGCCACTATCCGGGGGCTGGCCCGGGAATGGGCGGAAAAGGCCCAGATCGGCAGTACTATTACCATTGACGGGCAAACGTTTCCCTACCGGCCGGTGGCCATCATTGCCGAACAGGGTGCCAAGTGCCATATCGACAATTACATGGTGATGATGGCGGCCAAACTTCTTTCTCTGATCGTGGGAGCGGTAGATTGTCCCGGCAGCGCCAAGGCGGCGGCGACCCCGACCATGACCGTTAACCCCGCCGACGGGGTGCGGCAATGCCCGCTCTCCTACACCCCCATCAAGTTTCCACCGGAGCATCTGAGCCTCCAAGACCTTAACCCCCTGGGTGGATACCCGGCCCTGGCCTACGTGACCATGAAAGATCCCAAGGCCTATGGGCTACCCTACGAAGTCAAAGTGCTGGGGATCTTTGGAGGTAACCCCCAGGCGCTGCTGGCCGACCCGGATCTGGTGGCCGAGGCCTTTAAGCGTGTACCTTTCATTTTTGCCATTTCCTACACCTTTGACGAACCAACTGAGCAGGCTGATATCGTCTTACCGGAAAGCAGTTGGTTGGAACGGTATGGGCTTTCGCCGGTGATGCCTCACAACTCCTATACTGAGGCCTTTAAGTCTAAGGGTACCGCCGGGACGTCTCTCCGACAACCCGTGGTGAAGAATCTTTACAACACCCGCCCGGGGAATGAACTGCTCATGGACCTGGCGGAGCGGCTGGGGGTACTGTACGGCAAGGGAGGAGTGAACGAGCGCCTCAACGCCAGTCTCGGTTTAAAGGGGAGCTTGGCCCTGGACCCCTTGAAGAAATATACCTGGGAGGAGATCACAGATATTCGCCTCAAGGCGAGCTACGGTTCGGATCGTGGGCTTGATTGGCTGAAGAAACAGGGGATCATTATGAAACCAGCCTACCCGGTGAAGCAGTACTATGGGGCCACCAAATACCCTGATTTGCGGGTCCCCATCTATTTCGAGGAGTTTGTGGTTTTCCGGAAATGGCTGGCGGCCGAACTGGCGGCCAAAGGGGTACGGCGCAAGCCCTCGAACGAGTTCGTTTTGGAGTCCTATCAACCTCTGCCGATTTGGCGGCCCCATCCTGAGCATCTGGCTCCCGCCGGTTTTGACCTGTACTGCATCAACTATAAGACCATGCAGCAACACTACGGCACCAATACGGATAACGCCTGGCTAATGGAATGGACCGCGGCCTATGACCCATATGCCATGAGAATATGGATGAATGCCGACACTGCCCGGAAAAAGGGCTTAAAGGACGGCGATACGGTGTGGGTGGAATCCTTTACGGGCGGTAAGGTGCAAGGGCAAGTCAAGACCTCAGAGTGTGTGCACCACGAAGTGGTGGCCATAGGCGCCTGTTTCGGCAACCGTTCCGCCAATATGTTCCCCATGGCGCGCCTGGGGCCTCACTTCAATGCCCTCAACCGTCTCTCGGAAGAATACCTTGATCCCCTCACCTTCAACATCGATCGGGATACCCGGATCAAGATCTACAAAGCCTAGGTCTGTCCGGAACAAATCCTTCTTGGGAGGCACCAGAGATGGCCAAATACGGAATGGTAATAGACCTTAAACGCTGTGTCGGCTGCTATTCCTGCGTGCTGGCCTGCAAGGCGGAAAACGGGACTCCGCCGGGGGTTTTCTGGAATAAGGTCCTGGCAACGGAAAAGGGCCGTTACCCGTCGGCGCACATCTACTACACCCCGGTGGCTTGCATGCACTGCGACAGCCCGCCTTGCGAGGGCGTTTGTCCCACCGGGGCCACCTATAAGGGCAGAGACGGAATCGTCAGCATTGAGCAGGAGAAATGCATCGGGTGTCGTTATTGCCAGGTATCCTGTCCTTACGATGTTCGCAGTTTCAACGAACGGATCAAGGGGTATTTTCAAGAATTCGGTCTCACGCCTTACGAAAAGGCAGCCTACGCCCGTCACAAGCCGGGCACGGTGAGTAAGTGTGATTTCTGCAGCCATCGCCTGGAACAGGGTAAAGAGCCAGCCTGTGTTGTCGCCTGCCCAGCTCGGGCCAGACACTTCGGCGACCTGGGCGATCCCACTAGCGAGGTTGCGCGGCTCATCGCTGGGCGTTCCGGGTATAGATTACGGGAAGAGGCGGGAACCCAGCCGTCAGTCTACTATCTACCGGGCTAGGGCCAACCGGGCTGAGAAGGGTTCTTCATGACGTCAATAGGTAGAAATCAGGATGCTTGTATGACAGGGAGTGATAACCATGAGTCTGCAGACCAACTGGGGTTCGTTGGTGGCATGGTACCTGTTTCTGGCCGGCGCTGGGGCAGGGGTTTATATGGTAGCCGCTCTGGCGACCTTTGGCGGCAAGAGCAGTCGTTTTCTGGTACGTCCAGGGGTGTTCTTGGGGGCCCCGTTGGTGGCGGCCGGTTCCTTACTGTTGCTTCTGGACCTGGGGCGACCGGAACGATTCCTGTATGCCGTCCTGCGCCCCTTTAGTTCCATGATCTCGGTCGGGACCATTATTCTCTCCGTTTTCCTGCTCATAGGCTTTTGGCACCTTTGGCTCCTCGGTCCCGGACGCCGGAAGGAGGACGCGGTCCCCAGGTGGCTCGTTGCTCTGGGAGCCATCTTCGCGGTGGGAACGGCCACTTATACCGGGCTTTTGCTCGGGGTCGTTCGAGCCATACCTTTCTGGAACAACCCCCTGCTTCCCTTCCTCTTTCTTGTGTCTTCCGCTTCTTCCGGACTGGGAATAGTCCTTCTTTGGGGCGTTCTGCAGCGCCGGTCAACGGCACTGGAAGACAGGGAAGGGCCTACCCTCCCGATTCTTCAAGACATGGCCAGAATTGACAGCGGCTTGCTGGTTTTGGAGGCCCTCCTGCTCCTCTTTTTCCTCCTGGTCATGGTCAATTCCGGACCGGCCGCGGCGGCCTCCGTTGGCCTGCTTGTTTCCGGGGGCTATGCTGCCATCTTCTGGCTGCTGGTGATAGGGATCGGCTTACTCCTTCCGCTGGGACTGGAGATCTGGATGAGCCGGCAGCACGCGCGGCAGGCTGTCACAGGGCTACACACCCTTGCGGCCATAAGTGGCCTGTGTCTCCTGGCCGGCAGCTTGAGTCTGCGCTACATTATTCTGCTGGCGGGGGCTAAGATGCCACTGTGGTAAAAGTAGCCGCCTGAAGACAATCGGATAAAACCTCTGGGAGAGTATGAGCACGGAAGAACCCTTCTCCATCTTTGGGCGAAGGGTTCTTTCTCCGCAGAGGTATCTTGCGGCCAGGCCGGCGTTTTCGGCTAGGAGTGGGCTGACGAACTCGTTTTGAGTGGTTAACCTGCCCGAGAAAAGCCGCCCAAGTCTGTGCCGCGCTTGACGTCGAAAGTTCTCCAGGCGGCTTTAGACAAAAGACGCCATAGTCTATGAAAGGCTTGATAAGGAACGTTCTTATGGCGGCTTTAGCCCAAACGTTAGGGCGAGACCTCAAATTCGCCCAGATGCTGGGAGCGACAAAGCTCCGAAGCGAGACGTACTAAGTGGTACGTTGAGCGAGGAGCCGCCAGGGAGCGACAGTGGTGCTTTTCAGCGGTCTCATAGGGCGTTTGCTTAGGATGGCCTCGATAGGATTCTCCTTCTTATCGCTTCCAGTACTTCCGCCGGAGTCCGCGCGGCCAGGAGCTCTTGAACGTTCTTGCCATCAGAAAAAAATTGGGCCAGCTGGTGTAAAAGATCCAAATGGGACGAATCCCTCTCCGCCCCGAAGACGACCACGATTTGTACCGGATCATTAACCTCGCTTCCGAAAGTGACGGGCTTGGCAAGAGTAAGTAAGCTCATACAGAGGCGGTTCACGCCATGTTCTGGTCGGGCATGGGCAAAGGCTATACCGGGGGCGACGACGATATAGGGTCCCAGGGACTCTACCAGACGGATTATTTGGCGGGGATAGTTTTCCGTGATCCAGCCTTTAGCTTCTAAGGGTAAGGCGGCTCTGTGTATGGCTTCTTTCCAGTCGTTGACGGTGGCGCCAACAATGATGGTGTCACTATCCAAGATATCTTGGAAGAAAGTACTTTGGGACATGCAACTACTCAACCCCAATCTCCTGGACGATTTTCCGGCGCAGGGACTGAACGGCTTCTGGTGTTAACCCCACCTGCCGGGCCAAAACATAAGGGTCGGGCTGGCTCTCGAAAAAGGCCAGGGGATGCAGCCGGCTGGCCGACGGGTACCACACCTTCAGGATCTGACGATACAATTCGCTATCACTTATACCAGGGCTGGAGGTAAGGATCTGCCGGCAAAGGGTTTCCCATTTCTCAGCCGTTTGCTTCTTGACTCTCCCAGACAACCAGGGCGAGGCGCGTGCCAAGAGTAGGACGAGAAAGAGGATAATCAGGGCCAGCGAGAGGTTCTCGCGGGTTAGATAGAAGAGTCCCGAGGGCACTTTGTATCTCCTCACCTTTCGACTATTTTGTTCAGTGTTTTTGACCTGGTTGTCTCTGCCGATTGAGAAGACTTTCCACTTTGCGCACGATGTGTTCGACGGATAGACCGTTGAGCCGATAAAGGTCCTCCAGGCTGCCGGTGTCCCCCAGGGTCTCCCACGTCCCCATCATATGGGGAGCAGGGAGGCCATGTCTTCCCAAAGAAAAGGCTATCTGAGAACCGAAGCCACCTAAAATGCCGTGATCCTCAACGGTGATGACGCCCTGGGTTTTCTGGGCGGACTCCCAGAGCAGTTCTTCGTCAAAAGGCTTGAGGGTGGAATAGGACAGGACCTCAGCGGCAATCCCATACCGCTCCAGTTGATCGGCGGCCGCCAAGGACCGCCAGACCATGGCTCCTGTGGCCGCAATGGTGACATCCTTCCCCGTCCGGAGGATTTGGCCTTTCCCCAGGGTGGGCGGCGGAGTTCCGAGACGGGGCAGTTCCTCTCTACTGAGACGAAAATAGGCGGGCCCCGGACGGTTGAAGGTCTGGGGGAGGAGCGTTCTCGCGTCGTCGGCGTCTCTGGGGTTGAGAATGGTGAAGTGCGGCAGATTCAAGAATAGAGCGAGGTCAAAGAGGGCCTGATGGGTGGCCCCGTCCTTGGCATTGGAGAGTCCCGAATGGGTACCGACGATCTTGACGGGCAGGTTGGAATAGGCAATGCTCTGCCGGATTTGGTCGAAGGCTCGTCCGGTAAAAACAGCGAAGGTGCAGGCTACCGGGATGAAACCATAGAGAGCAAAACCGGCCGCAATCCCCATGAGATTCTGTTCGGCGATACCGACGTCAAAGAATCTATCGGGGAAACGGTTGGCAAAAGCATCGATTCGGCAGGATCTGCCCAGGTCGGCCGTTAGCACCACCAGGTTCGGATCTTCATCAGCTATATCCAGCAATACCTTCCCCAGGACGTCCCGCGGTGAAGACAGCACTCTATTTTACCCCCCCTAACTCCGCCAGGGCACGAGAAAAATCGTCCCCGTCCAGGGCCAGACTGTGCGACTCAACCCTGCCTTCCAGAAACGAAACCCCCTTCCCTTTGACCGTGTAAGCCAGAATGGCTTTGGGAGCGGGGAAAGGATCTCGGGCGGCCGCGGTGAAGACGGTTACCAGTTTTTCGAGATCGTGGCCATCTACTTGATAGACTTGCCAGCCAAAGGCCCGTAGCTTCTCCGGCAGCGGGCCAAGGTTCATAATCCTGTCGGTGGGACCATCCAGTTGGAGGCCGTTGACGTCAACGATGGCTATCAAGTGTTGTAAGCCATAGTGGGCGGCAGCCGCCATGCCCTCCCACACCTGCCCCTCGTCCAGCTCACCATCCCCCAGCAGGACATAGGTCTTAAAAGACTTGCCCTCTTTTTTTCCGGCCAGGGCTAGTCCCACACCTACGGAGAGCCCCTGCCCTAAAGAACCCGTGGCTATCTCGATCCCAGGCGTCGTCAGTCGGTCGGGATGGCCCTTGAGGGGGCTGCCGGTTGAGCGGAAACGCAGTAAGTCTTCGCGACGAAAGAACCCTTTCCCGGCCAAAAGAGAGTAAAAAGCCGGAGCGGCATGACCCTTTGACAAAATGAAGTGATCGCGGTCACGAGCGTGAAAGTTATGAGGAGCGTAATCTATCAGATGGAAAAGGGCCACCAGTATCTCGACGCTGGAGAAAGAGCCACCCAAATGGGTTGGACCGGAGACCTTCATCATCTGGAGGATATCTTTTCTCACCTGACGGCACTGGTTTTCAAGCAGGGAGGTAACCACTTTTTCCACATCGCCACCCCCTGAACCGGGAGGTACCAGGGAGGGGAATCCCTCCCTGGCAAATGCCCCGTTGCCAATCAAGTTACTTGAAGATACGAACCACCGAACCAACAGCGATTCCAGTCAGAAGGAAATCGGAATCGGAGAAGGTGGTGTTGGCGTAACCCAGTTGACCCAAGAGTCCGAGCAGGACGATGGGGAGGAAAGAAATCAGAAGGCCGTGGGCAAAAGAGCCGATCAGTGCGCCGCGCCGGCCGCCGGTGGCGTTGCCGAAGACTCCGGCGTTGGCTCCGCAGAAGAAGTGGGGGACGACACCTGGGACGATCACGGGCAGACCCAGAAGAATCTGGACAAACATACTGACAATACCGGCGGCGAAACTGGATAGGAAGCCCAGGAACACGGCCGTCGGGGCATAGGGGTAAACTACCGGGCAGTCCAGCGCCGGTTTAGCCTTGGGGACGATCTTCAAAGCGATACCCCGGAAGGCCGGCACGATCTCGGCGATGATCATGCGCACGCCGGCCAGGATGACGTAAACACCGGCCGCGAAGGTTAAGGCCTGTAAGAAGCTGAAGACGATGTAATTTTGGCCGTTGCTGAGCTTCTCCGTGGCGGCCTTCCCACTGGCAAGAGCGACGACCAAGAAAAGAACGGCCATGACCACAGCTATGGCAATAGAGGTGTCGCGCAGGAAGGTCAAGCTCTCTGGGAGCTTCCAGTCTTCCGTGTTTTCCTCCGGGTTGCCGGCATAACGCCCGATCCAGCCGGAGAGGGCGGCCCCCACGGTGCTGAAATGACCAAAGGCGATGTCGTCCGAACCGGTGATCCGGCGAATGAAGGGCTGACCGATGGCCGGAAACAAGACCATGGTGAAGCCCAGTAGGATGGCTCCCAACAGGATCATGGAAGCTCCGCTCAATCCGGCGCTGACCAGGATGGCCGCCAGGAGAACGGCCATGTAGAAGGTGTGATGGCCGGAAAGGAAGATGTACTTTAAGGGGGTGAAGCGGGCAAAGACCACGTTCATGACCAGGCCAAGAACCATGATCAAAGCCGTCTCACGACCATAGGTCTGCACCGCCAGGGCGACGATGGCTTCGTTGTTGGGAACAACCCCATGCACCCCGAACCCTTGCTGGAAGAGGGCTCCAAAGTTGTTCAAAGCACCTACTACCACGCCGGCACCGGCCACCAGAATGAGGTAGCCCATGGTACTCTTAAAAGTGCCCGTCACCACCTGATGGAAGGCCTTTCCCTGTAACGCCAGGCCCAACAGGGCCGTCAACCCGATCAGCACGGCCGGTTGACTCAGGACATCATGTAAAAGGACATTCCAGAAGCTGGCCAATGCAATTTCCCTCCTTTGCGTGACTGTTTCGGTCCATCAGTTCTTTGGGGCCAGCCGGGCGAAAAGTTCCTTCAGCTTCTCCCTCACCTCCTTTTTGTCAAACAAACTGTTCAAGGTGATCACTTCTGGGGCCTTATCAGCGAGTTGCGGTGCGAGATCTCGGGTGCCGACGATTATGTCGGTCTTGGCACCCCTGGCGGAAGCCAGATCGGCATGGGAAACTTCCGCCGGAAGTCCCAGTTCTTTTATGACCTCCTGGATGTTCATCTCAACGATGAGACTGCTCCCCAAACCGCTGCCGCAAACCACAAGAATCTTGTAGCGCATCTTCCTTCCTCCTCACAAGAATTGGACTGGCAAACTGTTCCTGGGTTAGGCCTCGGACTTCTCCGTCTGGCGTGAGAAGGCAGCGACAACGCCAAGTATATCCACCTTCTCCCGGCCGGAACGCAGAACAGCCAACTTTTCGTTGTTGCTTAGTAAGGAGTTAAGCTGCCTCAGGGCCGTTAGATGGGAACGGTAGTCGGTCGTGGACAAAGCGAAGACCAGATCGACGGGGTCGTTGACCTTGCTGCCGAAGGCCACGGGGGCTTTTAGTCGAATCAGGCTGAGGCCAACGGATTTCACCCCAAACTGGGGAGGAGCATGGGGGATGGCTATCCCCTTTTCCACGACCACGTAGGGCCCCAGTTCCTCGATCATGGCTACCATGCGGTGAACATAGTCTTCTAAGACGCGGCCTGTTCTAATGAGAAGTTCCCCAGCTCGGATCACCGCCGTTTTCCAATCAAGAGCCTCCACCTCCAGGGCGATGGTTTCCTGGGTTAGGAGGTCGGCCAGATTCGGAACCCTATCGGAATTTGGGGTGGGACCAGACCTGGGCTCTTTCTGTCTGATGGCCAGCCCTAGTTTCTGTCTAAGCTCCTCAACATCCTCTTCTCCGGGAACAGCCGGGACCATCAAGATTGGCCGGCTGGTGTCCGCTATGGGGATAGTCGAGATGATCAGGTTAACCTCGGGGTGTCGGCTCAGGAACTGTTTGACTTCAAATCTGGAAAGGACCTCCAGGACCTCGATCTCCGGGAAATGATTATTGATGAAGGAGGCGACCAGCCGTGCCGTTCCAATCCCGCTTCCACAACAAATGGCTGCCCTGATTCGCCCATCGAAAAGGCGTTTCTTCTCAAGGGATGCCCCCAGATGGATGGCTAGGTAACCTATTTCTTCTTCCGGAATGGGCAACCCCCAGCGACTTTCCAGGAAACGTGCCCCTTGCTTGGCTATAAAAAAGATGCCTGGGTACTTCACCTTGATGTCGTCTAAGAGGGGATTGCGCAGGGGCAGACCGTAACGCAGCCGATTGGCGATGGGCCGGAGATGTATGGCTAAGCCCAGGAGAAGGTCCCGGTCGTCAAGAAGCCCCACTCCCAGGATATGACCGGTTATTTCCAGGTACTGACGAGCCAACTCCAGCCACAGTCCGGCAATGGTCACCGGTTCATCTGGAGGAACTGCTGCTGCCAGACCATGAGCCATTCTCATCCCCAGGAGGTGAAGGGAGATATAGCCAACTTCCGACGGGGGGATTTTGACCTCGTACTTCCCTTCCAGACTTCTGGCGATAGCCTGAGCCACTTTAAACTCCCCATAACTCCTTAGTTCCAACAAGCGTTCCTCGGGCATCTTGATGCCCATGCCATCCTCAATGCGGGTGATGGCCACCGCCAGATGGATAACCAACCCCAGCAGGGCACCATCTGCGACCGGGAAGGAAAACTGGGAGGTTGTTTCCTTCACCAGTTCTCTGATCTCTTTCAACCGCCGGGAGTCGATCAGCGAGGCAATCTGCCTTACGTAACTATCTTCATCTTCTAGAACGAACCTGACTCCTTCCTCCGCCCCTCCCAGGTATGGCAGGAGCTGCCCCTTTTGCATTATTTCGTCCAAGAGATCGACCATCGCCTGCCGACAGGCCATTTCCGTTCCTTCCACTCGCAGCCCTACTCCGCGAGCGCGCAGCAGTTTCAGGCCTTTTCGTGATAAGGAAGCTTCTACCAGACGGAGGTCTTTTTCAATGGTATTGCGACTAAGAAACAGTCGCTTGGAAAGGATAGATACCGTCAACGGCTGCGGCGATTGCAGCAACCAGGAGATAATCAGATTCTGTCTTTCCTTCTCGCCCAGGACGTACTCGAATCTTAGAGACGGTTCGGCCTCCTGCAAGACCTGATGGACGACTTGATCGTCGGGAGCCTCCAGCCAAATTCCTCTCCCGGGCTGACGATGAATGCTGAGCCTTCTTTTCCTCACCCAGAATTCGAGGGCGTCAAGGTCAGTGCGGATCGTTCGAGGGCTGACCTTGAGACCCCGGGCGATTTCCAAGGCTGGTTTGGGCGTACCGCGGTTGGTGATCAAGAACTCCAGGAGGCGTTTCCGGCGCAGATTCATAGTCACGGTTCTTCCCTCCACCGGAGGATTCCCGCACTCTTTGCTATTCCCAGGGGGTTAATTAGACGAATGACCCTCTTTCTCCTCTAAACTTCCTCAATCACCACCGGCCTTCTTTTGTCACAATAAATGTTGCAAAACCAGCGTTGTTTGTCGGGCATCGTCACTGAAAAATGCAATAGGTTCCTGTGATTCGCTCGGTCGTTTGCGGATGGAAGGTTTTGCTGTGGCGCGCCCGACATCTTGGAGAGGCTCAGGATCATTATGCATGGTAGCTGAAGTCAGGGCCGTGGGAACCGCCCACAACTGCACCGTCGACCAAATGAGAGAAGCACCGGCAGGCAAAGGACTGCCGGTGCTTCCTTAGATCGAAAAGAAAACTGGAGGTAATCGCCTATTCCAGGGGTTTTGTTGAGTGTGATGGAACGGTTGGATATCCACCCAAAGACTTCAGCGAGTACTTCCAAAGGGGCCTTTTTTGAACGAGGCTTTGGTTCGGGCCTCCTCCCGGCTGGCCTGGCGGATGGTCCGTTTGACCCGAGGAATAGAACTTGGGGCCATACTGAACTCCTTCAGACCCAACCCCAGAAGTAGCTCGGTGGCGGCCGGGTCCCCGGCCATTTCGCCACACATGCCCACTTCCAGATCAGCCTCTTCTCCCACCTGGATGACATTGGCCACCAATCTGATTACGGCCGGATGGAAAGGATTGTAGAGGTCTCCCACGGAGGAGTTGGTTCGGTCGATGGCCAGGGTATACTGGATAAGATCATTGGTTCCCAGACTGAAGAAGTCTACCTGCCGAGCGAGGAGGTCGGCCATCAGAGCCGCGGCGGGGACCTCCACCATGATGCCCAAAGGGACGTAATCATTGAAGGGTCGACCTTCACGCCGCAGTTCGGCTTTCGCCTCTTCCAGGGAGGCGCGCGCCTGCTGTATTTCTCTGGGGTCGGTAACCATGGGCAGCATGATCCGCACGTCACCAAACCTGGCCGCCTGCAGGAGGGCGCGGAACTGGACTTTGAGCAGATCGGGGCGGGCCAGGGTCAGGCGAAGTCCGCGCAGGCCCAGGAAGGGATTCGCCTCCTCAGGTAGGGCCAGATAGGGAATGGCCTTATCGCCGCCAATATCCAAAGTGCGGATGATCACCGGGTGGGGGGCCATCTTCTCGGCGACTCGCCGGTAGGCTTGCAACTGCTCTTCTTCCCCGGGGGGGTCGTGGCGTTCCAAAAAGAGGAATTCCGTGCGGAAGAGGCCGATCCCCTCAGCTCCCGCCAGGAGGGCCAACTCCACCTCTTCCGGATGACCGATGTTGGCCATCAAGCGCACCGTTTGACCATCTCTGGTTGTCGCGGGGAGGTGGCGAAGCCGGTCCAGCTCCTGGCGTTCCTTTAGCAGTCGTTCCTGCTCGCTCTTGGCCCAGGCCAGAGTTGAGGGGTCCGGATTGAGCCACAGGGTTCCGGAATTGCCGTCCAGGATTATGGTCTCGCCTGGCTGGGCCGGCAAGAGATCGTTCCCCAAGGCTACGACGGCCGGAATTCCCAAACCCCGCGCCAGGATGGCCGTATGGGAGGTCTTTCCACCGGCCACCGTGGCCAACCCCAGCACCCGTTCTTTGGGAAGGTTGGCCGTCTCGGAGGGGGTCAGGTCAACGGCCAGGACAATGCTCTCCGGCGGCAGGTCTTCCGACTGAGGGAGTGCGGGAGAAAGGCAGCCCAGTAAGCGTTCCTCCAGATCCTGGATGTCCTGGGCACGTTGGCGCAGGTATTCGTCTTCGATGGCGGCGAAGGTCGCTTTCAGCGAGTCGGCCACCTGGATTACCGCCGTCTCCGCGTTCAGGCCTTCTCCTTTTATCTTTTCTTCTATTGAACCAACTAGAGCAGGATCGTCGAGCATGAGCAGGTGGGCGTCAAAGATCTCCGCTTCCGACTCCCCCCCTTCCTTTTGAACCTTCTCTTTTAAGGCCAGGAGGTCTCGGCGACTTCGCTCGAGTGCCTGCCGGAAGCGGGCCAATTCCTCTTCTACGCCGGCTGGTTTCCCTGGCGTCTCCGGGACCCGAGCGGTGTTCTTTCGTTGCCAGAAGACTCTACCCACCGCCAGACCTGGAGAAACCCCTAACCCTTGAAGTTTCAAAACCATCGCCTCTTTCAGATCACGAACACTTGATTTGATTGCCAGAAGAGTGCTCAAGCGGTCTCCTAACTTTCCCCAAAGCCACCGGCTATAAGAGCCCGAAGGGTTTCAAGAGCGTTTTCGGCATCTTCCCCTTCGGCCCGTAACCTGATCTGGCTGTTCTGCCGAACACCCAAAGCCATCACGCCGAGGATGCTTTTGGCGTCGGCTTCCCGTCCGTCAAGGATCACGCGGATGGAGGACTTGAAACCGCTGGCGGCCTTGACAAACAGGGCCGCCGGACGGGCGTGCAGGCCGGTGCGGTTGGTAATAGTAACAACCTTTTCAACGACCATGGACGATTACCCCCTTTCATCTATACAGATGTGGCGGCCTGCCGAGTTTTTTTGGCAAGCTTCATCCAATCATTTTTCGGAAGCCTGGCTGTCCCAATACTTCAGTACCATCATAGCAAAGACGGGAGATTGCCACAATAATCTAATAGGGTGATTTTCTGTCCGCCAACTTGTGGCAAGATCTGCAAACCTACGATCTCCCTTGTGACTCGCGGGGTCGGTGTCCGATGGCGCTGCCAAGGGCGGCATGGAGATCTAATAGAAGGACAGTATACGGTTGCCACATTGATTCGGCAGAAGAGTGTGACGGTGCGCGGCAGGAAAAGCGCTACGCCTGTAGAAAACGTATAATAGGTCGAACTGCAGTTATCATTCTCAGGAACGGAAAGGGATATTAGACTACTGCTGCCACATTTTCTTCGGCCATTTTTGCGGGAGACCAGACAGCGGTGACAGTGGAAACCCATGGCGGGTATGGACGGCGGAGGCCCATTCACGCCGTAGGAGACAGCTGGAAAACCCCATCTGCTGTATCGCTCTGGCGGCGCCTTGCTCAACGTACCATTTAAGGAGAAAGCGTCATGATATCCTTGAACCCTCGGAGCAGGCAAATCTTGGGCTATCTCCTTGATCGCGATGAGCCCACCCTTATCCGGCAACTGGCCGAGGTTTTCGCGATAAGCCCGCGTACGGTTCGCTACGACCTGGACCACCTCCGGTACTGGCTTAAGGAGAGGGGATTGGGGTTAGTCACCCGGCCGCGGGTCGGGGTCTGGCTGGCCGGAGACAAAAGGGTGCGGGAGACTCTGCGCCGGGAGATAGGGGGACGAGAACCGCGGTACGTGGTGTTGAAGCCCGGAGAAAGACGTGACTTCCTTTTGATGGAGCTCCTGCGGGCTTCCGGACCGGTTCCGGCCGAGAAGCTGGCCAGACGCGTCGGGGTCAGTAGAAGTACCGTTTTCAAGGACTTAGAACAGATGGAACCCACTTTGCAGGCCCGCGGCCTTATCATCCGGAGAAAGCTGCACAGTGGGATCGAAATCATGGGCCCGGAGCGGGCCAGAAGGGAAATGCTGGTCAGTATCATTATTGAATACGCGGGTGAGGGCGAACTGGCCCACCTTCTGCAGCCATCCCTTTTCCATCATCAAAGGGAAAGCTTGGCCGGTGCCAAGCCTGACCCCGGAATGATCGGGGGTCGGACGGAAAGAACGGCTGAGACGGCCGGATATCTTCAGGAGCTCTTTGGAAAAGTGGAGGTGCGAGCGGTCGAGGAGATTGTTGATTTGGCCCAGGGAGAGCTGGGAATCATCTTCGCTGACAGCAGCTACGTTGCGCTGGTGGTACACCTGGTGATTGTCTTGGAACGATTGCGGGAAGGAAAGGCAATCACCATGCCACCCGAGCAGTTGCAGCCGCTGAAGGAATTGCCCGAGTTTCCGATCGCCAGAAGGGCGGCGCAAAGACTTGAGGAGAAGTTAGGCCTGGAGATCCCCGAGGCTGAGGCCGGATATATGACTCTGCACCTGGTCGGCGGGAAGGTGCGGGCGAAGGTGGCTGTAAGCACGGCCTCTTTTTCGGAAGGTTCTGGTACCCTGGCGGCCTGCATCCGCCGGATGGCCGTTAGAGCCGGGAATGTTCTGGGGGTTGACCTTATCGGGGACCGGCAACTCCTGGACGGTTTGCGGCTCCACCTCGAACCGGCGCTAAACCGTTTGAAGTTCGGCCTGGCCAACCCAAATCCGTTGCGGGAACAAATCAAGACCGGCTACCCCGAGGCCTTCCGAGCGGCCCGGGCCGCCTGCCGGGAGTTGGAAAGCCTGGCCGGTGTGGCCATCGACGAAGATACCGTCAGCTTTGTGGCTATGCACCTGGGGGCAGCGGTGGAAAGAGCCAAAAACCGCCGTCCCAAGCGCGTTCTGGTCGTTTGCAGTACAGGAGTCGGGTCGGCGCGACTCCTGGCCGCCCGGCTGGTCCAAGAATTCCCGGAGATAGAGCTGGAGGGAGTGGTCTCAGCGCGAGAGGCGGAGAGGGAGTGCCAGAAGGTTCGACCAGATCTGGTGATCAGTACGATTTCCCTGGATCTCCAAGGGCCGCCGGTAATCCAGCTTTCACCTCTGGTTACGGGGCTAGAGGTCTCCAAGGTCGAGGAAGTTCTGCGAGGTCTGCCCAAGGACGTACCCAACTTTAAAGGTCCGTGTCTCCCTTCTGGAGTGGTGGACGACCTGCTGGAGATCGTCGCCAGACAGGCCGAAGTTAAGGACAGGGAGCAACTGCGCGAACAAATAGAGAAGTACTTTAGGGAGCGGTTCCCCTCGCGGGTTTCTGACGGTAGAACCTGGCGGTCAGCTGCCGCCTCCCCGGCTGCGAGCGGGCCGCTTGAGGCCGGCAACAATTGGCCGGGCCACCCCGACCCAGTGGTTCTGGCGGCTACCAGGAAGATGGTGCAGGGAATCCAGGCAGAACTGGGTCTTTCTTGGGATGAAATGACCCTTATGGGCCTGGCCTTGCACTTGGATCTGGCGCGGGAGCGTTGGAAGCGCGGAGAGAGTTTCGCGGAACCGGAGCTTGACCTTTATCGAAGCCGGGATCCCCGCGTCTTTGAGACCGTTGGCCGGTATC
>JAMCWA010000102.1 GCA_023475165.1 Bacillota bacterium | reverse complement strand
AGATCAATCTTCTCTTCGGTCTCGGCCCTCTGGTAGCCATTCCTTTGACCCTCTTGGGCGGCCGACTTATTGATCGTTTCGGCAGCCACGACGTTTTCCGCCTGGCCCTTCTCCCCGCGGCGGTGGCCTTCCTCCTGCTGCTCACCCTCCCGTCCTTGCTGGGCAATGCCCTCTCCTTTGCCACCGGTTACCTCCTCACCCAGATCGCCTTTGCCTCCTTCGATACCCTCCGCTCCGGGATTCCCACCTCCTCCCGCGGTACGCTTTTGGGCACCCTGGGGACCATCACCGGTCTCCTATCGTCCACCGGCGTTCCCCTCGCAGGTTACTTTAAGGAGGCCTTCGGACCATCCCTGCCCTTTTACTTGGCTGCCTTCACCGCCGTTGCTGGTACGCTCTTCGATTTTCTCCTCCAAAAAAGCCTGAGCAGGAACTCCCCGGCGGCGTCCTGCCGTAAATAAAAAAGACTGCCCCGCATTTCTGCGGTCAGCCTTTCATCATCAGCATATCTGCCGAGGGCCTCCCTCACAGCCTCCGGCTTCATGCGTTTGTGTCCGCATCGGGGGCTGGGGAAGATGTAACCATCGCGGTCGGCATTCTCTTACAGCCGCCTCAAGCCCACTACGAGCTTCCTCGCCTAACGCTCCTCCTGGGCTAGCCTGATGTTTCTCATGTTTTCTCCTCCTGTCTTTGAATTGCCGCTATTACGCTTAGGCATTCTCATCAACAGCACCGTTGAGCTTTTCCGTTTCTCAGGAGAACCAAGTCCAAACCATGTGCTCTCAGCGAAAGTTGACCTACAAAGCCCTTGTTTGCCGTTGGAAACTGAATACGCCCCCGAGGCCCTGACGGACCGCGTTTTTCTCCCCAATGTCACGCGCTTGAAAATGAGGGTAGCAGCAAGCCCTCAAGCAACGTCTTGGGATTGGCGACCGCCCTTAATTGCCGCCTTGGCAGCCGCGAAAATTCGCCTGATCAAGCCGGCTTTCGGCATGAGCGGCTTCTCCCGCGCATCTTGACCATAAGCGCGACAAAACCCTTCGGCCATCTAAAACCGAAGGGTTTTGTCTTCTTGGATGACCAGCATTGACCCCTAAAAATCGCCGCCCAACTCAAATAGGTATCTTCACTCTGCTGGGCCACCCGACGGGGTCCCTAGGCCTTCGGGCGAGCCTAGGCGCCGATTCCTTCCGACAAGTGACTGAGACTCTACTAGGCGGCACCATACCTTTCGGCAAGTTAGCCTCCTGGATCATTGTCTCACCAGTCTCGCATATATTTTGGCTTCCCCGATGGCCTTAAGTTGCTCAAGCAGTCTACTTCTTTCCTCCCGCTCCTCGGGCGTGAAGACATCATGATGCCCTAGCCGCCGCAGGATATCTGCCACCACATCGTGGTTCTTGCGATCCATAAGAAGACCTTCATATTCATATGCCAACAGCATCACTTCACCCCCAGACGATTCATGGCGATTACGAGGCTATCAGTAAATCCGGCATTTTGAAGATCATAAGCGGCCCAGCCCCCACCCGGCTGGCCTTGGATATCTCCGCTCTGGCCGTCGGTCGGGCAATCAAAGCCCTGGGCCCCCTTGGGGCAACCTGTCTAGAGAAACGGTCCGGGGGAAAAAGGCAAACCTCCTACTACTTTCCCGGGCCGCCCGCACGGCCACCCCGCAAAGGGGACTGCCCAGATCGTCCCCCCTCTTTGGGAATCCGCACGTGGATAGCGATAAATTCCTCCGTCTCTTCCTCCACCATCCGTGCATCTACTCCCGAAGCCCGTAGCGTCTCAGTCACTTGTCGGAAGGAATTTAGAAAGATACGAATATCCCGTAACAACCCCGTCGGCAGCTTTTTCCTGTCTGCCCCTCCCTTTTTCGGCGAGGTCTTCTCCTCACCGACCTTCAGTCTTTCTTTGACCAGGACTTCCGTCTGGGCCACCGTCAACTGTCCGGCTACGATGGCCTCCAGGACCGCCCTCTGTTCTTCTATCGATGCCAGGTTGAGTAACGTACGAGCGTGACGCTCGCTGATCATTTCCCGGGAAATAATCCCCCTTATTTCCTCCGAGAGCTTCAGAAGTCTAATCTTGTTGGCCACGGCCGACTGGCTTTTACCCACCTGGTGAGCCACCTCTTCTTGGGTCAGCCCCAGCTCCTGGATCAGCCGGCGGTATCCTTCCGCCTCCTCCAGGAAATTCAGGTCCTCTCGCTGGAGGTTCTCCACCAGTGCCAACAGTCCTGACTCCCGGTCGCTCACCTCCCGGATGATCACCGGGACCTCAGCCAAACCCGCCATCCGGGCGGCCCGCAACCGTCTCTCTCCGGCGATGAGTTCGTATCCTGCACCCAGCCGCCTGACCAGAAGGGGTTGCAGAACGCCGTGGGTTTTTATGGAAGCCGCCAGGTCCTTCAACTCCTCCTCGGAAAAGGTCTTACGCGGCTGGTACGGGTTATAAAGGATCTGTTCAACGGGGACCTGGAGGACCTCTTCGTGGCCAGACCGCATCCCCACACCCAACCTTTCCAGCCAACTGCCTTTCAAGCTGCTCCCCCCTGGCTACCCCAAACCTTTCCTGACGCCATGCAAACAGGCCCCGCTAAAGCCGCGCCCGGGATTACTTAGATTCCGCAACTCTCCCACTGCCGTACCATTCAATCGGGCTGGTTCCTCGGGGCCTCCGTTAATAGATTCAACGCTCCTGCCTTTAAAACCTTTTTCCGGTAGAGCTGACTCACAGAACTGCGACTTCCCGTGCCATTTTCACCACGAACTAATCAGAATGAAGACCCTGTGGCGCGTTACCGAATCCCTCAATCATTGCTCAACGGTCGCTTTTCCGGAATTCCCGCCCGTCGGGGGTAACCATCCGGCGTTGGACGTATCTTCCTGAGCAATATTAGCGTTCGCTCCCCCATGCCCTGGGGTAAAGAAAGATGCTTCGTCTTTTCCACCGTTCCGCCCAGTACCCTTAGCGCCCGCGCCGCCCGCACCACCTCTTCCATCCCTTCGCCGCCCTTATAGGCCACAAAGGCACCGTCCGTCCGGGTCAGAGGTAGGCAATATTCGGCCAGGACCCGCAGCTCGGCCACCGCCCTGGCCACCACCATGTCAAAGCTCTCTCGCTTTCCTTCCTTCCTTCCCCATTCCTCAGCCCGTCCCGGGAGAATCTCTACCCCCTCCAGTCCCAGGCGCTCAACCGTATCCTCCAGAAACGAGATCTTTTTGCCCACGGACTCTACCAGCGTCACCCGCAGGGAAGGGTCATAGAGCTTCAAAACCAATCCGGGCAGGCCTGCTCCAGTTCCTACGTCAGCTACGCTGCACCCACTCCCCACCTCCTGGAGAAGGAAATACCCCAGAGAATCACAAAAGTGCTTCACCGCCATTTCCACCGGATCAGTGATGGCCGTAAGGTTAGCGCGCTGGTTCCCCTCCAAAAGCAGCTCCTTAAACCGTTCAAGGGCCTCTGCCGTATCGGCGGAAAGGGGAAGCCCAAGCTCCATCACCCCTTGCCGCAAGGCGGCACGAAAATCCATCCTCGCCAACTCCCTTCCGCAGCGCAGACCAGCCCTGCGCACAGGGCGCAACACCCAAGAGGCGGGCCGCCTCCTCTAATGGACACAAGTGTTCCTGTTTAAGCGATATCACCCTATTGCAAGTATTGCTACATAAAAGCCATCCGGTCTTGTGTTTGTGGATTGCGGCAAGCAACCCCCGTCGCCTTACCACCGCCATGCCCGCCCCAAACAGTCAGTCAGCAGGTCCCTGCCCCCTGGCTGTCCGTCGGTACTGTTCCAGGTAAACCAATAATACCGAAACATCCGCCGGCGATACCCCAGAAATCCGCATGGCCTGTCCCACGGAAAGGGGGCGAATCTTCTTCAGCTTCTGCCGGCCTTCCGTTGAAAGCCCACGGACCTGATCGTAGTCCATATCCTTGGGTAGTAACCGGTTCTCCAGTCTCCGAAAACGCTCCACCTGGGCCCGTTCCTTTCCCAGGTAGCCTTCGTATTTCACCTCGACCTCCAGCACCAGCCGGGCCTCCTCTTCTAAATCCGGCAAGTCCGGGGCCAGCTCTCGCAACAAGCCGTAATCCACCTCTGGTCTTTTCAAAAGCTGTCCCGCGGTAATACCGGAGCGCAATTCCGCGGAGCCGTGGGCCCCCAAGCGGCTCTGTACCTCAGCCGTAGGTAATATGATCGTCTCTTCCAGAGCCGCTCTCCCCCCAACCAGCGCCTCCCGCTTCTGGACAAAGACCCGGTACCGGCTATCACCCACCAGACCAATCCCCCGCCCCG
>JAMCWA010000040.1 GCA_023475165.1 Bacillota bacterium | reverse complement strand
AAAGATCCCCCCTTCTGCAGCCAATAATAGACGCTTTTTTCCTCGGCGTAATCCAGGGCCCTGGCCAGCTCACGGACGGTAATGTTGGGGTTTTCCAGGATCAAGCGAGCCATTTTGTCCAGGGACGACATCTTTCCACCCCGCTAGGAGACACGTGATGAACTGCGTTTTGAGTAGTTGACGCGCCCGAGGAAACGCCGGGATCAAGACCGCTCAAGAATACCCAGAGGCAAGGAGACAAGGCTCCGAAGCGAGGCGTACTGAGTGGTGCGTTGAGCGAGGCGTCGCCGGACGGCGCGGCCGCCGGGGGGTCTGGGGGAGGGACACCCCCAGGCATCAGGGGGTGCTCAGGCACCGTAGGTGCCGCCGAAGGGGGGCGCGCTCCCCCAGCGGAGGCGGGCGGGAGCCCGCCTGACGCGCAGGCGGGTATTTCTCAGCGGTTTCCTGGGGCCATCAGCCATTTAGGGACACTATTAGCTTTTGGCCTCGGAAAACCTCTACCGGTATGGGGTATAATTGCGGAAGGACGTGTTACAGGAATGATGTAGGAGCGGAGAGGACAGCAACCCAGACCCGGTAAGCCGGCAGAAAGGGGACGTTCGGCAGATGGGTGTTTTTCAGCGGTCTCCTAGTTTAGAAGGGGCTTTCCTGGATCCCAAAGCCGCTAACGACCAGGCTTTCGGCGATCTGAGCCAGGCTTTTGCTGGCCGGGGAACGGGGATAGGTGAGGACGATGGGTCTTTGCTGGCGGACGGAGCGCAGGACGTTGGGATCTTCCGGTAGAAAGCCGAGAAATTCCACCGGGGTTTTCAGGAACTGCTGGGCGGTGGCCTGGAAGTTGCTGAAGGAGGCCTCCACCTCTGGGGGGGCCGTTACCCTATTGTAAAGAAAGCTGAAGCGGGGCCGCATTTGCTGGCTGGCCATGGTTTTGATGACAGCATAGGCGTCCAGGAGGGCTGCCGGTTCCAGGTGGGTGACCAAGACTACCTCGCGCACGATCCGCAGGAAAGCGGCCACGTTCTGGGAAATCCCGGCCCCGGTGTCAATGAGGAGGAGGTCGGAGCGGCTCTCCAAGGCTGAGAGGGCTCCCAGGAGTTTGCCGAATTGCCATTGGGTCAAATTGGCCAATTCCTGTAAGCCGGAACCCCCGGGGATGACGGTGATCCCGGCCGGCCCCTCTAGTTGGATTTCCTCCAGGGTTCGCCGGCCATCGATGACCGACCAGAGGTCGGCCTGGGGCTTTAGGCCCAGAGTAACGGCGACATTGGCTGTCCCCAGGTCGGCGTCCACCAACGTGACGCGGAAACCATGACTGGCCAAGATCACGGCCAGGTTGGCAGAAAGCAGGGTCTTACCCGTTCCCCCTTTGCCGCTGGTAATGGCCAGAGTCCGGCAGTGCCTCCGTCCGGAGAGGGCTTTGAGGAGAGGGAGGTCCTGACGGATTCTCAGGACGAGGGAGGGGATGGGTTTGAGGTGACGCTCCACCACCTCGGCCAGGAAGGGTTCCGGTGAGCCCGCTGTCTCGGCGGTGTTGGGCGCTCGGGTAGGGGTCCCGCCTGGATGGGGCGAGTTAGTACGCCGGTCACCGTCTTTTCCGCTAGCCTGCGCTGCTGGATCAGGGGTCAAGGTTGAGCTGGCCGAGGCGGTGCCGGGAGAACCGGGGATGGGAGAGCCAGGGGCAGCGGGAATGGTGCTCCTGGTCTCCAGGGAAGGAGTCTCGGATGGTCCACCGGATCCTGTTGCCGGCCCGCCTGCGGCTGAAGGGGGAACAGCGGTACCCTGGTCGGGCGGGTCCAGGGTGATGGCTAGGCGCGTTCCCGGACCGGGCCAGAGGCCTTTGTTTTTCAGGTAGGGAAGGGTTACCATCAGGACTTGACCGCGCACCCCCAAGATGCGGCTCTGGTAAAAGGGGTCGTCCTTTTCACCGGCGAGGCGCACCCCGATCAGGCGGTTGGTAAGCCACTGGCTCAGGCGCGTCATTTCCATCACCTCCCGGTCCGCGGGATGCCTGTCATCTCCGAATCTGATTGCAGTGCCTTGTCAAGATACCGAGCCATCGCCAGACCGACATCGGCTTCTACCAGCACCGCCTCCGCTTCGTCGACACGCCGGTGAACCTGCCCAGCGCCGTAAATCCGATCGAGCAGGTTCAGGTGGGTGTAGGGGATACGGTAGACCCGGCGGACGCGACGGCTCCCCAACAACTCAACCAATCCGGCCGCCAATTCGTCCACGCCCTCCCCCTGGAGGGCAGAGAGGCGGAAGAAGGGCCGATCACGCCGGCTGGGGAAGGTCAGGACATCACTGGTGGCCTGCGGCGCAGCGCTGGAGAACTTCTGGCTGGCCCTATCCGGAGGTGACCCCTGCCCGACAGGAGGTGGCAACGTGCCGGCTTGTGACCAACCAGGAGTTGTCCATTTAGCATCAGCCGCCTCGCTGCCATTTACACGGCCATCCCTGGCGGGCCGCAGGCGCAGTCCATCGGTCTGTGACCAGTCTGGCTGTGTCCACCCGATGTTCTGAACCGCTCCCACCAGCCGGTCCATCTTGTTCAAAGCCAGCAGGGTGGGATGTCCTGCCGCGCCGATCTCCTCCAACACCTTTTCCACTGCTTCGATCTGGGCCGCGGTTTCGGGGTGACTGGCGTCGACGACGTGGATGATGGCGTCGGCCAATACCACCTCTTCTAGAGTAGCCCGGAAGGCTGCTACCAACTGGTGGGGGAGCTTGCGGATGAAACCGACGGTATCAAAAAGGACGACTCGTTGCTGCCCGGGGAGGACAAGCAAGCGGGATTTGGGGTCCAATGTGGCAAAAAGCCGGGGATCACCAACCGCTTCCGGCTGAGGCGGCTGCCCTCCGAAGCGCTGGGCGAGGGCTCGGAACAGGGTGGTTTTCCCGGCGTTGGTGTAACCCACCAAGGCCACGGAAGGGAGGCCTGTTTGATGCCGGGGACTGCGCAAGACCGCCCGTTGCCGGCGCAGGTCAGCCAGTTCCCGGTTAAGTACGGCGATCCGGTGCCGGATGCGCCGCCGATCGCTTTCCAGCTTCGTCTCGCCGGGCCCCCGGGTGCCAATCCCACCACCCAGGCGGGACAAATCTTGGCCACGGCCGCTCAACCGGGGTAACAAATAGGTTAATTGGGCCAGCTCCACCTGGAGTTTGCCCTCCCTGGTTTGGGCGCGCTGGGCGAAAATGTCCAGGATCAGCCTGGTCCGGTCGATAACCGGTACCCCCAGATCTTCCTCAAGATTGCGCTCCTGGGCTGGGCTGAGGTCGTCATCGAAAATCACCAGGTCGATGCTCTGTTCTCGGGTCAGGCGAGCTACCTCCTCCACTTTACCCCTGCCCAGGTAAGTGGCCGGATCCGGCGCCTCGCGGGATTGGTAGGTGGAGCCGATGACAACGGCGCCAGCGGAATCGGCCAGGAGGGCCAGTTCCTGCAGAGACGAGTCTATGTCCACCTCGCTCCTCTTAATGCCGGTTACCCCGCCTGACACCTTCTGACCGCTCTCGGGGGATCGGCGAGGGACTATACCGACCAGAAACGCCCGCTCACCCGTGGAATTCCTCTTGTCGAAAATGAGAACGCCTCCTTGGTTCAACGGCTGGCTCAGATTTGCCGACTCGGGCCCGGTTGTCATCCCGATCACATGGGCAAGATCGCAAGAGCCGTCTCGCGGATCCTCAACGCCAGCCCCTTCTCTGCAGGAGTATTGCAAGACCTCATGCTGTATACATATACATTGTAAGATGTCCATTTGACCAAATCAAGCCGTTCGGACTCCCGATTGGGCCAAACTGCTGTATACCCTATAGGCCACGGCGCTCAATCCGCCCACCCCCATGATCACCGGCCACAAAACCGGTGGGCCCCAATGATCATAGAGAAAACCGCCTGTCAGCGGCCCCAGCATCCGGCCGCCGGAAGCCATGCTCTCCAGGAGCCCCTGGAAAAAGCCCCGACGCTCCGGTGGAGCCAGCTCGGCTACGGCTGCCGGCAGGGCTGGGGCAATCAAGATCTCACCCAGGGTCATCACCACCATGGCCAGCACGTACCAGGAGAAGCCCCGCGCCGACATGATCAGGGCAAAGGAGAAGACATAGAGGATGGCCCCTAGGGTCATCTGACTGCCCAGATGGCGGGCGACCCGCCGCACCAGCAAAGCCAACAGCGGCTGCAGGGCAAAGATGAAAACGCCGTTGGTCGTCCAGAGTAGCCCGTATTGGGCCAGGGAATAGCCGTGGGTTTTCATGTAAATGGAGACGGTGGTAGGCCACTGGCTGTAGACCATCCAGGATAGGGGTCC
>JAMCWA010000067.1 GCA_023475165.1 Bacillota bacterium | reverse complement strand
TGAACCCCCTGCAGGGGGTTTCTGCAGGGAAGCGAAATGGCACGAAGAAGGTTCAAATCCAAAAAAGGGAGGGTTCAAAGTGGCCAAATTGGACAAAGTCCTGGTCTCCTGGGAAAACCGGCTTTCCCGGCGCGATTTCTTGAAGGCGGGCGCCATGACTGGGATCACCTTCATCGGCATCAGTTCTCTGATGGGGGTCACCGCGGGCTGTGGCCTCCTCGGCGGCGGGACCAATGAGAAGCAAATTGAGAAGTTCAAGGTGCAGCTAAACTGGGTAAAGGACGTGGAATCGGCCGGTATCTGGGCAGCCATGGAAAAGGGCTACTATAAGGAAGAAGGAATAGAAATTGAAGTCATGCCCGGAGGGCCACAGGTGGACCCGACCACCCTGGTGGCCGGCGGGGGAGCCCTTTTGGGTAGGGCCGGCTCGGCCCAGGCCCACATCATGGCCAGGCTCCAGGGGGTACCCGTCAAAGCCTTTGCCACCACCTTCCAGTCCACCCCTTCCGGGCTGATGAGTCTGGGCAAGAACCCCATCAAGACGGTCCAGGACGCCGTGGGGAAGCGCATCGGTCTGCAGACGGGGGCCAGGGGTCCCTGGGCGGTCATCCTGCGCAAGGCGGATATCCCCGCTGACAAGATGAAAATTGTCGGGGTCGGCGTCGACCCCACCCCCCTGGTCACCGGAGAGGTAGACGGTTATTGGTGCTACGTAACCAACCAACCCCTGGCCTTGAAGGCGAAAGGAATCGATGTCTACGTCGTATCTTCGGCTGAACTGGGACTGGTAGCTTATGGGGATTTCTTCTTCACCACCGAGGATGTCCTCAAGAACAAAAAAGACGTGGTGGTTCGCTGGCTCAGAGCCACCATTCGCGGCTGGGAATACAACGAGAAGCATCCCGACGAGATAGCGAAACTGACAGTGGAGAAGTACGGGGCTTCCGGCTTGAATCTCGACCAGCAAACTCAAGTGAACAAACTCCAGATGCCTTACTTGAAGTCTCCTCTGACGGAGAAGAAAGGTATCTGCTGGATGGAGGCTTCGATCTGGCAACAGTCGGTGAAAGACCTCTACGATACCAAACAAATTGACCGGATGGTTTCTCCGGACGACCTCATGACCCTGGAGATCCTGGAGAAAGCCTATGCCGGAAAAACCTACATTCCCCTATGATCTTACGGCCAAGGTGGGGGGCACGAACCGCCCCCCACTTGGTCGCTCGGCCAAGGCCGCGTCGGCCTGAGGCATAGCTCAGGCGCTGGCCCCCTGTCTGGCGACGCTGGCAACAATAGCCGCGCCCTTGGTTCAAATGGTGCCTTTTTCAGCCGTCTACTGGTTCGACGAGGGAGGCGATGGGCCATGGCACTGGCCATTGAACTGCAAGAAGTCCAAAAGAGTTTCCCCCTGGAGAGTGGAACCTTTGTCGCCGTCCAGGAGGCCACCTTTGCGGTGGGTGAGAAGGAGTTTGTCACACTGGTGGGGCCATCCGGCTGCGGGAAATCCACGGTCCTGAGGATGGTCGCCGGACTGGTGGAACCAACCCGGGGGGAGGTCAGGGTCCTGGGAGAGCCTCCCGCTTACTGCCGTTCGAAAAGGCTCTTTGGGTTCGTCGCTCAGGATCCGGTCCTTTTGCCCTGGCGAAATATCCTGGGCAATGTCTGCCTACCCCTGGAGGTAGCGGGGAGGTTAGACAAGATTACTGTCAATAAGGCCAAGGGCCTTCTGAGTCTGGTGGGCTTAGAGGGGTTTGAGGGTGCCCGTCCCCGGCAGCTCTCGGGAGGAATGAAGCAGAGGGCAGCCATAGCCCGGGCCCTGGTCCTGGAACCCTCCATTTTGCTTTTGGACGAGCCCTTCGGCGCCCTGGACGAAATCACCCGGCAGAAGATGAACCTTGAACTCCTGCGCATCTGGAGTCAGACCGAGGCGGCGGCCCTCCTGGTCACTCATAGCATCGCCGAAGCCGCCTTCCTCTCTGACCGGGTCATCGTCATGTCCAACCGTCCAGGACGGATCAAGGCTTCCATCGAGATCGAGTTGCCTCGCCCCAGAACGGTGGACATGCTCAGAACGAAGGAGTTCTTTGACTACACCAACCTGATCACCGACGCCCTTTTTCGCGGCGAGGAGGGGGCGGTCCAATGACGCCGTCTCTGCTCACCAAGCTGAAAAACGGTCTGAGCCTTTCGCTCATCATCCTGCTGGTCCTGGTTTGGGAGCTGACCATCCAGTTCTTGGGCCTGAAGAATCCTCCCGTACCAGCTCCTTCACAGGTCCTGGTTGCCCTCTTCGAAGCCCGTCTGGTCTTCTTGACCAACCTCTTTCCAACGCTGGCCGAGGCCGCCGGCGGTTTCTTTCTGGGAAATCTCATCGCCGTCGCCACAGCGATGCTATTTGTTCGGCACCGGGCCATCGAAGAAACCTTTTATCCCCTGGCCGTAGTTCTGCACAGCATCCCCCTGATGGCAATAATTCCCCTCCTGATCATCTGGTTTGGCCCCGGGTACGCTTCCAAGGTGGCCTTAACCACCCTGGTCTCTTTTTTCCCGGGCCTGGTCAACACGGTCAAAGGGCTGAAGTCCGTCAACCCGCAGGCCTTGGAACTAATGGAGGTCTGGGGAGCCCGGGGATGGACCGTCTTCTGGAAGGTCAGACTTCCCTCCGCCCTCCCCTATATTTTTGCCGGCCTAAAGATAGCGGCGCCGGCCAGCGTCCTGGGCGCCGTGGTCGCCGAGTGGATCGGGTCTCGCCAAGGTATAGGGTTTCTCATGCTCTGGGAAATGTTCAACTATAACCCGCCGCGGCTGTGGGGAGCCATGGTCATCAGCGCCGGGGTGACCATGCTGAGCTTTTGGCTCTTATCCCTGGTCGAGCGGTTGGCGATTCCCTGGCATGAATCGGTGCAGCAGACAGGGGGTGCCCCAAAGGAATGAGAAAAATGTCTTCTCGCACCTGGCGGAACCTGCCCGGCTGGAGCAAAGTGATGCTTTCCTTTGCCATTTTAATTGTCCTCTGGCAGCTGGCCACCAGCCTCCTCCAGATTCCGCCGTATCTCTTGCCGTCACCGGCGATAATCTCTCGCACCCTGGTCGACCAACGCGCGATTCTCTTAAAACAGCTGCAGCCAACCCTTCTGGAGGCTGCCTGCGGCTTCCTCCTTGGCAATACCGCGGCCGCCCTCCTGGCCATGTGGTTTGTGAAGTCAGCGACGGCCGAGCGAGCCTTGCTCCCTCTGGCCATCGCCCTGCGCAGTATTCCCATTGTCGCCATCACCCCCGTCATCACCCTGGTCCTGGGTCGCGGGTACGCCACGACCATTTTCATCGTTGGTCTGGTCACCTTCTTCCCCACCCTGGTCAACACCACTAAGGGGCTGCGTTCTGTCAGTAAGGATGCAGAAGAGCTGCTGAGCGTCCTGGCCGCCACCGAGGGCCAAGCCTTCCGGTTGCTGAAGATTCCCTCGGCTCTTCCCTACATTTTCTCGGCCATGCGCGTCACCGGCCCCGGAAGTGTCCTGGGCGCCCTGGTTTCCGAGTGGGTGGCCACTGACCGGGGTTTGGGCTTTCTCATCCTGGATTCACAAAGCCGGTGGCAAATCAGTCTGGTCTGGGCCGCAATAATCGTAGCCACCCTGCTGGCGGTGACGGCCTTTGGCCTGGTAGGGCTGGCCGAACGGCGTCTGCTCAGTTGGCACGAATCGATGAATGGTGAGGGATGAGGACAACGAGCCGCTGCCGATGTCCCGGTTCGTGAGCCACAGCCATTACTGAAAGCGACAACTGGAGGCTATGGCTGGTGGAAGCGGTCAAGACGGTAATAGCCAAATCGGAGGGAAAAAGATGAAGAAGGTCTATCTGGTCGGATTTGATGCCATGATCATGCCTTTGGCCAGGAGGTTCATTCGGGAGGGAGTCATGCCCAACCTAAAGCGGATAGTCGAGGAGGGGGCGACCAATGAGGTCCTCTCCTCCCTTCCCGTGTGGACCCCCACCAACTGGGCCGCCCTGGCCACGGGCGCCAACACAGGGACACACGGTGTTTCGGGCTGGGAGGTGGAGTTACCCAACGGCGAATTGGTCAACTCTTTCAATTCCCTGGCGGTCAATGCCGAAACCATCTGGGAGGCCGCCGAAAGGGCCGGCCTCAAGAGCGTCTGCTTTCACTACCCCGCCTCCATGCCGGCCCGGGTACGGAGCGGCTACATCGTCGACGGCTGCGGCACCCCGGGCCGGATTTCCCCTTTTCAGATCGCCCAATCCAAGGGGTACGCTACGGTCCCCGGTCTGAAGGATACCGATCTCCTGGAGTTGAAGAGCGCTTCGGACTGGTTGCACCTGCCCTCTTCCTTTTCCCCTCCCCTGGCGGCCGGTTTCAAGATACGGACTTTTCAGGGTCAGGGCGAGGATCAAGAGTTATATTTCCTGCTGCTAGATGCGACTGGTCAGAGAGGAAGGCGGCTTCGGCGATGCTATGAGT
>JAMCWA010000020.1:14517-21217 GCA_023475165.1 Bacillota bacterium | reverse complement strand
TCGGCAAAGTGATCTAGGGCCTCCCGGCTTTCCGTCTCGGTCGGTTCAATCATCATCACCTCTTCCACGATCAGCGGGAAGTAGATGGTGGGAGGATGGAAGCCGTAATCCAGGAGACGTTTGGCGATGTCCAGGGTCTTGACCCCGCTCTTGGCCTTCTGCCGGCGGGAGGTGATGACAAACTCGTGCTTGCAGGACCGATCGTAAGGGAGTTCATAATACTTCTCAAGCCGACGCATGAGATAGTTCGCGTTCAGAACAGCGTCCTCACTGACCTTGCGCAGACCCTCCGCCCCATGAGCACGGATATAGGCATAGGCCTTGACAATGACCCCAAAGTTACCATAGAAGCTGCGAACCTTGCCGATAGATAGGGGTAGGTCGTAATTCAGATGGTACCTGTTGCCGTCAAAATCTACCAGCGGGACCGGTAGGAAAGGAGCCAGGTCTTTTTTTACCCCCACCGGGCCAGACCCCGGTCCACCACCCCCATGGGGGGTTCCATAGGTCTTGTGCAGGTTGAAATGCACCACGTCAAAGCCCATGTCCCCCGGTCGAGCGATGCCCAGAGTGGCGTTGGCATTAGCCCCATCGTAGTAGAGGAGCCCTCCCGCTTGATGAACCATCCGGGCGATGACATCAATGTTCTCGTCGAAGAGTCCCAGGGTATTAGGGTTGGTCAGCATCAAGGCCGCGACCTCATCGTCCAGGACCTTTTTTAGTTCCTCAAGGTCCACGCCGCCCCGTTCGTCGGACTTAACCTGGACCACCTGGTAGCCGCACATGCTAGCGGTGGCCGGGTTGGTCCCGTGAGCTGAATCCGGGACAATCACCTTGGTTTTCCTGGCCCCACGCTGCTCATGGTACGCCCGGATGATCATGATCCCGGTGAATTCACCGTGGGCACCGGCTGCCGGCTGCAGGGTCACCCTCTCCATCCCGGCGATTTCGGCCAGATACCGCTGCATCTCGTAAAGAAGCTGTAAAGAACCCTGAGAGATCTCTTCCGGCTGGTAGGGATGGGTAAGAGCGAACCCCGGCAAGCGGGAGACATCTTCGTTAATCTTGGGGTTATACTTCATCGTGCAGGAGCCCAGTGGATAAACCCCTATATCAACCCCGTGGTTAAGCTGGGAAAGCCGGGTAAAGTGACGAACCACTTCCACTTCACTGACCTCCGGCAATTCCGCATCCTCTTTCCTGATCAGGTTACCTGGCAGAAGGCTGGCCACGTCCTGGGAAGGGACATCCAGGTCGGGCAAGGAGTAGCCCAGCCGCCCCGGCGCGCTCTTTTCAAAGATCAGGGGTTCGACCTTCTTCATAGCAATCCCTCCAGTCGGGCCACAAAGTAATCGATCTCTTCCTTGCTCCTTTTCTCCGTGAAGGCCAGGAGGAGGTGATTTTTCAGTTCCGGGTAGTCCCGACCCAAGTCATAACCGCCGATAATGCGGTGCTTCAGGAGTTCCCGGTTGACCTCGTCCGGTTCCAGGGTAGTCCGGACAGCGAATTCCTGGAAGAAGGGGGCCGAGAAGGCCGGCTGGAAGCGCTCCAGGCGGGAGAGAGCCTGATGGGCGTAGTGGGCCTTCTGCAGGCTCTGGTTGGCGACCTCCTTCAGACCGCCTTTTCCCAAAAGGGACAGATATACCGTAACGGCCAGGGCATTGAGCGCTTGATTGGAGCAGATATTGGAGGTGGCCCGCTCCCGGCGGATGTGTTGCTCCCTGGCCGTGAGGGTCAGGACGAAACCCCGCTGGCCGCGGTTATCCAGGGTCGCCCCAACAATCCGGCCGGGCATACGCCGCACCAGGCGTTCCCGCACCGCCAAAAAGCCCAGGTGCGGTCCGCCAAAGCTGATCGGATTGCCCAGTGATTGACCGTCGCCAACAACTATGTCAGCTCCGTAGGCACCGGGGGGCGCCAGTAACCCCAAGGAAATTGGATCCACCGCCACCACCAAGAGGCTACCTTTCCCGTGGGCCGCGGCCTCAATAACCTGTACCTCCTCCAGGTTCCCGAGAAAGTTGGGGTTTTGGATGAGGACCCCGGCCGTCTGGTCGTCGACCTTCCCCTTCAGGTCTTCCAGATCTGTTCGCCCCTCCTGGAAACTGACCTCGACGATCTCCAGGTCAACCCCTCGCGCATAGGTGGCCAAGACCTTCCGGTATTCCGGATGCACCAGGCGGCTCACCACCAGTTTCCGGCGGCCGGTGGAAGTGGCGCACATGAGCCCGGCCTCCGCCAGAGCCGAGGCCCCATCATACATGGAGGCGTTGGAAACATCCATCCCGGTAAGTTCACAGATCATGCTCTGATACTCATAGATGGACTGCAGGACACCCTGGCTTATCTCCGGCTGATAGGGGGTGTAGGCCGTGTAAAACTCGGCCCGGGAAAGGACGTGCTCCACCACGCTGGGGGTAAAGCGATCATAGACCCCCGCCCCCAAAAAGGAGGTGTAATGATTCAAATCCCCATTCTTCTCGGAAAGCTCCCGCATCAAACGCCCCAGTTCCAACTCTGAAAGGCCGGCGGGAAGGTCTAAGGGGCGTCCCAACCTGACGTCTTGCGGCAGATCGGCGAAAAGATCTTCCACCGAGGAGACGCCAATGGCCTCCAGCATTTTCTGCCGGTCTTCCTTGGTGTTCGGAAGGTAGTTCATATCAATGCCCCGCCTCTTTCAGATATTCTTCGTAGGCTTCGCTGTTTAGGAGATCGGCCGCCTCGGCCGGATTCTCTACCTCGACTACCAACATCCAGCCGCGACCATGCGGATCCTGGTTAATCAGCTCGGGAGAAGTGGTCAGGGCTTCATTAACCTCCACCACCCGGCCTCCGATTGGGGCATAGATGTCCGAAACCGTTTTGACGGATTCGACTACCCCGAAGGACTCCCCTTTTCTCAAGGCTCGCCCGATGCCAGGCAGTTCCACAAAGACTACATCCCCCAGATGATCCTGGGCATAATGGGTAATTCCGACGCGGGCTCGGTTCCCCTCCAGGGCCATCCATTCGTGCTCCCTGGTATACCGGAATTCCTTTGGATACATGCTGATCCTCCTCCTCATAAGTATTCCTGTCAGGTCCCAGTCTCTTGGGAGACCGCTGAAAAACCCCCATCTGCTGTGTCACGCTCGATGATAGCGGGACTGCCTCAGAAGATTGATTTTCCTGATTTAGGGCCGACGGTAAAAGGGCGTTTTGACCACTATGGCCTTCACTCCCTTACCTCGAATCCCGATTTCCAGCTCCGTCCCCACCCTGGCCCATGCCGGCGGAACAAAACCCAAACCAATGTTCTTCTCTAGGGTTGGGGAGAAAGAGCCGGTGGAGACATAGCCAACCTCTTGCCCCGCCTGGAGGATGGGGTAATGGGCTCGGGGAACGCCACGCCCGACCATCTCAAAGCCCACCAGCTTCCTTTTCAGACCCTGCTCCCTTTGAGCCAGAAGGGCGACTCGCCCCACAAAATCGCCCTTGCCAAATGAGACAAAACTCCCCAGTCCGGCTTCCAAGGGACTGGTATTTTCGTCCAGTTCGTGACCATAGAGGGGCATCCTGGCCTCAAAACGCAAGGTGTCCCTGGCCCCTAATCCAGCCGGCAGCAGACCCTGATCTTCTCCTCCTTCCATTAAGGCCTCCCAGAGAAAGGAGGCGTCGTCAGGGGCACAATAGATCTCAAAACCGTCCTCGCCGGTGTACCCTGTTCGGGAAACCAGAACCCTGATCCCCTTGATATCAACCCGTGGTCGGAACCAGTAGTAGTCGATTTCCTTGAGGTCAAAGCCGGTCAGTCCCTGCAGGATGGCTTCCGCTCGCGGGCCCTGCAGGGCTAATTCCGCCCACTGCGACGAAATGTTGGACAGGCTTACGCCGGGAAAACCTCGGGTCAGGTCCGACAGCCAGGCAAAGTCCTTCTCCGTGTTGGAGGCGTTCACCACCAGAAGGTACTCCTTTGGACCAAAACGATAGATCAGCAGGTCGTCGACGGTACCACCATTTTCATAACACATGGGGCTATACTGGATCTGGTTGTCTGCCAGGCGAGAAACGTCGTTGGTCACCGCCTTTTGCAGGAAAGCCAGGGCGGCCGGTCCTGTTACCAGGAACTCTCCCATATGGGAGACGTCAAAAAGCCCCGCCGCCGTACGCACGGCCCGGTGTTCCTCCACGATACCGGAGTACTGGACCGGTAGAGCCCAGCCGCCAAAGTCAATAATCCGTCCCCCATATTTTTGATGGACGTCAAAAAGTGGGGTTTTCTTCAGATTCTCAAAACCATCCACTTCTTAGTCACCTCCTTTTTGTTCTCTTAAACCTTTTCTTATGCCAAGGCTTTGCCCCGGTGACCTCCCGCACCTCCGTTATCTCTGTTGGGCGGTCCACCATGAGCCTCCCCTCATAAGCCACCAGTAAATCAATACCATAGGTAGGCTTCCCGCAATCCCGGGAAAAAATAAAGAGACAGTAAGACATCCTTGGCCAATGTCCCCTGTCCTTTGACCTGAGAGATTCCCACCGACCACAAAGGAACCCTCACCGATAACACCATCCCAAGACTCTGTCGAAAGCAAACGCTCAGGGTTCGGTGTCTTGAGGTCAGATCAGGTCGGAAGGTTACCCCTTGGGTGGATTCGGCAGCAGTTTCCTAACAGGCCGCAGGGCCCGCGGCCAACTTCCCGCCGGTAATCCTCTCCAGAGTTATGTCCAGCTGCAGTTTTTTTGCCTGAGAGTTTCGGCAATACCTTGCTCCTTCGGCGCCGACGCCGGATTCATGGCTCTGGACGGAGACAATGCTTTTGCCCCTAGCACGTAGAGTCGTAGCCTGGTAGGGCCCCTGCTCCGCCCCATCCTCCTCCGTCGGTCTCTCCCGCAGCCTTCATCCAATTTGCTCTATTCCTTTTTCCCCGGAATGTATTCTACACCTCCTTTCGCTATTCCTTCTTTTTTGAGAAAACATTTTAATGCAGCTAAAAAAAGAGGTCTTTGGGCGGCGCCGTGACCTAAGAGACTGCTGACGAACTGCGGTTTGATTGGTTAACCCGTCCGCGGGAGCGCTAGGTCGAGACCTCAAACCAGCCCAGATGCTAGGAGCGACAAGGCTCCCAAGCGAGGCGTACTCGGTGGTACGTTGAGCGAGAAGCCGCCGGGGGGTTTGGGGGAGGGACTCCCTAGGCATTAGGGGGTGCTCAGGCATCGTCGGTGCCGCCGAAAGGGGTGTGCCCCCCTAGCGGAGGCGGGCAGAAGCCCGCCTGACACGCAGATGGGTGTTTTTCAGCGGTCTCCTAGGCAAACAGGACGTTTCCCTGGCCGGCACGCACTTCCCCCGCTTCATGCCTCCTGATCCGGGATCGTCCTAACCCCCTCCCGTCTGGCGACCTCCGCAATCTTCTCCAGCAGTACGTCCCTTTGGTTAAGCCGCGGCTCTTCCAGAACCAGCTCCAGCAGACCGCGGAGGATCTTGCCCACCGGAGGCCCCGGGGGTAGCCCCGTTACGGCCATGACATCTTGGCCCTGCACCGCTAGATCCTGCAAAGAAAGGGGGTCCTTCTTTAACATATCTTCGGCCCGGGCCAGAAGTTCCAGGGTTCCCGGGGAAATCCCCCCTTCCTTGGTCCCGCTGGCCCGCCGATCCGCGACCAGGAGGGCCACCAGATCGGGGATGTTTTCCCGTCCCACCCGGGCAATGACGCGGCGGATGGCGGCGTCCTTCATTCCCGGGGTGTAATGCAGGCTCATGTGCTGGCCTACCAGGTGCACCACCCGGTCTATGGTAGCCCCGGGGTACCTGAGCCGGGAGAGGGCGTCCCTGGTCATCTCGGCCCCGACCTGTTCGTGATTGAAGAAGTGGACCCTTTCTTCCCTCTGGCTGCGAGTCCTGGGTTTTCCCACGTCATGAAAGAGCGCCGCCAGCCGTAGGTGCAGTTCCGCCCGTATCGCCCCCACCGTCAGCAAGGAATGCTCCCAGACGGTGAAACGATGAAACTCGTTCTGAGTTACCCCCACACCTTCCAAAAGCTCTGGGAGGAAAAGCGCCAGGAGCCCACTTAGGCGTAGTCGCTCCAGAGCCTGAATGGAATTCGGTGAGAGAAGACAACGGGAAAACTCGTCCCGGATTCGCTCGCTGGAAACGTGCGCCAAGAGGGGAGCAGTTGCCAGCAGGTCTTCCCATGTCTCCCAAGCCAGGTTAAAGCCCAGTTCCGCCGCCAACCGGATACCCCGTAACATCCGGAGGGGGTCCTCGGAAAAGCGATCCCGGCCCCGTCCCACGGTTCGGATTAGGTGGCGGACCAGATCTCGTCTTCCACCAACCAGATCCACGAGACGCCCTCGCCGGTCCAAAGCCAGGGCGTTGATGGTAAAGTCTCTCCGGCCCAAGTCCTCCGCCAATTCGCCGGTGAAAGTAACATTGTCCGGGTGGCGAAAGTCCCGGTAGGAGCCTTCCCGGCGAAAGGTGGTTACCTCAACCCTTTCCCCTTCCAGCAGCACCGTCACCGTGCCATGTTTCAATCCGGTCGGATAGGTGGAGGGGAAAAGATCCATTACCACCTCGGGAAGGGCGGCCGTCGCCACATCCCAGTCGTGCGGCCGCTGCCCCAGTTCCGCCGCCAACCGGATACCCCGTAACATCCGGAGGGGGTCCTCGGAAAAGCGATCCCGGCCCCGTCCCACGGTTCGGATTAGGTGGCGGACCAGATCTCGT
>JAMCWA010000020.1:0-14507 GCA_023475165.1 Bacillota bacterium | reverse complement strand
GTCGGATAGGTGGAGGGGAAAAGATCCATTACCACCTCGGGAAGGGCGGCCGTCGCCACATCCCAGTCGTGCGGCCGCTGCCCCAGAAGAAGGTCCCGTACCGCCCCGCCCACGGCATAGGCCGGATAGCCAGCCTCTTCCAACCTCCCCAGAACCACCCGGACCTGGCTCGGGAGGAAACGCTGCGGGAGAAGTCGGGTCAGCAGAGGTAGGTGGCAAACTGGCCGGAAGAACATCTCGGCTAACCTCCTGGGCCGCCGCGGTGAAGCTGCGTCCCGCTAAAAGAGTACTGACGAACTGGTTTTGAGTGGTGATCCGCTCGAGAAAAGACGCCATAGTCCATAAAAGGCTTGATGACGAACGTTCTTCTGGTGGCTTTAGCCAAATCGTAGGGGCGAGACCTCAAATCAGCCCAGATGCTAGGAGCGACAAGGCTCCGGGGCGAGGCGTATTAGGTGGTGCGCTGAGCGAGGAGCCGCCGGAGGGCGCGTCAGCGCCGCCGGGGGGTCTGGGGGAGGGACTCCCCCAGGCATCAGGGGGGCTCAGCCACCGTAGGTGGCGCCGAAGGGGGGCGTGCCCCCCCCCTAGCGGAGGCGGGCGGGAGCCCGCTCGCCTCCGCAGATGGGTGTTTTTCAGCCGTCTTCTAGAACAGCGCCAGCTGATCCGTCTCCGGTAGATCCCCCAACGCCCCTCGCTCTTTCAGGAGGCTCACCACCGTCTTGGACAGGTGAGCCCGGTTTCGCAGGTCTTCCAGGGATGTGAAGGGGGCCTTCTCCCTGGCCGCGACGATATTCCTGGCCGCCGCTTGACCCAACCCGCCCAACGCCAGGAAGGGCAAGAGCAGACCCTCCTGGGTAATTAAGAATCGTTCGGCGCTCGAGCGGGCCAGATCCACCCCCCGGAAACGGAAGCCCCGGGCCTCCATCTCCAGGGCCGTTTCCAGCAGGCCGGCCAGGCTTTTTTCCTTGGCCGTGGCCTCGTTACCCTTCCCAGTGATCTCCTCCAGGCGTCGCCGTATGGCCCCGGCCCCCTTTAGCAGCGTGTCGGCCTCAAAATCACCTACCCTGATGGTGAAGTAAGTGGCGTAAAAGGCCTCGGGGTAATGAACCTTGTAATAGGCAATCCGAAAGGCCATCGTCACATAGGCGGCGGCATGGGCCTTAGGAAACATGTACTTGATCTTTTCGCAGGATTCTATGAACCAGTTGGGGACGCCATGACTCAGCATGGCTTCCCTATCCTCAGGCGAGAGTCCTTTTCCCTTGCGCACCTTTTCCATAATCTTGAAGGCTGTACCTGGTGACAATCCCTTGTAGATGAGGTAGACCATGATATCATCGCGGGCGGAGATAACCTCCGAAAGGGTGGCCATACCCTTCTTGATCAGTTCCTGGGCGTTGTTAAGCCAGATGTTCTCCCCATGGGAAAGGCCGGAAATCCGTACCAGCTCCGAAAAGGTCTTGGGCCTGGTCTCCTCAAGCATTTGCCGGACAAAGCGAGTCCCGAATTCCGGTATGCCTAAGGTACCCACGTCACCGCCGGCCTGTTCTGAAGTCAGCTTCAGGCTCTGCAGCCCTGAAAAAAGGGCCAAGGTGGGCGGGTCGTCAAAGGGAATCTGACGTGCCGGCAAGCCGGTATATTCTTCGAGAAGCCGCAGCGCAGTGGGATCATCATGTCCCAGGATATCTAGCTTCAGTAAACGGCTGGAGATAGAATGGTAGTCAAAATGAGTGGTAATGGTCTCCGAATGCCGATCATCAGCCGGACGCTGGACCGGCGAGAACAAGTTGATGTCCAACCCGGCCGGGACGATCATCAATCCGCCGGGGTGTTGCCCCGTCGTCCTTTTGACTCCGGTGATTCCGCGCACCAGCCGGTTAACCTCTGCGCTCCGGGCCGTCCGCCCTCGTTCATTCAGGTGGGCTCGGACAAAACCAAAGGCGGTTTTCTCGGCTACGGTGGCGATGGTCCCGGCACGAAAGACGTGGTCCCGGCCAAAGAGCTCCTCGGTATATTTATGAACGGTCCCTTGATACTCTCCGGAAAAATTCAGATCGATGTCCGGAACCTTGTCACCTTCAAAACCCAGGAATACCTCAAAGGGAATATCTTGCCCGTCGCCTAGCAGGGGATGCTGGCAGCGAGGGCAGTTCTTCCTGGGCAGATCAAACCCAGAACCATAGGAGCCATCCTGGATGAACTCGCTATACTGGCAAGAGGGGCAGCGGTAGTGGGGCGGTAACGGGTTTACCTCGGTAATCTGGCACATGGTGGCCACAAAGGAAGAACCCACCGAACCCCGCGAACCAACCAAGTAGCCGTCCTCCAGGGATTTCTGCACCAAGCGCTGCGCCGTCAGATAGATGCCGGCGAACCCGTTGCCGATTATGGACTTGAGCTCTTTCTCCAAACGTTGTGCCACCAGAGGCGGCAAGGGATCGCCATAGAGTTCTCGTGCCCGTCCCCAAGCCATTTTCTCGACAGCGGCGTTGGCCTCGGGAATTTCCGGGGCGTGCAAACCGTCGGGGACTGGCTTTACTTTTTCCACCATCTGGACGATGCGGGCCGGATTCTCGATCACTACCTCCCGGGCCGCCGCCTCACCCAGATCGCGAAACTCCTCCAACATCTCCTCCGTGGTCCGGTAATAGAGGGGCGCCTGGCTGTCGGCATCCTGGTAGCCCTGTCCAGCCTGCAGGATCTCCCGGTAAAGGGCATCCCTGGGTTCCAGGAAGTGAACGTCGCCGGTGGCCACCACCAGTTTTCCCGCATCATGACCCAACTGGTAGAGACGGCGGTTAAGTTCCAGCAGTTCTTGGTCATCCCTGACCTTACCTTCCCGAATCAGGTAATGGTTATTGCCAACGGGCTGCAGCTCCAGGAAATCGTAAAATCCCACCAGCTCACGGATCTGCTCTTTTGGGGCACCGGCCAAAAGGGCTTGAACCACCTCTCCCCCGGCACAGGCCGATCCCACCAGCAGTCCCTGGCGGCGGCGCGCCAGTAAACTCCTGGGGATCCGCGGTATCCGGAAAAAATACTGAAGATGAGAGCGGGTGATGAGACGATAAAGATCCAAGAGCGCGGACTGGTTTTGTACCAACAGAGTGATATGATGGGTCTTTAGCGTCTCGGGCAGACGACTTTTCTCCATGCTCGCCAGATCCCCCAGGGTCAAAAGGCCCTGCCTTTGAGCCCGCTCCAGCAGGATCCGAAGGATGGCGGCGGTGGCCCGGGCATCATCGCCGGCCCGGTGGTGGTTCTCCAGGGTAATCTTCCATTCCGCGGTCAAGGCCGCCAGGCTATGACTCTTTAGCTGTGGGAAAAGCTCACGGGCCAACCCCAGGGTATCCAAGACGGGCTGGTCCAGTTCCACCCCGAGATAACGCCAGAAGGCCCGCCGCAGGAAGGGAAAATCGAAGGAGGAGTTATGGGCCACCAGAAGGGCCCCGGCCGCAAAATCTCGGAACGCGCCTAGAGCCATGGCCGGCTCAGGGGCGTGAACCAGCATTTCCTCTCTGATTCCAGTGATTTGAATTATGTCCGGAGACAGGGGACGGTCAGGGCGCAAGAAGGTTTGAAAGCTATCCAGGATCTGACCGTCCTTTACCCGGACGGCCCCGATCTCAATGATTTCGTCTTGAAAGGGAGAGAGGCCGGTGGTCTCGATATCAAAAACCACCATTACCTGTCCTTCCAGAGGCAGTGTCTCAGGGTCAGACCCATTAGCTGGCCAGGAAAGGATGGGCAGACCATCGTCTACCAGGTAACCCTCGACCCCCAGAATAACCTTGACGTTATACTTCTCGGCCTCCTCGTAGGCTTGGGGGAAGGCCTGAATCACCCCATGATCGGTGATCGCCAGGGCGGAGTGCCCCCATCGGGCCGCCTGCTGGAGGGCTCGGCCGACATCCAGAACCGAATCCATGGCGCTCATTTGAGTATGTAGGTGCAATTCGCAGCGCTTTTCCGAACTGTTATCCTGTCGCTGGGGAGCCGGGCTGACATTGATGTCCTTTGGATGCAAAACCAACTCCTGAGAGAAGCGATCCTTTCTTGCCGTCCCCCGCAAGCGTAGCCAGAGTCCGGTCTGCAAGTCCACCAATGGTTCCTGTCCCTTGGCCCGGAATATTTTTACAGTGATGCTATCGCTGTAGTCTGTCAGGTCAAAGGCGTAGAGACGGCCCCCGGAGCGCAATTCGCGTTCTTCCACCTCACTGAAGACCTCTCCCTCCAGGCAGACCTCCTCGGCCTCCTCCAAGACGCTACTGATGGGTCGGGCCGCAACCTTGATTCTCTTCCCTAGGATAATCTCGCGTGCCTGCACCGGCTTCCCGGCGGTCAACGGCGCCGGAACTGATCCCTGGGGTGCAACCCCCACCGGCGTGGTCTTGACCCGAGAAAGAGAGGCATCGCTTCCCACCCCCGGGCGCTCTTCCAGCCATCCCGGGCCGGTTCCTCTCCCCAGCCGCCCAGCCTCGTCGCCCAGCCCGCGGCCAGGTCCGACCTCAGTCTCCCGATCCTCTTGGGGTCCGCCGGGACGCGTCAGAATCGCGACCTCGGCGCGCCAGGCCAGTTCCTCCGCCAGGATGGCCTGCAGAACTGGCCCCACCTGGCGCTGCTGCAAAACAAGGGCGGTAACCTCATTGGTCACCTCCAGAGTAAACCCGACCCGGGAGATTTCCCAGCGAGCCTCGGCCAGAATGCCTCCCGCCCCGGGAAAACGCCGGGACAACCGTGCCAGAATCCCTGGCCAGAGGTTGGTCATCTCCTCCTCGCTGGGAGGGGCCTTTCGCCAAAGGCGAAGGGCGAAGTCCACTCGCCGCAGGCCTAGTACTTCCTGGCAAATGGTCTTCTCCAGGTGTTTCCAGTAGATCTCTCCGGGGTCCTCTTCCACCAGGAGGTGGACCTTCCATCGCCCCTCCCCCGGTATTACCTGAACCAAACTCAAGAAGGCCCCGTCCAAGACATGCCGGTCGACCTGATCCTTTTCCATTAGCTCCAAAAACCGGCGAGGGGTCGCCTCGCCGGTCTTGATCCAGACACTCTGCTCCATAGTTTCTTACTCCTACCGGAAAAGACTCTTTTTGAAGCCGCTCGGTGGTGCCGTCCGCGCTCAAACTTCTACTTTCAATAGGCCCGGGCGAAGTAAACCACGGCCCTAGCTGGGTGCCCACAGCGGATGCAGCTATGTCCCGCCGGTTCGGAACCCACCAGAGGAATGTTCCTGATGGTAGCCCCCGTCTCCTCCTTGATGGTGCGCTCACACCCTCCGTCGCCACACCAGCCAGCTCGGACAAAGCCGCGTTTCTCCTCGATCACTCGCTGGAACTCTTCATAATCGGCCGCTTCCCGGGTGTTGTCCGCCAGGAAGCGCCCGGCTCTCTGGTATAGGCTATACTGCACATTGTCCAAGAGTTCTCCCACCGCGTCTACCAGTCCATCCTGACTGGCGGAGATCTTTTCTCCCGTATCTCGCCGCACCAAAACCACCTGGTGAGCGGCCAGATCGCGGGGACCCAGCTCCAAACGGAGAGGAACCCCCCGCATCTCCCAGTCATTGAACTTCCAGCCCGGGCTTTGCTCCTCCCGGTCATCCAGTTTCACCCGGAATCTTTGCCCCAGTCTCTGGGCCAGCTCCCTGGTCCGCGTCAGGACCTCCTCTTTCACCTTCTTCGTGGTGATGGGAACTGCCACCAATTGCAGCGGAGCCACCCGCGGGGGCAACACCAGACCCCGGTCATCACCGTGCACCATGGTCAGTGCCCCGATGAGACGGTGCGAGGCCCCCCAAGAGGTCTGCCAGACATACTTTAGCTGCCCGTCCGCATCCAGGAAGCTAATGTCAAAAACCCGGGCGAAGCCCTGACCCAGGTGGTGCGAAGTGGCGGCCTGCAGAGCCTTGCCGTCACCCATCAAGGCCTCGATGGAGTAGGTCCGCAGGGCTCCGGCAAACTTCTCGTTCTCCGTCTTCTGACCGGGTATCACCGGGATAGCCAAATGCTCCTCGGCAAAGGAGCGATAAATCTCCAACATCTGCCTGGTTCGGGCCTCGGCCTCTTCTTCCGTCTGATGGGCCGTATGGCCCTCTTGCCAGAGGAATTCCGTAGTCCGCAGGAAAGGCCGGGTGGCTTTCTCCCAGCGGACGACGCTGCACCATTGGTTTAAGACCATGGGCAAGTCTCGCCAGGATTGAATCCACTGGGAATACATATGATGGATAATGGTCTCCGAGGTAGGTCGAATGGCCAGGCGTTCCGCCAGCTTCTCTTTACCCACTTCTGTCACCCAGGGGACCTCCGGAGCAAAGCCCTCAATATGCTCGGCCTCTCTGGTCAGGATTGATTCGGGAATGAACATGGGGAAGTACGCATTTTGAACGCCGGTTTCTTTAAAGCGTCGGTCCAGTTCCCCTTGAATACTCTCCCAAATGGCGTAGCCATAAGGCTTCATGACGATGGAGCCCCGTACCGGGGCGTAATCGGCCAGATCGGCTTTCAGGATAACATCAACATACCACTGGGAAAAGTCCCGGGACTGGGGGGTAATCTCCTTGACAAATTCCTTTTCTTCTTTTGCCATCATCCATCTCCCTCTCAAGAGGCACTCGCGCTCAGTCGCCCCGGCCAAAAAGAACCGCCAACCCTAGGACACTGCTGACGAACTGCGGTTTAAGTGGTTAACCCGCCCGGGAAAAGCCGCCATAGTCTGTCCTGCGCTTGATGGCGATGGTACTTCTGGCGGCTTTAGCCCAATCGTGATGGCGGGACCTCAAATCAGCCCAGATGCCAAGGCGACAAGGCTCCGAGGCGAGGCGTACTAGGTGGTACCTTGAGCGAGGAGCCACCGGAGCGACACCGCAGATGGGTGTTTTTCAGCGGTCTCCTTGGCGCCTTTCCACACCTCTGGCCAGTCTTGGTTCTGACTTACCACCCGCCTCGGCCCGGGCCAGGCGGATCAAGGCCTCGCTCATCTCCTCGGCCGTGACCCGGCCGACGATCTCGCCACGACGAAAGAGCAGTCCAAAACCCCGGCCCCCTGCCAGTCCCACGTCCGCTTCCCGCGCCTCGCCGGGGCCGTTGACGGCGCAACCCATAACCGCCACCTTGAGAGGGACCGTCAGATCGGCCAGGGCCTCTTCCACGGCATTGGCCGTCCGCACGAGGTCGATCTCGGTGCGCCCGCAGGTAGGGCAGGAGATGACCTCAACCCCGTTCTGCAGCCACCCCATGGCCTTGAGGATCTCCCGGCCCACCCGGATCTCTTCTTCCGCGGGTCCGGTCAGAGATACCCGTAGCGTATCCCCCAGGCCCTGGCTCAGGAGGGCCCCCAGGCCAGCGACCGACCTCACCGCCCCGGACCAAACGGTGCCGGCTTCAGTAATGCCGATATGAAAGGGGTAATCCACCTGATCCGCCAAAAGTCGGTAGGCCCGCAGTGTTCTGGGAACGTCCGAAGCCTTCAGGGAAACCACAATGTCAAGAAAGGATTCCCTTTCCAACAATCGAATATGTTCTAAGGCGCTCTCCACCATGGCCTCCGCCGTGGCCCCGCCATATTTCTCCAAGAGCTCCCTTTCCACGGAGCCGGAATTGACGCCGATCCGGATGGGCACCCCGCGTACCCGAGCCGCCTCAGCCAAGGCCTTGACCCGGTCTTTTCCCCCGATGTTCCCCGGGTTGATCCGCAGCTTGTCCACACCTTGTTCCAAGGCCTCCAGCGCCAGCCGGTAATCAAAATGGATGTCAGCCACCAGGGGCACCCTGGCCGCTCGCTTGATCGCCCCCAGGGCCTGGGCCGCCTCCAGATCGGGTATGGCCAACCGCACAAGTTCGGCCCCGGCCTCCTCCAGACGCCGGACCTCCGCCCGGGTGTTGGCAATGTCCCGCGTATCGGTCTTGGTCATACTCTGTACTGAAACGGGGGCCAAACCGCCGATGAGTAACGAACCTACCCTGACGCCCCGGGCGATCCGCCGGGTCAGGGTTTTCCCCCCTGTTTTTCCGTCGCTCCGTGCCCCAGCCAAGACCTTCTCCACGTCTCTTTAGCCCCCTTCACATCCCCAGCCGCAGGATATCCTGATAGGCGATGAAGATAGCTAGAAAGATCAGAAGGGCAAAGCCGAGGAAATGGATGAAATTCTCCCGGGCCGGGTCCAGGCGTTTCCCCCGCACAACCTCCACCAGCAGGAACATTAGGCGACTGCCGTCCAGGGCCGGTATGGGCAAGAGATTGATCAAGCCCAGGTTGGCGCTTAGGGCTCCGGCCAGGGAAAGGAGATTCGTCAGACCCGTCCGGGTGGCCTCACCAATCATCTGGGTGATGCCAATGGGCCCGGCGAAATCCACGGCCATCTTCTTCGTTAGCATCAGGCCCAGGGCTTTAAACCAAAAGAGGATGATGCCGATGGTTTGCCAGAACCCGTTCTTCATGGCCTCCAGCGGGTCTTGCCGCCGAATGACCGGCCCAATCCCGATAAATCCCCTGGTCTGGCCATCCTCCCCTGTCTTGCTTTCAGCCACCAACCTGAGCTGTAACCGCTGGTTTCCCCGCTGCACCTCCAACACCAGGGGTTCACCGGGTCTTTTCTGAATCAAGTTAACCAGCCGTCCCCAATCCCCCACCGCTTCCCCGTTAATGGCCAGGATTTTATCCCCTGGCAGCACCCCCGCCTCCGCCGCCGGGTGACCGGGGATAACCTCCCCAATAACTGGCTCATAGACGGGTAACCCAATGAAGGCAAAGATGGAGGCAAAGAGGATGGCCGCCAACACCAGGTTCATCAAGGGGCCGGCGAAGATCACTGCCATTCTTTGCCATACCGATTTCTTATTGAAGCCCCTCTCGTCCTCCTGGTCATGAGCCTCCATTCCGGCCATCCGGACGAAACCGCCGATGGGGAAGAGCCGTAAGGAATAGAGGGTCTCCCCCCTCTGGTAACCCACCAGTTTGGGGCCCATCCCCAGGGCGAATTCCTGAACCTTGATCCCCACCCGCTTGGCCACCAGGAAATGGCCAAACTCGTGAATAAAGATCAAAAGCCCGAAAACCAAAATGGAAACAGCGATTGTCAAGGGTTCACCCCCACCAGTCTTGTGGCCTCTTCCCTGGCCCAGGTATCAACCTTCAGGATATCTTCCAAAGTCCGCGGAGTCAAGGGTATATGCTGATCCATGACCCTTCTGGTGATGTCAGCTATCTGGAGAAACCGCAGCCGGCCCGCCAGGAAGAAACCTACTGCCACCTCATTGGCGGCATTCAGAACGGCAGGCATGGTACCCCCGGTCTGCCCGGCCCGGTAGGCCAGAGCCAGAGCAGGGAAGGTGTTCCGGTCGGGCGTCTCAAAGGTCAATTGACCGACCCTTACCAGGTCCAGGGACGGGTTGTCGCCAGGCAGTCGCTCGGGATAGGAAAGGGCATATCGGATAGGCAGCTTCATGTCGGGCCAGCCCAGTTGGGCCAGGACCGAACCATCCCGGAACTCCACCAGGGAATGAACGATGCTCTGCCGGTGGACAACCACGTCGATATCCTGGTAGTCCACCCCAAAAAGGTGGTGGGCCTCAATGACCTCCAGGCCCTTATTCATCAAGGTGGCGGAATCGACTGTAATCTTGGGCCCCATCCGCCAATTGGGATGCGCCAAAGCCCCCTCCGCCGTAACCCCGGCAAGATCTCGGCTTTCTTGGCCATGGAAAGGGCCGCCCGAGGCCGTCAGGATTATTCTGGCCAAATCCCTTTGGCTTTGTCCCTGCAAGCATTGGAAAACGGCGCTGTGTTCGCTGTCCACGGGGAGAAGTTGCCGGCCCCGGGTCTGGACCTCCTTCATTACTAGGTCTCCGCCTGCCACCAGGGTTTCTTTGTTGGCCAGGGCGACGCCCTTTCCCCTTTGTAGCGCCAGAAGGGTCGGTTTCAGCCCCACCACCCCCACCACGGCCGTCACTACCAGATCAGCCGTGGGCCAAGTGGCCGCTTCCGCCAATCCCTCCTCGCCGGCCAGAATTGGCCCGGACCAACCCGGCAGGCGCGAACGAAACTCTTGACGGGTGGCTTCATCGGCTACCCCCACCATCTCGGGGCAAAAACGCCTTACCTGCTGGACCAGCACGTCCAAGTTGCGCCCCGCGGCCAGGGCGACCACCCGGTAACGGTCAGGATAGGTGCCAGCCACCTCCAGGGTCTGGCGACCGATGGAACCGGTGGAACCAAGGATACTCAGGCCCTTTTTCGCCATTCCTTCCTCCGGAAAAAGCAGTTCCCAAGCATTCTCCTAATGGTGCTGCCTGGGTTCCTGGCCTGGCCCCAGGGGAACCAGACCCGATTTCACCGCGGCCTTTAAGATGATGGCCGCCAGGGGCCCGATGAGGAATCCCCCGGCCCCAAACGTCCTTATTCCAAGATACAGAAAAAATAAGGTGGCCAGCGGGTGTACCCCTATGCCCTGCCCCACTACCCTGGCCTCGGAGAACTGTCGCAGGCCAGCCAGGATGGCATAAAGCAAAGCTAGCTTGAGGCCCAGGGTCAAGTCGCCAAAAAGAAGGGAGTAGCCAATCCAGGGAAGGAAGATCAGCGCGGGCCCCAGCACCGGCAAGAGGTCCAGCAGGCCAGCCAAAAGGCCAATGGTTAGGGCGTACTCGACCCCCAGGACCAGGAGCCCGGCCGTGGCCCCCACCAGGGTAAAGAGCACCAGAGCCAATTCAGCTCGAATAAAACCGAAGGTGGCGGCCAGGACATCCTCCTTGATCCTCAGCAGCTTCCTTTGCCACTCGGTCGGGAAAAGTCCGAGAAGAAAGGAGGTGATCATAGCCTTATCCTTGCTCAAGAAGAAGGTGGCCAGGAAGGTCACACCGAGGATACCCAGGGTCCCTGGAATCCCTTTCAAGGTATCCAGGAGGAATTGGAGTAGACCAGCCAAAACCTGATAGATCTTCTCCATTTGGGCTTCCACCAGGTTCCTGATCGGAAGGGGCAGGCTGGCAGAAAAATTACCCGCCCACTGCAGGGCCCTCTCCACCAATCCAACGGCGTCATTGTAGTAGGTCGGCAGGGACCGGTATAGATTCGCCAGTTCCAGTACCAGCTTGGTGAAAAGGAGGGTGGTGGAAGCCAGAACCAGCAACACCAGTAAGACCAGAACCAAAAAAGTAGCCACGCCTCGCGGCAGGCGGCGTTTCTCCAGGAATCTCACCCCTGGCTCCAGGACTACCGCCAATAGGGCGGCCAGAACAAAGGGCAGGAGATAGGGTAAGAGGTGGACGATAAAGAGGTAGCCCAAAAGAAGATAAGCCAGAAAAAAGATAGTGGAAAAGGCAAAACGGCTCATCTCCTTCGCCCCTCCTCGCCGCTGGCCCGCCTGACTTTCTGAATAGCCCCCATGGCACCACCACAATGGAACGAAAATAGGAGTTGTCATCCTCGGAAGTAGACCTGTCAGGCATCCACCTAGCGGCACCACCACAATGGAACGAAAATAGGATTTTTTATCCTCCAAGCGGCGTCTACCGGGGCGCCCCTAAAGCCGGCATGGCGATCTAGGAAACCATGTAACCGGCGGTGGGCGAATCCTTCGCTATACTTTATTCAGTCCCATTGGGTTCAACCAAAAAATCTGGTGAAAAAATAGTAAGCCACGGGGGCCGAGAAAAGGAGGCTGTCAAAGCGGTCCAGGACTCCCCCGTGTCCGGGAATGAGGTGGCCCGAGTCCTTGACCCCCACAAACCGCTTCAGAGAAGATTCGCTGAGATCCCCCAGTTGCGCCGCGATTCCGATGGCCAGCCCCAGAGCCATCGTCTTAAGCAGGGGCCAGCCCAACCAGAAGCCATAGAGGAGGACTATCATCACGGCCCCGAATAAACCGGCCAGGGCACCCTCCAGGGTCTTGTTCGGACTAATTTGGGGAGAAAGCTTTCTTTTGCCCCAGCGCGAACCTCCAAAGTAGGCCAGGGTATCGGTACCCCAGGTGCCCAGGAGAACCACCAGCAACCAATGTAGCCCTTCGGGTCGGCCCCGCAGGAGCACCAGATAGGCAGGCAGAATGCCCGTATAGAAAATCCCGAAAAGGGTATAAATGGCACTGAACCAGCTGAAGGTCCTAAAACTGATGATCTGCCAAGTCAGAACCGTCAATAACGTCGCCACCATTACCGGCCCCAAGACCGCCTCGCCCTGGATGTAGGCCAGGGTTATGGAGGCCACCACACCGCTGAGGGAGAGGCTGAGCTCTAGTTCCATCTCCCTTCTTTGGCCCAAGTCCGCCACCTCCTGCCGGGCTAATAGGGCCAACAGCAAAACAAAGAACAGAAAGACGGGACCCCCAAAATAGGCTGTAGCCAGGATAACGGGAATACCAACCAGGGCACTCAAAATGCGAGTAAGAAGCATCAGCTTCCTGACTGGCTGAACACCCCAGCCAATCAGTTTTGCTCCCCCTTCCGTGAGAAGGAATTACCCCCAACGGTTCCCAGGCCACCAAACCTCCGCTCCCGTCTCTGAAAATCGAGAAGGGCCAAAAAGAGGTCATCCCGGCGAAAATCCGGCCAGAAGGCTGGTGTCATCCATAATTCAGAATAAGCCAACTGCCAGAGAAGGAAATTGCTCAGGCGATTTTCCCCCCCCGTCCGGATCAACAGATCCGGGTCGGGAAGCCCTGCGGTCAAGAGATGACTAGCAAAAACCCCTTCGTCAATCCCTTCCGGGGTCAATTGGCCGTGCCGCACCAGGCGGGCAATCTGGCGCACCGCTTCCAGGATTTCTCGCCGTCCCCCATAGTTTAAAGCCAGGTTCAAAACCAGACGTTGATTATCTCGGCAAAACTCCACGGCCTCGCGCAATTCCCTTTGGATTTCCGGGCTTAAATCCTCGGTGAAGCCGGTGATGACCAGCCGTACTCCCCCCTCCTTAAGCCGGTTCCTTTCACGGTGGATGTATTCCACCAGGAGAGCCAGCAAGGCGCTGACCTCTTCCTTGGGGCGCCGCCAATTCTCTGTGGAGAAGGCATATACAGTCAGAATACCGATTCCCGCCTCCAAGGAGCCCTCCACCACATCGCGCAGGGCTTCGGCACCGGCTCGATGACCCGCGGGTCGAGGTAAGTTCCTCTGACTGGCCCAGCGACCGTTACCGTCCATAATGATGGCCACGTGCTGTGGGATGGGTCCCAGCCTGACCCTCTCCAGAAGGGAACTATTCTTCTCAGCCTCCCTGCCCCGTGTGAACCAGCCCAAGGCTTCACCTCATCAGAAGAATATTCATCTCTGGGGACGGTAGTCCTCAAAGGAGTAGATCAAGGTAACCCCCTCGCCCTGCCTTCGCGCCTGGATGACTCGCGCCTGCCCGAGAGGTTCGGGACGACCCGGGGGATGAGTCTCCGTCTTTTCAAAGGGGACGCCGCGGGCCAAAAGTATCTCTTCCGCCTTCGCCAGGGGGAGGGCAAGGAGGGATTTTGGGTCCAGCTTTCTTCCTTTTTCGTCAAGCCCCAGATGGTTTTTCAGCAGCCTTCTAAACCTCCATGACCTCTTTTTCCTTGACCTCTACAACGTGATCAATCTCTTTGACGTATTTGTCTGTCAGCTTCTGGACATCTTCGAGGGCACGCCGATTTTCATCTTCCGTGATTTCGCCCTCGTCTTCCATTTCCTTTAGTAGTTCATTAGTGTCCCGGCGGATGTTGCGGATAACCACCTTCTCCTCCTCCGCCTTCTTCTTGATCCCCTTGACCAGTTCCATCCGTCGCTCGCGGGTCAGCTGGGGGATAGCCAGACGGATGACCGTCCCATCGGAGACAGGGGTAATCCCCAAATCAGATTTCAGGATGGCTTTTGACAGACTGGCTAAAGTCCCCTTATCCCAAGGTTGTATGACCAGGAGGCGTGGCTCTGGAGCAGAGATGGTAGCCATCTGGTTGACAGGGGTGGGGGTCCCGTAGTAGTCCACCGTTATCTTGTCCAAAAGAGCGGGGGTGGCCCGGCCGGCCTTCATCGAAGCCAGTTCCTTCCGGAGAAGCTCCACGGTTTTCTTCATCCTATCCTCGGTTTCCTTAAGGGTTTCCTTCACCACGGTTATTCCCTCCCACAAAGGTTCCGATCTTCTCGCCCAAAACTAGCCGTTTAATGTTTCCCTGCCCGTTCAGATCGAAAACGATAATGGGTATGTCGTTGTCCATGCAAAGAGAGATGGCGGTGGTGTCCATAACCTTGAGGCCCAGTCGCAGGACTTCCATGTATTCCAGAAAGCTGAACTTTCTGGCAGCTGGGTTTTCGTTAGGATCAGAGTCGTAGACGCCATCCGTACCCTGCTTACCCATCAGGATGACGTCCGCCTCAATTTCGGCCGCCCGTAAAGCCGCCGTCGTATCGGTGGAAAAATACGGGTTCCCGGTGCCGGCAGCAAAGATTACGACGCGACCCTTCTCCATATGCCGCACCGCCCGGCGGCGAATGTAAGGTTCGGCCACTTCCCGCATCTCAATGGCCGTCTGCAGACGGGTGAGAAGATCGGAACCTTTGTGG
>JAMCWA010000100.1 GCA_023475165.1 Bacillota bacterium | reverse complement strand
GGAGGGGAAATGGGGCGGACAGATTTCACACTTGAGCCGCAGCCGTTACGAATAGTTTTCCGGAAAGGGGGGATGGGGTCAGGCGCTTTTGCCGCCTGGCGGCCGGCGAAAGATAGATGTTCCTGGAAAGGAGTGATGGCGGGAGCTATAAGGAAAGGGTACCCAGTTTCCGGGCAAGCAGAATAACGGTAAGGTACGCGTCTTTGACCAGCTTAGCGCCAGAACTCCCGGAGAAAGCGACTGATGGACTCCTGGCATTGGGAATGAGATGATTGCCACGGTCCCATTCAGTACAGTTCTGAGGAACCGGGAGTTGACGAGGGTGGGGTTTATCGAAATTTTCGGCGGATGCCCCACGGTCAGCCACGACCGGAGACGTCGACAAAGCCCCGGAGCGATTCGGGGGACAAAGCGACGCCAGTGGTAGGTTCTTGAACCAAGATCGGCACGGAGCTAGAGCTAATTCCAGTTCAGCTTCGCGGAAGATTGAAGGGGTGGCCTTTTTGCCCCGTTTTGGGTAGTTGCAGTCCTCGGTCCCCATGCCGCTTCGGCGACGCCCTGGAAGCAGATGGTTTGTTTCAGGGCAGAGGCTGCGTCTGCCACTTTTCGCGATCCTTTTGGTTCATGAGACATTGGTTCTTGTACTTTTGAGCCGTGTGCCTTCCGGAGGTGCATGGCTTTTTCCGTCTCCAGGCCCGCCTTGGCGGGCATAAAGGATTCGGCGGGAGGAAACTTAACGAATGAAAGGATAAGGTGATTTGTAATGTGTGGGATAGTCGGATACGTCGGGGGAAAACAAGCAGCGCCCTTCCTGCTGGATGGCCTGAAGCGCCTGGAATACCGAGGCTATGATTCGGCCGGGCTGGCTGTGTACGATGGACGGAAACTGGTGATGAGAAAAACGGCCGGACGGTTGCAGCGATTGGCTGATATAGTGGCTGAATCGCCTCTACCCGGGCGGCTTGGGATCGGCCAGACTCGTTGGGCTACCCATGGCAGGCCTTCTGACATCAACGCCCACCCCCACCCGGATTGCCGTGGTCAGATTGCCGTGGTCCACAACGGGATAATTGAAAACTACTCCTCTTTGCGCCAGTGGCTGAAGGAGCGAGGACATCGGTTCCTGTCAGAAACCGATACGGAAACCATCCCTCACCTCATCGAGGAGTATTACCAGGGGGACCTGGTGGCCGCCGTTCGTCAGACCGTGGCCAGGTTGAAGGGTTCCTTTGCTTTGGCCATCCTTTCAGCGCGGGAGCCAGACAAGATCGTCGCCGTCCGGCAGGGCAGCCCCCTGGTGGCGGGTCTGGGGGATGAAGAAAACTACCTGGCCTCGGACATTCCGGCTATTCTGCCGCACACCCGCCAGGTCTACATCCTGGAAGACGGGGAGATGGCAGTTATTCAAAAGGAAAGTATTCAGGTCACTGATTTCCGGGGCCATCCCCACGCCAAGGAGGTCTTCCAGGTCCACTGGGATCCGGTTATGGCCGAAAAGGGCGGCTACGAGCACTTTATGCGCAAAGAAATCCATGAACAGCCGCGGGCCTTGCGGGATACCCTGACCGGACGCCTGGACGATAACGACATGGTCGACTTTGGCGAGATGAAGGTCTTCACTCCGGAACGGCTGAAGGCGGCCAAAAGGATCTATATCGTAGCGGCGGGCACGGCCTATCACGCCGGAGTGATCGGCAAGCATCTCATTGAGAAATTGGCCCGGGTTCCTGTGGAGGTGGACCTGGCCTCGGAGTTCCGTTACCGGGACCCACTGCTAACAGAAGGGGATCTGGTCATCGTGGTAAGCCAATCCGGTGAAACGGCCGATACCCTGGGGGCTCTAAGGGAGGCCAAGCGACTAAAGATCCCGGTGCTAGCCATCACCAATGTGGTAGGTAGTGCCGTCTCCCGGGAGGCCGACGATGTCATCTATACCTGGGCCGGTCCGGAGATCGCCGTGGCTTCCACCAAGGCCTACACCACCCAGATTATCACCCTGACCCTCTTTGCCCTGCACCTAGCCGTCCTGCGGGGGACCCTGGACCCGGAGGAGCGACGGATGCTGGTACGGGGTTTGCGGGAACTTCCGCAGAAGGCCGAGGAGGTCCTTTCGCGGGAGGAAACGGTGGCCGGCCTGGCCCGGGAGTTCGCTAGACGGGAGGACGTCTTTTTCATCGGCCGGGGGCTGGATTACGCCGTGGCCATGGAAGGGCAGCTCAAGCTCAAGGAAATCTCCTATATTCACGCTGAGGCCTATCCGGCCGGCGAGTTGAAGCACGGCACCCTGGCTCTCATCGGTGACGGGGTACCGGTGGTGGCTCTGGCCACCCAGGAGACCCTGGAGGACAAAATGGTCAGTAATATCACCGAAGTCTTGGCCCGCGGGGCGCGGGTTCTGGCCCTGGCTGCCGCCAACGACGGGCGGATTGCCGAGGTGGCCCACGATGTGGTGCCCATCCCGGATATCCACCCCTTGCTTCGGCCGACGCTTGCGGTAATCCCCTTGCAGCTCCTGGCCTACCACGCTGCCGTGGCCCGCGGGGCCGACGTAGATAAGCCGCGGAACCTGGCCAAGAGCGTAACTGTGGAGTAGAGGAATCACCCCGCGAGCATATGTCCGCATCTGTCAGCAGATTCCCGCCAACTTGATCGAAGCTGTAGGACGAGGCCTTTGCCCCGTCCTTCTTTTTTCATATACACGGCCTCTTGGGGGAGTTCGGGAGGGAAGTCCCAACAATATGACAACCGTCAACCGCAGAGGCCCAAGCCTGGTGGATTATGCCAGGTCTTGGATGGCTAGTGAGTGCGCAGCACGGCTCTCCTATATACCTTTTCGACATTGACTTTGAACGGCTATCATTCTATCATTCAAATGTAACCATTACAGCAGGAATGGTAATGAATGACCAGATGCTATAGGACCATGTTCTGGTTGAAGCCAAGATCATATGGATTATCACAGTCGCCGGTGGGCGACGAATTCTGGGAGGTAGACAAGGTTGTCGCAAGAGGAATGGCTTTGCCAGTTGAGGAACCGGGGCCGGCACCTGATTGCTTATCGTGAGATCTGCGCTGACCCTGCCTATGCCGCTCTCCTTAACTTGCTGGATCTTTTGAGTGAACCCAATTCCGATCCTGAGGAGCTTTTCACGGCAGCCCGGAATTTTTTCATCCACCTGGCCGAGGCCGGCGAAATCCCTCCGGGAGACTCCACTGGTGACCCCTGGCCGGACTATCTGCTGGATCAGATCATCAAGGCCGATAACGTCTTTACCCGCCAGGCGGCCAAGGGGAAAAGGGTTGAAGCCGATCACGTTACCTCCAGCAGTTTATCCGCAGGCCGGGCCGGAATCTCGCTGGGGTCTCCCTTGGGGAAGGCTTTGCTCCAGGCAGTACGTCAGGACTTACGCTTGCTGCAAGAGATGGCTGAAGCGGGCCGGCCCGTCTACCAGACGGCCAGGCGGCGACTGGCCGCTGCTGGGATGAAGGAAGAATTACCTGACTGGCCGGAACTGACAGATGGCGGTTTCGCCAGCCGCCAGGATCCCAGAAGCGTCACTGAAGGGCGGCCACCCTCTTTCGGCGCCATGGGCGAAAGATCCGGCAGCCCCAGCCGCCCCGCGGTTGCGGAGGATAGACGCGATCTTTCCCCATCTTGGCCCATCCGTTTCCTTGGCACGATAGCTGAGGCCAGACTAGAGCTGAAAAAGGCCCTGGCGGGCCATTCTTGGGATTCTGTGGGTCTGGATCTCCTCATGAATTATTATGCTTCTTATGGGGCTGGGCTTTTCGGCCAGTTTTGGGCTTTTCGCTGGGTGAGGGGTGAGAAAGGGGGCGAGCTTGAGGGGATTGCCAACCCGGATCCCGTGCAATGGGCAGACCTGGTGGGTTATGAGAAGGAACGGGCCGAGGTCCGGCAAAACACCGAGAAATTCCTGCATGGGCTGCCGGCCAGCAATGTCTTGCTTTACGGGGCTCGGGGCACCGGCAAGTCATCCACGGTGAAGGGGTTGCTCAACATCTTTGGTTGGCGGGGCCTGCGCCTCATTGAGCTGCCCAAGCGCCACTTGAGCGATTACCAGGAAATCCTGAAAAGGGTGGCGTCCGAACCCCTCAAGTTTATCATCTTCATTGACGACTTATCCTTCGAGGAAGAAGAGGTGGAATACAAAGAGCTCAAGGGCTTGCTGGAGGGGAGCCTGCAGGTCCGGCCCGGCAATGTCCTGGTCTACGCCACCTCCAACCGGCGCCACCTGGTGAAAGAGTATTTCTCTGACCGGGACCAGGCCCCGGTTGCCGGGGACGAGGAGGTGCGGCAGGCCGATACCCTGCAGGAAAAACTCTCTTTGGCCGAGAGGTTTGGCCTGACGATCATCTGCCAGCAATGTCTTGCTTTACGGGGCTCGGGGCACCGGCAAGTCATCCACGGTGAAGGGGTTGCTCAACATCTTTGGTTGGCGGGGCCTGCGCCTCATTGAGCTGCCCAAGCGCCACTTGAGCGATT
>JAMCWA010000078.1 GCA_023475165.1 Bacillota bacterium | reverse complement strand
TCCTCCGCAACCACAAGCAATCTGGAATCAACGGGAAACAGCCACCAGCGACCCTCTTTGTAATAAGAATATTCTACGAAAATCAAAAAGTTCCTACCTCTTTTTCGAAAAATTTTTTGCGAAAGACAGACCGGGAGCAGGAGACTTGTCCCTCCATGTCGAATATTACGCAAGAAAACAATATTAATGTTCGGAAATAGGGAGGCGGCCAAGAGTCCATGACTGGAGGAAGGATTGAGGATCGGCTGAGCCAGGAGGAGGAGAAAAGTTTGTCGCGGATGCCACTCGTGGGAATCATCCTGGGCAGCGATTCTGACCTGGAGGTCATGGCCGAGACAGCCCGTACCCTGGCCAGCCTGGGGGTTGAGTATGAGGTCACCATTGCCTCGGCCCATCGCCATCCGGAGACCGTGACCGCCTATGCCCGCGGGGCTGAGGAGCGCGGTTTGCAGGTGATTATCGCCGGGGCCGGTATGGCCGCCCACCTGCCGGGCGTGGTGGCGGCACAGACCAATCTTCCCGTTATCGGGGTTCCCCTGCTTGGGAAAACCCTTTCCGGTCAGGATGCCCTCTATTCCATAGTGCAGATGCCGCCAGGCGTCCCGGTGGCCACCGTAGCCATCAATGGGGCTCGGAATGCCGCCCTTCTGGCGGCCCAGATTCTGGCCCGGAGCGACGGTCTCGTGAGGGAGAAATTGGTCCAATACCGCCGACGGTTGTCGGAAGAAACCAGGAAGAAGAATGAAAGGCTGCAGGAATTGGGGATTGAGGGATACTTGAGGGAGGGCGACCATGATCGATAGATATACTCTGCCGCGCATGAGAGAGATATGGGAGCTGGAGGGCAAGTTTCAGAAATGGCTTCAAATCGAGCTGCTGGCCTGCGAGGCCTGGAGCGAACTCGGGCAGATCCCGCGAGAGGCCGTGGAGAGAATCAGGGCCCGGGCGGGTTTTACTGTTGATCGGGTCTTGGCAATCGAGCAGTTAACACGCCATGATGTGATCGCCTTTACCACGGCCGTGGGGGAACGGCTGGGGGAGGACTCCCGGTACTTCCACTACGGTTTGACCTCTTCCGACGTGGTAGACACAGCCCTCTCCTGGCAAATGCGGGAGGCGGCCGACATCATCCTGGAAGACCTGGAGCGGCTGGCCGCCGTCATTGCCGGCCAGGCGCGCCGGTATAAGGACACTGTTACTATCGGCCGGACCCACGGAGTGCACGCTGAGCCCACCACCTTCGGACTCAAGCTGGCCAACTGGTACACCGAGATTAGCCGGGACAAAGAGAGAATGGAGCACGCCCGGGCGAACATAAGCTATGGCAAGCTATCCGGGGCGGTGGGAAATTTCGCCAATCTTCCCCCCTATGTGGAACAATACGTCTGCCATGAGCTAGGTCTTGAGCCCGCCCCTATCTCCAACCAGATCTTGCAGCGGGACCGCCACGCCGAGTACCTGGCCACGCTGGCCATCATCGCCGGCTCGCTGGACCGCTTTGCAACTGAGATCCGCGGCCTGCAACGGACCGAGATTCGAGAGACGGAGGAACCCTTCCGGGAAGGCCAGAAGGGCTCTTCCGCCATGCCTCACAAGCGGAATCCCGTCACCTGCGAACAAATTTCGGGGTTGGCCCGAGTGCTGCGCGGTAACGCTCAGGCGGCTCTGGAGGACATGGCCCTCTGGCACGAAAGGGACATTTCCCACTCTTCCGTGGAGAGAATCATTATTCCGGACAGTACCATCCTGATTGACTACATGCTGAACACCTTCAGTGACATTGTGGACAACTTACATGTCTATCCTGAAAACATGCAGGCTAACCTGGAAAAGACAGGTGGGCTGATTTTTTCGCAGCGAGTCCTTTTGGCCTTGACCCAAAAGGGTCTTTCTCGGGAGGAGGCCTACCGCATCGTCCAGGGCCACGCCATGGCGGCTTGGCAAGGGCAAAAAAGCTTCCGGGAATTGGTGGGGCAAGACGAGAGCGTGCGAAACGCCCTGAGCCCGCAGGAGCTGGCGGCATGTTTTGACTACCGTCCCTACCTGAAATGGGTGGATGAGATCTTCCGGCGGGCGGGCTTGCTCTGACTGTTGTGGCTACCCTATAGACAGGAGGGGTTTATGACGGAAAAGGGGAAAAAGCTCTACGAAGGTAAGGCCAAGATCCTTTATGAAACGGAAGATCCCAACTGGTTGCTGGTGGAGTTTAAGGACGCGGCGACGGCGTTTGACGGGAAGAAACGCGGTATCATTGAAGGGAAAGGTGTGCACAATAACCGCCTCTCCGCCTTCTTCTTTGCTTACCTGACGCGCAATGGCATCCCCACACATTACGTTAGGCAGCTGTCTGACCGGGAGATGTTGGTGCGGCGTCTGGAGATCATCAAGGTCGAGGTGGTGATGCGAAACGTGGTGGCCGGCAGCCTGGCCAAGAGATTGGGCCTGCCGGAAGGGACTGTCCTGGACGAGCCGGTCCTGGAGCACTACTATAAGAGTGATGAACTGGGGGACCCCATGATCAACCAGTACCACATCCGAGCCCTCCGACTGGCCACGGAAGAAGAAATGACCGAGATCTCCCGCTTGGCCTTTCGGATTAACGATCTCCTGCGGGCCTTCCTGAGCCCACGAAACCTGGATCTCATCGATTTCAAACTGGAGTTTGGACGGGATGAGGGAAAAATTGTGTTGGGGGATGAGATCTCCCCGGACACCTGCCGTTTTTGGGATACCAAGTCGGGCGAACGACTGGACAAGGATCGTTTCCGCCGTGACCTGGGGGGTGTGGAGGAGGCCTATCAAGAGGTGGTGCGCCGGGTGACCGGGACGTGAGGTAATGAGACTGCTCGCGGTTACAGTGAGCGGATGAGCCGGAAACATTATTGCGAAAACGGGACTTCTTAATAGTAGGAGTGTCTGAAATGTGGCAGGCCAGAATCTATGTCACCCCGAAGAAGGGTATTCTTGATCCACAAGGTTCCGCTGTAAGTAAGGCTTTGGGCAGCCTGGGTTTCCAGCAGGTCAGCGAGGTCAGGGTGGGGAAGTACCTGGTGGTGAAGCTCGAGGCCCCGGGGCGGGAGGAGGCCGAGAGGGCGGTGGATCAAATGTGCCGGCGTCTCCTGGCCAATCCGGTGATTGAGGATTACACATTTGAGATTGCCGAGTTTCTCGGGCGCGTTAACCACTGAAAACGCAGTTTGTCAGCGGTCTCATTGAAGAGGACGGTGGCAGGATTGAAATTCGGAGTCGTGGTTTTTCCGGGCTCCAATTGTGACGCCGACTGTCACTATGTGGTCGGCGACGTTTTGGGACAGCCGGTAGAATACATCTGGCACGAGAGCCAGGACCTGGCGGGGGTGGATTCTCTGATCCTGCCGGGTGGCTTTTCCTACGGGGATTACCTGCGAACGGGCGCTATCGCCCGTTTTTCCCCGGTGATGCGGGCGGTGGAAACCTTTGCCCGCCGGGGCGGACTGGTCCTGGGCATCTGTAACGGCTTTCAGATTTTGCTCGAGGCCGGCCTCCTGCCTGGAGCCATGCGCCGAAACGAGTCCCTCCATTTCCAATGCCAGGATACCCACATCCGGGTGGAAAGTGTTGCCACCCCCTTTAGCAGCCGGACCAGGGTGGGGCAGGTACTTAAGATCCCCATTGCCCATTCCGATGGTAATTACTACGCTGATGAGGGAACGCTACGGGAATTGGAGGAAGGCGGACAAATCCTTTTTCGCTATTGCGACTCCCAGGGAAGGGTCACCGCGGCGGCCAACCCCAACGGTTCCGTCGATAGCATTGCCGGCATCACCAATCGGCAAGGAAACGTCCTGGGAATGATGCCCCATCCGGAGCGGGCCGCCGAGGCGCAATTAGGTTCCGAGGACGGACGGCTGATCTTTGAGTCGATCCTCGCCTACCTCGCAGGGAAGAGTGTGTGACCGTTTCGTTCGCGTTTCTCGCTCATCCGTGACACATGACGGTAGATCGTGGGAGGCCACCTTTATGCGCTGGAGCAAAGTCGGCTTGACCGAGGAAGAATACAAGCTCGTTGAAACCATCCTGGGACGGTCTCCCAATGACCTGGAATTGGCCCTGTACGGGGTTATGTGGTCAGAGCACTGCAGCTACAAAAACTCGCGGCTGGTGCTAAGGCGTTTTCCGGTGACCGGGCCGCGGGTAGTGCAGGGACCGGGCGAAAACGCCGGAGTCATCGACATCGGTGACGGCCTGAAGGTAGTCTTTAAAATGGAGAGCCATAACCACCCTTCGGCCATCGAACCCTTCCAGGGGGCGGCCACGGGGGTAGGTGGCATTTTGCGGGACATCTTTACCATGGGGGCGCGGCCCATTGCCCTGCTGGATTCCCTCCGTTTTGGGTCGCTTCAATCCGAGAGGACCCGACACCTGCTGGGAGGAGTGGTGGGCGGTATCGCCTTTTATGGTAATTGCATCGGCGTCCCGACGGTGGGCGGCGAGGTCTACTTTGAAGAGGCCTACCAGGATAATCCCCTGGTTAATGTCTTTTGCCTGGGCATTCTGGAAAAGGGCCAAATCATCCGCGGTCAGGCTACCGGCATCGGTAACCCCGTCCTCCTGGTCGGGGCCAGGACGGGGCGGGACGGTATCCAGGGGGCCAGTTTCGCTTCCGAGGAGCTCTCCGAAGATTCCGAGGAGCGGCGTCCCGCCGTCCAGGTGGGGGACCCCTTTATGGAGAAACTCCTTCTGGAGGCCACCCTGGAGCTGAAAGAAACGGGGCTGATCCTGGGGCTGCAGGATCTGGGGGCGGCTGGACTGACCTCCGCCGCTTCAGAAATGGCGGCTCGGGCCAAAAACGGCCTGGAGCTTGACGTCCTCCGGGTGCCGCGCCGGGAAGAGGGGATGAGCCCCTATGAGGTGATGTTATCCGAATCCCAGGAACGTATGCTCTTGGCGGTGGAGGCCGGGAAAGAGGCTGAGGCTCAGAAGATCTTCCAAAAATGGGGTCTAGAGGCAGCTGTAATCGGTCAAGTTACTGGCGACGGGTTTTTCCGGGTCAAAGAGGGCGAGAGGGTGGTGGCGGAGGTACCGGTTTCCTCTCTGGCGGACCAGGCACCGGTCTACCGGCGGGCGTCCCGGGAGCCCGATTACCTGAAGGAGACAAGGGCTTTGGATTTGACCTCTTTGCCTGAACCGACCGACTACAATGATGCCCTGAGAAAGTTGGCCCTCTCGCTGAATCTAGTTTCTCGGGAATGGATCTATCAGCAGTATGATTATATGGTCCGCACCAACACCGTCTTGCGGCCCGGGGCCGATGCGGCCGTCTTACGCCTTAAGGGAACGAAAAAGGGGATCGCCGTCAGTACCGACGGCAATGGCCGCTATGTCTACCTCGATCCCCTGATCGGGGGGGCCAGCGCCGTAGCTGAGGCGGCGCGAAACGTGGTGTGTACCGGGGCCGAACCGGCGGCCATCACCAACTGTCTGAATTTCGGTAATCCCATGAAACCGGAGGTCTTCTGGCAATTTGAAAAGGCCGTCGATGGCATGAGCCAGGCCTGTCGTGCTTTAGGAACCCCGGTCACTGGCGGTAACGTCAGTTTCTACAATGAAACCTCAGGCCAATCCATCTATCCCACCCCGGTAGTCGGGATGGTGGGCGTATTAGAGGATATTGACCAGATGGTAACCCCCGGCTTTAAGCACCCGGGGGACGTCATTGTCCTTCTGGGAGAGACCAGGGAGGAGCTGGGGGGTAGCGAGTACCTGAAGGTAATTCACAGCCGGGTGGCTGGACCGCCGCCTGAACTCAACTTGGAGAAGGAAAAGGACATCCAGGCCCTCTGCTTGAAGGCTATCCGCGCGGGATTGGTGGCCTCGGCCCATGACGTCAGTGAGGGCGGGCTGGCCACGGCCTTGCTAGAGTCCTGTCTGGCGGGGAACTTAGGAGCCCGAGTCAGTCTGCCCGGGGACCTGGGCGGAATGGGGGCAAGTATGGGGTCAGGGCGCCAGGAAGCCAGGCCCGTTGAGGAATCGCCAACGCCCCGGCTTCAGGAGGGCCAGGGACTCACCTCCATACGGAGGGATGCCCTTCTCTTTGGAGAATCCCAGTCGCGGATCCTCCTTTCCCTGCGGCCGGATCGACTGCCTCGTCTCCTGGAGATGGCCCGGGCAGGTGGCGTCCCTATCTACCGACTGGGAGAAGTTGCCGAGGAAAGGCTGCTGCAGATTCGCTTGATGGGGGAAAACCTGATCGGCCTGGATTTGTCGGAGTTAGAGCCAGTCTGGAGGATAAAGCTGGCCGTGATGCTAGGAGACCGCTGACGAACTGCGTTTTGAGCGGTTAACCCGCCCGAGATACCGTTGGGCCAAGACCGCTGAAAAACACCCATCTGCGTGTCAGGCGGGCTCCCGCCCGCCTCCGCCCGGGGGGCACGCCACCCGCAGTCCCCTGGGAGACCGCTGGAAAGTGCCTGAGCAGCATGGCGGCTCAGAATAGGATCATTTGTCATCCCATTCCGCGTCGCGGGGCGGCACGGGTATACCCTCGCGGAAAGAGTCTTTTCATGGGGGAGACAAAATTGCTACAGAAAACCATAGAGAAGACCTCAAAGCATCGGCAGCCAGTGGCCAGGCACCTGGATCTGGGAAAGCTGAGCGGCAGACTCGGATGGAAAACCTCCGTACCAAGGGAGGAAACCATGTTAACCGAACGGCCGGGAGTCTTTTCGGGACATCCCAAAGAGGAATGCGGTGTCTTTGGGGTCTTTGGCCATCCCGAGGCGGCTACGCTCACCCACTACGCCCTTCTGACCCTGCAACACCGCGGACAGGAGAGCGCCGGCATCGCCGTGGCTGGCGAAAGGGAGATCCTTCACCACAAGGGGATGGGCCTGGTCGGAGAGGTCTTTGGCGAACGGGTGCTGAAGGAACTGTCAGGCCGGGCGGCCATCGGGCACGTCCGTTATTCGACTACCGGTTCCAGCCTGGCGGTTAACGCCCAACCCCTGGTCTTCCGGCATCGTCTGGGTGCTCTCGCCCTGGGGCACAACGGCAACCTGGTCAATGCCCACCTTTTGCGAAACCGGCTGGAGGCGGAGGGTTCGATCTTCCAGACCAGCCTGGATACGGAGGTGCTGGCCCACCTGGTGGCCCGGAGCAAGGAACCCACGCTGGAAAAGGCCCTGACCGAGGCCCTCCAACAGATCCAGGGCGGTTATGCCTTTGTCCTTCTAACGGAAAGGAGCTTGCTTGGCCTTCGCGACCCCTACGGGATCCGTCCCCTGGCTTTGGGGCGTCTTAAGGGGGCCTACCTGTTGGCTTCCGAGAGTTGCGCTTTTGACAGCCTGGGCGGTAGATTCATTCGCGAGATCGAACCCGGCGAGATGGTGGTCATCGACGGGGCGGGAATCAGATCTTTCCAGGCCCTGCCTGTCGCTGGACGTGCCCTCTGCCTGTTCGAGTTTATCTACTTTGCCCGCCCCGACAGCTTGCTCAATGGTCTGAGCGTTCATAGCGTCAGAAAGGAATTGGGGAGGATTCTGGCGCAAGAGGCCCCGGCGGCAGCCGACCTGGTCATCGGTGTCCCTGATTCCAGCCTCTCGGCGGCGGCGGGTTACGCCGAGGAGCTGGACCTACCCTACGAGATAGGCCTGGTCAAAAACCGTTATGTGGGCCGGACCTTCATTCAACCGAATGAGAAGCTGCGCAATCTGGCCGTCCGTCTGAAGTTGAACGCCTTGCGCAAGGTGGTGGAGGGACAAAGGGTGGTGCTGGTGGATGACTCCATCGTGCGTGGTACTACTTCCCGGCACATCATCCGGCTGTTGCGGCAGGCTGGGGCCAAGAAGATCCACCTGCGAATAAGTTCGGCCCCCTATCGTTTCCCCTGCTACTATGGCATCGACACCTCGGTGATCTCAGAGCTGATCGCCTCCCAGAAGTCGGTAGAGGACATCCGCGCGGAGGTAGGGGCCGATTCCCTGGCCTATCCCAGCCTCGAAGGCATGCTCAGAGCGGCCGGGGGAAGGGAGAGGGGTTACTGCCTTTCTTGCTTTACCGGAACGTACCACGTTCCAGTGCCGGACGGGGCGGGGAAACTGGTGTTGGAGGAAAAATAGGAAAGCAGCCCTGGCGAGGCTGGGAAGGTTCATGGGAGCAGACAATGAAGGATAAAGAGGGAAAGAACCGAGCCGAAGGCCGCTGGGATGCCGCCGGTTCGGTCGCCGGGAGAGATCGGCCAGACGCCACCGGTACCGGCAGTAGTGACGACCAGGGTAAGACCGCTCCCTTGCTGGCTAGCGGGGAGAGCCGGGGTGACTCCAGTGATGTCAGGCCGGGGTCTTATCGTCAGGCCGGGGTGGACATCGACGCCGCCAACCGGGCGGTGGAGGGAATCAGGAAACTGGCGGCCATGACCGCCCGCCCTGGAGTACTGGGCGAGATCGGGGGTTTTGGCGGCCTTTTCTCCCTGGGGTACCGTCCTTGGAAAGATCCCATACTGGTGGCCGGGACTGATGGAGTGGGGACCAAGCTGCAAGTGGCCTTCTTGCTTGGCCGTCACGATACCATTGGTATCGATTGCGTGGCCATGAATGTGGATGACGTGGTAGTGCAGGGGGCAGAGCCCCTCTTCTTCCTAGATTACCTGGCGGTAGGACGGCTCTCCTCGGTTCCCGTGGCTGAGATCATCCGCGGGCTGGCCGAAGGCTGTCGTCAGGCCAATTGTGCTCTCATCGGCGGGGAAACGGCGGAGATGCCCGGGTTTTACCAGGATGGGGAATATGATCTGGCCGGATTTGCCGTCGGGGCCGTGGAAAGAGAGGAGATCATAGACGGCTCAAAGATCCAACCCGGAGATCAGATCATTGGCCTGGCCTCCTCAGGGTTACATAGCAACGGCTACAGCCTGGCGCGTCGGGTCTTCTTCCAGCAAGCCGGGTGGCGGGTGTCCGATTTCATTGCCGACCTGGGGCGCACCCTGGGGGAGGAGCTGTTGGTGCCGACCCGTATTTATGCCCGGTCGGTTTTGGGAATGCTGAACCGCGGTAAGAGTCCTCGGGGGATGGCCCACATCACCGGGGGCGGATTCTACGAGAATATCCCGCGGATCCTGCCAGAAGGGAGACGGGCCTTGATCCGCCGGGCCAGTTGGGAAGTTCCCCCCGTCTTTCATCTCCTCCAGGCTGTGGGTCAGATTGAGGAAGGGGAGATGTTCCGGGTCTTTAACATGGGGGTTGGTATGATCCTGGTGGTGTCCCCGGAAAACCTCGAGGATGTTCTGACTTTGGCTGAGCAGTTCGGCGAAAAGGCCTATCATATAGGAGAGATTGTGCCTGGGGCGCGGGGGATTGAATTGGCCGGATGAGCGCGATCACCGCCCGACGACATCCATGTCGCCGTGGACTTAAGGCCTCGCTTCGCCGGATGCGGTACCCGGCTCGGTGAAATCGCCCCGCCGACAATCGCCCGCCCGTGGCCGCCCTGCTACTGTTTCATTACGTTATGGTGCCGCCGCAGGCGGCAGGGGGATCTCCTAAGAACTTGGACGCGGGAGGTCGGAGACGATGAGGGAGGAGCGGGGAAGGAAGCCGGTGCGACTCGGGGTCCTGGCCTCTGGGCGAGGCAGCAATCTGCAGGCCATCATCGATGCCATCGAGGCGGGACGGCTTTTGGCTCAGGTGGTTGTGGTCATCAGCGACAAGCCCCGGGCGCAGGCCCTGGAGCGGGCCAAGCGACACGGGATCCCAGCTGTCTCTTTACCAGTGGACCATTTTTCCAACAGGGCTGACCACGAGGCGGCTTTGGTCAGATCCCTTCAGGGGCACAATGTGGAACTGGTCCTTTTGGCCGGCTATATGCGGCTTCTGGGGCGTGGCTTTCTGCATATCTTCCAGCAGCGGGTCATGAACATCCACCCTTCGCTACTTCCGGCCTTCCCTGGTTTGGAAGCGCAACGTCAGGCCCTGGAATATGGGGCGAAGGTGGCGGGCTGCACCGTTCATTTCGTGGATGAGGGGATGGATCAGGGCCCTATCATCTTACAGGCGGCGGTACCGGTGCTGGATAGCGACACGGTGGGAAGCCTCTCCGAGCGGATCCTGGCCGAGGAGCACCGTATCTACCCCGAAGCCATCCGCCTCTGGACCGAAGGTCGCCTGAGGTTGGAAGGGAGAAGGGTAAGAAGCCTGCCGGATTAGCCGGTCCTGGCGAATCTAACGGCCTCATCCAGGAGATGCCTGGAGAATGCGGCCAAGCGGCCTCAAGTCGGTGTCGGGGTACACGCGGACCATAACACCCAGGAGATGCTTGGAGAATGCGGCCAAGCGGCATACGGGAGGATAAACCATGCGGGCGTTGATCAGCGTTTCTGACAAAAGAGGGGTTAGCGAGTTTGCCGAAGGCCTGGTGGAGCTGGGCTGGGAGGTACTCTCCACCGGCGGGACGGCCAGCCGGCTGAAGGAGGCCGGTCTCCCGGTGACCGACGTTTCTGCTGTGACAGGCTTTCCCGAGATCCTGGACGGCCGGGTCAAAACCCTCCATCCGGCCGTGCACGGGGGGATTTTGGCCAGGCGGGAATCGGATTGGCATCTTCGGGAGATCGCTGGGCTGGGGATCAGGCCCATTGATCTGGTAGCCGTTAACCTCTATCCCTTCCGTTCCATCGCTGAGAAGGCGGGGGTTTCCCGGGAGGAGATCATCGAGAACATCGACATTGGTGGCCCCGCCTTGCTACGGGCGGCAGCCAAGAACTATCGGGACGTCATCGCGGTGGTCGATCCTTCCCGCTATCCGCAGATCCTGGCGGCCCTGCGCGGCAAGGGTCTGGGGGAGGAGGAACGTTTTCACCTGGCGCTGGAAGTCTTCCAGCACACGGCCTTTTACGATGCCGTCATCGCCAGCTACCTGACAAAATGGCGGTCTGGCGAGAGGGTGAAGTCAGATCAGCCCGGGGCAGCCTCTTTCAGGTCGCCGGCCTCTTGGAGTGAGGGAACTGGTATTTCCCGGGAAATAGACCTCTTCTCGGACCAACTGACCATTGCCCTGGAAAAGGTTCAGGAACTGCGCTATGGGGAAAACCCCCATCAACGAGCCGCCCTCTACTGGTGGCCGGGGCGCCAGTCCTCTTTTTCCTCCCTTTTCCGGCAACACCAGGGTAAAGGGCTTTCCTTTAATAACCTCAACGACGCCGAGGCCGCCTTGCGCCTGGTCTGGGAGTTCGAGGGACCGGCGGCGGTGGCCGTTAAACACACCAATCCCTGCGGAGTGGGTCTGGCTGGGGAGCTCCTGACGGCTTATCAGAAGGCCTATCAGGCCGACCCGGTCTCCATTTTCGGGGGAATCCTGGCCCTCAACCGAAGGGTGGAGGGCAGCCTGGCCCGGGAAATTAATAAGATTTTTGCGGAGATCGTCTTGGCTCCGGGGTTTTCGCCGGAGGCCCTGGAGGTATTCAGGAAAAAGAAGGATCTGCGTCTTCTGGAGATCCAGATTGCCGGCGAGTCTCTCCACCCTCGCCCCGACCCCTTGCCCCTAGACCTGCGCCGCATCACCGGGGGCTTTCTCCTGCAAGAACAGGATCTGGCTGGAGAGAACCCGGGGTCCTGGCAGCGAGTCGCTGGACCGGAGCAACCCGAGGAAGTCCTGGCGGATCTCCTTTTCGCCTGGAAGGTAGTGAAGCACGCCCGCTCCAACGCCATTGTGGTGGCTCAGGCAGGGCAAACCCTGGGGATCGGCAGCGGGCAGACCAACCGTATTGACGCGGCCCGGCAGGCTTTGGAGCGGGCCAGGTCAATCAAGAAGGGGATGCTGGATCAAGCCGTCCTGGCCTCCGATGCCTTCTTCCCCTTCCCGGACGTGGTGGAGGCGGCCGGACAGGCAGGGATCAGGGCCTTGGTGCAGCCGGGGGGATCGGTCCGAGATGAGGAATCCATCGCCCTGGCGGAAAGGCTGGGAATAAGCATGTATTTCACGGGAAGGCGGCACTTCCGCCACTGAGAACCGCGCCAAGATGGCAGAAAGGGGAGTCATTCTTGAAAGTCCTGGTAGTTGGCGGAGGTGGCCGGGAGCATGCCCTGGCCTGGAAGATCAGCCGGAGCCCACGGGTGGACGAGATCTATTGTGCTCCTGGAAATGGCGGTACCCTGGAGGTGGCCACCAACGTCCACATTGGAGCCGACGACATCCAAGCCCTGGCCGATTTTGCCCAAGGAGAGGGGATTGACCTGACGGTGGTCGGGCCGGAAGTCCCTCTGGTCAGGGGGATAGGTGACGAATTTGCCCGGCGAGGCCTCCGTCTCTTTGGGCCAGGCGGTGCGGCGGCGGCCATTGAAGGAGAGAAGTCCTTGGCCAAGACCTTGATGGCAAAATATGGCATACCTACGGCGGACTTCGCCTTTTTCACTGAGGCAGAGCCGGCCCTGCGCTACTTGAGACAACGAGGCACGCCTATAGTCATCAAGGCTGACGGTCTGGCGGCGGGTAAAGGCGTCGTGGTGGCTCAGGATACGCCCACCGCTGAGCGCACCATCCTCGACTTTCTGAAAGGCGGGGTTTTGGGACAGGCGGGGAAAAAGATCGTCCTGGAGGAGTACCTGCAGGGGCAGGAGGCTTCCGCTATGGCCGTGACAGATGGACAGACCGTGCTTCCGTTAGCCCCGGCCCGGGACTACAAGCGGATCGGGGATGGAGATACCGGTCCCAATACGGGCGGGATGGGCGCCTACTCCCCCCTACCAGATTACCCGTCGGAGCTGGCCGAACGGGTGGAGAGGGAAATCCTCCGGCCGACGGTTCGAGCCATGGCGGCGGAGGGGAGACCCTTTCACGGGGTCCTTTACGCCGGTCTGATGCTGACGCGGGAAGGCCCCAAGGTGCTGGAGTTTAACGCTCGGCTGGGTGATCCGGAAGCCCAGGTGCTTCTGCCACGCCTGGCAAACGACCTGGTCGAGGTGATGGAGGCGACCCTGGAGGGACGCCTGGCTGACATCCGGCTGCAGTGGAGAGAAGAGGCGGCGGTGGGGGTGGTTCTGGCGTCCGGTGGTTATCCGGGACTTTTCCAAAGGGGAGTGCCGGTGGTCACAGAGGGGGATCGGGAGGCGGGTGTGCATCTTTTTCAGGCCGGCACGACCTTTGAGGATGGTCAACTGGTCACCTCCGGCGGACGGGTCATGACCGTAACCGCCCTGGGGGAGGGCCTGCCGCAAGCCAGAACGAAGGCCTATCAGGCAGTGGAGAAGGTCAGGTTTGAGGGACGGACCTTTCGACGAGACATCGCCCGAGGAGAGGGCTGACGAACTGCGTTGTGAGTGGGAAATCCGCCCGGCATACCCATCCCGTCACCAGTAAACTATCGTGAATCGTCTCCCGCTGGGCCAGAGCGGCCTTGCGGGAGAGGTTGGAGTTTCGGAGCCAGGCGGGAGGTTCCCGCCTTGGAACGGTCAACGCTGCCCACACCAGTCAAACCTGTCCCGAGCCGACCTGCGGGTATGTTTATAAAGAGGTCAACTTTTCTTATACAAAGCCAAATACATTTTCGCTTTCTATCAAGTTACTCGTTGTGCAGGTCCGGCTTTTGGCCTTCCCGACGGCTACCTCCATCACCGTCTGGACGGTCCGACACCCTTCGCAGGGAGACCCTTATTCCCGTTGGGGTCTTTGGCTGACGGACCGCTTCCCAGTGTTTTCCCGTCTCGCAGGGGAAGTCCTTCGTGCGGCTGGACCATGGGCTCCTGAACCGGAGGCGCGAACGTTTCCCTTTGAGCACATACCGGGAGGGGGAGTTACCCCGCCTACCTGCCGCCCCTTGGCCCCACCTCAGGGTGTTGCCGGGACCACGGGAAGCCCCGGCGGGAAAGAACGATAGGCTTAAAGTTTTCGTCAGTTTTTCAAGCAGTATTGCCGAGCCCAAAGAAAGCCAGTCTTTTGCACCCCAGACCCGGGAAAAGAGATCTTCCCTGATGGGTCTTTGCCGCACGGCCTCAAAAAGACCGTAAAGTTTCCCCTACAACCTGTGGTGCGGCCATTCTTCCTGCGGCGGCAACGCCTTCAACACGTCATGGGGGACTTTTTCGGTAAAACCTAGGGCCCGGCGGGTAATGACCGGGGCCGCTGCCTGGCGGGCTGATAAGCCGTAAGTTTCGGCGTATTTGAAATGCCCGATGAGGGAAGTGAAACTGGCCGAGACCGTGAAAACAGCCAGTCCTTGCTTTCTTAAGGGCACCACCAATCGATTAAACAGAAGAGTCCTTTCTGGTTGGCCTGGCCCACTGAGTAAAAGGCATTGAAACGTAACTCACGCCACCTCCCCTTTAACGGTCAGCGCTTGCCGATTAGTCGTTCCAATTCAGCCTCACCAACGCCGCCGGCCTGGCCATCGAGGTATCTTCGGCTGGCTGGTGTAAACCGGTGGGCGAACAATATCCGGCCGAGGACTTTTTGAAGTTGGTTCTGGCTGCTGGCGTCCCCATTACTACCGCTTCGGATGCCCACCGGTAGGCAGAGGTAGGTCGTGACCTCGAAAAGCTGGTGGGGATCTCCAGAGGTCGGCTAGTCTGGCTTGACTTTGACGAGGGAACGGCAAATCAATGGGTTGGACCGTTTTCTCCCCTGACCGGTTCGGCCGGGGCTGATTCGAGAGGCCTTAAGTCTTCCTCACAGAGGGAACGTGGCCGGGTCTCTCCGGTCTGGAAGATTTCCCTTTGCCGTTCTGGCGGATAGTACCCGTAGTCTATCCCGGCCGCGGCGGCAATGTCGCGATCCATCATCACCAGGTCCTGACGGTCAAGTGCGTGGAAGCTGGTCTTGCCCAAGGAAATGACGACCTGCTCCATCTCCTGACGGCAGGAATTGATGAAATTGCCCAGGCTCTGAGTGGCGCGTTGCTCGTCCAAGTCTAATTTGCGCTTCCCCGAGTATAAGACCAGGCTGGTCGGCGGCTCCCACGGTAGGGCACGAACAGCCTGGCGATGAATCAAGGCCAGGATGGCCACCGTCCCCACGTAAAAGGCATCGGCCCCGAGGGCCAGGGCTTTTAGAAAATGTCCGGGCGTAGTCAGACCGCCTGTTATGATGAGACTGGTCTTTCCTTTCAGGCCCTTTCTCTCCAGAAAATTGGCGGCTCTAATGAGCGCGGGTAAGGTCGGTAACCCCAAATCGTCCTGGAGGGTGGTCGGTCCGCCATGGGTACCACCTTCGGCACCATCAATGGTGATGAAGTCGACCTCTTCCTCCAGGAGAAAGTTTAATTCCTTCTCCAGATGGTGGCTGGCCGCCAGTTTAACGCCCACGGGGACCTCGAAATCGCGCCGCAGTCTGACGATGAGGCGCTGTAGATCCCGTGGTCTTTCTATCCCGGGCAGGCGAGCGTGGATGACGGCGTCTTCGTCCTCCCCTAGACCAAAGGCCCTTCGGAAATCAGCATCGATGTTGGTGGCTCTTGTGACTATTGGAACGGAACCTTGTGCCCCCTGACCCACTTGAATCTCAATGGCATCTAGTTGGGACAGGTCCTCCTCCTCTTTCAACCAGCCACCGCGGTTATATTGGCCAATGAGGAAACGCGCCGCTTCTCGCTCCTCTTTGATCAGCGGCGCTTCTCCGGTGTTGGTGGCCGTCCCCGTTTGGGTTGCCGCTTTGGCCAGGGCCACCTTGGCCCTTAAACTGAGGGCGCCGCCATAGGACATGCCGGCGATCAGGAGGGGTATCTCGAGCTGTAGCGGACGTTTGGCCAAAGGGCCTATGGTTACCGAGGTGTCGATTTTGATCCCCTCGTCGGTGGGCAAACGGAAGGTCTGTACCGGATTCAAAAGGATCTTTTCCCACGCCGACAATATCACTGGACTCCCGAAGGGTCTGGTTAAAGGCCGACCCTTTTCCGCGCGCAAGACCGTTTCCAGTAACACCCGCGGAGACACTTTCTGGGCGGTGGTTAGGAGCTCCGCTAGATTTTCCGTGTACTCATCTTGAACCAAGCGGGCGACGGCACTATCGATTAGACTATCGATAAAACGCCGAAACAGATAGTCGAAAATTGGCCCCACCTCCTTGTAGCCGGCTCCCTGGGTCTAGTTTGGTTTTATCCGCGATAGCTTATTCTGAAGCAAAAGAAAGCCCCGGCCAAGCCGGGGTGAGGCAGAGTCATCGATCATAGCTTTGACGTGGTCCGGAAAGACAAGAAACCGGCTCGCAGGAGACGCGAGCCGGCAAAGAGGATTAGCCGAGAGAGGGTCGCCAGGATATGGGTTATCGTAAGCTTTGGACGGTGGTCAATTACTGAACAACCTCAAGGCCCTGCTCGCCTTTTAGTCTAAACTTTCACCAACTTAACGTCGGTCAGGTAACAGACATTGCCCCCCGCGGTATCCGCGCTGCAGACGTCCTTCAGATGCGGGTCAAGTCGCAACACCACGTTGGGGTTGAGGCCGGTGCCTCGCCGGGGATCACCGGGGATGGCCAGACCATCGATGACCGTGTCCGCCGCTCCGTACGCCCAATGACCGAAGCTGGCCGCCACGGCCACTACCCCCGGCCGCAGGCCTTCAATCCCTTCGATCTTGCCGACGACAGGTATCCTGCGGCCTCCCTTGACATCCCAAACACCGTCAGGATTGCTGGCCGAAACAATCTTCACCAGGTCACCATTTCTCAAACCAAAGCGAATCAGATCGTCCCTATTCATGAGGATCCGGTTCTCAGGGATGGAGATATTCGACCAGTAGTGGTGGGGGTTGCGGAAATTAGTCCGCGTCACCTCCTTGTAAGTGATCAGCGTCAGCGGGTAGCCCTCATCCTTGATCAGCTCTCCGGTGGAAGCCAACCGGGGGGCATAGCTGGCAATGGCCCGGTAGCGTTTGCCGGTCATCGAATCCCGGGCGTACATGAAGGGCTCAATGTACATATTGACCAGCCCGCCCCAAGGATGAGCCGCCTTCTCGCCCTTCCAACCGTGCTCCCACTCCTCAAAACGGCCGCCTCGGTTCAAGACATAGATCACCTTTCGCCACCACTTCTCGCCAACCGCCACCTTCCATTTGTTGAAATCATATACCGTCGGCGGCAGGTGCCGACGAGCGGTCTGGAAGAGTTGGCTCTCATTGTCGCTAGCATCAGGCACGGCATCCTCAAGCTTGTAACCCGCGGCCACATTGGCCACCATTTTCAGGTAGTAATCTTCCGGTCGCTTGAAGGGCATTCCCGAGCCGAAACCGTCCGGGCCGTAGCCGGGCAGGCCGAGCTTCTCCGCGATGGCCAGCATCACGGCTTCCATGGAACAGGGCACCTCTTCCCCAAAGACCTTGACCGCCTCCGGAACAGGGGCGACCACCGGCTGCCGTACCGGGCTGATCTCCTGCGGCACCTGGGTGGCGGGGGGATGGGTGGGATCCCACTTCTCCAGGTAGGTCAAATCGGGGAAAACGTAGTCGGAATAGAGGGCGGTTTCACTGACCACGATGTCATCGGCTATCACCAGGGGAATCTTGTTCGGGTCAGCCAGCACATCGAGCTGCGCTTGGGCCCCCGGGATGGAGGAAGCCGGTGCTCCCATGTGAATCCAAAGGGCTTTCAGCTTATAGGGATAGCCCATGCCCGCCGATGGCAAGACTTCGTGGTATTGACCCCCCAGTGTCTGGAAGGGATACCAGGGGCGCTTGGCTGGATAGCCCTCGAAAATGGTGGAATTCTCATAGAACCAGGTCCAACTTCCATTGCGGGTGAAATTGATCCCGAAGGGTGTAAGCTTCCCGGGATGAAGTGAACCATTCACCGGGAAGGGCTGCCCAGGTATGTCACCCTTTTCGTGCCAGTAACCTCCACCCTTGATGTAGCCACCCTTCCAGTCGATGTTCCCGATCAGCATGTTCAGGGCGATGACGCCCAGGACGGTATAAATAGCGTTGGTGCCGGCGATGGCCCCCCGGTGGGATTCCGCGGCGGCCTTCTTGCCATGGGAGGTGAATTCCCTGGCCAGATCGACGATGTCCTCAACTTTGATCCCGGCAATATCGGCCCATTCGGCCAGGGTGTGACGCGAAGCTTCCTCCCAAAGGATCTGCAAGACGCTCTTGACCCGGACACCCTTGATCTCACCATCAAAGAAGAGGTCTCCCTCGACCGGATTCTTGTCATCATTCACTTTGAACGGAACAGGCTTTCCCCCCTGGGTGGTGAAGAAGGTATCGATATCGCCCATGTCCACGTCGCTGCCGCGCAGGAACTTCTCTGGGCCTTCATTATCGACCTTTACCAGCCAGGAGGCGTTGATCCACGAGGGTTCGCCGTCAGCCTTGGCCGCGGCCTTATTGGCGTTGCTCAAGAAACGGCTGTCATAGCGTTTGTTCTCGATGATCCAGCGAATCATCCCCATGATCAGGGCCGCGTCTTCGCCCGGTTTCACCGGGATCCACTTCCAGGCCCGCGCCGCCGTTTTGGTGTTGCGCGGGTCCACCACAGCGATCTTCAGACGACCCGAGGTGAGACCCGCCGTGATCCGTTCGGCAAAGACCGTGGGGCCGTAGTTAGCCTCATAGGGGTTGGCCCCGAAGAAGATGAGGAACTCGCTGTTGGCAAAGTCGGGCTGGTAGTAGCAGGGTTGGCCGCCAGTAGCCCATTTCCCCTTTTCCAGGTAGTTAAGGCTCGTTGCCCCGTGAGCACAGCGGTGCGAAACACCGCAAATGGTGCAGTGGTTGTACCAGTTCGTCGAGCCGAAACCCTGCTGAAGCCAACGCATGGAGAAGGCCTCCCGGCCATACTGGATACGGCCGGCCAGGAAGAGAAACTGATTATTCTTCGGCCCCAGGTCGGGATGGTCCGGGTCAATCAGGAACTGCAGCCTATCCTTGTGTTTCTCCTTAAACTCTGCCACGCTCATCTTTTTTTCGGCGATTAGCTTGGCGTCACTGGCCATTTCGGCGGCGGCCTTGGGATCCCGCAGGACCCAGATGTCTTTCAGTCCCTCCACGTTCCGGTTCTCTTCGCCCTGAACATGGGCAAAGAGTTTGCCTCCGTTGACGATCTCGCTGATGGCCTGGTCGAAGGGGATGGTCATCCACTTGTTCTCCCCGCGCTTTCCGGCCCGTTTCAGGACCCGGCGCAGGCGGTAAGGATCATAGAGGGTTTCGATACCGGCCTGCCCCTTTGGGCAAAGCTTCCCGTCCAGACGGGCCACATCCCGCGGATTGGTATCATAGGGGACATGAGGTAACATGTTATGGGTGGAGTAGGGGCTCCCGTCGATCTTGACCACAACCCCATCCAGCAATTTCACCTTGATGCCGCAGGTGGTGTGGCAGCCAAGACAGGCAGAGTAAAGGATATTCTCCGCTGAGGTAAGGGGAGAGTAGTCGCTGCCTTTTTCTGACCCGGCAGCCGCCTGCAGTGTAGAATAAGCCTTGGGCACGGCTGTCGTCAACAGGGCTGAGCCCCCCAGAAGGGCTGCGTTCTGAAGAAAATCGCGGCGTTTCATGACAAAGACCTCCCTTGCTGGTTCAAAGTCCCGCAGTTACTTTGATCCCACTTTTCACGCCGGCCTTTGACTGGCCGGGCGCCAATTCGTAGAAGGGCAGCGCCTCCACAGCCAGGGCGAAGGCCAGCACCATCATCGCGATCATCCCAATGGTCAGCCCGGCTTCCAGGACCCCAGGCGTATATAGAAAGCTGAAACGCGGATCAGTGACCGCCCGGTCAAGACCCTTGAGCATGGGCTCCCAGTAGGCCGGGACGACGATATTGAAGCGGACGGCCACGATACCCAATAACATGCTCAACCCGGCGCCGCCCAGCCAGGCGGCGGAATTACGTCGGAAGGCGACGATAAGGGTTGGTAGCACCATCCCAAAACCAACTTCGCCACCCCAGAAAAGGAGGGCATAGCGGCCGAAAAGCAACTGGTACTGGGCGCTGTGAGACTCCATCCCCCGATAGAGGTGAACCAGGAATTCGGCACTGAGCAGCAGGGCATCGAGACTGATGAACAAGATCATCAATCCCGCGAGCCGCTGCAGGATGGACAGGTATTCTCCGTCCCGTCGTCCCAGCAGGGCAAAAAGGAAGGTGATCAGGGCCGCTCCCGAAGCTAGGGCGGAGACGATAAAGAGGATCGGGAAAAGCCCTGAGTTCCAATAGGGCCGGGCGGCTACTACCCCAAAGATGGCCCCGGTACCCCCGTGCACGCCGATGGCCAAAGGCAAGCCGAGAATCCCCAAGACCTTGACGATGCTGTGGGCTTTCTGATCGGTAGCTGCGGCCGCCGCCGCGTCCGCCGGTTGCCGGTAGCCAAAGGTCAGCACCCGAGCGAGGGTACCCCGGATTCCCCCTTCCGTCTGCGAGGCTCGGTAGAGGTCGTCCCGCATCAGGTACCAAAGCTCCGCGACCATGAGAAAGATATAGGCGATATAAAAGAGGAACTCCCAGGCCATCACTGATGTGACATGCCAGGAGAAGATCATCTGGAGCGCCCGCTCGGGGTGACCCAGGTCAATAAGGACAAAAAGCATGGCCCCGAAGAGGCTGACGATGGCGGCCAAAAGGGAAAGCCGCCCGACGCGCTCCAGCTGTTTTAAGCCAAAGACATAAATGAGAGTCGAAAGAAGGAAGGATCCCGCCGAAAGACCAACAAAGTAGATATAGATGGCGATCCAGAGCCCCCAGGGAACGGCACTGGTCAAACGGGTTACCGCCAAGCCCCAAGTCAGCCGCTGAATCAGCAGGCCCAGGCCGCCCGCCGTTAGTAGCCCAATAACCAAATAAAAAATCCTGCGCATGGCTCCACCTCCTATCTGAGATAATAGACCTGCGGTCCGGTGCCCGCTTCTTCCTTGAGTCTCCAGAGGCCGGCCTGACCCAAAAGCTCAGCGACCAAGCTGGCCGGGTCATTGGCGTCACCAAAGAAAGAAGCTCGTCCGATACAGGTGGTGATGCAGGCCGGCAGCATGCCCTGATTCAGCCGGTGCAAGCAGAAGGTACACTTGCGCGCATTGCCGATGGGTGATTGCAGGGGCTTTCGCCCACGGGCCTGACCATATTCAAAGCTGGGCCTGGTCTCATAAGGTTGCGGCTGATTCTGCCCAGCCACGTTCGTAGTGAAATACTCACCAAAATCAAAGCTGCGGGCACCATAGGGACAGGCGGTTACACAGTAGCGGCACCCAATGCACTTCTCATAGTCGATGGCCACGATTCCATCGGGCCGCTTGTAGGTAGCCGAAACCGGGCAGACCTGGGTGCAGGCCGGCTTTTCACATTGCATGCACGGACGTGGCAAGAAGAAGCGGCGAACATTGGGGTAGGCGCCCTGTTCTTCCTCCAAGACGACGCGGTAGACCACCCCCGGGGGCAGGACGTTTTCCGCCCGGCAAGCGTTAAGACAGGCGGTGCAGCCCGTACACATCCGGAGGTCAATGACCATGACCCAGCGGCGCTGGTCCACCGGTTTCTTTAAGGCCCTCTCCAGATCTCGCTGCATCCGGACAATTGTGTCCTCCTCGGCCACACCCAGCCGGGGCAAAGGAGGCGGCGCTGCCGGTGCAAGATCGGA
>JAMCWA010000075.1 GCA_023475165.1 Bacillota bacterium | reverse complement strand
CCGGACGAAAGGCCGCCGCCGAGCGGCTAAGGGCGGTCAGCGTAAGGGCCCGCGGTTAGCCGCCGACCACAGCAAGCTCGCCGGAGAATGCGCTCGGCTGAGGCTAGCGAAAAGCGCAACCTGTTACATCCAGGTACAGCTAATCCGCTAGAAGCTGGCCATTTTCAGGGTAGAGATTCTTGGGTAAATACCGATAGCAGGTGCATACATGACGAAACCTGGTCGCGCATCGTTAGGGAATATCCCGTTTCATAGCGCAAGAGAAGGAGCGAAGTCGACCCGCCATCCGAACTGGCTTTCGCGAGCTCTTTCCCCCCAGCCCGCTGTGACCGGAAGGGGCGACACCCTCCGCCCCTGGCTTTCCCTGGTCAATATCCTGCTGGCTGCCTTCTTGACCGTTCTGAACTCCAACATGATCCGGGTAGCCATACCAGCTATGGCGACAGAATTCTCCGGTTTGAAGCTTAGCTGGTTAACCTGGGTTATCAACGGCTACCTTTTGCCTTACTCCGTATTGATGCCCATCTTTGGACGCCTGGGCGATATGTACGGCCGTAAGAAGGTATTCTTGGCCGGCCTTTTGGTCTTCACCGTCGGGTCAACCCTGTGCAGCTGGAACCGGGGTTTCGTCGTCCTGGTCGTCTTCCGCATGCTCCAGGCTTTAGGGGCAGCCGCGATCTTTCCCAACGCCCTGGTCATGGCCACGGGCTTGTTCCCCAGGGAAGAACGGGGGAGAATCGTTGGTCTTTGGGCGGCCGTGGGAGCTTTTGGGGCAGTGGTGGGCCCCACTGTCGGTGGTTTCCTGGTGCAGTACTTTAATTGGCGTTCTATTTTCTACATCAACATTCCCATAGGGCTCTTGGCCTTCACCTTGGCTTGGCTTCTTTTGCCCGAGACGGGCGAACGCAAAGACTACCGGGGATTTGACTATGGCGGGGCCGCCTACCTTTCTTTAGCCATTCTGGGGCTGCTGTTCTTCCTGACCATTGGCTCGGAACGGGGCTGGGTCGTTTTCCCGGCCCTCCTTTCCCTGGCCTTAGGCCTGCTGGGAAGCTGGCTCTTTTGGCAAAGGGAAGGAAAGGTGGCTGAGCCAATCATAGACCTGTCCCTCTTTCGGCCTGGCCCTTTCCTGGCGGCCGTCCTGAGCGGAGTCATTCAGATGTTCACGGGGCAGGGTACCAACCTCCTTTTGCCCCTTTTCTTGACCAACATTCAGAGGTATTCTGCAGCCCAGATGGGGCTAATGCTTTTCCCCGGGGCCTTGACCAGGATCTTCGCCTCCCCATTGGGCGGGGCTCTTTCCGACCGATATGGCAGTCGCTGGCTGGTGGCAGGGGGGATGTTGACCAGGGTCCTAACTTTTGGCCTTTACGCTTTCATCACTAAGGATACCGGCTACGGTTACTTCGCGGTTCTCATGGTGGTCAGCGGCCTGGCCGGGGGGATGATCCAATCACCTTTGCTCAGTTCCGCTTTGGGGTCCAGCCCCGCGGAGCAGATGGGTGCCGCCACGGGCTTTTTTAACATGAGCCGGTTCATCGGTGGGCTGGTGGGTACGGCGGCCTCCGGGATTCTGTTGTCTAGCCACTTGCCGGTCCTGGCCTGGAACGGGGAGGGGTCTGTGCCGGGCTTTCGTGAGGCCTATCTCTTAGCCGCCGCCGCCTCTCTTTTGGGGGCCCTGGTAAGCCTGCGCCTTCCCCTGGGGGGGAGAGAAGCGCGGGAGAACAAAGTAAGTGCCCCTGCCCAGGAGCAGGGGCATGTTGCCGGGTAGAGGAGTTCATTTTTTGGCCAGGGCTACCTTAACCTGCTGGATCTTGTCCTCAATCTTCTTGCGGTCAGAATTGAACTCCTCCTCCATGGCCGCCAACTGTTTAGCCGAAATGTGGACACCGGTCTGACCAAGGGTATATTGTCTCTCCTGTTCCAGGTCTTCTAATTCCTCCTGCAACCCAATTAGCTCCTTTTGCAGTTCCTCCTTAGACATACTCTGATAGTCGGGGACAGTCATACTTGCACCTCCACGTCTGATATCTGTACCCCTGGGGGTATACCCAGGGTAATTCTAAACGTCTCCCGGGAATTTGTCAACGGGGGAGGCCAGGGGAATGGCTTTGTAGCAAAGTAAGCATCAAACTGTCCCCACCTGCCGTAGTTTCGCGGTTTATAGGATCACCCCCTAGAGGACCAACCAAAAGCCTCGCCGACAGGGAGATTTTTTGAAAAAGAAAGGCGGGATCAAAAGGAATCTACCCAGGCAGTGCCGAATGAGAAAAATAAATGGGGGTGCTTCGGTATGGCGAAGGGCTTCGGTCAAAGTGAAACCTTTGCGGTACGGGATCTGGTAGTCAGGCGCGGCGAGAAGCTGAAGGGGCGTCTCCTAGCCGGCCGGTTGGCCGACGGATCGCCCATTGATATACCGGTGATCGTTGCCCACGGCCGTGAGGCAGGCCCGGTGTTATATGTTCAGGCGGCCTGCCATGGGATTGAAGTAAATGGTATTGAAGTAATCCGCCGCCTCGATCAGGAAATCGAGCCAGAGCGGCTGACAGGAACAATACTGATGGTTCCGGTGGCCAATGTCCTGGGTTTTAACTACCGGGTACGACAAACGGTCTTTGATCTGGAAGACCTGAATCGCGTCTGGCCCGGCAAGAAGACCGGTCGCATCAGCGAGCGTATTGCCCATCTCCTTTTTTCGGAAATGGTGTCACGGGCTGATTACCTCCTGGATTTGCATACCGGCAGTTCCACCATGGTGACCCATGTCCGCTATTTCGGGGAAGACCCAACCTGTTCCGCCTTGGCGCGGGTTTTTGGCACCAGGGTGGTGGTGGATGAGCCCCTGGACGTTAACGCTCGCGCCTTACGTTTTGACGGCAAGTTACGGAACGTCGCCTTACGGGAAGGAGTCTGCGGGATAACTCCGGAACTGGGCGGACATAGTAAGTTTGACCAGCAGGCCATCAGGGTTGGATTCGCAGGGGTACGCAACATCCTCATCCACCTGGGGATGTTGCGGGGTACCATAGAACTGCCCCCGGAGCAGACTGTGTTAAAACTGGACACCCAGCCCTTAACGGCTAATTGGGGCGGCCTTTTTCTCAGTCAGGTGGAACCGGGGGAACGGGTGCGCCAAGGGCAAACCCTGGGGGTGATCTACAACCCTCAGACCTTTGACATCTTGGAGGAGGTTCTTGCCCCGCAAGAGGGTATGGTCCTTTCCTTCAATGAGAATCCTGTGGTCCATACTGGCGAAAGGTTGGCCAGCCTTGGTCTGATTGAAGGGATCTGGGAGAATCATTGACCCTCTGGGGTACGACCGGAAGGCTCCGGCAAGGGGTGGTCAGGTTGCGCATCGCCGTCATATCTCCTCCCGGGGATTGGGCGGAATTCTGTCGCCGGACGATTCAGGGCCATGAGGAGGCCCTGGTTTTGGAGACGGAAGGTGACCCGACCCGGGTTTTCCCTCAGTTGAGAAAGCTGGAAGTGGGGGCTCTAATTTCCCGCGGTCTCTGGGCCGGAGTCTTGCGCCGGACCATCCAGCTTCCTGTGGTAGCCATAGAACCGACAGCTTTTGATCTGGTAACCAGGCTGGCCGAAGCCAGGAAGATTTCGGCCAAAACGGGGATAATTTATTTCAGCGGCGAGGAACCCCAGTTAAAACCCCTGGAGGAAGCACTAGAGCTGGAGATTAGACTGCTCAAGGTAGCACGGAACATCAGTGACTTGCGCCGTGCCCTGGCTGATCTGGCCCGGCAGGGGATAGGGGTAGTCATCGGTGGTGAGGTGACTGTTTCCCTGGCCCGGGAATTTCGCCTGCGCGGTCTGACGGTGACGCCGGGCCGGGAGGCCTTGCTTGCGGCCCTGGAGACGGCGCGGGAGTTTCTGCGTACGGGTGGAAAGCAGACCCGGAGCTTCCTGGCCTCCTTGGACCTGCCGCCTACGGTAAAGGAGGAGGGAGAGGGCTTGGCTTTCCCCGAGGTGGCGGCTGGGCGGGAGAATCTAGTCATTTCCGAGCCCGAGGGACCGCCGGTCGCTGTAGCGGGCCAGACGCCCAGCGAGGTTAAGGGAAGCTCCTCCGCTCGGCAGCCGGAGGCGGCCTTGGCTATCGCCCCCAGTGATCTTCAGGGTGCCCTCCTTGCCCCCGGGTTGAGGAATCCCCCCTTTTTGAACCGGGAGTTACTGGCCTTGTTAGAGGAGGCCTCCCGTTCGCCGCGACCATTGATCTTGTTTGGTGAACGCGGAGTGGGGAAGGACTTTTGCGCCGAATATGTCCACCGCTGTGGGGAACGGCGGGTGGAACCCTTCCTGAAATTTGTGGCTGGCCTCGATCCCGAAGAGGGATTCTGGGAAGGAGAAAGTGGCTTTCTGGATAGGGTGGGTCGGGGTACCCTGGTGTTAGAGGGGCTGGAGAGGACCTCCGAAGCCTTTCAACAACGGCTGATCCGGCTGTCGGAGAGGAAAAAAGAGGGAGCACGGCTGATTGCCACCTTCCGTACCGATGCCAGAGCCGTTTTGGAGAGAGGACTTTCCCGGGATCTTTTCGACGTGCTCAATGGGGTTTCAATCCGAATTCCCCCCCCTGCGGGAGCGACTGCAGGATATT
>JAMCWA010000068.1 GCA_023475165.1 Bacillota bacterium | reverse complement strand
TTATCAGCAGTCTCACAGAGAGGCGGAAGTTGGAGGTTGGAGGTCGTGACAAAAGGGTCGGAGGTTGGAACTGGAAAGGGGTTCTTCAGCGCTCTCTCAAAAGCGCTGCCCGTACTCCTTGCCATCCTGCTGTTGAGCACGACCTGGTTGGGGGCGGGGTTACCAGCCTTCGCCTCTTGGGGTGGGCATGACCAGAAACGAGGGCCGGGCCTTACCGACGCGTTACGCCAACAGTTGGTTAACGCTCGCCTGGGGAATCAGGCCGACCTCGTGGTCAACTTGCTGACGAAAAAGGGAGAGGGGACCTCTCTAGAAAGGGCCATCCTGAGCGCGGGAGGGCGGATTCTTCGCCGCACTGGTGACCTTATTACCTTTCGCGCCGCTCCTGACCTGGTGGAAGGGCTGGCGGCCGACCCTCGGGTGACGATCATGGGGGCCGACGGCCCCGCGGGCATCGGGCAGGCCGCCGGACGGGCCGAAAGTCCCACGGCTGTCGGACAAGCGGCCGCTGCGGGATTTCAGGGTTCGCCAGACCCATCGGCCTTTCATCTCAACCTGAAGGCCATGCACCTCCCGGAATTGCGGTCCCTGGTGCAGGCCACGGGTCAGGGGAATACCATCGCCGTTATTGACACTGGGGCCGACCCCAGCCGTCCCGAACTTCTCTGGGGGATGGACGGTCAAAGAAAGATCGTCGACTGGATCGACCTGACCGGTGAGGGTGACGTTGACACCAGGTCCGTGGCTACAGCCAGGTGGGGTAAAATCAGCACCAGCCTGGGAGAGGTAAAGGTGGCCGGTATTCACTCGGCCAGTGGTCGCTATCACTATGGGGTTTTCCGGGAAGAACAGATCGCCAGGAACAGCCCCCTGGCCCAGGATATCAACCGCAATGGCCGTTCCGATGACCGTTTCCTTGTTCTGGTGGTGGACTCATCCCGCCCTGGAGTCTATGATACGGTGTATGTCGACACCAACCAGGATCTGAACCTGGCGGACGAAATCCCCATGCAGGTCTTCCGCGATCACTTGACGGTGGCCTGGTTCGGCATCGATCGTCCCGGCACCCCCACGGTGGAAGAATCGGCCTTTATGGTTACCAGTATAAGCGCTGACGGAAATCTCGCCAATCTAGGCTTTGATGGGAATGGACATGGCACCCATGTAGCGGGCCTGGCGGCCGGTTCCGCCGCGGCCGCCGGACGGGAGGGAGGGGGATTAAGCGGTACAGCCCCCGCCGCCCGCCTCATGGTCTTGAAGGCCCTCAATTCGGGTGGGGAGGGCTCCTGGCAGTCCATCTTCCACGCCGTGACCTATGCTGCGGAGAAGGGCGCCCGGGTCTTAAGCGTGAGCATCGCTGGTCTAATCAATGAAAGCGACCTGGACAGCTTTCCAGCACGGCTGCTTGAGGAACTGGGAGCGCGTTATGACGCCATCATCGTTTTGGCAGCCGGTAACAATGGGCCCGGGCTGGGAACTGCGGTGGCCCCCGGGGGGAATGGTCATACCCTGGTGGTGGGCGCTTACTTGTCAAGGGATCTGTGGAAAGGCTACTTCGGGTACGACATCCCTCAGGATACCATCTGGTATTTTTCCTCCGTTGGCCCCAGGCGGGACGGGGGTCTATCTCCTGATCTGGTGGCTCCGGGTGCCGCTGTGTCCTGCCTGCCGCGCTGGCTCTCTCCCAGCGGGTATGGGATCCTGGAAGGAACCAGTATGGCTGTACCCCAGGTAGCCGGGGCCGTAGCCGACCTCCTGGAGGCTGGCTCGCGCTGGGCGGTACCAATGTCGGCAGCCCGGATCAAACGGGCTCTTTGGGCCGGGGCTTCCCCTCTCCCGGGTTACGAAGTGATTGAGCAGGGCTTTGGCGCCCTCGATGTTAATGCCAGTTGGCTCAAAGCCATCTGGCTTACGGACTTCCCTATTTTAGATGCCGGACCTTATCAGCCTGATGGTGGCTCTTCCGGACTGCTGGCGGGCGACTTCATTCCCGGAAAAATCCCCTTCCGGATACAAAACCCGGCCGATCGGCAGATCAACCTGGAGCTGAAGGCAGAGGCGGCGTGGCTCTGGCCTGATCGTCCTTCCCTCGTCCTCTCCGCGCGGGGGAGCCGGGTCTTTAACCTGGGTTACGGGGTACCGGCGGGGCCCGGCCTCTACAGCTCCCTCCTTTCCCTGCGGGCGCCGGGAGAGGAGGCACCCCTGGGCGCCAGTCCCAGCCTCATTTTGCGGCCCTATACCTTTGGGACGGAGAATGGTTGGTCGGTTCAGACGGAAGGAAGCTTGAGACCGGCACTCTTTCGCCGCTACTTGCTGCGCATTCCGGAAGGAACTACGGCTCTGCTGACCAGGTTGGCTGTACCCGTCCAGGGAGGCTTTCCCCGGGGTCGGGTTCGCCTGCAACTCTTCCGTCCCGACGGTCAGGCCGAGACCATGACCGGTTATATAGGAGCAGGGGTGGAGGGCGGCAGCGATCTTACCCTTCAGGTCCAACGTCCCCAGCCCGGTAATTGGCAGGCCATCGTTTATTCAGCCGAGGATCTTTCCACCTATAATCTGACGGAAAGCCGGTTTCAGTTCACGGCGCGTGTTCACGGGGTTTTTGCCGATAAAGCCCCTCTTCACCTGACCCTGGTTGATGGGCACACCGCCTATCCAGAGGCTGGTTCCGGGCTCCTCTCCACCGATCAGGGCGACACGGCCTTCCTTTCCTTTCAACTAACCAGTGTGGGTGAGGGCTTTCCGGGTCGGGTCACGGGCGTAGGACTCTTCCCCGAAAAACCCGAGGCCAAGAGCGAGTCCATCACCGTCAGCCGGCAGGAGGCCATTGTACGAAACCTACCGGAGGTTACTCCCAGCACCGTTCTCCTGGAAGTGGAAGCCTCACCGGCCAGTGATCCGGAGGCTAACCTGGATCTTTACCTCTTCCGTCTGAATCCCCAGACCAGGCAGTGGGAAAAGGTGGCCGCTTCGACGCAAGAGAAACCAGGGAAGGAGCGGGTAGAGGTTTTTGCCCCGACGCCCGGGCAATATGTAGCCTATGTGGAGGCTAGAAGCCTGACCTGGGAAACTACCTCCTTCCAATTATCCTACCGGATCGTCAACGACAATGGACAGATCGCCGTGGAAAAAGCCGATCGGACCTTCACTCCCGGGCAAACAGAACAGTTTCGGCTCAAGGTGAGCGTACCGCCTCAGGCGGGGGATTATTTCGGCTACCTCATGGTCACAGAAGCAGGCAAGAGGGAAAGATTGACCCTCTTTCCGCTGGTGGTGGAAAAGGACAAACCGAAACTCCTGGTTCAAGCCCTTCCCCAGCGAGCTCCCACGGCTGGACTTTGGGGTGTGATTTTGAACCTTTTTGACCAGCGGTCCTGGAGCCGTGCCGCTGGTCGGGTTGAGATAAACGGGTTGGTTTATGACCTTCCGGGCGGTCGGATTACCTTCCCCCCGGAAGCGGCGGCTGAGCAAGAGGGGATACTCACCACCGGCGGCCTTTATGGTACCAGGTATGTTAGATACCATTTGCCGCGACCCGTGGACTGGGGGGTTTTGAACCCAACCACCGGTCGAGAGAACAGTATCTTAAGAAGCAAAGTCCTTTCGGAATTGGGGAAGGGTCAGTGATAGGATTGGAGCAACTACCCAAGTTGCTGGTGGTTGATGATCAAGCCCCCATCCGCCGCCTCCTGGAAGAGATCTTCCGGCGTGACCGTTTGACCGTAGTCAGCGTCTCTAACGGGGTGGAAGCCATTGAGGTGGCCCAGCGGGAGAAGCCGGTGGCGGCCTTGATCGATCTCAGGATGCCGGGACAGGGCGGCCTGGAAACCCTGCGGCAACTGAAGGATATCGATCCCGATCTGCCCGTAGTCATGATGACCGCCCTCGGCGACGAAGTTGAGGTAAAGGAAGCACAGAGGCTGGGTTGCTCTTGCTTTTTGGCCAAGCCATTTGATATAAATGAGGTCAGGGTTCTGATCTTTTCCCTGCTCCGCCAGCGTTCTTTCTAGGAGACCCCCATGCCGCCAGCGGCACCAGCAGATGATGAAAACGGCCGCGGGAGGGTGATTGTCCCAGGCGAACGACTGGCGGAGGGCCGGCCGAGCATCGAAGTGGGCTGGGACGACACTCGGCCAGGATAACCTTATTTTCAGGGTAGAGTGCTGACGAACTGCGTTTTGCGTGGTAAACCCACCCAAGCAAAGCCGTCATAGTCTGCGCTCAACGGCGATCGTGCTTCTGGCGGCTTTAGCCCAATCGTTATGACGGGACCGCTGAACCTATTCCATAGCTGGGAGTGAAAAGTAAGCAGATGAAGCTCTTTCTGGACACCGCCAATATCAATGAGATTCGGGACGCCTACGAATTGGGCGTCATCGCCGGCGTCACCACCAACCCCACCCTGGTGGCCAAAGAAAAAAGAGACTTTCATACGGTGGTCAAAGAGATTGCCGCCCTTGTCCCCGGACCCATCAGCGCCGAGGTCATCAGTCTCGAGGCGGAGGGCATGATCAAGGAGGCCCGGGTTCTGGCCAGCCTGGCCCCCAATGTGGTCGTTAAGGTTCCCATGACCAGGGAAGGGCTTAAGGCTACCCGCGCTCTGGCTGGGGAAGGGATAAAGGCCAACGAGGCCAAAAGGGCCTGGT
>JAMCWA010000029.1 GCA_023475165.1 Bacillota bacterium | reverse complement strand
CCCGCTTGTACCGTTACCGTTTCTCGTGGTGCGTCAAGGTCCAACACGCGGTTCATTCTTGCGAACTCAATCACAATCCCTTGTTTTACGGGGAGGGTGCCGCCGTAGCCGCTGGAGGCGCTTCCCCGCGGCACCAGGGGAACCCGCCTTTCTTTGGCCAACTGGACCAGGAAAGCCAGTTCTTCCGCGTCCTTGGGTTGCACCACGGCGTCAGGGACGCTCTTGATCTGGCTCTTGGCCAGACCGGGCAAGGAACCCATGTCGTGAGAATAGAGCAACCTCTCCACCTGATTAAAGGTAACCCGATCCCCGAAACGGTCCTGCAACTCCTTCTCCCAGACGATCATCCTTCCCATCCCCCTTACTAATGTGGTACTTTTCACGAATCAAATTAAAAAACAGCCGCTAACCCTAGTATCACCCAGGCTCGGGCGGCTGTCAAGAGGTATTTTTACTTTTACTTGTCCGTTTTTTCGCCCCGCCTATTATAGCGGAAGCCCTTGAGTGATCCCGGATTCCTTAAAGAGCTGGATGAAACGGAGGAGGAACTGAATCTCCTTATCATTCAACGTACACATCATGTTCAAAACAGTCTGCACGGTGGGGTTGACCAGGAGTTGCCGCAATTCTGGGTTTAACATCTTGATGAACTCTTCCAGGTTATCAGTGTCGGAGACTAAATAGCAGGGGGAGACCCCCAGGGCGTCGGCCAACCGTTGCACCGTCTTCAGTGAAGGGCGGGTCTTCCCGCTTTCAATCTGTCCGATCAGGCCTCCTGAGAGGCCGGCCCGCTGGGCCAGTTCCGCCTGGCTCAGATCCATGGATTCGCGCAGCTGTTTCAGTTTTTTCCCCAAACGGCCTGACATGCCCGTAGCCATCCCGGCATCATAGGCCTGGGTAACAGGAATCAAGGAACCCAGAGGGATCCTCAGTAATCCGGTCAGCCTCTCCAGAGCCTCAATGGAGGGTCGCTTGAGCTCTCGTTCCACTTCGCTCAAATAGGAGGTTGACAGACCCACCCTATCGGCCAGTTCCTTCAAAGTCAAGCCCCTCTGCCGCCGGAGCCTCCGTATCTCCGCTCCCACATGATCCATTTCGCTTCCACTCCCCTGTTCACTTAGATTGACAAGCCGGCTAAACCGGGGCGCTCTCTGGCGCCCTTCTTTCTATTGCGTTAATTATATCACATTTCACGTGGTTCAGGTGAAATTTTCTCGCCGACTAAGCAGTGACAAAGCGGATTGCGCCGCAATCGCCATAATTTACGACAGACCCTTGAAGAACTTCTCCCGGCGATTGCGCCACACGGATGGTTTTTTTCAGCGGCCTCCTGGAAAAAGATGTCTTCTGTGCGGGGCGGCGTGATTCGCCTTTTCCAAAAAAAGAGCCAGCCGATTCCCGACGGCTGGCCCCGGTCTGTAGAAGGCAATTACTCCTCCAGAAAGATCTTATGTTCCAGAAGCCGCATCTCCGTGATCCTGCCCTTGATGGTCCTCTCCTCCCCAAATATGCTGATTAGGGTTAGCTCTCCATCATGAGGTCGGATGATGTCAACAGCCTCCATAACCAGTTCTTCGTCGTCCTTCTTCTTAAGGTAAACGTTCGACTCACACACGGCGCACGCCTCCTTTCGACAATCTACTAAGTATCTTTTCCACCAGGGCATCAATCATGTGCGGCAGCGGCTCCTGAGCCACCCCCACCACCTCTACCTGGGAGTGGTTGAAGGGGAGAAGCAACTTTGGGGCATCGCTTTCGGCGACAGCCTCGGCCATGCGCGGGGTGACTTCGCCCATCATGGCATAAGCCAGGACGATGCTGATTGTCCCCACAATGAGGTCCACCTTCCGGACGGTATGAACGATGGCGCCCTCCCCCGACCCGCCCCGGTTAGCTCCGGCCTTCATCATGTTGGCCGTGGCCAAGGCATTGGTGCCCAAGGCCACGATCTCCACCTCTTCGGGCAAGGCCCGCCGCAATTTTTCCACCAGGTGGCCACCAATGCCGCCCCCTTGACCATCAATCACAGCGATAACCAAACCGCCACCTCCAACCTGGTCATGGGGATACCTCATTCGACGTCCAGCCGGCTGGTCCGCGCCCCGAGCCAGTGATACCAAACGAAGGCCAGGGCGGCGATAACGAGACTGGCCAGTTGGGCCACCGTCAACCAGCCATACAGATGGGGAACCTCACGAAAGAACTCAACCCCAAACCGGATGACAGAATACAGCCCAATGTAGAGAAGGAAGAGCTGACCTGGCACCCTAACCCTCTTGCGCCAAAACCAAAGGAATAAAAAGAGAACCAGGTCCAGGGCAGCCTCGTACAACTGAGCCGGATGGCGCAGTCCCGGGGCGTAGCGGGTCAGGGTTCCCCACCAGCCCTCCGTGAGAGTGCCATAACAGCATCCCTCAAAAAAACAGCCAAACCGGGCCACCATGGTGCCTATGGCTACGGATGGTGCCACTATGTCCGCCAACCGCCCTTTGGGAATCCGCTGGTGGCCGGCAAACCAAAGCCCGACCAGGACGCCCCCCAAAAGCCCCCCGTGTAAAGACAGGCCACCCTCCCGAATCCACAAGACGCTGATGGGATTTCCCGAATAATAGGGCCACTCCAGCAGGACAAAAAGGAGACGGGCCCCGACGATCGCCGCCACCGAGGTGTATAAGGCAAGATCCAGGATCAGGTTAGGATCCAGGCCCCGGCGCCCAGCCTCCAACATGGCCAGGGCGGTTCCCAGGAGAAAGGCCAGGGCGAACATGACGCCCCAGGTATGGACCTCGAAGGAGCCGAAACTAAATACGATCGGGTGCAAGTCCTTACCTCTTTCTTATTTCCCGAAGGAGCTAGCAAAGATCACTTTAATAATACCCCAATGGAGAAGACTTGCAAGGGGTTCCGTCTAAGAAACAGGTGAGGAAGAACCGCGGGAGTAACTGAGCTTTTTCAAGGAGACGCCCCAATAAGATCTTGGCCCCCGTACGGGGGCCAAACTCTCCTAGCCCTCGGCCTTCTCCCGGCGCCTCTTTTCCCCCAGGAGCTCACTCAGGCGTTCCTCCAGCTCGTCTAATTCCACAGCCATGGACACCTTTAACGAGTGAGCCGGTAGTCGCTTTCTCAGGTCCTCCAGTTGCCTTTCAACCTCGGCGATCTCCTCATCCAGATTGCTTTTGTCAGCCAAGGCCTCAACCCTCCCCTCGATGAAAGTCCCCAAAAGGCCCTCAGGAGAACTTTAGGAATAACCGGATGGCTTTCTCCACAGCCTTCTTGCCTTCTTCCTCTTTGTACAGTTCCTCGGGGATGCAGGCCTTCATCTGGTTGCCGATCAATTTCATCCCCACCATGTTGATGGCCTCCCGCATAGCCGCCAGCTGCACCAGGATGTCTTCGCACTCCCTCTCTTCCTCCAGCATCCTGGTAATGCCTCGGGCTTGGCCCTCTATTCGTCTGATCCGCTGGAGCATCTCCTTGGTATCACCGAGACGTCCCAACCAGCCTGGCCCCCTTTCCCGGCTCACATTCGCGTCATATACCCCATGGGGTATTTCACAATGAATATAACACTGGTAAAGAAAGCCCGTCAAGGGTCTCTTATGTGTTATCAGTCACAAAGTCTTGAGCCTAAGCATAGATGCAGCCGAGGCGGAGAGAATAACATTGGACATTTGAAAGAGTCCGACTGCAGCGTGGCCGCGCAAGCTTTTTGTCCAACCAAGATAAACCTGGGAGAGACAAAACGGAGGTGTCCTGCGTGCGAAATCGCCTGCCCCTGATCGTCGGGTCGCTCATTGCTCTATTGGCCCTAACCAGTTTTGCGGTCTGGGCCTGGCAGTCTCTGGAGCAAAAGGTGTCCCTACCGCCTTTTAGCCGCGACGTCAATCCTACCACTCCCAAGGCAGAGAACGTCAAGGATCTCGTAGATCAGGCCCTGCAATCCTACCAAAAATCTCTGGAGATTCCTGCCCCCCTCCTCGAGCAGATCCTGGGCAGTGCCGAACTGCAAAAGACTATCAACCAGGTCCTGGCCAATATGTTGCAGGGTCCAGAGATGGAGACGGTGATCTCTGATTTTGTGAAAAGCCCGCAAGTACAGCAGGCCCTCCTGGATACCCTCAAGACCCGCCAGGGTAGACAGAGTCTGAAGGATCTTTTCAAGACCCCCGAAATGAAGGCCATGATCCTTGAGATAGTACGGGAGACCCTGGAGAACCCCTAGACAGCCTAGCTTTGGCTGAAAGCGCTCCGCCGGCAACCGCCCACCCGGCGCCACCCTGCGGCTTTTTCGTCACTTTATGGCACCGCCCAGGGCGGCATGGAGATCTAGCCGGAAGTAGTCCCGGAGCGGTCTCACCGGATCGAATCCCGGTTCTCGCCTCGCCCCGGTCCCTTTAATCTGATCCCTCTCCCTTCCAGCCATCGGCAGGTGTAATAGCCCAACAAAACGGCCATCACGCCCAGCCCGGCCCCTAACAAGAGGCCGTTTCCCCCGCGCCAGAGGGAAAGGAGCCAAGGGCTCCTGATGTGCTCAAAGGAATTTATCATGGAAATCTGACCCACCATCCCAAAGGCCAGGAGCGGAAAAACCCATACCCGCGGCAAGAAACGCAGCGCCAGGGGGACCAGAAGGAAAGCCGGGTGACCGATGAGAAACTCCTTGGTTCTCGGCCTGACCATCATTAGATCATCAAGGAAGGACCTGGCCTCCACCTCCAGACCGGAAACCGGTATACCAGCGGTGTGCCCGCTCCTGCCCAAATAGAGGTAAAGAACTACCACAGCCAGGCTGAGGATGAAGAGATCCCTTACTAGCACCTTTTCTCCCAAGACATCACCAATCCGCCGCCACAGGTATCCGGCTTCCCCGTTTCCCTCCGGCCCGGGCGTCGGCTCCCACCCGACTTCAGCGATACCTAATCTCTCCCGACTAATGAATCGGAAATAGATGAAAGGGATTAACAACAAGGGGAAGGTGAAGGCCAGCTTAACTCCTCGGAAATACTCCATCTCCAGTAAGTAACGGATATCTCCCAGGAGGGTACTGATGTAAAAGGCGCCGACTAAAGAAAGGCCCGAAGCCAGTAAGAGGCCGCTCACGCCTTGCCGCAGCAATGGCCAGGGGCCTGCGGCAGCCTCGCTGCTCTCCCCTCGACGTGTCCAAAAACTAGTCGCCCAATAGGTGGCTAGAATTGGGAAGACAAGGGCACTGGACAGGGCAAAGCCGGACCGGGCCAGCTCGGGGGCAAACCAATAAAGGCCCAGGGCAAAAAGGGCCAGCAAGAAGAGGATGGCTCGGAGGTAGCCACTCTTAATGGAAAATAGTTCCCCCACCAGCCAGAGACCCGCTGCCAAGATGGCCAAGCTGATCAGGTAGGAAATGCCCCGCCCCACCCGGATCGGGTTGAGGTGAGAGGTCGAACCCACTCCCAAACCGTATCGGACTAGCTCCGTCTTCAGGCCCCGGACGTACTCCAGGTTCATGGACAGAAGAGCCCCAAATGAGTATCCCGGCTTATCCACCGCCCTCAAGTAGAGAATCCGTATATTCCGTTCCCGCACCGAGCGCACCGAGCGATCCACCAAATCGGCCACCGATAGCTTCTCCATCTCCTTTGGGTAAAGGGTATATAGGCGAGCCGCCCGGTAAGCGATTTCGGGGACCAATTGATACAGTCCTTTTTGGTCAATGTGCCCCAGCTGAACGGGGGTCTCAATCATCCCCACCGTCATCTGATTCTGCTGTATACCTTCGATTAGGGCCGTCAGGTGATCGGGAAAACCCAGGACCTCGGTGCCATCGAAGATCACCAGACGTGCCCTCAAGGCCTGGACAGTTTCAAAAAAGTCTCTGATCTCGCTGTTGGTCACGCCCGGATGATTGTAAGGTCGTGGCACCAAATTCAGACCGCTCTCTTGCACCAACTGCAGGTCCTTTGGCCAGAGGCCTAAAGGCAAAGACAAAAAATCCTTCGGAGTCATGGGAACTTCCAGGAGATAAAGAGAGCCCATCTCTTGAGAGCGCACCCGTTCAGCACCGAATCGTTCTCTCAGGGATTCTTTCAGCCAGGCAAAGGAATCCCGGTCGGCCACCAGGAGATAGCTGTGATTGGGATGGATATCGGGCGCATTTAGGCCGGCCATTCTGGAGAACAGCAGATTGGCCAGGAGTTCTCCCCCTGAATATAAGGCCACTGCCCCCCGGTCCTGCAAATCCTGAGGCGTCACCTCTTTAACCGCCAAGGAGGTCAGCCCCGCCGCCTTTAACTGGCCAAGAAACTGATCAATTCGGTAAGAATACTTGTTGCAGAAGTCCCGGGCCGAGCCCAGATCCAGCACCAATTCCACATCCGTGTCGCGGTTTTCAGTGGCCAAACGCGGGATCATCACCACCATCCCCGCCACCCAACCCAGGAACAAGAGCCCGAAAACCAAGTAGCGGAAACCTTTCATTTGTCTGACCTCCAACTGTCTCTGCGAACTTAATCAAACCTGATCACCGTAGACTCCAGACCCGTTTGGCGCCAGAGCTGGCGGTAGTGTTCCTTTGACAGGGGCCCCCTCTCCCCGGCCAGGGCCACCAAGAGCGCCTCCATGGCGTTAGCTCCGAAGGCCCTTCCCGAAACAAAACCACTCGTGGTGATGACGCTGCGCTGAGGCGAGCTCACGGTGAGAAAAGGGCTCAGTGTCACCAAGACCGACGCCCCTCTTTTCCGTAACAATCCCACGTCCTCGTCGTTTATGGTACTGGCGATAATGGTCTTCCCGGCCAGGTCCCAAGGCAAGTACCGTCGAAGGAAGTGAAAGTCCCCAGCAATAATTTCAGCCCTCCGAAAAAGGTGGGAGAAGCGGGGTACCACCTCCTCCTGCTTCCTCCCCAGGGGATAGAGCCAGGAGACGGGCAAGAGCCTCAATAGAGGCAAGGTGGCTGCCGCGATCACCTGAAAAGTGGGTAGCGAAAAAAGCAGTGGGATCTTCAAGCCGAAGACGGCATCGCCCACCCAGACCCTGGCTCCTATCTCGACCAGCGCCCGCGTCAGGTGATAGCGATCCAGAACCGAGACCACCAAAACCTGCCGTCCGGCCAAGAGGATGCCCTTTTCCTCCAACCAGCGGGGCACTTGTGCCTCAATGGCCTCTTTATAACCGCTGCCGTCCACCAGGGGTGTGTCTTTTGTGAGGCTCCTTAATCGTTGACCCAAGGGAATGTGATAGCGACGCGGCCCGAGACGATAGTCAAAATTGATCCCGCCCAACCCGATGGCCGCCGCCCGCCCATCATATTCCCGCAAGAGAGATGCCAGACGGGCCACCTGGCCGTCCACACCCAGCCTGGTAAGCCTGACCCTTTGGCCACAGACAGTCAGGGTCAGCCTAAAATCACGCCGGGATGAACCCAGGCTCAGACTCACTATTTCCATATTAATTCTTCCCTATTTTGAGGTTCCCGCGCGAGATTAGAATTAGGCCTGTCCCAAAAAAGAGGCTGGAAAAAAAGCTCAGCACAGCAATCCCATTGACAAACTCGGGGGCAGGCAGGGTGGGATGGAAACCCCTAAAATAGTCCATGTAATCATTGAAGAGGCCCCAGGCCACCGCCAAGAGGGTGACCTTCAACCTGGGTGGGTAATACCGCAGAAAGATGATGGCCTCCAAAGCCATAGCCCCGTGGGATAGAATGAGATGGGTGGTCTCAAAATCCAGGGAATGATAAACTATGGCATAATGCCCCAAAACGAGAACCGTCCAGAAACCATATTTCAGCAGGGAAAGGTAAGCAATAGCCTCTAGCCAGACCACCCGGCGTTTGAGCTGGATCAACAGGAGGACCAGACCAAAGAGGAGGGTGGAAAGAGGGGAATCAGGTACTACCGGCCAAGCCCTCCAGGAAGTGGCCTCTAACTGATGATAGTACCAGCTAAAGCCATAAACTGCCCCCAGGAGGTTAACAGTAATCAGGATCCAGACCAACCCCGGCTTTTCTGGAATCGTCAGAATCAACCGAGTGAGCGATCTCACCCTACGCATAGTGCCCCTTCCCTGGGAGACCGCTGAAAAACCCCCATCTCCCCAAGGAATTATACTCCTGAGCGGGTTAAAAGGGAATGCTTACCCCGGAAAAGGGCCACCTGGCCACCAAACCCCCTATCAAGAAAGCTACGAACAGGTTAAGGAGCCAGAGGGCCACCCCTTCTCCTGCCCCCTGCTCCTTAAAGATTACCGTAACTGAGGCTATACAAGGAACAAAAAGGGTGATGGTGACGGCTGCCACCAAGGTCTGCCAATCTGTCAGACTCAGGGCATACAGGCCGGCGGCTCCGAAATCCCGGCGGACAAAACCGAGAATGAAACTGCGGGTTGCCCCCGGCGGGAGGCGCAACCAGTCCACCGTCAGGGGGTTCAACCATCTCTCCAGTTGGGCCAAATAGCCGGTGACCTGAAGCAGAGTCAGGACCAGGGCGCTGTAAACGAAAAGAGGACCGGCTTCGTGCAAGAAAGCCCCGGCTCGCAACGCCGACTTCCGGAGTACGTTGGACCACTGAGGCCAGCGTAAGGGAGGAAGGTCCAGGAGCAAAGCGCTGGACTGTCCGGGCAAGAGCCTCTGCAGAAGGGTTCCCATGACTGACAGCACCCCCCCAAGAATCAGGACATAGAGGAGGGCGATACCGCCAGAAATCCGGGAAAGCAGTCCTGTCACTACCCCAAGCTGAGCCGAACAGGGAATGGCCAGACTTAACAAGACAATGGCAATGCGTCGCTCACGGCGGGTGGTCAGAACTCGCGTGGTCAACATGGCCATGGTCACACAACCCAGGCCGAGGGTAAAGGGAATGATGGCCCGACCGTTAAGCCCCCATCTGGTCATTGGTCCGTCCAAAAGCACCGCAATCCTCGGGAGATAACCAGAGTCCTCCAGGAGGGAAAGGGCCAGGGAAAAACCGAAGACCAGGGGGAGAAGCAGCCCCAAGAGATAGGTGACCGCCATCGTCAGGAGCCCGAATTCCCCCACCAAAACCTGATCCAGAAGCGAATCCGCCTCCAACAGTCCCGTTACCGTCCGCTTCAAGAAGGGTACGTAGTAATCTTTCATGATTACACCCTCGGTGATCCCCACCAGGCCCTGGGCCACCAGAACCCCAAATAAGTAGAAGACCAAGAAGAGGACGAGGACCAAGATGGGAAAACCCGTCAGGGGGTTGAGCACCATTCTATTAAGTCGAAACCACGCCGGGATGGGGGTGGCCGGTACGCGCAAGACAGAGGCGACGATTTCTTCTAACCGTTCCCGGCGGCGCTGGTAAAGCATCTCCCTCCGGTAAGTCCGCACCCCCGGGCAGTTCTCCGGCAGCCCGGACAGGCGGCTCGGCGGAAGGCCACCCTCCTCGACCCATTGCCAGGCTTCCGCCGGCGAACCGGTCAGGCTCCGGTAGATTGAGAGCTCTCTTTGCAGCACCGGGTCAGGCTGACCACCTCTAGCCTCCCCGATTCTAGACTTCAGTTCTTCCAGACCACGCCCTTTTACCGCCACCGTGGGCACCACGGGAACCCCCAAGAGCCGGCTCAATAGGGGCACATCAATCTTCAGTCCCAGGCGCTGGGCCTCATCGAAAAGGTTCAGGGCCACCAGCATGGGCTTGCCCATATCCAGCAACTGTAGCGTAAGAAAGAGATCCCGCTCTAGGTGAGTAGCATCCACCACATTTAAGATCAAGTCCGCTGTCAAAAGGGCCTCTCGGGCCACCCTCTCCTCATCGCTGAAGGAGGAAATCCCGTAGATTCCAGGAGAATCAACCACGGTATAAGGGCCAAAACATCCCCAGGCGACCTCCACCGTGGTCCCCGGGTAATTGGAGACGTTCACGTATAAACCGGTAAGATAGTTAAAGATCACCGACTTCCCCACATTGGGATTCCCCGCGAGAGCCAGGGTGGGAGGGTAACCTTCCCCGCTCATCCCACCACCGCGTTTCGTCGGGATGACGGCCGCTTCTTTTTGACGGCAGGGGGGAGCCTCCGCCCTGTTCATCCCAGCGCTGGGCTGAACAAGTCGCGGTTCCTTCCCCCGGGGATGAGGATTCCAGCTGAAGGGACAAGCTGCGGCCCGAGCCTTTCGGCAACCAAAGCACGACGATCCTCGCCCCACTTGGGACAAAGTCACGGCCGGGAGTTTGAATCGCTCCGGTCCGGCCGGGCGATCCGTGGCAGTTGAAACTTCTTCCGGCGAAGGTTTGGCGGCCCGTGGCCGTGTCTCCGGGGAGCCGCCCCAGTTGGTCCGGTCGTTCTCCTTGTCCCTCCGGTGGTTTTTCTCCACGAGGAGGGAACGGGCCAGCGAGCGTCCCAAGGCTATTTCCTGCCGGTTTTGGCAGACCACCACGGGTCCGCCCGGGAGGTTCTCCAGGACCGTCAGCCAAGAGCCGGGAATCAGCCCCAAACGTAGGGCCGTCAGCCGCACCGGCTCATCGGTGATAGCCACAACCTGCACCCGTTTCCCGCGGGGAACCTGGTCCAAAGTCACCCTTCCCACCCCCTAAAGTTATATGGGAGAGGGGAAAGGTCGAGAACCTTATTGGCGGTCCCTACTGAAGCGACGTTTTCATCCTTTGTGGTGCCGCTGCAACGACTCAATCGGCCATAGTCTAGGTCCCTTTTGACATGGCACCCTGTTGCAGGCCGATTGCGCCACAATCGCCTATAGTTACGCGACATTTTCGGAGAACTTCTCCTGGCGATTACACCACAATCCGCCATAGCGCGTCACATTTTTGAGAAAAGCTCTCCGGCGGATTGCGCCAAAGCAGATGGTGTTTTTCCGTAGTCTCCTAATCGCTGGTCCCTGTGGTTACCACCTCCACCCAGACCTTTTTGATGTAGGTGTTACTCAAGACGTAGGTCCTTTCGGGGAAGTGATAGCGTACCTTCACCTGAACGGCCGCCGTGACGGGGAATTTCCCCGGTTTGTCAAAGACGACGTAGAACTCCCGGCCGGGGTAAAGGGTTACCGCTTCTTGAACACCGTTATTCGGCCAGGTGATTTCTGCCTTGGCCTTGAAAGGAGCCGGCAAACCGGTGATCCATTTCCGTGGCCCCTGGATGTCCAGGTCCGCACGAGGCTCGCGAGCCGTCTCCAGTTCAAATCCCCTGGTCGCCCGCCCCTGGCTGAGATCCTCTGGTTTTATCTCCACGGTCCACTTGACGTGGCGGAGGAGGTCGCTCTTATTACTGATGGATCTTGCTTCCAGGTAATACTGGCCTGGTTTGGTGAAGTTCAGAGTAGCTTCTGATATCAAACCCCCATCTTTGTCGACAAATGGGATTCCAGCCCCATTTAGTTGCCACTCCCAGTATTGGTGATGAGTCCTGTCTTCCTTACGCTCGGCCGTATTCCGGTTCACCCCTCTTACCTCGACCAATGGCCAGTCTGGCCGGGAGGAGAACCCCTTGTTTCCCAATTCATCATCAGGATAGGGCGGGCTGACCCAGGGCAAATTGGAATGCCCTACCGAACCTGGCTGGAGCCCTCTCCCTTCCTCGACAACCGATCTCTTCTCCGCCTCTTTCGTTCGTCGCAACCAGAGGTCGTCCGACGCCTCATCGGGTCCCTGTCCCGCCCCTGCAGTTATCGCTGTCGTCCCATCTTCGAGAGCCTTTTCCTCCGGGGAAAAAGTCACCTGAAAGTAAACCCCTCCCCTTTCCTTCGGCCAGGGCGGCCGGTGGTCGAGACGAAGACGAAAACCCACCAGCAGTCGATCATACGCGCTCCCGAAACCTTCTATCTGCAGCCGGGGCACCTTCTCGTTTTTCAGAGGTCCCCCTGGTTCCCACTCATCAGCCAAGACCTCAAACCATCCTTCTCCTCTGCTCCCGTAGACCCAAACCTGCAAATTGCTGTCAGAAGGGAGCTTCAGCCTCGGGATTTCCACCGTGACCCGTCCCGAATGCCCCTTCAGGGCACGACTGTCGACCGACAAATAGGTCGGTTGCCACTGCGTTACCTCCAAGGACCCGCGCCGAGCCCACCGGTCAAACCGCCACCAATTCCACCCAATAGTGGGCACCAGTTGCCGCTCTATCGGAAAGTAGTCCCTTAAGTGCCGCAAGACCTGCTGCTGAACATCCTTTCTCCTGGTTAAGGCCAGGTGATTGCTGCTGACGGACCCCCGCCAGAGGTAAAAGACGTCATCTCTCTGCCAGGGCAAAAGGGTGGACCCTACCTCCACCACGCTATCGTTCTCCTGCACCTGCGGCCAGACCAACTGCCAGGGGTTGAGGATCCCCCCGGCAATGGTAACATATTTGATTCCCGGAAAAGCCCGGAAAGACTTGGGAGACGCCTTCCGCTCCCTGGCCTCCCAGTTGTTCCAGCCGGCCAGGAAGAGGTTACCCTGGAGGGCTTCAAAACGGCTGGCGTCCCTGCTCGTCTGAGCACCGTTCCAGTTGCCTCCCGCCGCTGCCGAGGTGAGCCACCCCGTTTTCCCCGGACTGGCAACAGGAAATTCCACTTGCTCCAGCAGCAGTCGGTTGATGGCCACAGAAGAAGGGCGAATCCTCAGCCAGCCCGAGGTTTCCAAAGCCTGATCCCGCAGCGCCACGCTCACTGCTTCCGAACCCAGGAAGGACATCAATCTTTCGGCCAACCACGCCAATACCCTGGCTGAAGCCGCCATGAAGTTGGGGGGCAATGTTGTGAGGGTCCCTTTTTCTTCCCTCCCATCCCCTTCCCATCCCTCAGCCACCAGGACGTTCTCTCCTCGCCAAAGGTATTGGTAGGAATAAGCAGTAAGATCCAGAGCCAGGGTTTCAAAATAGGCGCGGCTCAAAGCCCAGATATCCTGAGGAACAGCCATCCCCGGCGTAAAGACCTCCCGGACTGGGTCTTCCCCTACAAGGGTTCTGGTGGTACCACCCATGGCTAGCCCGGCCAAGCTCAGAGCTAGCGGATATCTTTGCCCTTGACGAAAGAAAGCCTGGTAATCTTGCTGGTATCGCCAAGGGAAATAGCTCTTGAAGCTGAAGCTGCCCAACCTCGTGGGGCTGTTGGTTCGGTTAGCCGGGCCGAAACGCTCCTGCAAAAGATACTGGACCAGGCGCGGCAGGTAGAGCTGAACCCGTTCATGAAGAAAGAGCAAAGCCTCCCGGCTCAAGGGTTGCTCCTGAACGCATTTACCTCCGGGATCTTCCCTCTGACCGCTAACGGATATTTCGGCAGCAGACGGCCTCTCCCGAGGGAATGTGCCGTCCAAACCCTCAGAAAATGACGGCGCGGGAGGTTCTCTGGCCTGGGTCGCCCCTTGAAACCAAACCCCGGGGTGCTTGGACTGAAACTCATCATACTGGCGGGTGACCGCCAGCTCCGCGAGGATGTTGGCGGCGAAGGAGCCGTGATTCGGTGTCCCCAGGAGGATGACGTTTCGGAGGCTGGCGCCGCCCCCCTCCGCAACATAGAATCTGGTCACGAGGCCGCCCATGCTATGGGCCACCACATCAACCCATGGAGAACCACTGACGGCCTTGACCCTCTCGATAAATGGGGCCAGTCGTTCCCGGGCAATCAGAATGTAGTCGCCGTTGTTGTCATCCTCGTAATCCAGGAGGAAGAGGGTCCGACCGGGAACATAGCCAGCCCGCACCAAAAAAGGATATAGTCCGTCTGATTCCGTCGGCGGACGGCTGCTGGTTTGCCGGCTCGGCCATCCCGGTGCCTCCTCCGGCCGGTCACAACCTGCGAGCTCTGTCCAAGGAGCATCGGCGGCCCTACCGTTCCCGCGGCCGGAACGGTTCTCCCACCAGCGGGAAGAAGCCGGGCCCAGGTCAGCGGGAGCGCCCCAGGCAGCAGTTGGGCTAGAAGCGAGGCCATGCACCAAAATGACAGGTACCTGAGGGGTAGTTTCCTCTTCGTGCCCCTTACTACCACAAGTGGTATTACTGAAGATAAAGGTGGTGAAGAGAACGATCAGGATTCCCCCCGCCAGGATACGCCGGCGGCGACTGGCTTGGGAGCCCCAGGCAGCCAGATATCCGGTGAGATTTGCTGAAATCCATCGCGTCCGCAGCGACCCCACCCCACCAAAATCCCTCTTGCCTCGCGCTTTGGGAGAGATTCCCCGGAGAAGTCCTGATGACATCCCGGAGAGCACAGCCCCGTTCCTAAGGTCATATCTTCCCCACCACCTGAAATCTTGTGCCGAGATCATCCGCCTTGCTCCCCCCAACTGTACTGCCATTATCTAGGATATAGCTACAAGACCCCCAGGTTACCTACTCAAACGCAGTTGATTAGCCGTTTCCCAGTTCCCTATCTCACCTTAATCCGCTCCCTTTTCCACCAGCCCAGGTTCTGGACGGTTAACCTGGTCATTACCCACCGCTTCTCCAAAGCCTCCTGAGCCTCCTTTTCCCACTGGTCGGCCCGAACGGTTATCTGTCCATCAGGTCTTGAGATCCTTAACTCTCCCCAGCTTTCCCCCGGCCTCAACTCCAGGTCCCTTTCCCCGTAGGTCAGACGCACGGTACCATCGGGATCAATCCCCACTAGCTTGATGTTACCTGCCAGGAGCCTTTCCTCATTGCGCACAGCCTTCCCCTTCCCTTTGAAGCGGCCATCCGGGCCAAATACCTCCGCCTCCCATTGTACCGGTCGATTGATCTCGATGATCTCAGGAAGCCTCTCCGCCGCGAAGAGACGGGAAGCCAGATGGGTGTCCAGGGAGTCGATGCGTTGCAGGACCAGTACAGGCCGCTTCCCGTCCGGGACTGCCGTGCCAGCAGGTACCGTCAAGGAGCCACTGGGTGGGTCTGGGGTGATCTCCGGCCAGGGTGAGCCCCCCAGGGGTTGGCCCGCCAGGGCGGCGGTATTGTTCTCCCAAACGAAGAGGAAAAGGTAACTGCCTCTCCCTGGTTCCCAACTCCCCATTCGCCAAACCAGCCAGACCAACAGCATTAACAGGAGAGTCACAGCGAGAAAGCGCTTGGTCAAGGATCATTCCCCCTTTGTTTCCCCTGAATGTTCCCAGCAACCCCTTTTGGGGCCATGCCAATAGCCTGGTACTCAGCAGTGGCGGACCATAAATCGCATGTCTCGTAATGGCAAGAATGCCATCTCCTGTCTCTTAATAGTATTCACGACGTATGTGGGATTTCCTGCCATTGCCAGAGAAAAATTTTAGGAGGCTCATGGCCTCCCCGCGTTGACTTTCCACATGTTATCCACAGCTTTATCCACAGCCTGTTGATGGGATGGAACTCCTGTTTGCACCCTTAGCTCCCGACCATAAGAGAAACGGCCAACCGCGCGGGTTGGCCAATACTGACGGCTTTCGAGCATATTCCCACAATAAGCCATAGAGCTATGGTGGTTTGTTTCAGGCTAGTTACGCATTCCACTGACGACGATCTTCCAGGCCTTTCGCCCCTTCTGGAATGCTCCCAGGAGGCAGTACCTCGATCTCAGGGCGAAGCCGGATGATGTCGCGAAAAGTCGCCAGGATACCGGAGACATCCCCGGAAGTCAGCCTGGCGTCCTCCTCGCTCCCTTCTCCTTCTGCCGGAGCAGGCTCACCCGTGGCGGCGGCAGGGGATCCGCCCCCCCGCCTGGGTTCCAAACGCAAGAGGAGGTGGTCGCGGTGATCTTCCCTGGACACGATCACTTGATAGCGTCCCACTTGGGGAAAACGCTGCATGACCTCCTCAATCTGCCGCAGGTAAACAAACATCCCTTTCACTTTGACGGCGTCGCCCAGGCGTCCGCGCAGACCGCCCAAGCGCGGCGTCTCCCGTCCGCAACGGCAAGGTTCCGTCAGGATCAAAGAGAGGTCGCCGGTCCCGAAACGCAGCAGGGGATAGGTCTCATCCAAGACCGTAACCACTATTTCCCCAACCTCTCCGGGAAGAGCTGGCTGGCCCGTTTCCGGGTCAACGATCTCGACGATGACTGCTGTGCTTAGATGCAATCCCTCTCTAACCCCACACTCGTAAGCCACGCAGCCCACATCGGCCGTACCATACCCTTGAAAGACGGCAATCCCTTGCCCCTGGAGTCTATCCCGCAGGCTGTCCGGAAGCCTCTCCGCTGTGACGAAAGCCTTTTGGAGACGCCAGCCGGCAGGGTCATAACCCAATTCCACGGCCTTGTCCAACAGGGTGGCCAGGAAGCTAGGGGTACCCACATAACCCGTGATGGCGAGATCGGCCAGGAGACGCACCTGAAGCTCCGTGTTGCCTACCCCGGCGGGAATCACCACCGCTCCCAAACTTCGCAAGGCCTCGTCGAACATGAATCCGGCGGGCGACAAATGGTAGGAGAAGGTGTTCAGCACCAGATCGCCCCGGCGGAATCCTGCCTCCTGAAGGGCCTCCCCCCAGCGCCAGTAATCCTTTCCCTGACCGTGTGGATCATAGAGGGGACCGGGAGACATAAAAATCCGTTGCAGCTCCTCCTGAGCCACCCCCAGGAAACCACCAAACGGCGGAGCGGCCCGTTGCCGGTCGATGAGATCCGTCTTGCGCGTGACCGGTAATCGGGCCAAAGCAGTCCGGTTCCTGATTTCCTCCGGTCTTGCGCCAGCCCGCTCCAGTATCTCCCGTACGGCGGGTGCTCGGGCCGAGGTCCTCTGAATGAAGCCAGCCAAGTCTTCAAAATGTGCCACAGCGCCCTGGTCATAGCCCTTTGGTCTTCTGCCCTCGATCAGCCACCCTCCCCTGACCAGGCCTTCGCCTCCTTAGCTGAGAGGGTGGCCACCACCGTTGGATCAGCCAGGGTGGTGGTGTCACCCAGGCTCCGCCCCTCGGCCACATCCCGCAACAGCCGGCGCATGATCTTACCGCTTCTGGTCTTGGGCAGCTCCGCGGTGAAAATGATATCTTCGGGACGAGCCAGAGAACCAATCTTCCTAGCCACGTGCTCCTTCAATTCGCTGATCAGTTCTGGTACCGCGCGTACCCCTTCCTTCAGAATGACGAAGGCGGCCAGGGCCTGTCCCTTAACTTCATGGGCCCGGCCGATGACGGCGGCCTCCGCCACGGTTGGATGGTCTACCAGGGCACTCTCCACCTCCATGGTTCCAATCCGGTGCCCGGCGACATTAATGACATCGTCCACCCGCCCCAGTACCCAGAAGTAACCATCTTCATCCCACTTGGCTCCATCCCCCGTAAAGTACATACCCTCCCACCGGCTCCAGTATTGATTAACATAACGCTGGGGATCGCCGTAGATGGTACGAAGCATGGCCGGCCAGGGAGACTTTAGCACCAGGTATCCACCTGAACCTTTGGGAACAGGGCGCCCGTTTTCGTCTACCACCTGAGCGTCCACCCCGGGGAAAGGAACGGTGGCGGAACCAGGTTTGAGGGACGTGATCCCTGGTAGCGGGCTGATGAGGATCATTCCCGTCTCCGTTTGCCACCAGGTGTCAACGATGGGGCAACGCCCGCCGCCAATGTGCCGATGGTACCATATCCAAGCCTCCGGGTTGATGGGTTCACCCACTGTCCCCAAAAGGCGGAGGGAGGAGAGGTCGCGGCGTTCTGGCCATTGCGGGCCCCATTTCATAAAGGTACGGATGGCAGTGGGGGCGGTGTACAAAAGGGTTACCCCGTACTTCTCAATAATGGCCCAGAAGCGATCCCGGGCCGGAAAGTCAGGGGCTCCTTCATACATCACCGAAGTCGCCCCGTTGGCCAGGGGGCCATAAACGATATAACTGTGGCCGGTGACCCACCCGATGTCGGCGGTACACCAGTAGATATCGTCCTCTTTCAGGTCAAAGATCATCCGATGGGTGGTGCTGACCCCGGTCAGATACCCGCCGGTAGTATGCACGACCCCCTTGGGTTTGCCGGTGGTCCCGCTAGTATAAAGGATGTAGAGCATATCCTCAGCGTCCATTTCTTCCGGCGGGCAGTGCAGGGGGGCCGCACCAATCAAGTCATGCCACCAAAGATCGCGCCCCTGGCGCATCGGGGTTTCGAAGGGCCCGCCAATACGCCTGACCACGACCACTTTCTCCACCGAAGGGGTTCCTTCCAGGGCCATATCCACATTTTTCTTCAAGGGCACCACCTGGCCCCGGCGGTAACCACCGTCGGCGGTGATGACCACCTTGGCCTGAGCATCATTGATACGGTCTCGCAAGGCCTCTGCCGCAAAACCGCCGAAGACAACACTGTGTGGGGCACCGATCCGGGCACAGGCCAACATGGCGATCGGTAGTTCCGGAACCATCGGCAGGTAAAGGGTTACCCGGTCGCCCCGTTTCACCCCCAAACCCTTTAGTACATTGGCAAATCTGGTCACTTCATAATACAGTTGCTGGTAGGTCAGGATCCGGGAGTCCCCCGGCTCCCCTTCCCAGATAATGGCCGCTTTATTCTTACGGGCCGTTTTCAGGTGCCGGTCAATACAGTTATGGGCAACGTTCAATCTCCCGTTGACAAACCACTTGGCAAAGGGCGGTTTCCATTCCAGCACTTGATCCCACCGCTTATACCAGTCTAAGCTTTCGGCCTGGGCCGCCCAGAAAGCCTCCGGATCCTTCTGCGCTCCCTGATAAATTCCTTGGTCCCTGACATTGGCCTGGAGAGCAAAGTCTTGCGGGGGATAAAAAAGTCGATCCTCCTCTAAAAGAGCCTCCAGGGCCTTCTCCGGTTGCGCCATTAGTAAGAGCCTCCTTGAAAACGCAGTTCGTCAGCGGTCTCCTAGGAGACCGCTGAAAAACACCCATCTGCGGTGTGGCGCAATCTGCAAGAAAGAACCTTTTTATCAAAGGGGCGTTACTATTGCAGATTGTCGCTCCGGCGGCTCCTCGCTCAACGTACCACCTAGTACGCCTCGCCTCGGCGCCTTGTCGCTCCTAGCATCTGGGGATTTTTGAGCGGTCTCGCCCTAACAGCTTCTCGGGCGGGTTAACCACCTAAAACGCAGTTCGTCAGCGGTCTCCTAGGAAAGCCATCGCTTTCGCCGCTTGTAGTGTTTTACTTCCCGGTAACTCTTTTTCTTCCCGACCTCGGTCAAACCCAGATAAAACTCCTTGACGTCCTCGTTGTCCCGGAGCTTTTCCGCCGTTCCCTCCAGGACGATCTTCCCGTTTTCCATGATATAGCCGTAGTCGGCGATCCCCAGAGCCATGGTGGCACTTTGCTCCACCAAAAGGATGGTGGTCTTTTCCTCCTGGTTGATCCGGCGAATGATCTCGAAAATCTCCCTGACCAAGAGAGGACTTAATCCCAGGGACGGCTCATCAAGGAGCAGGAGCTTGGGGCGGGCCATCAAACCCCGTCCGATGGCCAGCATTTGCTGCTCCCCACCGCTGAGATAACCAGCCGTTCTTTTTTGCAGTTTCATCAGTTGAGGAAAATAGTCGTAGACTAGACTCAGGTCCCTCTTGATGTTTTGGCGGTCGCGTCGGATGTAAGACCCCGCCAGGAGGTTCTCCTCCGTCGTCAGGTGTTCAAAGACCCGGCGTCCCTCCATGACCTGGAAGATTCCCCGCCTGACAATGGCGTCGGCCGACTGGTTATCGATGCGTTGGCCCTCGAAGTTGATATCTCCATCGGTGACGGCCCCATCCTCAGCTTTCAGCAGACCGGAGATGGCCTTCAGAGTCGTACTCTTGCCCGCGCCGTTGGAACCCAAAAGGGCCACGATCTTCCCCTGCGGCACCGCCATGGACATCCCCTTCAGGACGAGGATGACGTTATCATACATGACTTCCACGTTATTCAAGGTTAACATGGAGGGCCGGCCGGTGTGGTGCGCACCGCGACTCCAAACCCGGGTCATTAACCCTACATTCCAAAGTCACCCCTGCTTCACCCCACCGGCTGGCTTTCACCTCATTTCTCAGTTTCTTGAAGACCCCGACCCCAGTCGTCAATAGAGCCCAGTTTGCGCCAAGCCCATCTCATCTATCTTTATCTTCCGGGAGACTTCAGCCAACCCGTCAAGGGCACAAACTTCCCCCCCTTGACTTCGTAAAGCCTGGCCTGGGTACTACCGCGATGACTGGAGCTAGAGAAGGAGACGGGCGCCGCCAGCCCACCCGTGTCAAAGTTTTGTATCCCTTCCAGGGCTTTTTTGATCCCTTCCCCAGATAGATCGTCGCCGGCCCGTTTCAGTCCTTCCACCATGACCATGGCTGTGGCCCACCCTTGCACGTACTTCTGTGTCCTTTCGTCCCATTTCTTCCCGCTGGCGTTAGTAGCTTCCTTCAGGGGCTTTATGGCGGGGATATCATCGGAGGCGAAGGCGAAAGGCACCACTCCAACGTAACCCTCGGCGGCCTCCCCGGCCAGTTTGATCACCTTTTCGTCAAAGGCCCAGTTCAGCCCGATGAACTTCGTTGGTAACTTGAGGCGCTTGGCATCCTTGAGGACAGTGGCCGTGGCCATGCCCGTCTCCTGAATGATGGCAAAATCGGGGTTCTTTTTTTGCATGTTGGTCAGTTGTGAGGTGGCGTCCAGGGCGGTCAAGGGCACATTGACCTTATCCACCAGCTCTACCCCGACTTCGGCGGCGTACTTTTCTCCGTCGGCGATGGGGGAAAGCCCAAAGCCGGTATCGTTGTAGATGAAGGCCGCCCGGGGCTTGCGAGAGGTATCCTTCCAATTATCCTTGATCCATTTCAAAACCATTTTCAACTGATCGGAGTAGGACTGGGCGATCAGGAAGTTGTAAGGATGCGTCGAGAGCTCTAGGAGGTGTTCCGAATAGGAAGCTGACATAAACGGGATCTTATCCTTGGTGATCAGGGGGACCATGGCCTCAGTGTCACCCGTCCCCCACCCCAGGATGGCCACGACCTTGTCCTGAGTGGTCAACTTCTTGTAGGCATCCAGCGCCTTGGGGATCTGGTAGGCATAGTCAATGTCAATCAGATTGATCTGCCGGCCATTGACACCCCCCTTGGAATTGATGTACTTAATGTAATCCTTGACCCCATCGGCGTAGGGGGCCCCGACGTCACCAGTCCCACCGGTGATATCAAAGATACCCCCCAGCTTGATCGGTTCTTTGGGCTTGGCCGTCTCCTTTCCACCGGAGCTGGAACTGCCAGAACCACCGCAGCCGGCCAGGACGGCTACCATGACCAGCATCAATATGATCACCAGTACCTTTGTTCTACCCTTCCTCACCTTTTAACCCCCTTTTTGAATGGTTGAGTTGTACCCCGCTCCGAAGGATTCCCTGGGACCAAGGTCAAAAGCAAGTTGCCCAGAAATCACCCCCCTCAATAAGAGCTGATTCACCCTGGCAACACCCGGCGTCATAAGAGTCAATAGGAAAAAGGCCAGAGCCGGAAATAGTCCTTGATGTTTTTCCACATCTTGGCCAGGCCTTCCGGTTCGAAGATCAGGAAAATGATGATGGTTGCCCCGAAGGTGAACTCCCGCAAGGCGTTGATAACCGTTTCTATGTTGGGAAAGACCCCGGTCATGGCCTTGGATAACCCCCGCAATAGGATAGGGATCAAGGTCATAAAGGCGGCGCCAAAGATGGAACCGGTGACATTCCCCAGTCCCCCGATGATGATCATGGCCAGGTATTCTACTGAGGTAGAGATGGTGAAGTGCTCCGGACTGATGACGGTGAGGTAATGTCCCCAGAGGGTTCCCGCCACCCCGGCATAGAAGGAACTCACGGCAAAAGCCATAATCTTATAGTGGAAGAGCTCAATCCCGGTAACCTCAGCCGCCAGGTCCCGATCCCGGATGGCCATGAAGGCGCGACCCACCCGGGTCCGCGTGAGGTTTTGGGCAAAGATGAAAGCCGCCGCCGTCAGAGCCAGAAACAGATAGTAATACCGGATCTCACTATTGAAAACAAACCCCCCCAGGCTGGGTGACGTAAGCAATAAGCCCCGGCTCCCACCGGTCACCGCTGTCCAGTGGTACATGGTAAACTCGATAATGACCTGGGCGGCCAGGGTGGCCATGGCCAGGTAAAGCCCCTTCAGCCGCAGGGAGGGTAATCCGAAAAGCGCCCCAACTACGGCCGCCGCAATTCCGGCCAGGGGAAGGGCCACCCAAAAAGGCACCCCCAGCTGTGACGTCAGATAACCGGAGGTATAGGCCCCCACCCCAATGAAGGCACCGTGGCCGATGGAGATCTGCCCGGTGAAACCAGTCAACAGGTTTAACCCGATGGCTCCGATGGCGGCAATGGCAATGAGGTTGGCCACTGAAACGTAGTATGGGTCTGCCATCAGAGGAAAGAGGACGAAAACAGCGAGCATGGCCGCCAGGCGGAGGCGAGAGAGGGGAGTGGGGTGAAGGGCCATGTCCTGTTCATAGGTGGTCTTATAGACACCGCATTCCATGGCAAAGGGGTTTCGCAACTTGAGGCCGGCCGGCAATGGTTAGCACCCTTTCTTTCAGTTGCTCTCTGGGACTGTTAACCACCAAAGACGCCATTTATCAGCAGTCTGCTAGACCCGCTCGATGACTTGCTTTCCGAAAAGACCATAGGGCTTGAGCATGAGGATGAGGACCAGGATGATAAAGGGTGCCACTTCCTTAACTCCACCTCCCAACAGGGGGTCAAGGTATCCCCCGGCCAGGTTTTCCAGGATCCCAATGATGAACCCGCCGACAATGGCCCCCGGAATGCTATCCAGCCCTCCCAGGATGACCACTGGCAAGACCTTGAGGCCGAAATGGGCCAGAGAGATGTTTACCCCGTTGATATTACCCAGGAGTACCCCGCCCACGGTGGAAATAGCGGCGGCCAGGGCCCAGGTCACGGCGAAGGCCACCTTGACGCTGATGCCCATGGAAAGCGCGGCCTGCTGGTCATCAGCTGTGGCCCGCATGGCGATTCCCATAATAGAGCGTTTGAAAAAGAAAGAGAAAAGGGCTAAGAGCACCAGAGCGATGCCCAAAGACCAGAGGTAGACCTGGGAAACTACCACCCCGCCCAGGTTAATGGCATCCTGGGGAAAGATGTTGGGGAAAGTCCTGGTCTCAGTGCCCCAAAACACCTGCAGAAGGCCGCGCAGAGCACTGGAAAGCCCAATGGTGGCCATAATCATGGATATGATGGGCTCGCCAATCAGGGGCCGCAAAACCACCCTCTCGACGGCCGCTCCTAGGACCACCGCCACCGTCAAGGCGCCCAGGACCGCCGGGATAAAGGGAAGATTGAAAACCAGCAGGAAGGTCAGGGCCAGGTGGGCACCAATGAGCAAAAACTCCCCCTGGGCAAAGTTGATGACATCACTGGCCTTGTAAATGAGGACAAAACCCAAGGCCACCAGGGCGTAGACACCGCCGATCACCAGGCCGCTTACGATAAGTTGCAGCAGGAAAACCATTGTATGACCTCCATTCCCGGCCGGGTTAACCACTCAAAACGCAGTTTGTCAGCACTCTCGTGGCCTCCCCGCCGGAAGACAAGTCCATAACTCGCAGAGCGGTCTCCACCACTCCTTCCCGCCCATCCCGGTAGCGAATCCTGGCCTCCACCTTTACCGTCTCATCGCCTCGGTAGATGGCTTCCACCAGGTCCTGGTACTTTTCATAAACGTACCCCCGCCTGATCTTCCTGGTCCGGGTAAGTTCCTCATCATCAGCATCGAGTTCCTTGTGCAGCGAGACAAAACGGCGAATTCGCGCCGCCTCCGGGAGGTCCCGGTTAACCCTTTCCACTTCGGCCCGGAGAAGTTGATAAACCTCAGGCTTCTGGGCCAGATCAGTATAAGTGGTATAGGCCAGCCGGTGATTCTCCGCCCACTTGCCGGCATTGGCCATGTCGATATTGATGAGGGCGATGACGAAGGGCCTCTCTTTTCCCACCACCACCGCTTCCTTAATGTACATACTGAATTTCAGTTTGTTTTCGATGTATTGAGGAGAAAAGATGCTATTGTCGGCCAACCGCATGACGTCTTTCATCCGATCGATGACCACCAAGTGGCCACTTTCTTCCAGATAGCCGGCGTCCCCCGAATGCAACCACCCCCCGGCCAGGGTTTCAGTTGTGGCGGCCGGGTTCTTGTAGTAACCCTGAAAGACGCTGGGGCTGCGGGAAAGGATCTCCCCCGTTTCCGGATCGATTCTGATCTCCGTCTCTTCAATGGGACGCCCGACGGTGTGAAACTTGATGTCGTCATCCCGGTGCACCACAGAAATCCCGGAGATCTCCGTCTGACCGTAGATCTGCTTCAAGTTTACCCCCAGGGCATGGAAGAAACGGAAGACATCAGGGCCCAGGGCCGCTCCGCCGGTGTAGGCCCGCCGCAGACGTAGAAGCCCCAGGTGGTCCTTGATGGCACTGAAGACCAGAAAGTTACCCAGGGCGTAGAGAAACCGCAATGTCAAGGGGGCCGGCTCCTTTTGGAACTTATAATCCGCCATCCGGTAACCAACGGGCATAAAGGCCCGGTAGAAAACCTTCTTCAAGAAGGTTGAGTCTTCAATCTTCACCTGGACTGTGGAAACCATGTTCTCCCAAATGCGGGGCGGCGAGAAGATAATGTGAGGGCCAATTTCCCGGAGGTTCTCCGGTACGGTTTCCGGCTCTTCCGGGAAATTGACCGTCGAGCCCACCCAAAGGGAGGCGGAGAGGGACATCATTTGCTCGCCGATCCAGGCCAGCGGCAAAAAGGAAACATACTCGTCGCCGGGGGCCATCGGATCAAAGGCCAGGAGATTTCTGGCCATGCTGATCAGGTTACGGTGACTGAGCATGGCTCCCTTCGGAAAGCCAGTCGTTCCTGAAGTATAGGAAATGATGGCGGGATCGTTGGCTTGGCCCCGGGACAGGCTGGCTTCGAAGAAGCCAGGGTGCTCCGCACCAAAGCGCCGACCCCGTTCTTCGACCTCTTCAAAGGCCATAAGAAATGGTTCCTGATAATTGCGCAGACCCTTGGGGTCATAATAGATGACGGCCTTGACCCTGGGGAAGTATTCCTTGATCTCCAGGATCTTATCCACTTGTTCCTGATCTTCCACCACCACGTAGAGGGCGTCGGAGTGATCAATGACATAGGCCACTTCCTTGGGCAAGGAGTCCTGGTAAATCCCCACCGACACTCCGCCGGCCGCCTGAACGGCCAACTCGGCATAGACCCACTCCGGTCGATTATCGCCAATGATGGCGATCTTATCCCCTTGCCCAAGACCCAGGCTGATTAGTCCCAGGGAAAAATCCCGGACGTGCTCCAGGTACCCCTGCCAGGTGACCTCGCCCCAGATTCCGAACTCCTTTTCCCGCAGGGCTACCCGGTTACCGGCTTGCAGGGCATTTCTCCAAAGCAATTTCGGCAGGGTATCCTCGTTCATTCTTACCTCCCCAGCACAGTAGAGGTGGCGGGCACCGTCAACTATCGATCATCCTTCTGTTTTCACTCATTTCAGTTGTTGCCGTGAGACATGAGGTCCTGAGCACGGTTGGTCTAGACGACGGTGAGCTGAAGATCCTTCCCACCCAAGTAGGCCTTGATGACCTCCGGATTCTCCTTGACCTCCTCAGGCTTGCCCTCGGCGATCTTGCGGCCAAAGTCCAGTACCGCCACCCGATCGGAGATGTCCATCACCACACCCATGTCGTGCTCGATGAGTATGACGGTAACCCCCCGCTCCTCGTTAATGTCGAGAATGAAACGGGCCATATCTTCCTTCTCCTCGGTGTTCATGCCCGCCATGGGCTCGTCGAGCAGCAGGAGCTTCGGTTCCAGGGCTAGGGCCCGGCCCAGTTCCACCCGTTTTTGCAGCCCATAAGCCAGGGTACCGACTGTCTTCTTGCGAATCCGTTCAATCTCCAGAAAGTCGATGATCTCTTCGACCACCCGGCGGTGTTGGACTTCTTCGCTCTGGGCCCATCTCCAATAGAGCCCCCCGGCCAGGACCCCGGTTTTCAAGTGAATGTGGCGTCCCAGCATGAGGTTTTCCAGAACGGTCATGTGCCGAAAAAGCTCTATGTTCTGAAAGGTCCGCGCAATACCAAGGCGAGCCCGCGTGGGAGCGGGCATCTTGGTGATATCTTTCTGTCCAAAGGTAATGGTCCCCGAATTGGGGTGGTAGAGGCCGCTAATACAATTCAGGAGGCTGGTCTTTCCCGCCCCATTTGGGCCGATGACGGCCAGGATCTCACCGGGGCGGGCCTCCAGGTTCACTCCAGAGAGAGCCGTTAGACCACCAAAGTGCAGTATAAGCTTCTCAACCACCAGTTGGCCGGCGGGAGGAGTCATCTCTCAATAGGACCTCCTGTCTCGTTCGGGTTACTAAGCTAAGAAATAGAATATAGGCTATAATATATTTACGTCACAAGAAGGCAAATTCCTTCATTTCTTTTGCACAATTGAAAAAATATCTAATTCACATAGTGGCCGAAAAATTATACTTCTCGTATATTTATGTAATCCTCCCCCGCGTTACAAAGAAGACGCCTTTTATAGCTGGCCCTTGAATTCCTTGCCTCGCTGCCCTCCGGCAAAACTCAGGTAATTGATACTTGGGAACGGCTCTTCCTCGGAGGCTTTGTTATTTTCCTAACGACCCAACCCTTTCCGGCAGCGCTTTGCCCCGACGAGTTTGTGACAATGGTCCTAATGATAATTCCTTAATAATTCCCTCTCCCTGGGGTCATCATAAACAAGGAGGTGGTGGACTTGATCAAAATCACCTGCAGCCTAAACTGCATCCATAATCAGGACGGGATTTGCGAGTTGGAGGACAGTACCCCCCTGGCCAGTTTCTACGAGGTGGAATGCCCCTTTTACGAAGAAAACCTCGGCGCGACCCCACAGTTAGGCGGACAGACAAAAAATGAGATCTGAGTTGATGATAACCGCTGAGCTTTTGTGGCTGCCCTCCCATGAGAAAGCCTCACCGAAAACGGTGAGGCTTTCTCATGATAAGGATTCAGTTACATAGAAGAGTGCTGACGAACTGCGTTTTGAGTGGTTAACCCGCCCGGGAAAAGCCGTCCTAGTCTGTACTGCGCTTGATGGCGCTCGTGTTTCTGGCGGCTTTAGCCCAATCATAAGGCCAAGACCTCAGATCAGCCCAGATGCTAGGAGCGACAAGGCTCCGAGGCGAGGCGTACCAGGTGGTACGTTGAGCGAGGAGCCGCCGGAGCGACAATCGGCAATAGTAACGCCCCTTTAATAAAAAGGTTCTTTCTGGCAGATTGCGCCACACCGCAGATGGGTATTTTTCAGCGGCCTCATAGGGGGCTGCTCCCGAATTTAGGCTTCTTGAGCGTCGCTCGCCGGTGTCCAATCCGCGCTCTGCCTTGCTCAGGTTGCCGCTAGGCGAAAAATCATTCCGCGTCCTTCCCGACCAATGGTTCCCACACCAACGGCCGCCGGGTTGCTCCGGCAGTTTGGTCGAATCACTCAGCGTCCTTCCCGACCAATGGTTCCCACCGCTGACTTTTCCGGCCTGGCCCTAACGTGAGCCGAGTAAAGGTAGGCCAGTTCCTTATCAAAAAGCGGTCGCTTCAACTCGATGGCCAGGGCCCTTACCTGGGGCAGCAAGGCGGCTGCCTCCTTTTCCGTCAAAAAAACTCCGTACTCCTTAAACTTGTTCATGATAGCCCGGCTTCCGGAGTGCTTCCCAATGACGATCTGACGCTCCAGGCCCACCTCTTCCGGATTGAAGGCCTCATAGGTTCGCGGGTTCTTTAAGGTCCCATCGGTGTGGATGCCGGATTCGTGGGCAAAGGTGTTGGACCCGACGATGGCTTTGCCCGGCGGGATCTCCCGGTCTGAGGCCCGGGCCACGTACTCAGATAGCTCGCGAAATCGCCTGGTATCCAGTCCCAGGTCCAGGTCCATGGTGTACTTGAGGGCCATCACCACTTCTTCCAGGGCCGCGTTCCCCGCCCGTTCCCCCAGGCCGTTGACGGTAACGCCGACATAGGTTGCTCCGGCCCGAACACCCGCCAGGGCGTTGGCCGTAGCCATTCCCAGATCGTTATGAGTATGCATCTCAATATCTATGCCTTGGGTATAGATCAGTTCTTTGACCAGGTCGCAGGTACGGAAAGGATCTAAGATGCCCACAGTGTCACAGTATCTGATCCGGTCAGCCCCAGCCTGGCGGGCCACGCGGATGAATTCCGCCAGGAAATAGGGGTCCGTCCGGGAGGCATCCTCGGCGTTGGCCGAGACGTACAAACCATTCCGTTTGGCCAGTTCCACCGCCCTGGCCGTGGCATCCAGAACCCACTGCCGGGAGGCCTTGAGCTTATGCTGGATGTGAATATCAGAGGTGGAGATGGAGATAGCCACGGCGTCTACCCCGCAGGCCAGGGACGCCTCCACATCGGATACGACCGCCCGGTTCCAGGCCATCAAGCTGGCCCGCAAACCTAGCCTGGCTATGGCCTTAACGGCCTCCATCTCTTCCCCGCCCATGACGGGAATACCGACCTCAATCTGATCCACCCCCACCTCGTCCAGCATCTGAGCAATTCGGATCTTCTCCGACTTGGCGAAAACCACCCCCGCCGTCTGCTCTCCATCCCGCAAAGTGGTATCAACTATGGCCACCTTTCGGCCGTCCTTCCCTGGCGACATTTCCGGCCCCCCTTCCACAATTGGCCTACATTCCAATTGTTATATTGGCAATGATTCTACTTGCCCTCTTCGCTATTGTCAAGGTTAATCAATGATTTAGTTTTTCGTCATTTATAATTGGACCTTTTCCCATTCCGCCAAAAGCGGGGCAGCTCGGTTTTCCCCTTTTCTTCGCAGTCCTGGACAGGAAATTTCTCACAAGGTGCGGCAGGATTCTCATTGGAAACGTAGAATAATTTTTAATTGGGGCATTACCATGATTTGCGTTCTAATTGCTAATTGCAGTAATGGTCTAGCCCACTTTGCCCCGGGCCAGATTACCGAAGGGGGGAATCACAAGGACGGCGCACTCGGCGGCTCCAAGCCGCCAAACTCAGCGACTCAGGCCAAGCAGGTCAAAGGGTCAAGACACAGCGCGAAAGGGGGAAGGTCCGGCCCAGCTGGTCAAAATGGCTGGAGCGGGCGCTACAATGGATTTTGGCCTCACCGACGAGCAGCGAATGGTCCGGGAAATGGTCAGGGACCTGGCCGAAAGAGAAATCCGACCCCTGGCAGCGGAATTGGATGAAAAGAAGGAATTTCCCTGGTCTATCATTTGGAAAATGGGTGAACTAGGCCTTTTCGGACTTCCTTTTCCCGAGGAATGTGGTGGTTCCGGGGCCGGCGCCATTAGCTATGCCCTGGCTCTGGAAGAGATCGGCGCCGCCTGCGCCTCCACCGGCCTCACCTACGAGGCCGCCGTTTCCCTAGGCGCCACTCCGTTCTACCTCTTCGGGACGGAAGCGCAGAAGCGACATTGGCTAACCCCGGCCGCTCGTGGGGAGATCCTCATCGCCTTCGGTTTGACAGAACCAAACGCCGGTTCCGATGCCGGGGGCACACAGACCCGGGCCGTTCTGGAGGGTGATCATTGGGTGCTAAACGGCTCCAAGATTTTCATTACCAATGCCAGCGTAGCCTCAGCCCTCATTGTCACCGCCGTCACCGACCCGGAGAAGGGAACCCGCGGCATCAGCACCATCATCATTCCCAAAGGTACCCCCGGCCTCACTATTGGCAAGAAGTTTGACAAGCTGGGCCTGCGCGCCTCGGATACAGCTCAGGTCTTTCTGGAAGACTGCCGGGTTCCAAAAGAAAACCTGCTGGGAAAGCGAGGTGAAGGCTTCAAGCAATTCCTGCAGGTCTTAGACGGCGGGCGGGTAGCCATCGGTGCCCTGGCCGTCGGCATCGCCCGGGCCAGCTTGGACGCCTCCTTACGCTATGCCGGGGAACGGGTTCAATTTGGCCAACCCATCAACCGTTTCCAGGCCATTCAATTCAAACTGGCCGATATGGCCACCCGGATCGAGCAGGCCCGGCTCCTGGTCCACAAGGCGGCCTGGCTCAAGGAAAAAGGGCTGCCTTATACCAAAGAGGCCTCCATGGCCAAGCTGGCGGCCTCAGAGACCGCCGTCTGGGCCGCCCTGGAGGCCATCCAGATCCACGGGGGATATGGCTACATCAAGGAATATCTTGTGGAACGTTATCTGCGGGATGCCAAGCTGATGGAGATCGGGGAGGGAACCTCAGAGGTGCAGCGCCTGGTCATCGCCCGCCAGTTGGGATGCCGGTAGAAACCGGTTCCCCTATTGGGCTCCCCTTCTGACCTCCAACTTCCGGCCTCTAATTTCCGTCCTTAAGGAGGGTGAAAGCATGTCCAAAAGAGTCGGCATCGTCGGTGCCGCCGTTACCCCTTTCAAAGCCAAATGGTATGAGAAAACTTACTACGAGTTGGCCCAAATGGCTACTGCCGATGCCTTGCAGGATGCCGGCCTGACCATTGACCAGGTGGATGGGGTCTTTTACGGAATTTATAATGATATCTTTCAGCGGGCCGCCATCCCGGAACACCCGCTCCAGGGGATCATTGGCCTGCAGAACAAGTTTGGGATTCGGATCAGCAACGGCGGAGCCACCGGGGCGTACACGATGTCCGCCGCCCACGCCTACCTGGCGGCCGGCCGATTCAAGATTGCCCTGGTCCTGGGAGTGGAGAAGGCCACTGATGTTTTTGACTTTCAGTCCATGTCCGCCACCCCCGAGACCATCAAGACTATCGGCTGGTCTGGCGACAGCTTCTTTGAGCAGAAGTTGGGCTGGACGGCGGCCGACAGCTACGCTGAGGTGGTTCTGGCCTATATGGACGATCATCCCGGCGATCTGAAACCAGAGGTGACCGCGCAGATCTCCTCCCTTCTCAGCCAGCAGGTGCGGACCAACGAGTTCGCTCAGCGGCGTTACGACCAGGTTACCCCTGAGGAGGTCATGAACTCCCGTACCGTTGTTTATCCCTTTAAGGAGCTGGAGATCTGTGTTTATTCGGAAGGGGCGGCGGCTCTGCTTATGGCCGAAGAAGAGACGGCCCGGGCCATCTCCCGCCTGACAGGAAAACCCGTCATCTGGGTCACGGGGGTGGGTGAGTCCAACGAGCACTCCTTCGCTGGAAAGAACCAAAAACTCATGTCGCGCATCATGTCGGACCATATTGCCGCCCACCAAGCCTATGCCATGGCCGGGATCAAGGATCCCTTACACGCCATTGATGTCGTCGAGGCTCACGATGCCTTCGTTCACCAGTTGGGGATTACCATGGCGGAAATGGGCTTTGTCCCCCTGGGCCGGGCTAACGATCTTATCGAGGAAGGGATCATGACCCCGGGCGGCGAGGTCCTGGTCAACCCCTGCGGTGGTCTCATTTACTCCGGCCACGCGGTGGGTGCCAGCAATGTCATGTCGGCCTGGTCCGCCCGCCGCGAACTCATCAGCCGCGGCCTGCGCCGGGCCCTGATCCACGGGACGGGCAGCACCATCGCCCAGTATGGGGTGGCCATGGTTCTGGAGCATGACTGATGGCCAGCCTCCAATAGCCAGGGCCTTACAACCGTCCTGGTCCGTGTCAGAGGCGTCCTGGTCCGTGTCAGAGGTTTGATTGTCCGATATCCAATTCCCAACTTCTACTTTTAGGGAGGAATGGAGAGTGCCGGAAGCGGAGAAGAAAAAGGTCATCCCCCTGGAAGCCATCCCCGATGTGGGCGGACACACCGTAAACGTGGGCGGCCGGGATTATCTGGTCCTCAATGACGCCATGTTTACCTTCTACCAGCGGTCCATGGGCGAGTTTTCCCCTTTCTTCTTAGCCCTGCGCGATGAGAAGAAGATCTTGGGGAGCCGTTGCACCCATTGCGGTCAGGTCCGGGTTCCCCCCTTTATGACCCGGTGCCCGGACTGCAACTTCGCTCCCACCGAGTTGGTAGAGGTGGGTCAGGTGGGACGCATGCTCAGTACCCCGCCCATCACCTACTTTGCCAACTCCCTCTTTCAAAAGCAGGTCCCATTTGGGCGGGGGCGGGTGCTCCTGGAGGGGGCCGACACCGCCCTCAGCGTCAACGTTTATACCAGCAAAGGGATTCTCGTGCCGGGACTGGTGAAGAAGGACACGGAGGTTAAGGTGGTTTTCCGGGACAGCCGTCTTGGGGAAATCTCCGATATCTTCGTGGTGCCGGCATCAGAACTAACCCCAGAGCAGGTGGCTAAGCCCGGTTTGCAGGAGTCTGAGGTAAACTGGGAAGCGGCGGAAGAACCGGCTCTCACCTCAGCCGGTCCAGATGAGGCGAACCGCTTTCAGGAGCTCTACGGTCAACTGCAGACCCTGGCCGCGGAAATGAACCAGACGGAGCGGGCCAGAAAGGATATCGCCGACTGGCGCCGCCAGATCCAGGTCAAGACCACCGGCGGTCAGCTAGTCCTGGAGATCAACGACGGTCATCTGGAGGTCAGAGAGGGGATCATCCCGTCCCCCGACCTGGTCATGGTCTGCCAGGACCTGGACGTCCTAGTCCGCGGCCTGGCCTATAAAGGTTCTCTTACCCAGGCCATCATGTTCCGGCAGCTCTGGATCAGCAAGAACGCGGAGTTCACCACCATCTTTAAGCTGGAACGCATGGCCCGTTCCCTGGCCAGGTCGAAGAAGAAATAGGCCCAACGTCCATGGCTCCCCGCTAAATGGGCCGAAGGTTGAGAAATGGGCGGAACTGCCAGGAGACCGCTGTCATACAATCCCAATCTCCTCCAATACCGCCTGTACCGCCCTGGGTACGGCCGCGGCCACCTCCTGGCTCAATCCCTCTCGCCCGGGCTCCAGACAGGCCGCCTGGATACCGACGAAGACCAGTTCCCCGGGGAGGGCTTCTGGTTCAGCCAAGCGCCCCAAGGCCAGGACCTCGGCAATCCCCAGATCATGCAGCGAGCAGGAGCCAGGGGGAGGTTTCTCAAGATCTTCGGCCCGCAGGCGGAAGACTGTCCCCGGCCGGCCCTCCCCGGCCACGGCATCAACGATGATGATGCGGTCGGCCTGGCGGAGGATGTCGAGCAAGGCCAAGCCGGGCGTTCCGGCCTCGACCAATCTGACTTCCTCGGGCAAAGAGACTCCGCCCAAAGCCTGGATGACGGCCCGGCCCACACCGTCGTCACCACGCAACGGATTGCCGCAGCCAATTACCATCGTCTTAGCCATGAGAGAATCTCCTCCCCGCCAACCCGAAACAAACCAGCTACTTCCGGGGCGTCCGCCGCAGGCGGCTAGAAGACCGCTGAAAAACACCCATCTGCGGTGGTGCAATCCGCCGAAGAACTTCTCCCAAAAATGGGACGCGTCTGTGGCGGATTGTGGCGCAATCCGCCGAAGAACTTTCCCCAAAATGGGGCGTAACTGTGGCGGATTGTGGCGCAATCCGCCGAAGAACTTTCCCCAAAATGGGGCGTAACTGTGGCGGATTGTGGCGCAATTCTCCAAGGGAGCTTTCCTGGTCAAATGGTGCATGACTATGGTAAATTGTGTCGCTCCGGCGCCTCCTCGCTCAACGTACCACTTGGTACGCCTCGCTTCGGAGCCTTGTCGCTCCTAGCATCTGGGCATCTTTACGCGGTCTTGGCCTGAGTTTCCCCGGGCGCGTTTGCCGCTCAACTCGCAGTTCGTCAGCCCTCTCCTGGGGAATCTACTCCCTCACCACCCGCATCTTCAAGAAATGAGCCGAACAGGAGATGCAAGGGTCATAGTTGCGAATCACCGTTTCACACTTTAAGGTGGCTTCTTCTTCCGACAGATCCAGCACCTGTGGCACGAACCGCCGCAGGTCTTCCTCGATATTATGGACATTGTGCGCCGTCGGGGAGACAATATCCGCCTTTTCGATAATCCCGTGCTCATTGATCTTATAGCTGTGGTAGAGAGACCCCCGCGGGGCCTCCGTGATGGCAAAGCCCTGCCCGGCCCTTACGGCATAACTGGTGTCTTCCTGCGCCAGCTCCAGACGGTCGATGATGGCCAGACTTTCCTCGATGCTGTGGTAAAGCTCCAGGGACCGCGCCACAATGCCACGGAAGGGGTTGAAGTCGGGGAAATTCACTCCCACGGCCCGAGCTGCTTCCTGAGCCCCGGGGGATAAGCGTTCGTAGTTAAGGTTCACCCTGGCCAGGGGTCCCACCAGGAAGGACCCGCGACCCTCAATGTAGGAATGGAGGGCGTTGGAGTGGGGAATGTGCCGCTCCTTGATGTGGTTTCGGTATTCCCAGGGAGCAATGTTCAATCCCTCGGTGGAGACCAGCCGGCCTTCATTGATGGCGTATCCCTCTTCGCTCCGTAAGGCCACGTGTTCCGCCTCCCAGGAAAAGTCGGGCAACTCCAGAGAGGCACATAGCTTTACCGTTTCCAGGGCGTCGGGTCTGGCTTCCTCCAGTCGTTCCGCGATGGCCTTCAGGTCCTTTTTGGAAGGTAAGGAGGTAAAGCCGTTAACGGTAGCCGTGACCGGATGGACCTCTCGTCCCCCGATGAGGGCGGTCAGGTCGTTGCCCAGCCGTTTCAGCTTTAGGGCACGCTGTACGGCCGGCAGGTGGTCGGCCGCCATGGTCAGAACGCTCTCATAACCCAGGAAATCGGGTAAAGCCAGCATGTAAATGTGCAAGCTATGGCTCTGGATCCACTGGCTCAAGGCCAGGAGCTTCCTGAGATCCCTGGTTTGGGAGCTGACCTTGATCCCGAAGGCGTCCTCGATGGCCTGGATGGCGGTAAGTTGGTGCGAAGCCGGGCAAATGCCGCAAATCCGGGAGACAATCCCCGGTACCTCATCGTACTTACGACCAACCAGAAAGCCCTCAAAAAAGCGGGGGGGCTCATAGATCTTCAGCTTCAGCTCAGCGATCTCCCCGTTGTGTACCCGGATGTCCAGGGCTCCTTCCCCTTCGACCCGGGCCAGGTAGTCGACCTTGACTCGGAGACTGCTCATACCGCTTCAGCTCCTTTGCTGAATTCCGGAGTAAGCCCGGCGAATTTGCGGAATTTCCTGATCACATCGCTCTTGTGCAGGCCGTATTCTGTAAAGGAACGGGCCAGGGATTCAGCGTTGGCATCATTGGCCGGTCCCCGGCAGCCATCACAGACCTTGCCCCGTGACGGGCATAAGGCACCACAACCGGCGGTGGTCACTGCTCCCAGGCAAGGCTCACCCTGGCTGACAAACAGGCAGACGTTTTCGCGGAGTTTACATTCCACGCAGACGCTGTGGGGTCGCAGGTGAGGGCTTATTCCCAGCAAGGCGCCTTTGATGAACTCCACCAGTTCACCTTTATCCACCGGGCACCCCTTCAGGTAGGCATCGACCTTGACGTATTCATCGATGCCATAGGCTTTGGTGGATTCTATGACCTCCAGGTTCTGGTAAACCCGGCTTTCCACGACCCTCTCCGGTATCCAGTTCTTGATGGAGGGCAGACCGCCAAAGCAGGCGCAAGACCCGAGGGCTACCAACACCCGGCACTCCTGCCTGGCTCTCTTCAATTTTTCGATTTCCTCGCCACAGGTAATGGCCCCTTCCACAAAACCGATATCGTAAGGGCCAGGAGCGTTTTGCCGCCGGGCCATGACAAAGTAACTCAGCTCAACGGCACCTACCACATCCAGCAGGACCGGTTCCAGATTCAAAAACTCGAGCTGGCAGCCGGCACAGGAACTCATCTTGTAAATCGCAACCCGCGGTTTGTCTGTCACCCCGCCACACCTCCCAATACCCCTTCGCTGAGCCCCATCAGCTCGGCATAGGCAAACACCGGGCCGTCACGGCAGACGAATTTGGGACCGATCTGGCACTTGCCGCACTTTTTCACTCCACAGCTCATCCGACGTTCCAAGGAAACGTAAATCTGATCGGACAGAAAACCCCTGGTCAGAAGGTCCTTAACCACAAACTTCATCATGATCTCTGGGCCGCAGGTCAAGACGATGGTGTCCGCGGGCTGGCTCTCCATTTCCCCGAAAAGGGTGGTCACCACACCCACGCGTTGTTCCCAGCTATACCCATCCGGCACCACATCCACCGCCTGGTAAAGCTTGATCTCCTCCTGCCACCGTGGAAATTGAGGGGTGTAGAGCATATCGGCTGGGGTTCTGGCGCCGTAGAGCAGCTCTACCCGGCCAAAATCCCGCCGTTGACGCAGTATTTGTGTTATGACTGGCCGTAGTGGCGCCAGACCGATACCGCCCGCCACGATCAGGACATTCCTCCCCCGCAACAGCTCCATGGGCCAACCAGTGCCGTAGGCCCCGCGAACACCCACGGCGTCCCCAACTTTCAGCCGGGCCAGGGCCTTGGTTACATTCCCCACGTGCCGGACGGTGTGCTGAAAAGTGGGTCCCTCGTCCGGATCGGAACTGATGGAAACGGGGGCCTCCCCAATGCCAAAAAGAGTGATCATATTGAATTGCCCCGGCTGGAAGGCAAACTCCTCCCGGACCCGCGCGTCCTCGAAGGATAAGGTATAGGTCGTGGTGTCGTAAGTTTCCTTTTGCACGCCCCTGATTAGCGCTCTCGCAGGCTTAAAAGGATTGATCACCTCACTCGCCTCCCAACCTGGCCATAATGTCAGTGATGTCAATATGCTTCACGCAGGTGCCGATGCAACGCCCGCAACCAACACATCCCAGGGTTCCGAACTGGGGCTCGTAGTAAGCCAGCTTATGGTAGATCCGCTGCTTGATGCGAGCATCCCGGTCCTTGCGGAAATTGTGACCCATGGCCACCTGGGCATACTCGAGCAACATGCAGGAATCCCATTCCCGCTGTCGCTGCCCGCTTTTCAGGTTCAGGTCCAGTTTATCGACAACGTTATAGCAAAAGCAAGTGGGACAAACCATGGTGCAAGAACCACAAGCCAGGCAGTCCTGCCTGAGTTCGTCCCAGATGGGGTGCCGGAAGTTGTCCTCTAAGAGCTCTTTCAGCCCTGACGTGTTCAGGCGCTTCTTGAATTTACGCCGCGCCTCATCGAGTCTTTTCTCCTTTTCCACCAACATCACCCGGGGAGCCGGCTGCAAAGGCACCTGCTGCAAGAGATCCTCCCCCGCCGGGCTGCCGATCTCCACCAGGATCTGGCTGCCGAGGTCGGTCAGAAGGAGGTCGTAGCCCTTCTGCAAGTCAGGACCCGTCCCCATAGATTGGCAAAAGCAGTTATCCCCCACCTTAGTGCAGTTGGCGGCAACGATGAGGGTGTTCTGCCTCCTATTGACGTAATAGGGATCGGGATACTCGTGGCCGTATGCTTTATCCAGGATCTCAATGGCATGGACATCGCAGGGATGTACCCCAAAAAGAACCTGGCCCCTCGCTGGCTCCCTTTCCTCCAGTACACCCTGCTCCTGATGGAAGGAGAAGAGCACTTCAAAGGGTTGGTGGAGAACCTTCTTGGGAGGCAAGAGACTGCTCACGTAATCCAGGGTCAGTTGAGCCGGGTCAGTGATGGCACTGAACGCATGCTCCCCCCCTTTGGCCACCGGCCCCACCACCGTATAACGCTGCATGAGGTGTTGTACCAGCCGGGACAAGTCCTTCTTCGGCAATAGCACCAGGGGATTAGGAATGGTTAAACTCCTGGCCACCACCATGAGACATCAAACCTCCTTCCAGAATTGCTGTCTATCGATTCTCATAAGCCGTCCGGTCAGAACGCAGCCGCCACTCTCTCTCAGCACCTGCCCTGTTGTTAATGACGGAACAATCTCCTCCCGGAAATCACATCGTCTCTTTTCTAACAAGATCGGCTCTCGGCCGACCCTATTCCCCAGGATGTTCTGACGGGGGTTTAAGATATACCTGTTAGTTCCGTCACATTCCTTCTCCTGAAAGTAGACTTATGGGAGAATCTTAGGAGTTTGCCAAGGTCAGTATTGGCTCAGACCGCGTATTCTGCGCCCCGTCGCGGGGACTGCTACCCGTGCCGAGAGGAGGGCGCTTCGCCCGAAGATCACAGGCCATAGAGATATAGTTACTTCTCTCACATAGACAGGGCTGCGCAAGAATGTACTAACTCTGCTGCAGGATATGTACGGCCCAAATAGATAGAATCCTTCAATCCAATTATACTTCCCTTTCCCCTATTGTGCAATACTTCACATGAATTGGCGCAATCTTAAAATATTATAGCGTCCGCGTCTGTCAAAAGAGGCGCGGAGCAAATCTCCCTGCCGCCTTAAGCGGCGGTATAGAACAGTGCAAACGGCCAGGTGGTGACGGGAGGGCGATTGCCGGCCAAGCGGCTTTTGTCGAGCCGGCCATCGCCTCCGGCGAAGCGAAGCCCGGAGTGGGTTTGGTCACTTCTCACCTTCGGGCGCCGCCCCAAAGAAGGTAAGCGCAATATTTCATGACAAGGAGTTGGTTTGATCACTTCTCACCTTCGGGCGCCTAAACAAAAAAGAAGCCTGCAGCAACCTTCGTCCGGCTACTGCAGATCCCTACAGAGCCCACGGCAACCTTTCGGCTACCATAGACCCTTACGGAACCTGCAATAACCTTATCTCGACCATCATGAGTACCTGCGAAGCCTACGGCAACCTCTCGGCTGCCGTAAACCTCTAGTCGGCGAGACGGTGTCCCGTAGAGCCTGTTAGCAGACCTGCGGAACCCATGATGATCTTTGCTCGACCACCAGACATCCCTTTTGAGCCCCTGACAATCTAAGGGACTGCCAGGAACCCTGACAGGACGCCTGATGATCTGCGCTCCGGCTGCCAGGAACCGGTAGGCCCCTGACAACCTTTGCTCGACTATCATAGATCCCCGGCGGGAACCTATGACAGTCTTAGCTCGGCTACTGCAGACCTCTAGTGGTATTTTGGCCAGGTGGAAACTTTATATGCATCACCGTGAAGAATTTTTCTACTTAGCACCTCGGAAACGGGTATCGACGATCTGGTCGCGGCTTTTAAACCGGGGGTTGCCCCCCAGCCACTGGGCTCCCTTTTTCCCAATCTATCTCAACCTGACCCCGTACCCCTCCTGAAGCCTCCGTAAGACCTGTTCCTGTCTGTCGTCTACCTCTTCGTCGGTCAAAGTCCGTTCCGTTGAACGGTAGGTGAGAGAGAAGGCCAGGCTACGGTAACCGGACGGGACAGGATCACCCTGGTACAGGTCGAATAGCCGCCAGCTCTCCAGGAGCTCCCCGCCCTCTTGCTGGATGACCTCAGCGATGTCTTGGGCTGGGACCCCTTCCGGTGCCACCAAGGCCAGGTCTCTGGCAACGGCCGGGAACCTGGTCCAAGCCTGGTAGGTCCTGGTCAGATCGGCCTCCTTCAATAGATACGAGAAGTCCAGTTCCGCCAGATAACAACTTCCCGGCAGGTCATAGGCCCCCTGGACATCGGGGTGAACCTGCCCCAACCAACCCACCATAACCAACTGGTGAGCCTTCCGGCGGGCTTTGGATCGCACCAACAACCTGGCTGTCCGTCCTGGCTGGAAGGTCGGATGCTGACCGGCCTCAAACCGCCCCTCCAGCCCCAGCCTTTCAAGGAGCCTCTCCAGGACGCCCTTCAGGTAATAGAAGTCTCCGGCAGCCGCCGGTTCCCGCCAGGTTTTGCGCCGCCAGTTTCCCATAGCCCCTAACCCCAGCCGCCAGACCTCTTCGGGCTGCCTGGTTGGGGGAACCTCCACCGGCAGGTACACCGTCCCGATTTCAAAGATGGCCAGATCGGCGTTTTTCCGGCTGGCGTTATAGGCCATAACCTCGAGGATACTACCAAGGAGGCCGGTCCGCATGACGCTCTGTTCCTCAGAGAGGGGGTTCGAAAGCACCAGTGCCCTCCTCTGGAGGTCATCGACCGGCAGGCGGAGACGGTCGAAGGTAGCCGGGTGGATAAAGGAATAAGTCAAGACCTCGTCCAGCCCCATACTTACCAGCTCTCCCCGGGCCAAGTCCACCAATTGGTGTTCCCGGTCCTTGCCCCCAGAGGTGGTGGGCCCAAAGGGCAGAGTGGTTTTTATGCGGTTGAAACCATAGACCCGTGCCACCTCCTCCGCCAGGTCCACTTCTGCCTCAATATCGGGTCGGAAGGTGGGAACGTGGACCAAGATTCGGGGACCTTTCTCCATCGTCCCAGTTGGGGCCTCAAGACTATCAGACCCTGCGACCTCCAACTCAGTGGCAAACCCCAAACGCCGTAAGATGGAGGCCGTCTCCTCAACGGTTAAGTCTGTCCCCAAGAGCCCGTTCATTCGCTCCAGCCGTAGGGTGATCTCCCGGGGCTTGACCGGGTTGGGGTAAAGGTCGACTACCCCGGGAACCCCCTTCCCGGCCCCGAGCAATTCCATTAATTCCACTGCCCGGTCCGCTGCCACCAGGGCCAGATTGGGGTCCAGCCCCTTTTCAAAGCGACCGGAGGCCTCGGAACGTAAACCCAGGCGCCGCGAGGTCCGGCTGATCCCCCGTCCCGCGAAATAGGCCGACTCCAAGAAGATGGTCCTGGTGGAAGCGGTAATCTCAGTCTCTTCTCCGCCCATGACCCCGGCAATGCCTATGGCCCGTTCCGGATCGGCTATGACGAGATCGTCCCCCTCCAGGGTTCTTTCCACACCGTCCAGGGTCCGGATCTTCTCACCGACCCTGGCCCGGCGGACGATCACCTTTTTCTGCCGGAGCAGATCGTAATCGAAGGCGTGCTGCGGCTGTCCCAGTTCCAGCATGACGTAGTTGGTGACATCCACCACGTTGTTGATGGGTCTGATCCCGGCTGACTGGAGCCGTTGTCGCATCCAGGCCGGAGAAGGGCCAATCTTGACGTCGGAGATGATCCGCCCCGTGTAGCGAGGACAGAGATCCGTGTCCCAGACCTCCACCGTGACCCAGGAGAAAAGCGGATTCGGTCCAGCCGTCCCGAGCACAGTCCCGGCCTTGCCGGCGAGGCCACCGGGCGGAAGGGGACCGGCGGGAGTCGCTGCTCGGCCTGGCCACCGTAGCTTCCCACCAGTGATGACCGTTACCTCCCGGGCCACTCCGATCATGCTCTGACAATGGGCAGCGTAGTTCGGAGTGAGGTCCAGTTCCAGCATATGGTCCTCCAGACCCAGGAGGGGGGTTACCGGCGTCCCAGGCACAGCATCCTCCCCCAGGACGAGAATGCCCTCGTCCTCCAGGTGAGGTTGGCCCAAAAGGAGCTCTGTTTCGGAGAGGAGCATCCCCTCCGATCGAACGCCACGCAAATCGGTCGTGCCGATGGCCCAGTTTCCAGGCAGTATGGCCCCAGGAGCCGCCCAGGGTACACAATCCCCGGGCTTGATATTGGTGGCGCCCGTTACCACCTGGCCTCCGCTCTCTCCCGCCGAAACCGCGGCTACCAAAAGGCGGTCCGAGTTCGGATGCGGCCTCAAGGTGACGATCCTGGCCACCACCACCCCCCGCGCCCCCTCCACTTTTTCCACTTGGGCCACATTCACCCCAGCCTGGGTTAAAGCCTCGGCCAGGTCCCGCGGGGTGAGGTCAGAATCGACGTATTCCTTTAGCCAGTTATGGGAAACCCTCATCACTTTCACTCCCTGAGAACAGAAGTTGGATGTCTTAGAACTGTTCCAGAAACCTTATGTCATTAGTAAAGAAGTGGCGCAGGTCGTCAATCCCATATTTGAGCATGGCCACGCGCTCGATCCCCATACCGAAGGCAAAGCCGGTCACCTTTTCCGGATCGTAGCCGCCGTTCTGCAAAACCCCGGGGTGTACCATCCCCGTACCCAAGATCTCCAGCCACCCAGTCCCCTTGCAAACCCGACAGCCCTGGCCACCGCAAATGGTGCAGGAGACATCCACTTCCGCACTGGGTTCCGTGAAAGGAAAATAGCTGGGGCGCAGCCTGATCCGCGTCCCCGGTCCGTAAAGGCGCCGGGCGAAGGTTTCCAAGGTTCCTTTCAGATCGCCAAATGTCACTCCTGTATCCACCAGTAGGCCCTCCACCTGATGAAACATCGGCGAATGGGTGGCATCATCGTCCCTGCGGTAGACCCGTCCAGGGGCAATGATCTTTACCGGCAGGCGGGGCGCCCGGGCCTGCATGGTGCGGATCTGAACCGGCGAGGTCTGAGTGCGCAGGAGGATCTCCTCAGTAAAAAAGAAGGAATCTTGCATATCACGGGCCGGATGATCAGGAGGGATGTTTAAGGCCTCAAAATTGTAAAAATCAGTCTCCACCTCCGGCCCGTGTGCCACCTCAAAACCCATAGAAATAAAGATCGCCTCGATTTCCTCCCACACCTGGCGGAGGGGATGTTTATGCCCCCGCGGCAGTTCCACCCCGGGGAGGGTCACATCAAGAGCCTCGCGCTTCCAGCGGCTCTCTTTCTCCTCTTCCTTCAGCTCCATCTCCCGCTGGCTTAACCTGGCCTCAATCTCCTGACGGCTGGCGTTGGCCAGTTGCCCAAGCAGCGGTCTCTCTTCCGGCGGAAGATTCCCCATCCCCCGCAGAATCTCGGTCAAAAGGCCCTTCCTCCCCAGGAACCTGACCCTGGTGTTCTTCAGATCTTCCAGGTTCCGGGCGATCTGGATTGACTGCAACGCTTCCTGGGTGATCTGTGGCAATCGCTCTCGCAAATCTTTTCCCCCCAAAATTAAAATAGCTTCCGTCCCTTGCCAGGACGGAAGCCAAGCTTCCGCGGTACCACCCTTCTTAGGCCCTTCGGCCTCCCTCACTGGGTTCACCAGGTCCCCAAATGGTAAACCCCGTTCTCGTAACGGTAAACCACCGGCCAGATCTACTTGATGACCAGGGGTCCTCCCGGATTGGCCCGCCCGGACCCGGGCCTGATTTTGGGCAACCTGCAGGACCAATGGCCTCTTTCAATTGGCAGCTCAGGAGCGAACTTCAGCGGAACTCGCCCGGGGGTGCTTTCAGTCACGGCACCCCCTCCCTGGAGGTTCGTCAGCCGCTTACTTTTCTCCGTCCTCGCCTTTCACTGTAACGAATATCGTTTGTAAAGAAGGTAGGCGCTGATCGAGCCAGTCAGTTCAAAGAATTTCCAGAAGAACATGGCGGCTGTCATCTGGTCACGCCCCCTTTTTAGCTCGTATAAAGATTATATCACAGTACCCGTTCAAAAAACAAGTCCGGCAATCTTTAAAATAATCCGATCTTATTCCAGCTTACCGGGTCTGGGTCGGCGCCAGGGACGACATGTGCTTCTGGCGTCTCTGGCGAACAGCCTCAAATAGCAGTATCGACGCCGCCACTGCGGCATTGAGGGATTCCGCTCGTCCCGGCATGGGGATGGCCACCCGCCGGCTGTGGGCCAGGAGCAGCGGACTCACCCCGGCCCCCTCATTGCCGACAGCAAAAAGGACCGGACCCCGCAGATCGAATTGATAAATGTTCTCTTCCGCCCCGGCGTCCGCCGCCAGAACCATCAGCCCTACCCCGGTAACCTCCGACAGAAGGCGGGCGACGCTGGAAACGGGGAGCACAGGCAGGTGAAAGAGGGAACCCATGCTGGCCCGCAGGACCTTGGGGTTATAAAGGTCAACGGTGCCCGGGGTGGTGAAGACCCCGTCGGCACCGGCCGCATCGGCCGTCCGGATCATGGTGCCGAGGTTGCCGGGGTCCTGTAAACCGTCGGCTATCAAGATAAGAGGCGACGGGCGAGATAAAACCCTCCGGAATAATCCAACCCAATCCCCCTCCTCATCCACCCCTTCCAACTGGGGGTGGTCCACCACCTCAACCCCAGACCATCCCTGCCTCCGCTCCCCCTCCCCAGCCATCTGCTCTTCTCCGGATGACCCGATCTTCACGCCCGGTTTTACCCATTGGCGGAATCTCCTAGCCTCCGAGGCCCCTTTCGCCCCTTCTCCAGGATCTCCGGCAGGAGACGGCGTCCTCCGAACGGCGGCGGCGGAAGAATGGGGCATAATGGCCACGGCCACCACCCCCTGGGGCGTCTCTGTCTCGCTCAGTGACCTCAGCACTCGCTGCGAAACGGACCAGGCTTTACCTCCCAGCCCCGTCACCTCTTCCACCAGGTGACGCCCGCGGTGGTCTTCCAAGAAATCCTGGGTATAAAAAAGGACCTCCAGCTCCACCCCGGAACCAAAGGCCTCCTCCACCAAACGCAGACCCTCCAAGAGAAATCGGCCGGCCCCGGCCCGTCCGCGAGCCGTCAGGAGCTTACGGGCCGACTTGATCCGTTCGTTATCCAGACTGATAATGTCTTCAGGCATGAGCTTTCCCCCAAAGCATTGGGCACCGGATTGTCGTTCTCTCCGCCGAGTTGGCCAAGTCCACCGCTGTTTCCAAGCGGCCTCCTATCCAAACAAAACGCCCGCTTACGCCCCCAGCTTCCCTTCCAACTCCACCGAGAGCCGGTTAATACCTTGCCTTTCGCCGATGAGAGCCAGGATGTCGCCAACCTGCAAAGACTCGTCCGGGGGAAGGGTGATTTCAATCCTCTTGCCCCGCTTCACCGCAACAACATTGACCCCGAAACGCTCGGGCAGGCGCAGTTGCCGCAAGCTCTTGCCCGCGAAACCTTCCCCGATGGTAACATCCAATACGCCCAATTCCGGAGAAAGTTCAATGTAGTCAACGATGCTGGGCGACACCAGGCCCAAGGCTACCCGCGCCCCCATCTCCTTTTCCGGGCAGACGATCCGATCTACCCCTATCTCTTTGAGCACCTGACTATGCACTTCATCATAGGCCTTGGCCAGGATGTGGTTGACACCCAGGCGCTTGACGCGAACCGCCGTAATGACACTTTCCTGAAAGGATCCAATTCCGATGATAACCGCGGCGCAATCCTTCAGGTTCATTGAGGAAAGCACATCTTCCCTCGTGGTATCAGCCTGCACAATCCGCGGCAGGAATGAGGAAAGTTCGTTGACGACGGCCTCGTCCCTATCTGCCCCCAGAGTAGGATAACCCAACCGGGTCAGGGTTGTGGCGACGCTGGAACCAAAACGGCCCAGGCCAAGGACGGCAAACTCCTTTTTCCCCAAGGCGTCACGCCTCCTTTCAAGAGGTGTCCCTCACCTCTTGCCAGGCACTGTAGTTGCTCCATTATCTGGGTCCCAAGGCTGCTCCAGTCGCCCCGCCGCAGTCACAATCTGGGCGGAAAGCCCCGGTCGGTCTCCTCAACCGATCAGGATTCTTTCCTCCGACCACGCGATAGCCGGAGATAGTTGCCTCTCCAGGTTCGGTCTCCTCAACCGATTAGGATCCTTTCCTCCGGCAATCTGATGTCAGTAGGCTTCTGGCCCTGTTGGGCCAGGGCCATGGCCAGGGTCAGGGGACCAACCCGGCCGGCATACATGGTGAGGATTGTGACGAGCTTACCCATGGGGCTCAGGCTGGGGGTAACCCCCGTGGAAAGTCCGACGGTACCGAAAGCGGAAACGGTCTCAAAGGCCAGATCCAGGAAAGGCCAGTGCTCCGTCAAAAGTAAGAGTAATGTCATGCCGCCCACGAGCAGCATCGCCAAAACCATGAGGACCAGGGCCTTGGCCACTATTTCGTGGGGAAGGCGCCGGCGGAAAATCTCCAGATCGGTCCTGCCTCTGATGTTGATCCATACCGCCAGCAGAATGGTGGCGAAGGTGGAGGTCTTGATCCCACCGGCGGTTCCGGCGGGTGAACCCCCGATGAACATGAGCAGTATCGTTAAAAAGAGCGTAGCTTGTGTCAGCTTCCCGGTAGGCAGCGAGTTAAAGCCCGCCGTCCTGGGGGTGACGGAGTGGAAGAAGGCCCCCAATAGCTTGCCCTTCCAATCCAGGGAGGCCAGGGTAGATGGGTTCCTGTACTCAAAGAGGAAAATGAAGACAGTCCCCAAGACTAAAAGGAGGACCGTCGTCTTCAAGACTACTTTACTGTGCAAAGAGAGGCTATGCCTTTGTCTAAACTGGCCCAAGAGTTCATAGACCACGGTGAATCCCAGACCTCCGGTGATGATGAGGACGGACATCGTCAGGATCACCACCGGGTCTCCCACGTAACCCATCAGGCTGGTGCCGAAAAGGTCAAAACCGGCGTTATTAAAGGCCGAAACGGTATGGAATACCGCAAAATATAGCGCCTTTGCCAGCCTATAGTCAGACAGGAAGCGGAAGAAAAGAATGAGACTTCCCAGCGCCTCGGCGACCAGGGTGATGAGGATGATCGCCCGGGTCAGTCTCACCACCCCAGCCACTTTGAATTGTCCTAAAGATTCTTGAATCGCCAATCGTTCCCGCAAGGTGATTCGTTTCCCGATCATCAGGGCGTAGAGGGTGGCCATGGTCATGATCCCCAGCCCACCCACCTGGATTAATGAAAGGATCACCAACTGCCCGAAAAGGGAATAGTGGCTGCCGGTATCCACCACCACCAGCCCGGTGACACAGGTCGCCGACGTAGCCGTGAAGAGGGCATCCAGATACGAGGTGCCCTGGCCGGCCCGGGCCGCGGCGGGGAGCGTCAGTAAAAAGCTTCCCAGCAGGATCACTCCGGCAAAACCAAAAGCCAGGATCCGGGGTGGGGTAAGCCTAATTCCCTGAACGATTCTGAAATGGAAGAGTTCCATGCGGCCTAGTACTCCTCCAAACGGCGCAGATTGTCGGTCTCCCCGACGACCACCAGGATATCCCCGGCCATTACCACATCGTCCGCCGTGGGTGAAACGTTGATCTGTTTACCGCGCTTGATGGCCAGGACGTTTACCCCAAACCGCGACCGGAAATTCAGGTGCCGTAAGGTTTTCCCGTTCCAGTCCGGGCTTGCTTCCACCTCAACGATGTTATGGTCCGGGGAAAGCTGGATATAGTCCAGCACATGGGAAGATACCAGGTTGTGAGCCACCCTGGCCCCCATCTCGCGCTCCGGAAAAACGATCCGATCGGCCCCGATCTTGCTCAGCACCTTGGCGTGCAGATCGTTCAAGGCCTTGGCTACAACGTACTTGATCCCCATCTCCTTTAAGAGAACGGTGACCAGGATGCTGGCCTGGATATCTTCCCCGATGCTGACTACCGCGCAATCGAAATTCCGGATTCCCAGGTTCTTCAGGACCTCCTCGTCGGTGGCATCGGCCTGGACCACATGAGTCAGGTAAGAAGCGGCCCCCTGGATCCTATCGGAATGGTTGTCCACCCCCAAAACTTCATAGCCCATGGCATGGAGCGTCTTGGCCACGCTGGAACCGAAGCGACCTAATCCAATCACCACAAACTGACGCACCGGTTAGTCTCCCTCCTAGAGGCAAGAAAGGTTGTGTAAAGAACCAAAAGGCCCGAATGCAGGCCTTTTCGTTCTCTCTCAACTGGCTCTCTCCAAGCAATCGGCTTTGCTGACTGGTCGCTCGCCGGTTCCCGCTCTGGTGACCTGCGTCTACCCTGCCCTCAAACAAACCAGCAAATTGGCAGTCGCCTGGATGGTGGAGGATGGCGGATGGACGACAGCGCTGCCAAAGACGGCCTGGCCATCTCCTATCGCCGGTTATCCTCAAAAACCACCCTTGGCCTTCTCTACAATCTGGCTGAAGGCCGAGGCGTCATGCACCGCCAACTCGGCCAGCATCTTGCGATTGATCTCAACCCCAGCCTTCTTAAGGCCATTGATCAGTCGACTGTAAGAGATGCCGTTGCTCCTGGCCGCCGCATTGATCCTGGCGATCCAAAGCTTCCGGAATTCGCGTTTGACGGCTCGCCGGTCGCGAAAAGCGTAAGACAGGGCGTGCAAGACGGCCTCATTGGCCGGTCGGAACAGTTTACTCTTAGTACCCCAAAAACCCTTAGCCAGCTTTAGAATTTTCTTATGTCTCTTATGGGCGGTAACCCCTTTTTTGACCCTGGCCATACATCAAAACCTCCTCATGACTGGACATTTAAGACGCGGTTTTTGAGCGGTCTCGACCTAACGATTGGGCTAAAGCCGCCAGAAGCACAATCGCCGTCAAGCGCCCAAACTTAGCGGCTTTGCTCGGGCGGGCTAACCACGCAAAACGCAGTTCGTCAGCACACTCCTAAAAGACCGCTGAAACCGCGGTTCCCAAGCCGCTTCCTAGGCGTAAGGGAGTAGCTTCTTAACCCGTTTTTCGTCCCCTGAACTTACCACGGCCGCTTGACCAAGATTACGCCGGCGTTTGGCGCTCTTTTTCTCGAGAATATGGCTCTTGTATCCCTTGCGCCGTATGATCTTCCCGGTGGCCGAAACCTTAAAACGTTTGGCTGCCCCCCGGTGCGTCTTCATTTTAGGCAAACAACTCACCTTCCCTCAATTGTAGGTACTTTTTCGGACGAGCCGACCGTCTCCTTGGGTTGTTCCTTAACTGGCTCTCTAACCGGCTCCCGGGGCTGGCTTTTCGGTGTCAGGATCATGATCATATTCCGGCCCTCAATCTTGGGCGGACGTTCTATCAACCCCACTTCAGCCACCCTTTGCGCCAACTTCTCCAGGACCTGACGCCCCAAATTGGCATGGGCAATCTCCCGGCCCCGGAAAATCATTATCAGCTTGACCTTATCCCCGTCCAAAAGAAAGCGCTCAGTATTACGCACCCGCACTTCGAAATCGTGGTCATCGATGTTAGGCCGGATCTTGAGTTCCTTAACATCAAAGACCTTCTGTTTTTTACGGGCCTCTTTTTCCTTCTTGCTCTGCTCGTATTTGAACTTGCCATAGTCCATGATCCGGCAGACGGGCGGTCGGGCCGTGGGAGCCACTTCCACCAGGTCTAAACCCCGGTCTGAAGCCAGGCGCAAGGCCTCTCTGAGAGGGATTATGCCCAGCTGTTCGCCGGTGCTATCCACCAGTCTGACCTCCCGGACCCTGATCGCTTCATTGACCCGTAAGTCTTTACTGATTGTTTTTCACCTCCAAAAAATAGAAAGCGGGCTTACCACCCGCTTAAAGATCAAAAGGTAAATCGAGATCCAGGAGGACCGGCGCTACCTTTTCGAAGAAACCCTGACAACCAGTGGTCGTAAGGTGAGAAGCGGATGGCTTCTGCTTAGAACTCTTCTAGATTATAACATGAGGCGTCAAGACCAGTCAACGGCGCAAGGCTTTTTTCATGGTCTTGTTCAAAATCACCCCTGAAAAGAGCAGCCTCCATTGAGTCACTCGAAGAGACCCCTGGCCGGAGCATCGGGGCCGCTAATCGACACCGCAGATGGGTGTTTTTTAGCGGTCTCCTAGAGATAAACGCCGGCGAAACCAGGCTATCTTTTCTCCCCGATTTCCGCCCGGGCTTTGCTGAGGAAGTCCTCAACCCCCATGGGGCCAAGATCACCCTGCTGTCGCTGCCGGACGGCCACCTGGCCCAGGTCTCTTTCCTTATCGCCCACTACCAGCATATAGGGGACTTTCTCCATCTCAGCCTGGCGGATCTTGTAGCCCACCTTTTCGCTACGCGGGTCCACCTCGACCCGCAGTCCGGCTTCCTGCAACCTTTTCTGGACGGAATAGGCATATTCATGATGCCGCTCGGTGATGGGCAAAAGCCGGGCCTGAACCGGCGCTAGCCAGAGGGGGAAGGCCCCGGCGTAATGTTCGATCAGTCCGCCCATGAAACGTTCCATGGAACCAAGAACTGTCCGGTGGATCATCACCGGCCGGTGCGGTTGACCGTCCTCGCCGATATAGGCCAGATCAAAGCGTTCCGGCAGATTGAAGTCCACCTGAATGGTGGGACCCTGCCACCCTCGCCCCAGGGCGTCCTTCAGGGTGATGTCGATGGCCGGTCCGTAGAATTTGGCTTCCCCCTCGCCCAGGACGTAGGGGAGACCCTTGGTCTGGAGCGCTCCTACCAGGGCCTTTTCCGCCATCTCCCAGACCTCATCGCTGCCAATATACTTGGTCTTGTTCTCTGGGTCGCGGACGGAAAGCATGAGTTCATAGTTCTGATAGCCGAACGATTCCATCATAAACTGCGCCAAATCAATGACCCCCACCAGTTCATCCTTGAGCTGGTCCGGACGGACAAAGAGGTGGGCATCGTCCTGGGTAAAGCCGCGCACCCGCAGGAGGCCGTGCAGCACCCCGGAGCGCTCGTAGCGATAAACGGTTCCCAGTTCCCCCCAGCGCAAGGGCAGGTCCCGATAGCTCCGGGTGGCCGATTTATACATCAGGATGTGGAAAGGACAGTTCATAGGCTTCAGGAGGTACTCCACCTCATCGATATTGATGGGGGAGTACATGTTCTCTTTGTACCAGCTCCAGTGCCCACTGATCTTCCAAAGGTCAAGCTTCGCGATGTGCGGGGAAAAAACGATCTCATACCCACGGCGCCGGTGCTCAGCGCGCCAGAAGTCCTCGATCAACTGGCGGACCAGACCCCCTTTAGGGTGCCAAAAGACCAATCCCGGACCAGCCTCCTCTTGCAGGCTGAAAAGGTCCAGCTCCCGCCCCAGACGGCGGTGGTCCCTTCTCTTGGCTTCCTCGAGGCGACGAAGATACTCCTCCAAGTCGCTCTTCTTGGCAAAAACAGTTCCATAGATCCTTTGCAGCATGGGACGCTTTTCGTCCCCCCGCCAGTAGGCCCCAGCTACGCTCAGAAGCTTGAAGTGCTTGACCTTTCCGGTGGATGGGATGTGGGGACCAGCGCAGAGGTCGAGGAAGTCCCCCTGCCGGTAGAGGGAGATGGGCTCCCCGGCCGGAAGATCGACGATGAGTTCCACCTTGTACTTTTCTCCCCGCTCCGCAAACAGGCGCAGGGCCTCCTCCCGGCTGACCTCCTCCCGCAGGAAAGGGTAATCGGCCGCAATGATCCGCCCCATCTCCTCTTCAATACGAGTGAGATCTTCCGGGGTGAAGGGCTGCGGAACATCAAAGTCATAGTAGAAACCATCTTCAATGGCCGGTCCGATAGCCAGTTTGACCCCAGGGAAGAGGTGCTGGACGGCCTGAGCCATGACGTGGGAGGTACTATGCCGCAAGACCTCCCTCCCTTCTGGATCATCGAAGGTCAAAAGACGAATCTCCCCAGTCTGGGACAGGGGGCGAGAAAGATCCACCATCTCGCCGTCAATGAGGGCCGCCAGAGCCGCCCGAGCCAGCCCAGCCCCCAGGCCTTCGGCTATCTCCCCTGCCGTCACCCCTTCAGGGTATTCTTTCTCCTGGCCGTCGGGAAAACGAATCTTGATAGTTGACATGAAAGACCCCTCCTTTGATCTAGGAGATCCCCCTGCCGCCTTTTGGCGGCGCCAAAAAGTATGAAACAGCAACGGCGCCCTGGAAGTAGCTGGTTTGTTTCAGGGTAGACCGCTGAAAGAACCCCATCTGCTTGACGCATAGCTCGCCGAGTACAATGATCTCAAACAAAAAACCGCCCCGATAGGGACGGTTGCTGACCGCGGTTCCACCCTGTTTGATCCGAAAAAGGATCCACTCGTCGGCCTTTAACGGGACCATCCGGGAGGATTTAGTAGGAGACCGCGTTGGTCAACTGCCTGCAGGGGACTCGCTCCGCCCTTAAAGACCCCTGGCGAGATCTGTGCAGGCGATCCCGTTCATCCTCCGGCTCTCGGGTGGTTTTCGCTCTTTCCTCTGCCTGAGGGCTTTCAGCCAGCGGCCCTCTTCTCTGCTAGGTCTGAAAAGAGTTACTTTCCCGATCATCGCCATAAGTATGATGTCACATTTCCTTTGATTATACAATACTCCGAAGCAAAGTCAAGGCTTTGGAAGGCCCTGAATGTCATCTGGTCAAAGCGAGAAAGATCACCTGAATCATCCCGATGATGAACCCCAAGACCCCGCCCAAGATTTCAATATGCCGCAGCTCAGAAGCGGCCAGTTTGACCACCAGACCCTCTAAAGCGTCTAAATCAAGGCTGTTTAGACGCTCCTCCACCATCTCCCCCAGATGAAATGATTCCCTGGCTTGACGGCTCAGGTCGTCCAGTGATTCGTCCAAGAAGGCGGCCGTCTCGCGGCGGGCCAGGCCGGTAATATAATTAATCAGCCCTTCAGTAAGTCCGCGGGGCAAAAAAACGGGAAACCTGGCCTGAAGCCTTTTGCGGATGGCTTCCCCTATCCCATCGGTGATGTCTTGTCGCAGAGAATCGTTGACCAGGCTGCGGAAGATAGTTTGGGTGGAGAGAACCTCCTTTTCCAGGGTCACGCCGATAAGACGGGCCATCTCCTTGCGGCGCCTGGGTAAGAGCCCCTGGATGGTTATTCCCGCCAGGGGGACCTCGATGGGTTGCAGGGGCCAAAAGATCAGCTTAATGGCCAGGAGATTCGTGACCCAGCCGATGAAGGCCCCAACTATAGGAATGAGAAAATACTCCGGTAGCACGCCAGCTTCACCTGCTTTAAGGGAATGTCTCACCTTTTTGCATCCTGGTTGGTGTCCAGAGGCGCGAGGGCTCCCGGGAGACGGCTTGAAACCCCATCTACCTTGTCGCTCCGGCGGGCTCGTCCCCATTGTACCAAAAGAAAAGGCCGAGAGAAACGCGCCGCTCTCGGCAAAGGAAGCAACTGGTTGCGCAAGGATATCCGTTTGAGAAAAACGGAGGATCCGATGAAGAAAACTATCTCTCCTTTTGCGGAACCTTTTCCACCGCCGCCTTGCAACGGGAACAGTTCCGGCAAGTACTTACCCTCTCGCCGAAGACGGCCTTGATGGTTTCCAGACTGAAACGTTCTTCTTGGGGAGGTGAATGCAAGATGATTCGCAAAGGGGAAAGGGTGATCAGCGAGCTGATGAGAACGTCTTCGAATTCCACCTCGTTTTCACCTATTCCGCTTACCATGAATTCGCTTAGGCTTTCACTCTTAATCTCGTTAAAGCTTTTGTCCAAGAGATGAAAGCCACCCTCCGGAAGGAAGAATATGTTCACTTCAGCTTCCCTGGGCTCCTGAATATCTACAAAATACTTCAGGAGACGGACGAACTCTTTATACTCCTTTTCCATCAGAAAATCGTCTACCGCCCGGTCGACGACTTCTTCCAGTTCCTCCAAATAGTCCTTGAGACGAAAGGTCAAGAAACCCTCCACCACGAGTTCATTATTGGAGCGAAAAAATTCCAGGAGTTGGTTCAGGACCCTGGTTTTCCGAGACATTCGCACATAAAAGTCCCGATCAGGGCATTCCGAGCCCTCGCCAACATGCTTGAGGATGGCCTCCTGTTCCTCCTTACTCAAGTAATAGTAGTTTTCTTTAATGATCTTTTTGAGAAGGAAATCCTCCCAATCACTGACGATAATGTCAGAGACGGTGTTGGCGACGTAATGCTTCAGTAGGGCATTAATGTCATCCTGGCTGTACTTCGTCCGCTCATTCCTTCTGATATCGTATCCGAGGAAGGTCAAGTTTCCCCGGCTTGTCTCGGCCTTATCAACACTTAGCCCCTCTCGTTCTAGAGAGCGGAATTCGTAACCCAACCGCTCTCGCAGTTCATCGACGTACCTGGCCGTCCCAATACTAAGCTGCAACCGGATCACTCCTTTCTTCCGGTGTTAATAGTATATGTGCGGCCAAAAAATCGTATACAAGAGCTTCTGGAAGCGCCTTCCACAGGTGCCTTACCTCTCTCGCCGGCAAGGACATTGCGATCATAGCGTTACTTCCTAAAGAGGTCCCAAAACAAATCAGCCAATTCTACCAAACAGGGAGGGTGAGCGTTACTTCCGGCAAAATAAAAAAAAGGCCCCAAAGGGGCCCCGGGCAGTGAACAGGGGTGAGAAACCCGGATTATATACCACGGTTTGCCGGACTCGCGGCCTCACTGCCCCCCGGTCAGGGGGCAGGCAAACCGGGGTAGGCTTTGGTTACATCGAAACTAGGCGGGAGAAGGCTTTCCTTTCGGCAATATTCCCTTCAGATAGGTCAGGACAAAGCGGTCCAGCCCCCAGTAACCGACGTTGGACCCGCCCAGGATCAGCAGGATGGCCAGGGTGTAAAGAACCGGATTGGTGCTTGAGCTTCCGGCCAGCATAAAATTCAAGTTCATGAAGGCCCCCATCACGGCGGCAAAGGTGGTCAGTAGGCCCAGAATCAAAGCAAGGCCAACGGCCATTTCACCCAGGGCAACGAGCTTGCCAAACCAGACCTGACTGCCACTCTTGACCAGCCCTTCAATGAAGGACTTATACCAACCGTACTTGATGGCGGGCTGGCTATTGGGGAGCAGACCGGCAGCCTTCATCCAAAACCCCTTGAGAGCCTCACCGGTTTGCATCCACTTGGGGTCACCAACCTTATGCAGACCTGCCTCCAGCCACTGATAGCCCAGCCAAACCCGAAGCAAGAGCCAGATAACACTGAAGCGACGGTCCTTGAGAATATTCATCGATTATGCCTCCTCAAAACGTTTCGGGATAATCGCATTGTGAAGTAGCTCTCATAACTGGCGACTTTCCGCTTCGTTCTCATCATAAGATATCCGGACAGTTTGTGCCATTAGGCACATGCCCTAAATTTGGCCTAGGGTCTTCAACCTATTGCTGTAGGGCATTTTTTCGCTCCAACTGTGACGACGAGCTTTTCAAGGCCGCTCGCTGCTGCCGCGTCTTAGATCGTTCTAAATCAAGGCTTGAGCCTTTCTCTTAGCCAGATATTTGCTGCTCAAAACAAAAAGGGCCGGGGCAAAATCGCGGCGACGATGTCGACCCAGGCCACGCGCTGAACCAATGTTTTCATTCTTTGGGGTGCCCGGAGACGGCATTGGGGGCTACCCTGAAACAAACCGCCCCCCACGCCGCCGGGTGATACTTTCCGCAAGGAGCTGGATCAGATCATCCTGAATGCGGCGTTTAGCCAAAAAACCATCCAACCCCAAACCCTTGGCCGCCCTATGGTATTCTTCATGATCCTCGGTGGCCAAAAGGATTATCACCATGCCCGGGTAACGAGCTCGGATCAACCTGGCCGTCTCCACTCCATTCAAGCGGCGCAATTCCGGAAGACCAGCCTGGCCAGGCCGAAAAAGGCCCACATCGACCAGGACAGCATCCGGGGCCAGAGGACCAATGCTGGCCAAAGCCTGTTCCCCGTCCTCAGCCGTGGCGACGACTTCCATACCCGTCTCGGGGGTGAGGACGTCACGCAAACACTGATGAAAGGGGGCAAAACGGTCCACCAGCAGCACTTTGACGGTTTCGGTTTCTCCTGCCATACCCCGACCACCCTCAGCACCAACCTCCGCCTGTTCCCGCATCCCATCAGCCTCCCCCGGTTGCTCGCCCGGCCTCAACTTCCCCCCACCGTGTCTCGGGCAGGTTGACCATTCCAAACGCGGCTTTTCACCAATCTTCTAATTCCTTTCCTTGTCCATCTCAATCAAGCCCTTGCGAATGGCGTACTTGGCCAAATCCACCCGGTCATGCAGGTTAAGCTTCTCCATGATGTTGCTGCGATGGGCCTGGACGGTTTTGATGCTGATAAAGAGCCGGTCGGCAATTTCGCGGTTGGAAAGTCCCTGTGCCACCAGCTTCAAGACCTCCACTTCCCGCTCTGTCAACCCGTCCGGTCCCCCCGAGTCACCCTCCGGCGCGGCTCCCTGCAGGTACTTGTCTATAACTGTCTTGGCCACCGCGGGATGGAGGAAGGCATTACCCTCGGCCACAGCGCGCAGTGCCGAGATTAACTCAGAAGAGGCGGTCTTTTTCAGGACATAGCCCGAGGCACCGGCGGCGAGGAGGGGAAGGACGTATTCTTCATCCTCGTGCATGGTCAAGACCAGAACTTTAGTTGCTGGCCTTTTCTGAGTAATGGTCCGGGTCGCCTCAATCCCGTTCATCACCGGGAGGCCGATATCCATCAGGACCACATCCGGTTGCAGTTGAAGCACCTTTTCTACAGCTTCTCTGCCATCGCCGGCCTCGCCCACCACTTCGATGTCCTCCTGTGAGGAAAGCAACAAGCGAATCCCGTCCCGCAAGATGGTATGATCATCCACCAGCAGGACACGTATCTTTCCCGGCACTGTCCGCACCCCCCGCCAAGGGAATTCTAACCAACACCCTCGTCCCGCAACCCGGATTGCTCTGAATCTTAACCTCCCCGCCCAGAAGCGAGGCCCGCTCCTTCATTCCGAAGAGCCCCATACCTCGCCCCCGGGGATCCGAGCGGGCCAACTCGCCCTCGTCAAACCCAAGACCATCGTCTTCAAGGCAGAGTCGAACTTCCTTCCCTTCCCGGCATAGTCCGATCCTAACGTTTTTCGCCCGGGCGTGCCGGAGAATGTTGGTCATGGCTTCCTGCGCGATCCGAAAGAGAGCCGTCCTGATCTCCGGGGAGACCTTTTCGCAACACTCTTCCGCCATTTGATAAGCCACCTTAATGCCCTCGCTCTCCAGCTTGCTCTTAGCATACCACCGGATAGCAGGGACCAACCCCAGATCATCCAGGATGGTCGGGCGAAGATCATGAATCAGACGGCGGGTCTCTTCCAGGGTCATCAGGACCAGGTCGCGAACCGCGGCCAGACGCTCCTTGATCCGTCCGGAATCGGGCGGGAGGAGACGCTCCAGCAGCTCCAGGTTGATCACCACCGTGGTCAACGCCTGGCTGGTCTCATCGTGGAGTTCACGGGCGATCCGTTTCCTTTCCTCCTCCTGGGCCTCCAGGACCCGGGCAGAGAACCCCTTCCGCGCCGCTTCAATAGCTTCCAACATGGAATTGAAGGCCCGGGCCAACCCCTCCAGTTGCGGATCGTCGAACCCGAGGGGAACCCTGGCGTTGACCTCACCGGATTGAATGACCTGCATCGTCTGCTCCAAGCGAAAAAGAGGGCGGAAGACCAGGTGCACAACCAGGAAATTCACGACAATGGAGGCCGCAACTCCCAGGAGGACGAAAAAGACAACCAGTTTGGCGTCTGACTGCTGGGCCAGCCGCCTGGTCAACCAGGTTCCTCCGATCGCCCCAATGGCGATGATGAAGGCATTGGCCACGACTACTTTGTGAAAAAGATTAAGCCGGTTGAGAAGCTTCATCCAGCGATTAACCCACCTTCTCAGCCAGGAGAATCTATGCTTATCCATCTTCTCCACCATCAGAAGAGATAAAACATTTCGCCCGAGGCAGCCCGGGCCACACCAGACGACGGGGCCCTGCTCAGCCAGGACCAGCGGGAAATTACCTGTTAATAGGTATTCCACGAGAAACGGCTTTTTCCTCCCAGGCGGCCGAGAAGGCTACCGAAGGCGTGGCGCGAAACCACCCGGGCAGCAACAGGAAGAGACGACTTTAACAGGCACCGGCAAGACACCTTGCGAACTGGTCTGCGGATCGCCAGAGAGATGCAATCAAGAAGAAACAGCCGCCAGAAACTAGCTCTGGCGGCTGCTCGCATTGCCGCAGCTTCATTCATTACATCCTCCGGGCCAGCTGTCTCTTTTCAAGAGTGTCAGGGCATTATTCCTATGGATGCATACCTATGCTGCTGTCGAGTTTTGATATGGGAACATGCAGGAGTCGCCTGATTTCCTTCCATTTACCTCTTAGTCAAAGGGAGTGACATCTTCTCTGTCCGCTTAACGCGTTTTTATCGTGACATTTTCATTGCGGAGATATCTTGGTTATGCCAGTTCCCTGGGCATCTGTCCCCTTAACGCGTTTTTATCGTGACATTTTCATTGTTCCTTGCCAGGTCGCGGGCAAAAAGGGCGGCGCCCAGGGCAGCCGTTATACTGGGTTCTGGGGGGATCAAGAGCGCAAGACCCAGCTTCTCCTGCAAAGCCCGCACCACGCCCTGGTTCCGGGCCACACCTCCGGTTAAAAGGACCTCTTTTTCCACACCGACGCGGCTGACCAGGGCCGCTACCCGCGCGGCCACGGAAGCACAAAGCCCGGCGATGATGTCGCTTCTTTCGGCCCCTTGGGCCAAATACGATACTACCTCCGATTCCGCGAAAACGGTACAGGTCGAGGAAATCGCTGCCGCCTTTTCCGCCAGGCCGGCCAGTCTTCCCAGCTCTTCTAAGTCTACCTCCAAAGCTTGACTCATGACCTCCAGGAAGCGCCCCGTCCCCGCCGCGCATTTATCGTTCATCACGAAATCGCCCACCCGGCCACTAGGCAAAATTTTGATCACTTTGCTATCCTGCCCGCCAATGTCGATGATGGTGCGGACTCCCCGAAAGAGATGGTTAATCCCCCGCGCCTGGCAGGTGATCTCGGAGATCTCCCGATCGGCGGGAAAAGTAATCCGGCCATAGCCGGTGGCCGCGACTTTGGCGATCTGCTCCCGGCCTAAACCCCGCTCCCGCAACAGGTCCTCCAGTAACCGTTCCGCCGTCTCTTTGCCGCGGTAGCCCGAACGCCGGGTGGCCTGGGCCACGATTTTCCCGCCTTCATCCAAAAGGACGATTTTGGTGGTTAGAGAACCGATGTCTACTCCCAAGAAATAATGTTCCACCTTCAACCTCATCCCTCGCGCCAATTTATTTCAAAATATGGAGATGCGCTCCGCAAGTCACTCGCGCCGAGCGCATTCTAGCGGCGAGCTTGCTGTGGTCGGCGGCTAACCGCAGGTCCCTACGCTGACGCCCTTAGCCGCTCGCCGGCGGCCTTTCGTCCGGTGCCGCGCGGATTCTCCATCCCTGGAGAGCCGCGCTCGGCGGCATCCGTGCCGCCGTCCGGACTTCAGGCCGCGCCTTGCGGAGGGCGGTACCAGCTCGGACCAATGCGGCTACGCCGCCTCCCTCCACAAACTGCCAGCACCCCCGCTCCGCGGCCGGCTTTTTCATCCGCTGCTGGCACCGCTTGCGGCCTGGGGGTCGAACAAGGGATTGACCGATCTTTCGGCGGACTTCTGACCAGACTAGTCCCCGCCCCCTTCCAAGCTCTCTAAAAAGGCTTCCACCCGGTTTTTGATGGGCTCCTCGGCGTAAGCCCGCTCATCGGTCATATCCGCTTCGACGATGAGCCCGGGGACCCCCGTTTCCGCCATCACCCTCCGCCGCATTTCCTCTTGAATTAATGAGTATGGCTTGCAGGAACGGTTGGAATGCATCACAAAGCCGTCCACCTTATACTCCCGGATCAACTGAATCATTTGTCTCACCCGAAACTCAAAGGACTGGTTGAGGAAAACTTCCGTATAGGTCCGGGCCAGACTTTCCAGGGGATCCCCGGGGGCCATGGTCCCCGCCCATCCCGCGGTGTAGGTGTCGACCACAAAGGCCGCCCCGCGCCGCGAAAAAAGGTTGAAAAACCGGTAAAGATGATGCCAGATGGCGATGTTATCCCAAAGTAGGCGGTATTTTTCCCCCGGAACGGCTCCCAGCCCCTGCCGCACCCTCTCCTTAGCCTCGGCGTAGAGCTGGCGATAGTAAGCTACCGCCTGAGGTGTCCCCCGCAGGACGACGATGGGCGCCATCTGAATGAATAGATCGGGAACATTGAGCGGAGCGGGGCGATTCCGGCCCAGCCGGCGGATCTCCTCCCAAAGTTGCACCGCCTCGTTGCTCCACTTAATCCGCCGCTCCAGTTCGGTCATGGGGAGAGGACGCCCGGTAATCTTGGTCAAATCGGCGATCAGCTGCCGGAGCTGTCCCCGAACGTAGGCCACTACGTGCTGCCGGGATACTCCGTCGTCAGCGGCGACAAAAGGGGTATCGACGATGAGGAGAGGTACGCCGTAGTGGCGGGCCAGGGCTTCGTACCATTTTAAAACGGTACCGCAGATGTTGCTGCTGATGACCAGAAGATCCGGCCGGGGGAGCCCTCCCAGCGGTTCGCGATCGGGGTGATAAATGGCGCCAAGATTGGCCCGGGCATAAGAACAAAGATCAGGTGAGAAACCCTTGGTTTCGGCGGCCAGGGCCAGTGCCCCGCCTTTGCGCCGCGCTCCGTAAATGGCCCCATAATTCTCCGGATAAAGAGAATCAATGCCAAGAGCCTGCAGGATCTCGACCGGGGCGCCGCTGGTAATCCAAGCCAGTGGCCGCCGCAAGGGCCGGCCCCAAAGGTGGTGGTAACGAGTCAAAAGGTAATAGCGCTTCATCAGCCGCTGCAAAGGGCCGCTGCTTTTCAGCGGGATATAATCTTTCCTGGCCAAGCTCCTGACGTCCTTTCACTATGGGATAGGGTGGGATCCGGAGTATGTTCCAATATCCCTGAGGATGCTGGGGGTATCGGCCGGGGTGAAGTTCCCTAACCATCCGCTCGGGGCGGCGTTCAGGCGCCCGATGAGTCAGGACGGTCAAGACCCTCCCGCCAGACCTTCCAAAAAGGCCTGCAGGCGCGTCCTCTCTTGTTCTCCCGGAGCGGTCCCGTCCAGTTCGAGGATTAACGCGGGGACGCCCGCGTCCCTCAAACCATCGCGCAGGGGTACGGCGTCCCAGGCATGGGGTTCGCAGTACTTGCGCAAGACCAAAAGGACCCCGCGGGCTTCCCTCTGTCGGAGCAACCCTTTCAAGTGATCTAACCTGGCTGGTAACCCCTGGTGACGGCAGGGACAGGCCGGCCGGGAGAGGTGGCGACGGGCCAGGGCCAGGAGGGGCTCCTCCTCCTCGTCCACCAAACCCAGATAATGGCGGGTCCCGGTACAGGTGTCATCAGCCACCACCCGGCCACCCAGGTCCTCAATCAGCCGATAAATCCCGTCCCCCTCCAAAACGGAGCCGCTCAGGACTAACGGGACTCGCCCGGCCAGGGAAGAGGGGTAGTCCTCCAATTGCTTCAAGGCCTGGGCCAGCTGCTGGTCATAGTTGGCCCGGGGCATCAGTTGCCCGGCCCGGAGCAAAGCGGCGACCAGATCAGAAGGGAGCCAGGCCCGCCTTCGCTCCAGTTCCTCCACCTGACGGCGGATCCGGTTTGCCAATCTGATGGCTCCCCGCAGAGCCTCTTCCTCCGGTTTTTGCCCGGCCCTCGCCATCAGGCGGTGCCAGAGGAGTTCCAACTCCGCCCGGTAGTAAGATTCAGCCCCGATAGCCAGAAGATTGGCGGGAGGCACCACCATGAAGGTCGACTCGTCCCCCGGGAGAGCCTCTCCGCCGGCAAAAAGGCTCCTCCAGACTCCAAACAGGCTTTGCATCGTGTCACAGGTATGCGCAAAGCCCACCCCGGCCAGTTGGCGGTACGCACCGTTTTCCGCCTGAGCCAGACACCCGCGGCCCACCGCACAGGTGTAAGCTGGCAGGCGAGCGGCCATCCCCGGCTGTAGGGGTGGGAGAAGCCTTAATGGTTCCCAGCCTACGCTCAAAGCCAGTTCTTCCGGCCAGTAGCTGCAGAAGAAGCCGAAGAATTTAATCTCCGGATACGCCTTCGGCCAAGCGGCGCTGGGCCTTTGCGCCGCGGCCAGAAGAGTACTAATACCGTCAGTCTCGCCGTGTTCCATAACCGACTCCTCTTTTTCGCGATGAAAGAATTGGGGGCAAATCGTGGTGACTCAAGCTGGTACTCGCTTTGGCGCTCGCGGGCGTCATTTGCCTCCTGTCGGTTAGGAAGATCCTACTTTCTCGCGCAAGGCCCGCCGCAAGACCTTGCCAATGGCGCTCTTGGGCAGATCCGGGACAAATTCAACCTGACGGGGCACCTTATAGGGCGTCAGCTGCTCGCGGCAGAAGGCGATGATCTCCGCTTCCGTGGCCGTCATCCCCTCGCGGAGGACGACAAAGGCCTTGACCGCCTCCCCCCGGTATTCGTCAGGAACCCCGATGACACTGGCTTCCCTGACCGCCGGGTGCAGGTAGAGCACGTCCTCCACTTCCCGGGGATAAACATTGAAGCCGCCGGTGATGATGAGATCCTTCTTCCGCTCAACGATATAGAAATAACCGTCTTCATCCATTTTGCCCAGGTCCCCGGTGTAAAGCCACCCGCCGCGCAGGGCGGCCGCCGTTTCTTCCGGCCGCTTCCAGTAGCCCAACATGAGATCGGGACTCTTGAGCCGGATCTCGCCGATTTCGCCCGGTTTCAGCACCTTTTCTCCGGTTTCCAGGTCGACGATCTCCATCACCGTATCGGGAAAGGGAATCCCAATGCTCCCGGTCTTGTTGAGGCCACGATAGGGGTTGGCGCTCTTGGCGGTGACCGCCTCGGTCAGACCATAGCCCTCAAGGAGGCGTCCGCCGGTCAGCTCCTCCCAGCGCCGTTTTATCTCCGCCGGCAAAGCCGCCGCCCCGGCAAAACAACCGCGGAGGGAGGAAAGATCGTAACGTTTCAAGTCCGGGTGATTGATCATCCCAATATACATCGTCGGGACCCCGGCAAAGAGGGTTGGCCGCTGCCGGTGGATCACTCGCAGTAGATCACCCGCATTATAGCGGGGGACCAAGACGGAAGCCGCCCCGGTGATGAGCGGGGCGTTCATCCCCACGCTCATCCCGAAACCGTGAAACAAGGGCAGGACGGCCAAAACGCGATCGGCTGGCGCTATTTGCCCCCAGGCCATTACTTGGGAGGCGTTGACGACGAGGGCCCGGTGGGAAAGCATGACCCCTTTCGGTTTTCCGGTGGTGCCGCCGGTATAAATGAGGACGGCCAGATCCTTTTCGCGGTCCACCGGTGGCGGGACCAGCGGTCTGACCCTGGCTGAAAGCAAACGACTAAACGGCAAACCATACGGTAAAGCGCTCTTGGCCTCCGCGGAAAGGGGCTGGCGCAAGGGGTAAAGCCAGTTGAGCGGGAAGGGCAAAAACTCCGGAATGGCGGCGTAGATCACTTTGGATAAGAGGGAAGAGGAACCGTCTGCGCTAACCCGCTCCCGCACTTTTTGGACGCGAGCGGCGAGAAGATCCAAGACAACGGCGGCCTTGACTCCGGCATCGCGAACGATGAACTCCAGCTCGCGTTCGGTGTTCAGGGGATTAAGCGGAACGACGGTCAGGCCAGCTTTGACGGCCGCAAAAAAGGCGATGACATATTGGGGACAGTTGGGAAGGAGAAGGGCCAGCCGCTCACCCGGATCCAACCCCAAATCCTTCAACCCTGCGGCCACCCGGTCGACGTAGCCGACCAGCTGGCCGTAGGAAAGGCGGTGACCGAAGAAGATCACCGCCGGGCGGTCGGGGGCTTCTCTGGCCCGGTCTTCGAAAAGCTCCAAGACCGTCTTTTGGGGGTAGGTGAGGTTCTTGGGGACATCAGAATCGTAATGACGATACCAGGGATAATCCGGCTGCGGCATGCCCTTCCCTCCTCGTTTGGTAGTCGTCGAAGGCGTAGTGGGGTGGTTGAAGGGTGTTGGAGTAAACCGAATATGTGTGTCCTTCCCCGTTTCTCTTCCAATGGCCGGGAATATTCCCGATAGGTCTTCACGCCTATCGCGGAGAAACTAGGTACTTGCTCGGGACCCATACGCCACGGACTTGCTCGCCTTTTCTGAATGACTGGTCATTCACTGCACCGTCAGGCTATGGGTGCCATCAGTGACGCCACTGTAATCCTGCAAGGCCAGCTGCCTTTTGTTGCTAATTCGACGAACATTCCCAGAATCCTGCCGCAACCTGTATAGAAAGCACTTCATAATCCTTGGCGTTCATAAAATCCAGGGTTTTTTATCCTCGTAGTAGTAAAAGAGTAGTCCAGCGGGCTAAAAACTGCCCCAGCGACTCTTTCGCGGGATTAACAGGTAAACCGGCTTAGCCGTCGGCCAGGCAATTTCTGCTGAACTTCGGCCCGCGTCTTCCCGTAGAAGAACCTGCGCTTTTGGCGGCCCTTCTCATCAATTCTGACGGTCATTGTGAATGGCAATGGATCTGTTGCCAAACTCGCAGGTAACAAAGGTTAAGACGTCGAAACTCATAGGTAGAACACTTCTACAAGGCGGTGGTCCTCGATGAAGGGGCTCAAGTCTGGACAAGGAAAGCTTTTCTACCAGTTTAATCTTGAAGAACGGGTTCCAGCTGACTACTTTCTCCGAGCGAGTAATTGGTCCCCAGGATGTTCAAGTAAGAGATGTCTATGTGCCACTGTTGATGCGGTCCCCCGGGTTGAACAAACCCTTTCTCCGAGGGCGTACCCCCAGCCCGGGTCCACCGACTCGAAAGTCCCGCTTTGTAAAGAACCTCATAGACCGTTCCCGGGGATACGGCCGCTATCCCCTCATCCAACATCATGAAGGCTAACCGACGATAGCCTACCTGTGAGCCCTTTTATAAGCCAAGATGGCTTCCCGTTCCTTGGGCAAAAGATAGTGGCTCTTTGGTACATAGATCCTTTCAGCAACGGTTTTACCGCCCTGGGCCTGCCAGCGAAAGCAGGTAGCTCTGGGTAACTCAAGGATCGATAAGGCCTTGGCGAATTTTCGGGGAGAAAAGTGGGTCAGTTTTCAGAGAGAGTTAACAAGCTTGGCCCATTAAAGGTCGGTATAGCCGTGATTATGGATTCCGAAGGCATTCGTCATGATTGTCAATGTTCCTCAACACCTTGACCTCCCCGACCAATTGAAAAGTCATCCGGTATTTGAGATCTACTCTGGCTTCGTAAATATCCGGCGTCCCCTGAACAAGCTTGCAACGCAAAGACGGGTGTCCCATATCGCGGTCAAGAAGCTCCAAAACCCGCAGCGCCTTCTTTTGAATTTGCTTGTTGAGTGCGCGAAACGCCCGTCCAAACCGCCACGTCAAAATGATGGGCATCAGCGTTCCACTCCGTCGTCAGCGTCGGGAGAGATTAAGGCTTGCGCGGCTTCTTGGGCGTTCTTGAAATACTTCAACCTGCCCACTTTAATGTCCTCCTCAGCCTCTCTTTCGCCGGCCTGCCATCTCTCGCTCCAAAAATAGGCCTGGCTTTTATCAACGACCAGCTTCGGCTTTATCAACAAGGCGCCGTCCTGTACTTCAAGGCTGACCACATCTCCTTCTTTAAGCCCTAGCTCTTTTCGGACGCTCGCGGGCAGGGTAATCTGTCCGTTGGTGCGGACGGTCAGGATAATCATCAAGCCACTCCCTTCTTAAATTCTGAAATTAGCATATTACAGAAATCGCGTTTAGTCAAGGTGTCGGCTTCCCCGCTCCGCCCCCACTTTGCGATCAGGTGCCCCCATCTATGCAGCAATTTTGGCCTGCCAGGCCTCGATTTCTTGTGCAGGAAGCACTTCTCCCACTCGCGAGAGTTAAACTACGTCTTTACCTGTCAGAACTCCATCGTTAGCTGTCGGTAGCGGCGTTGCCCCGGGCCCTGATGAGGAGTCCCAGGTCAGTTACAGCACTAACAGAGGTATTAAGCTGGAAAAGAGCGGTTAGGGAATAATGGGGTTATCTTGACCGCCCCACTGTACGATTAATAAAGCATCATCACCCGGAGCATTAAGGACTTCGGCGGCTCGCCGGTCAGGGTGGTGCTGCCGGACGATTTTCTGAAAAGCAAATAGGGCTTCAGCCGTCCGCCCGCCGGGCTGCCTTTTATCGTTAGCATCCAGGAGGCCCACATCTCCCAAGTCCTGTCTGATTACGACCAGCAACGCGAGGTGGCGGGGTGACTAACCCGTCTCCTAATATGTAGAAGTGAACGACGGCTGAACTCTCACCTCAGTGGGTGATTGACCCCTCAACTCTCACGTCATTATCAGTGAGAGTTCTACCTGTAGATTCTCACTCAAAATTGACCCAGGTACCCCTTGGCTTAAAGTTTACCATATTGTCCCTTTTTCTAAAAGAGCTGGCTTGAATTTGGAGGCAGTTCGGCTGAAGCAGGTCTGTAGTGGCCGGTTTAGTCACAAAAGTAGTAAAAAAATGGTTTGAGGGCGAAACAAAAAGGCTTCCGAATCTCGGAAGCCCTGATTTTACTGGTGGGCGATACAGGATTCGAACCTGTGACCTCATGCATGTCAAGCATGCGCTCTAACCAACTGAGCTAACCGCCCGTATTCTGGAGGGCGAGGTCGGAATTGAACCGACGAATGGTGGATTTGCAGTCCACAGCGTTAGCCACTTCGCCACTCGCCCCAGGATAGCCTTACTGGTCATCCGACCATCATATGCTTTAAGGGGATCTGGCAAGGAGACCCCCGATTTACTCTTTTGGAGCGGAAGACGGGATTCGAACCCGCGACCCTCGCCTTGGCAAGGCGATGCTCCACCACTGAGCCACTTCCGCATGATTACTGGTGCCGCAGGGCAGAATCGAACTGCCGACACGAGGATTTTCAGTCCTCTGCTCTACCGACTGAGCTACCGCGGCCTTTATGGCGGAGGCGACGGGATTCGAACCCGCGGTCTCATGCGTGACAGGCATGTATGTTAGGCCAGCTACACCACGCCTCCGTATTTGCGTCACTCTGGTGGGCGAAACAGGGCTCGAACCTGTGACCCCCTGCGTGTAAGGCAGGTGCTCTACCACTGAGCTATTCGCCCGTTCGCCGCCTTTTCAGTATATAATAAATCGCGACGGTTGTCAAAAGCTATTTTCTAGAAACCAGGTCACCAGGCCGATCTCCTGCCAGGCACCGGCTTTGCGGTTGTGTCCCGATTATAGCATAATGACGTCCCGGGAGTAAAGATCTCGGATCGAAAAAAAAACGACCTGGCCAGAGCGTCCAGGTCGATTTTGCAGCTTGTTCCACTGGAGATACAATCATTCGGAGCAGCGGCAGACGATGACAAGCGGCCCATACGGCGCTGTTTTGTAATTAGGTTCAGACGGGTCTTGCTGACCAGGCACCACCGAGCCGGTCGATTACCGATGAACTTTGCGAGGTCATCAATCGTCTGCGCCACCAAGAAAGTGTGAGACCTCGAAGGTCAGTTACCGATAAACATCTGCGAGATCATCAAGCCATAGGTCCCGTCAGGCACAATCCCGATGCCGATCCGGGTAAAGTTTGGATTAAGGATATTGGCCCGGTGTCCAGCACTATTCATGAGGGCACTGTGGGCTCGCTCGACGGTACCGGCCCCGGCGATGTTTTCCCCGGCCGTCCGGAAGGTGAGCCCGGCCTTCCGCATCATATCAAAGGGCGAACCGTAGGTTGGCGACATGTGGTCAAAGTAGTTGTTCTTGACCATATCTTGGGCCTTAAGCCGAGCCAGTTCGGTCAACTTGAGATCAACCGCCAGCGGTTTGAGACCGGCCTTAATTCGTTCCTGGTTCACCAGGTCCACCATTTGCTGCTCCTGGGCCGTCAGGCCAGAGACAGGGGCGGGGGTGGGCTGTGGAGCCGGAGCGGGTTGGGGAGCCGGCGCAGGTTGAGGCGCCGGAGCTGGCGTCGGGGCGGGCGCAGGCTGAGGGGCCGGAACCGTTTTCGGAACACCGTGGACAACGCGTGAGGCAGTTGTTGAGTAGGTCGTCTTGGTCTGACCCATGTACCGGATTACCCTGGTGGTCGTTGCCGCTTTAGTTGTACCAGTAGAGGTTCGATAAACGCTAGTGCCTTTGACAACAGGGGCAGCCGAGTTCGTCTCTGGAGTAGCGGAGCGAGCTTCCTGATAGGTGGTGATGACTCCGGAGGAGGTGTACTGGACGGTACCGTTTCTAAACTTGTAGAAGACTCCGGCGTGCACGCTGGCCGGCACTAGAAGCGCTACCAACAAGAGCAGGCTTAGGACGATGGTTATTCTTCGTCGCGGCATCTCTTTCCCTCCCGTGGTTATTTTATGACGTGTATCAAGGATAAACTATATTATGTTAAGACGACAAGGCTGTTTAACAACTATCTTTCGCCTTCTCCTTCCAGAAAACAGGATGTCCTTTGGTTCTCTGGTAATCATATAGGATTCCTGTATTTTGGGAGGACATGGCAGAAGTCGCGCCGCCATGAGAGGACTAAAGAACTCACGAAACAACAAGCCGGAAAAGAAGAATGACGGGCCGATGATCACGATAACCATCAGCATCCGTCACTAACAAAAACAACCCAGACTTAGAGACCCCTGACAAACCCCGCTTCAAGTTCTTGAGGCGCTCGAAAAGCTGTTAGAAGAGACCGCTAAAAAACCAGGTTTTGAGTTCTCGAGGCGCCCGAAAAACAGTCAGGCGTGACCGCTGAAAACATCCGCCGTGTCGCTCCCAGGATTCCTTGCCACCCTCTAGCCGGCAGGCCAGCAAGTGGTTTGGATGTATCTGGCGTTTATCCAGCCCTCACGCTGATCTGGAAGACGGACCTTAAACCATTCGCCCTGCTTATCCAGAAGAGTAACCACAGTCCCCTTGTTCACCTGGGTAAAGGGGGCGTAATCCATACCGGGACCGCTGCGGACATTAACAGAGTCTCCCGTAATCGTTCCCGTACAGGGAGGCGGTGGAGGTGGATAAACAGCCCCCATGACGACGTCGGTAACGACTTCGACCTGCTTGGTCTGATACAGGTGACCCTTGACCTTGATGACCGCCTGGACGGTAATGGGATTGCCGGCGGCCGGTACTTCGTAGCTGACGTGTTCCAGCCTGGCCGTCGCCCCGGCCACCATTCCCGGCTGGGCTCCCGGCAGGTTGATGGCCACCTCAAACGGAACATCGTGGTGCATGGCGTGGACGGTTTGATAGGGATTGAGGGCAACGTAAATGGTCTTCAGGGACATGACCCCGTCTACCACCAGTTTCCCGGGTAAGACGATGGTCTTGGTAATGGTCATGGAGGCCCGGTGATCCAGCACCTGATCTACGGGTGGCTTGGTTTCGGGAACGGGCAGGGTCTCTTTGATAATGGTTTGAGCGCTGTTTTCACCGCGTACCTCTTGCACCCGCAAGAGTTCTTTGGTTACACTCAGGCCGGGTACGCCGCTGACGTCGGTCACCACCTCCAGGGAGCGGACCCGAACCACCTTGGCGAAGATTTCCAGGACCACCTGAACCGTAATGGGATTCCCCGCCGGTGGAACATCATAGCTGATGTATTCCACCTTCACGGAAGGGTAAACTACCATCTCGGGCATGGCTCCGGGGATCTCCACATAGTATTCGAAGGGGATATCGTGCTCCATAGCGTGGATCGACTGATCAGCAGTCTGCCCTTCGTAGACGGTTTTCAAATGGAGCAGACCCGCCACAATGACCTTGTTAGGTACGATCCTGTGACTGGTAATCTCCGAAGTGGCGATATGGTCGATAACCTGTTTGACGGCGGGCTTGGGGCTGGGCACGGTCAAACTTTGCTTGACGATGGTCTGGGCGGTGTTTTCACCCACCACTTCCTCCGTCCGAATGACATCCTTGGTTACCTGCAGACCGGCCACTCCGGAGACCCCCGTCACCACCTGCAACTGAGCGGGACGAACCACCTTGACAAAAATCCGCAGGATCATCTGCACAGTGACGCTCTTGCCATCCGGAGCTATGTCGTAGGAAACGTTTTCGACACTAACGGTCGGATAAACCTTCATGCCGGGCCTTGCCCCCGGGATTTCCACAAAGCCTTCAAAGGGTACGGTATGGTGCATGGCGTGTACGCTCTGGTCGGAGGTCTTGGCCTCATAAATGGTCTTCAGATGGACGTTCCCGGAAACGATGACCTTGTCCGCCACGATGGTTTCCCCGGTGACCTCGGGGGTGGCCTCATAGTCGATGATCTGGGCTACGGGCGGCTTATCCGTGGGAACCGTCAAGGTTTCCTTGACAATGGTCTGGGATGCTCCCTCCCCGATCACCTCTTCAATGCGCAAGAGTTCCTTGACAACCGATAGTTGATCGCTCATCTGTGCCCTCCTTTCCCTCCTCGTCGTGGGAATCCTAAAGTAATATATGCCGAGAGAAAATAACATGTTACTTCCGTAAACGTAAGGGGGCCTCCACCAATTGGCAACAGGCACCAGGAGGATTTGGCGGTGACGGGGCGAAATATCTATAGTCTGATAGATCAAGGCAACATAAGCCACAAAAAGGCAGATGGTAAAATCGTGTTCTCCTTTCTCCGGCGTCTTCTGCTGATCGGGCTGGTGGCTTGGCTAGCTTACTATTTTTACGCGTACCGGCCGTGGCCACCGCTGGCCGGTACGCCTGAAAGTTCTCCTCCCGCGAAGGCAGACCAGAACCTATCGTCCGAAGGGTTCGCCTCGGCCAAGAAATCGCCCCTTACCTTTGAGGTCAGCCTGACCGCGTCGCCGCGGGTCGGAGAAGCCGCCACCCTGCTCATTTCCTGGAGTGGCGACTACGATTTTGCGCGCGGCCAGGTGCGCCTGGCCGATAACAGCTTTCCCCTGTACCTGATCCGCCCTGGCCGCCTCTTTGCCTTCCTTCCGGTAAGTTACTGGCAGAAACCAGGCCCGGCGGAGCTAATAATAAGCCTTCGGGATGTCTCCGGACAGGAAAAGGAAATCAAGCAATCAATCGCTATCCTGGACCGCTCTTACCCCAAAGAGGAACTCACCGTCAGCCAGGAGCTAACCAACCTGCGGACCGAAGATAAAATCAAAGCCGATAGTCAAAAACTGGCTCGTGCCAAGGGTGAGAGCGCTGATCACCCCCTTTGGCAAGATAGATTCCTACTCCCGGCCCCAGGTGAAATCACCACCGAGTACGGCCTCATCCGCGTCATCAACGGCCAGGAATCAGAACGACACTCGGGTCTGGACATCGCCAACAAGAAAGGGACCCCGATCCTGGCCACCAACAGCGGACGGGTGACCCTGGCCGATGACCTCTATGTAACGGGAAAGACCGTAGTCATCGACCACGGTCTCAATCTATACTCTTCCTATAGCCACTTGGCCAGCCTAAAGGTCAGAGAGGGTGACCTGGTGCAAAAAGGCCAGGTCATTGGGGAAATGGGTAGTACCGGGTTTTCCACCGGATCCCATTTGCACTGGGTCATCAGCGTCGGCCGGACGCCGGTTGATCCCAAATCCTTCCTGGACGGAACCATCCTTCCCTCCGTGCCGGGGCGGTAGGGGCCAGTGTGAAAAGGTCCATTTTCTGCCAGCCTACTGGGTCGCGGACAGGGTAAAGGAACTTAGGAGCAGTAGCTCCGTGTGAAAAGGTCGCGCTTCTGGCAGCATACTGGGTCTGGGGCGATGTCTCCTCCGCTCCTCAATGACCCGCGCCGACCGCACGGTTCTCGGCTCGTCCAAATCCCTCCGCGCGAAACTGCCGGACGGCAGCCTGCTTCAAAGGACGCTTTGATGGAACCCTCAGCCTTACGTCATGGGTTTTTGTCGCCTTTCCGGCTAACCCTGGCCAGGTAACGTCCCCTTTCCTTCATCTCCTCGGGCATCAACCACTGGTTAAAATCTGACATCCAGGCATAGTAATCTACCACCTTGCGGTCGCTGTCCCAGACCGCATTTGTCCTATATTCCGCTTCACCATCACCGATGATCACCTCATTGGAAGCGAACTTCCCGCCGCCAACACTCTTCTCTTTCATAACGAGACCTCCTTTCCCTCATTCTGATTTTGCCCCGGCTTCTTTTGAGCGATACTAACCACTACTTTGGAAAAGTCCAATTTCCGGCAGCTTACGGGTCTGGATAACTGTGGTCTAAGCTTCTCAACTGATGCAGTGTATATTAAGTGGGAGGCAAGAATGGCTCTCGTGCCGGCGTTACCGCCTATGTGGACAAAATAGTCCGCCGTCGTCTTGGTTGACCTATGCACCCACCGCACCGCGGTAAAACTGTGGGGTCCAAACCACCGGCAGAAATCTTGTTGTAGCAATAACTTAACGGGAAATCCTTCCTCTGAAATTTTATAGATTCTTCAGTATATTTTCTCTTCTTCATATTATATGATGGTCCGGCTAGAATTGTCTAGTAGTCCCCCAACTTCCAGGGTCGTAACTTCTTAGCCAGGGTGGGGGATACTATGTAATTGACGCCCTCATCCCGGCGATCTCTTTCCCCCAGTCGGGTAAGGGAAAATACAAAACAGGAAGGGCAATCATGATCAGGCTAGGAAGGCACAATTGGGAGACCTTTGCGGAAGGCGTTCGGAAAGAATGGCTTGTCACCAACGGCCTGGGCGGTTTTGCCG
>JAMCWA010000071.1 GCA_023475165.1 Bacillota bacterium | reverse complement strand
CCCACCACCAAGAAGATCTTAACTTACCACGGCCTGGCCACCCCGAGATTCGCCGTAGTCCCCGTGGGGCAAGAACCCAATGACGATCATGGTCTGACTTATCCCCTTTTTGTTAAACCGGCCCATGAGGGCTCCAGCATGGGGATTTCCCCTAAATCCAAGGTCAAGAATCTCCAGGAGTTGAAGGCGGAGGTGGAAAGAGTCCATCGGCTCTATCATCAGGAGGCGTTGGTGGAAGAGTATTTGCTCGGCCGGGAGTTTACCGTCGGCATTTTGGGCAATGAAAACCCCAAGGTTTTCCCTATCATGGAGATAAACTTTGCCGAGTGCCCGCCGGAACACAATAACGTGTATTCTCGGCAGTTCAAGGCCGAATGGGACGATAGTCGCTATTATCTCTGTCCGGCCCCCTTGAGTGCGGCGGAGGAGGAGAGAATCAAGAGCGTGGCTCTGGCCGCCTACCGGGCTTTGGGTTGCCGAGATGTCTCTAGGGTGGATTTACGCCTGGATCAAGAGGGCAACCCTCACGTTCTGGAGGTAAACCCCCTCCCGGGGTTGACCCCAGGTTTCAGCGACTTACCCCGGGTGGCGGCCATGGGTGGGATGAGTTTTGATGAACTGATCCTGGGCATCTTGGACAATGCCCTGGAAAGGTACGGTTTGACCCACCTGCGCACCAGAAACCAGGAAATGATAGCGTAAGCGGAGGCCGGCCTCACCGGCCTCCGGCTTTGACACAATATCTTCGGAGAACTTCTCTTGGCGACAATTCGCGATAGTCACGCACCATTTAACAGGAAAAGCTCTCCCGGTGCTACACAGCTGGGGGTTTTTCAGCGGTCCTCTGGAGGCATTGGCCCAGGTTCGAGAGACACCCCCTTCCTTCCTCAAATTTCTTGCAGGAACAACGGCAGAAACGTCGAATCAGTAGCTTGTTGTCAGGTGGCGGGCTGGGGGGACGAGGGTGTTACGCGGGCGACGGGTTTTTTTGAGGGCATTGACACCAGCAGATTATGAGCTGCTAAATCGTTGGGAAGCCGATGCTGAAATCAAGAACCTGGTGGGGGAAGATCGTCTCAACGGGCAATGGCCTCGTAGCAACCGGCGCCTGGACCTGGCGATTTTACTGGCCGGGCACCAGCTCATCGGCCGGGTGAGCCTGGAGGAGATCTCCTGGCGCGCCCGTACCGCGGAACTCAAGATCGTGATAGGACCAAGGGAATTCTGGGGCCAGGGGTACGGACGAGAAAGCATTCAGACCCTCGTCGGGCATTTCTTTTCTACGGGAAAGCTGAGGCGGATCTATCTCCGGGTCTATCGGGACAACCGGAGGGCCATTCGTTGCTATGAGCAGTGCGGTTTTGAAAAGGAAGGATACCTGCAGAGCGAATCCCGGGATGGCTTCAGGGAATTGATCTTGATGAGCCTGGAGCAACAGGAGACAGCCTGAGCCTGACCTGGCGTTTTACGCTTTCTTGACGTCCGCTTCAAATCTGATAAGCCTGGACGAACGACGTCTTGACAATGCCGGGAAACGGGTTATAATATATTGTAATTATTTCTCAGGCAAACCGAAGAAGGGGAGGAGTAAGGCGTCACCACCCATCAGAGAGAAGGACCAAAGGTGCGAGGTCCTTCGGGAAGGATTGCCTGAAGGTCGCCCCGGAGGGCCGGATTGAAGAAGTGGTAGATCGTAGATCCGGACGTTGGCCACGTTACAGCTAATGAGGGCCTGGAGCAATGACAACCGCAGATGGCAGTATCAACTGGCCTGCTGATGGTTGTCATCGACCAGGAAAAAAGGTGGTACCACGGAAGCATCCCTTCCGTCCTTGCGACGGAAGGGTTTTTTATGAGGTTCGAGAAGGACCTGGATGGGGCCCGGGGGTCCGTAGGGTCTCGGAACTACAGTGAGCCAAAGGGCCGCGAGGCCCGGTATAGCTGCGAAGGGGCCTGCCTTTGCTGCCAAGGGACTTCAAGTTTTGCCGAACGGGAGGTTTTGGTCAGGCTATGGAGAAAAAGATGCTGCCTCCGGCTTATAATCCCAAGGAGGTCGAAGACAAATGGTATCGTTTCTGGCTGGAGAAAAACTACTTCCGGGCGGAGATCGATCCGGCGCGCCGGCCTTTTAGCATCGTCATTCCGCCGCCCAATGTTACCGGGGCCCTGCACATGGGGCATGCCCTGGACAACACCCTGCAGGACATCATCATTCGCTGGCGCCGGATGCAAGGATATGCCACCTTGTGGATGCCGGGGACGGATCACGCCGGGATTGCCACGCAGGTCAAGGTGGAAGAAAGTCTGCGGGAACAGGGGCTTTCCAAAGAAGAGCTTGGCCGGGAGGGATTTTTGGAAAAGGTTTGGGATTGGAAGGCCAGGTATGGCGGCCAGATTCGCCGGCAGCTGGAGAAATTGGGCGCCTCCTGCGATTGGTCCCGGGAAAGGTTCACCCTTGACGAGGGCCTTTCAGCAGCGGTGCGGGAGGTTTTTGTTCGCCTTTACGAAAAAGGCCTCATCTATCGGGGGAAGTACATCATCAACTGGTGCCCGGACTGCCACACGGCCATTTCCGACATAGAGGTAGAACATGAGGAGGAGGACGGCCATCTATGGTATTTGCGCTACCCGCTCGCGGACGGATCCGGCTTTATCACCGTGGCCACCACCCGTCCGGAAACCATGCTTGGCGACACGGCGGTGGCCGTACATCCTGAGGATGAGCGGTACCGGGCTTTGATCGGTCGAACGGCCATTTTACCTTTGGTGGGTCGGCGCATCCCCATCATCGCCGAGGCGGCGGTGGATCGGGAGTTTGGTACCGGGGCGGTCAAGGTAACTCCGGCCCATGACCCCAACGACTTTGAGATGGGTCTGCGCCACAACCTGGAGCAGGTGGTGGTCATCGACGATCGAGGACGGATGACGGCTCAGGCCGGAGCCTACCAGGGCCTGGATCGCTATGCAGCCCGCCGGCAGGTGTTGGCGGACCTGAAAGCGCAGGGCTTGTTGGAACGGGAGGAGCCGCACCGTCATTCAGTTGGTCACTGTTATCGTTGTGCAACGACCATCGAGCCCATGGTTTCGGAACAGTGGTTTGTGAAGATGAAGCCCTTGGCCGAACCGGCTCTGCGCGTGGTTCGGGAAGGGCAGATCAAGTTGATCCCGGAACGCTTTACCAAGGTCTACCTGAACTGGCTCGAGAACATCCGAGATTGGTGCATCTCCAGACAGCTTTGGTGGGGGCACCGGATTCCGGCCTGGTACTGTCAGGACTGCGGCGCGACCATTGTCAGACGCCAGGAACCCCGAATTTGTCCGCACTGTGGTTCGGCCCATTTAGAACAGGATCCGGACGTCTTGGACACCTGGTTTTCTTCTGCCCTCTGGCCCTTTTCCACCATGGGTTGGCCCAAAGAGACGCCGGAGATGAAGTGTTTCTTCCCCACCTCCGTCCTGGTCACCGGGTATGATATCATCTTTTTCTGGGTGGCCCGGATGATCTTCACTTCTTTGGAGTTTACCGGGCAGATCCCCTTTCATTATGTTCTCATCCATGGCCTGGTCCGGGATGCCCAGGGCCGGAAAATGTCCAAGTCTTTGGGTAACGGGATAGATCCGCTGGATGTTGTCCGGGACTTCGGGGCGGACACCTTGCGCTTCATGCTGGTGACTGGGAACACGCCGGGAAATGACCTCCGCTTTTACTGGGAGCGCGTTGAAGGGAGCCGGAATTTTGCCAACAAGCTCTGGAACGCTTCCCGCTTTGTCTTGATGAATCTGGAAGGGTTTGATCCGGCGGCCGTAACCGGTGGAGAAAAAGCGGCTCTTTTCGCCCGTTTAACCCGCATCGATCGCTGGATCCTCTCGCGTTACCAGAGTACTGTGAAAAAGGTGACCGAGCTTCTGGAGGACTTTGATTTGGGCGAAGCTGGGCGCACCCTTTATGATTTTATCTGGAGCGAACTTTGCGACTGGTATATCGAGTTGGTCAAACCGCGTTTTTACCGGTCCGCTGCTGCGGCGGCGACGAACGGGGGTGATGACGAGAGCGGCGACTTGAACCCCGCTCCAGCCGCTGCTTTAGCGGCCGCAGACCGGCAGGTGGCCCAGTTCGTCCTTTGGACGGTCCTCGAAGGGACCTTGAGGTTGTTACATCCCTTTATGCCCTTTATCACCGAGGAGATCTGGCAACACCTGCCCTACCAAGGCGAGAGCATTATGGCGGCACCATGGCCCGCCTGGGAAGAGGAGCTCATCGATGCCGGAGCGGAAAAGGACGTTGGTCTATTGATGGAGGTCATTCGCGGCCTGCGCAACCTCCGGGCGGAGGTGGGCGTTCCCACTGGGAAGAAGGCGGATGTTGTCCTCTGGGCCGACGATGACCGGATTCTAGACCTGTTGCGGGAACACGAAACCTTCATTCGCCGCTTGGGCGCCGTAGACCAGCTGACCCTGGATTTGGTCCAGGAAACGAAACCAGAGCGGGCCGTTGCCGCTATGGCCCCAGGCGTGGAAATCTATCTGCCCTTAGCCGGGCTCATCGACCTGGAAAAAGAGGTGAGCCGGCTGACCAAAGAACTGGAGACGGCGGAAAAGGATTTGGTCGCCCTGCGCGCCCGTCTGAATAACCCTGGATTCTTGCAGAAGGCGCCACCGCAAGTCGTGGAGAAAGAGAAGGAGCGGTTAGGTGTTCTTCAGGAAAAAGCCGAAAAGATCCGCGCTCGCCTGCGCCGGTTGACCGGTAAGTAAAAGGGCTTTCCGCCAGGAGCGCGTAGAGCGATGCACGGTCGTCGCGCAATACAGGGGCGTCGGCAATGTTCCTAGTTTTTAACTCGCCAATCAAAGCCACCAACGATGCAGGACTGACTTTCATCAGGAACCTTCGTCAGAAATAAGAGCTGCCTTTCTTCGAGGCAGCTCTTTCTATCCTCACCTGGCCCGAAAGTGTCCAGCTTACCCAGAAAACGAGCTTATCCTGGCAGGGGTTGTCCCGGCTCACTCCGGTGCTCCGCCGGCGCTCCGCAAGTCGCTCGCGCTGAGCACATTCTACCGGGTAGCTTGCTGTGGCGGCTGGCTAACCGCGGGTCCCCACGCTTGACCGTCCTTAGCCGCTCGGCGGCGGCCGTTCGCCCGGTGCCGCGCGGTTTCTCCATCCTTCTGGAGAGCCGCGCTCAGCGGCATCCGTCCCATCGTCCGAACTTGAGGCCGCGCCTTGGGGAGGGCGGCACCAGCTCGGGTCAATGCGGCTATGCCGCCTCCCCCAACAAGCTGCCAGCACCTCCGCTCCGCGAGCGGCCATTTTCATCATCTGCTGGTGCCGCTGGCGGCCTGGGGATTACCCCAGATAGCGGTATGACCCTAATCTTTCTACCTGGTTCGTTGGCCGCCCTTATTTACTTCCAGGCCCACTGGAGGCCACATTCACTGCGAACCTAACCTTTCTACCTGGTCGTTGGCCGCAGTTATTCACCGGCCGCTGCGGCGAAGAGCGCGGCAATCCGTCGCTGCTGTTGTTCGTCGCGGTAATTCTGCAATTGAATGGCCTTCCCCGGGCATTCCGAGGCGCACATGCCGCAGCCGTTGCATTTGAGCGGGTCGATCTCCGCTGCTCCCGCCGCCCCGATGACGGGCACCCCGAAAGGACAGACCCGGACGCAGGTGAGACAGGCGACGCATTTGCCGGGATCGACCACCGCCACCGGCCCCTCCCGGACGACCTCCGGGCGAACCAAAAGCCCATAGATCCGGGCCGCCGCGGCCAATCCTTCCTTCCAGGCGGCGGCGAGTCTCTGCTTGGGTCCTTGGGTTCCGACAAAGACCAGACCGGGGATGTCAGTGTCCAACGGCAACAGTCGCTTAAAAGCGACGCTGCGGAAAGTCCCGTCCTCGGTCAATCCAATGTGGAACAATGTGGCAAGCCGTTGGGGCGTAAGACGACGGGGAGTTACCGCCATCGCCTCCGTCTTGTCAGCGCCAGCAGTCGAACTCCCGGCGGTCGCCTTGGCGACGGCCAAATTGACGTCAGTTCGATGGGCGACGCCTAAATTGGCCGCGGTTGCCTTGGCGGCGGCGAGGGCTCCGCGGAAAGTGGTTTCCACATGCGTTTTTGTCTCTTCATCCGACGCGACTGGGGTCAAGGCGGGGGCAACCGGCACCCCCAAAACGGTAGCGGCGTGAACCAGCTTAAGTTCTTGCCCGTTTCTGATATGCTTCAAAGTGGTCTGGTAGCTTCCCAGGTGCCCCAACGTTTTGAGCAGATCATAACCTGACAGCAAGGTGACCTTTTTTTCTTTCTCTACCGCTTGCCAGAGGCTTTGCAACTGATCTTTTTCGGCCGCTGATAGGTTAGCGAAATAGGGAGCCAGGGCCTCGGCCGGAGATACTTCGTCGACCAAAAAGATTGGATGGTCAAGATTGGCCAGGGTCAAGGCGGCGCTTAAGGCCGCCGGGGAAAGCCCGACGATCAAAACGGCCGATTCCACGGGAGCTGTATATTTGCGCCAAAAGTCGTTGTCGCGAACTCGGGCTAAAGAGGCCCGCAGCATTTCCCTAGCTTTTTGTAAGGCGGCCCCCGGATGATCGCGGTGGACGTAGGCACATTGTTCGCGAATATTGGCCATTTCCAGGTAACCGGGATTGATTCCCTCTTCCCGCAAGGCCTGGCGGAACAGGTTCCCCTTGGCCCGGGGACTACAGGCGGCCAGGACGATCCTGGTCAGATTGGCTTCCCGTATACTTTTTTGTAGGGCCGCTATTCCCTCCGGCGAACAAAGATGCCGGTGGTGCAAAAGAAGGTCGACGCCGGGTAAGGAGGTGGCGTACTGGGCGAGGACCGCTGTGTCGACCACTCCCGCGATTTCGGAGCCACAGTCGCAGATAAAAACCCCCGTACGGATTTCTGACCGAGGTGCAGTTTCCGGTTGTTCTTCCCAGGATCTATTCTGCTTGGCTAACCGCAGCAAAAGCTCAGCCGCCGTGGCGCTGGCGTCCACTGTGGCCTGCGGCATGGTCTGGGGACCATTGGCAGTTCCGGCCAAAAAGACCGCGGACCGGCTGCTCTCATTGGAAGGCAGACCAAGAGTTGTCGTGGCCTTTATCAAGCGGCCGTCCGCACTCAGTTCGAGGCCAAAGAGCTGGGCCAGTTCCCGCGTTTTTTCGCCCGGGACGAGATCGGTAGCCAGGACTAGGAGATCGAATTCTTCCTTTTTCTCCTGGCCTTCTTGATCGCGGTAACTCAGAATTACCCGTCCGTCTTCTGCTGGAAGGACGATGGGTGGGGAAGCAACAGGCGCGTAGTTCAGACGGGGATCATTGGCTAAGGCCGCCATAAGCTCAGTGGCGGGAGCGGGGTTCAGCGTGGCCACTGCTTCTTCCTGTAGGCCGGTGTCTCGCTGGGAAAAGATCGTAACTTGGAGGTCGGGCAAAACCTTCCGGAGGCTCCTGATTTCCCCCAAGGTGACTAGGGAGGGAATGGGGGAGCGAGACAGGATGGCGGGAGCTTCCGAACCGGGCCACAGAAAGGCGATGTGCTCCAGGGGGGTTTTGGTCGTCGGGTGAACCGGGATACCCTTGAAAGGCCCCTTCTCGCTCAAAAGGCGCTCCATCTCGAAGGAGGTGATGACTCCCGGATATTGCGGATAGCCAAAAGCGGACAGATAAGCAGTGGGAAGGCTATCAAGCCCGGTAGCCAACACGACCCAGCTGGCCCTCAGACGGAGGGTTTCCGCTGGCTGGGAGAGATCGATGGCTCCGGTGAAGCAGGTTTCGACGCAGTGACCGCATCTCGTGCAGACTTCAGGGTCAATGAGAAAAGCGTTGGGAACAGAGCCATAAACGGGCTTGAAGATGGCCCGACGCAGGGTAAGACCGAAATTTACCGGGTCGGGTACTTGAACGGGGCAACTGGCGACGCAGGTGCCACAGGCCAGACACTTGCTGGCATCAACGTAGCGTGGTTTTTGCCGGAGATCGAGGGTGAAGGAGCCAGCCTTTCCGGAGACTTGCTCGATTTCGGTATTGGTCAGGATGGTCACCCTTTTTTCTTCGGCCAGGGGCAGGAGTTTGTTCCAGGTCATGCACATGCTGCAGGTGTCGCTGGGATAGCCCTTATCTAAGCGCAGGGCGGTTCCGCCGAGGGTAGGTGTTTTTTCGATTACGGCCACCCGTAGACCGGCCTGGATGAGGTCGAAGGCCACCTGACCGCCGGCCAAGCCGCCGCCGACGATGGCTACATCGACGTGGAACTCCGCTTTTAGCGCGGGCGAAATCCTTAGTGAAATTTCGGCCTGGCTAGAGTTTGTTATCATTGTAACGCAGCCCTCGCTTACACCGATTTTTTGCCGCCAAAAGCCTGACTAATATTTACACATTTCCCAACTATTATAATAGCAGAGGCGTAATAGAAAAACAATATCAGCCCGAATGTCCCAAAAGAAACAATCTTTCTCTTTTTGGGGCAATTGCGAAGAGGGGAGGGGCTTGAGGGAAAGGCGTGGGCATGTTAAGATGATCATTGAGCGCGTCCTGGGCTTAATCGCAGGATGCCCGCAGGGCTCCTGGGCAGAGCCGGGGCCCGAGTTTGACCGACGGAGGTTCGCCATGAACACGCAAGAGATCATGCAAATGGCCCTGGATTTGGTCGGGATGACGGAGATCCCGGCGGACAGCGCCATTTATCTTCCCGGTAGAGGGATCAGGAAGGTCCTTTTCGCCATCGATATCGGTGTCCCCGAGCTTCTCCTGGCCAAGGAGCTGGACTGCGATCTGGTTATCGCCCATCACCCGCAGGCCGCAGTGCTCAGCTTTCCGCAGATCCTGGACCGGCACGTGGACTTGATGGTGTCAAAGGGAGTCCCACCGGCGGCAGCGCAAAAGGCCATCACCGCCCTTAAGGAATCCAGTGAATTCCGCTATCAGGCGGGTAATTACGAGCACGTCACCGGGGTGGCCAAGCTTTTAGGGCTGCCTTTTATGAACATCCACAATCCCCTGGATGAGCTGGGCCGACGGATCATGCAGCAGACGGTCGACGGTTTAGGGGAGGGGGCCACCGTGGGTGAGGTGGTGGCCGCCCTACAAGAGATCCCTGAGCTGGCCTCGGCTCCGACCCGGGTAAAGGTAGCCGCCGGTCGCCCTGGGAATCCGGCCGGCCGGGTGGTGGTTGCCCATGGCGCGGGTACCAATGGCGGCTATGAGGTGGCCAGAACCTATTTCGAATATGGTATTGGCACCGTGGTTTACATCCATGTGGATTATGCTCAAGCTGTCAGATTGCGGGCTGAGGGCAAAGGCAATCTGGTCGTTACCGGGCACATCGCCAGCGATTTAATTGGGATCAATCCCTTCCTCCGCCAATTGGAAGAGACTGGCTTGGAGTTGGTCAAGATTGGAGCTTAGTTTGAGAAAGCCAACTGCCATAAAACAAACCGGCTACTTCCAGGGGCCCCCTGGCTGGCAATCGCCCGACCGTCGTCACACTGCTGCTGTTTCATTCTTTGTGACGCGCCAAAGACGGCATGGGGAGTATCGCTTCTCCAGTGATGTTTCCCTCACCTCTAAAAAGAGGCGCGGGACGCTTGTCAGGACCCTTTCAACGTGGTATAATATAGGAAATTAAATATTCCCGCACTCAAGAACGCTGAATTCCGTCACCGGAAACGGGGGAACCAGGTTTTCGGGGTGAATCCCGGTAGAGGCAAGATGTCAAGCCGCTTAGCGCCCTTTGGAGGTGTGCCTCAGCCACTTGGGGTCATAGTTGGACTGACTGCTTCACCGGGTAGGGTCACTCTTCGACCCGAACCCGTCAGCTAACCTCGTAAGCGTGGTAAGAGGGAGGGGTGGGTTTTTCTTTTGGCCGCAAGGTCTTCTAAGGGGAAGCAGGGCTCTCCTTTGGTCACGGCCAAGAGAATCAGGAGGGGCTGACAGCTGTCTTTTCGCGGCGAGACCGGACAGAACGGCCCAGGTTGGGTTAACCCAGGGATCCTCCCTGGGTTTGTTTTTTTGGTCAAAGGAGAATCTATAGCGGGAAGGAAAAAACTGAGGAGGTGCCGCGATGGAAGAGAAACAGGCGGGAAGACAGGAATGGGTAAGGGCGGAAGGAAACACTGCCACCAGCGTTCACCTGGAATCAAAAGGCGCCAAGACAGTAATGCCCGACCGAAACGGGGACCGCAATCTGCCCCGCTTTGCCGTTCTGGGGGCTGGGCACGGCGGGGTGGCCATGGCCGCCGACCTGTCCCTGCGAGGGTTTTCGGTAAGCCTCTATAACCGCACCCAGGAGAGGATTGACCCCATTATCGCCCGGGGAGGCATTGAGGTGGATGGGGAAGTGCGAGGTTTTGCTCATCTGGACCTGGTGACCTCGCACATGGACGAAGCCTTGGCTGCGGCCGATGTCGTTATGGTGGTGGTGCCGGCCTTCGCTCACGAGTGGATGGCGCGCGAGTGTGCCCCCCACTTGCGCGACGGCCAGATCGTCCTGCTCAATCCCGGGCGGACGGGGGGCGCTCTGGTTTTCGACAATATCTTTCATCAAAAGAAGGTCCAGGCGGAGGTCATCATCGCGGAAGCGGAAACCCTGCTCTTTGCTAGCCGCAACGTCGGTCCGGGCCAGTCCAAGGTCTTCCGGATCAAAAACGCCGTTCCCGTCGCGGCCCTGCCGGCCACCAGGACCAGGGAGGCTCTGCAGCAGATCAACGCCGCCTATCCGCAGTTCATCCCGGCGGCTAACGTCCTTAAGACCAGCCTGGACAATATGGGTGCCATTTTTCATCCGGCCATCACCCTGCTAAACACCGGTTGGATTGAGGCCCGGATGGGAGAGTTCGAATATTACCTGGAAGGAGTAACGCCGGCTGTGGCCAGGGTCCTGGAGGCGGTGGACGCCGAGCGCATGGCCGTGGCCAGGGCCCTGGAGGTCAGAGCCATCTCCGCCCGAGAGTGGCTGGAGATGGCCTACGGGGCGGTCGGGGATACCCTACATGAGGCTATGCACAACAATGACGGCTATAGCGGGATCAAGGCCCCGCCGAACATGAAGACCCGTTACCTGTCCGAAGATATTCCCGCCAGCCTGGTACCCATCTCTTCATTGGGAGACTATCTGGGGGTGCCCACCTTCACCATTAAGACCATTATCCATCTGGCTTCCACTATTCATGGGGTGGACTACTGGAAAATAGGACGGACGGTGAAGACCCTGGGGCTGGATGGATTCTCTGTGGCCCAAGTCAGAAAATTGGTGGAGGAAGGCCGGAAGGCGGTTCACTAAGGGCAAATGGAGGTCTGAGAATATGGCAGAAAGAATACCTCATCCAGAGCAGAAAGACCCCTATTTTAAGGGGGATTTGTCGGAAAAGGAAAAGTCTCGCCGGGCCGACGACCCCTTTGAGCGTGACCAGAAGGGGCAGGGCCGGGGCCGGATTCTGGCAGCGGCCGTGGGCGATTGCGTCCATGTCGGCGGGGTCTTGGGGTTCTTGGAGCTGGCCCGGCAGGCCGGGTATGTGACATCATTCTTGGGGCCGGCTACCCCGGTGGAGAAGGTAGTGGATGAGGCCATGAGGAACCCACCGGACATTGTCGCCGTCAGCTACCGCCTTGGCCCCGAGGCCGGGAGGCAGGTACTGGGGGAACTGGTAGAAGCGGCCAAAGAGGCGGGATTGCTGGGAAAAGGGATACGTTTTTTCTTCGGCGGGACGCCTCCGGTGGCCGCCATTGCCCGGGAGACGGGGGTTTTCGAGGCGGTCTTTACCGGGGAGGAGGACAGGGAAGACGTCCTGGCTTTCCTGGAAGGCCGGGTTGAACTAAAAAAGAAGGAGCGGCTGCCCGCTAACCTGGTGGAACGAATCGCGGCCCGGGCCCCTTACCCCTTGTTGCGGCATCACTACGGTCGGCCCAGCTTTGAAGAAACCCTCGCGGGTGTTTGGCAGATTGCCCAGGCCGCTGTGCTGGATGTTATCTCGCTGGGACCGGACCAGAATACCCAGGAGTTCTTCTTTCATCCTGAGGATCAGGACCCCAGTCAGGATGGTGCCGGCGGGGTCCCCATCCGAACCCCGGAACAATTCCGTCTCCTTTACGAACATGCCCAAACCGGCAATTTCCCCTTGCTGCGTTGCTACAGCGGGACTCGCGACATCATCGCCATGGCGGAGGTGTTAAAGGAAAACATCAATAATGCCTGGGCGGCCGTACCCCTTTTTTGGTATGACGTCCTGGACGGGCGCAGCAAGCGGCCTTTGGTGGAGGCCATCCGGGAAAACCAGGCTGTCATGCGCTGGCATGCGGAGAGGGAGGTCCCGGTGGAGGTCAATGAGGCCCATCACTGGAGTCTGAGGGCGACCCCGGATTCCGTGGCCGTGGCGGCGGCTTATCTGGCGGCTTACAATGCCAAGCAGACCGGAGTAAGGCATTACGTCGCCCAGTACATGTTTAACACCCCTGCCGGGACCACACCGGAAATGGACTTGGGGAAGATGTTGGCCAAGATCGAGCTAATTGAGTCCCTGCACGACGAGGGCTTCACGAGTTACCGGCAAGTACGGGCCGGACTGGCCAGCTTCCCGGTCGATCAAGATGTCGCCAAGGGGCATCTGGGCTTCACCACCCTGGTGGCAATGAGTCTGAAACCCCATATCTTGCACGTGGTGGGTTATTCGGAAGGGGATCACGCCGCCCGGGCCGAGGAGGTCAGCGAGAGCTGCCGTATCGCCCAGGGGGTAGTAGATGATTACTTCAGGGGATTTCCCGATCTGACGGTTTGGCCGGCGGTTCAGGCGCGGAAGGAGACTTTACTCAGGGAGGCCAGGCTGATTGTGGAGGCCATCAAGTTGCTCGGCGAAGAGATGCGGCAACGGGGTCTGATCAAAGAGGAGGAATGGGGTGGCGTGTCTGGGCCAGGCCAAACCAGTCCAACGCTCGCGGACCGGAATACAGATCCGGGCGACCAGCGAGATCCGGCCGTGGATTATGCTGCGACGGACCGTCCCTTTGATCCCTTGACCCATCCGCTCGTTCTCGCCCGAGCCGTCAAGATCGGTCTTCTTGATGCACCGCACCTGGTGGGAAATCCTGCGGCCAACGGTCAGGTGGTTACCAGGATCGTTGATGGCGCCTGCTATGCCGTTGATCCGGAAACCGGACGCCCTTTGCCGGAAGAAGAAAGGTTGGCGAACCTGGGTTATTGGCCCAAGAGGCCCTATTTTGCGGCACCCGCCTCAAAGATGGCGCGTGGCATATCGGCCCGGCTTTGAGTTACATGGACCCCTGAGGCCTGCTCTTGGTGGCAGGCCTCAGACTTGTACATAAAAGAATTCAGTCAAAATATCTTTAGAAAGAAGGACTTTCCCCACACTCGGCGAATAAGATAAGCGATGAATGACCATTCATTCAGACAACTCGCCAGGCGTCTAACCGGATAGGTGTGGCGATCGTTCTTCTGGCGGCTTTAGCCAAACGGCTGGGACGAGTTTGGCGGAAAGGACTGATTCCCATTGCCTGTGCGACGCGGGGAGAAGTACGATAACATAATTGATGCTGCCATTGCGGTGATTGCCCGCCATGGCTATCACCGGGCCCAGGTTTCCAAGATTGCGGAAGAGGCGGGAGTGGCGGCGGGAACGATCTACCTCTATTTCGAAAAAAAACAAGACCTGTTGGTCTCGGTTTTCCAGGAAAGGTTCGGCCAGATCATAGAAAAGAGCAAAAGAGATCTGGAGGCGTTGGATGATCCCCGGCAGAAGTTGCGTTATCTCATTTACAGCCATTACGCTGCCCTGGCGGGCGATCCCGAATTTGCGACGGTGACCCAGATTGAACTTCGACAATCGGACCCGGTCATCCGATCAGGCATCAGTGCCATTATGCGCAGCTACTTTGAGATCATCGATACGGTGGTTACCCTCGGTCAGAACACCGGTCACTTTGAGCCCAGTCTGGACCGACGCCTGGTACGCAACATGATCTTTGGCACTTTGGACCAGACGGCTACGGCCTGGGTCCTGTCGGGAGGGAAATACAACCTTTTGTCTCAGGTAGAGCCAACTTACCGGTTGTTGATTGGCGGAATAGGACGTGGTGCGACGAAGGGAGGAGAACCGGTATGAGAAGAATCAGAAGGGTGGCCGTCCTGGGTTCTGGGGTCATGGGTTCGCAGATCGCGGCTCACCTGGCCAACGTGGGGATACCCTGCTATCTCCTCGACGTTGTGCCCAGGGAACTGACGAAGGAGGAGGAGAATAAGGGGCTGACAGTACAGAGCCCAGTGGTCCGTAACCGTCTGGCCCTGGGGGCAATGAAGAAGCTGGGAGAGATGAAACCTTCCCCCCTTTTCACCCCGGAGGCCCTGAAGCTCATTACCCCTGGCAATCTGGAAGACGACCTCCACCGGGTGAGCGAAGTGGATTGGGTGCTGGAGGCCGTCATCGAGAACCTGTCTATCAAGCGCGACCTCTGGCAGCGGGTGGAGGGCTTCTGGAAAAAGGGAACCGTGGTTAGTTCTAACACTTCTGGTATCTCCATAGCGGCCATGGTGGCCGACAACTCCCCCGAATTCAAACGACATTTTCTGGGTACTCACTTTTTCAACCCGCCTCGCTACATGCGACTTCTGGAAATCATCCCGACCCCGGACACGGACCCGGAAGTGGTCAGCTTGCTGCGGGAGTTTGGGGAGCGCACCCTGGGCAAGGGTGTCGTCCTGGCTAAGGATACCCCCAACTTCATTGCCAACCGGGTCGGTGTCTACGGACTGATGGTAACCCTGCAGGCCATGACCGAATTCGGTTTGCTGCCGGATGAAATGGACGTTATTACCGGTCCGGCCATGGGGCGGCCCAAGAGTGCCACCTTCCGGACCCTGGACATCGTCGGCCTGGATACCATGGTCCATGTGGCCAATAATGTCCGGGAGCAGGTTAAGGAGGAATGGGAGAAGAAGACCTTTGAGATCCCCGGCTACCTCCAGGAAATGCTCCAACGAGGTTGGCTGGGCGATAAGACCAAGCAGGGCTTCTACAAGGAGGTCCGAACGGAAAGAGGCAGGGAGTTTCATGCCCTGAACCCGGCGACGATGGAATACCAACCGCCCAAAAAGTCCACTTTTGCCTCCCTGGAGGCGGCCAAAGCGACCGCGAACCTTGGTGAAAGGCTACGGGCTCTGGTTTACAGTCAGGATAAGGCCGGACAACTGGCCTGGTATGTTCTGAAGAAAACCCTCCTTTACTCGGCGGCCCGACTTCCAGAGATAGCCGATGACATCTTCAGCGTTGATCGGGCCATGCGCTGGGGTTTCAACTGGGAAATGGGCCCTTTTGAGACCTGGGATGCCATAGGAGTCAGGAAGTCGGTCCAGAGGATGGAGGCGGAAGGGGAGGTCGTACCGGCGCTGGTGAAGAAGATGCTGACCGCCGGCCACGAGAATTTCTACGAAGAGAGAGGCCGCTTCTACATCACCTTGGGAGGCCGGCGGGAGCTTGTTCCGCAGAATAGCAGGGGGATCAGCCTGGCCCGGCGCAAGGAAGAAGGGAAAACGATCCGCGCCAATGCCGGGGCCAGCCTGGTGGACATGGGGGACGACGTTTTATGTCTGGAGTTTCACTCTCCCAAGTCGGCCATTGGGGCCGATATCATCAACATGGTTAAAATCGCGACGGAGGAAGTGGCAAAAAACCACCGGGGCCTGGTGGTTTCCAGCGAGGCCTCCAACTTTGCCGTCGGAGCCAACCTGATGTTGATTCTGATGGAAGCCCAGGATGAAAACTGGGATGAGCTGGATCAGATGGTACGGGAGTTTCAGCAAGCGACCCTGCGCCTGAAGTACCTGGACCGCCCGGTAGTGGCGGCTCCTTTCGGCCTGACCCTGGGTGGGGGTGTGGAGATGTGTTTTGGGGCCGATCGTATCCAGGCCTGCGCCGAGACCTATTTGGGTTTGGTAGAAGTGGGAGTGGGTCTAATCCCGGCCGGCGGCGGGACCAAGGAGCTTTGGTCCAGAACGGTGGCCCTGGTTCCCACCGCTACCCAGTTCAGTGGGCCCTTTGACCTGCAGCCTTATCTCAATCGGGTATTTGAAACCATCGCCATGGCCAAGGTCTCCACCAGCGGCCCGGAGGCCAGGAGTCTGGGTTACCTGCGGCCCGGTGACGGGATTAGCGTCAATCGTGATCATCTCCTGTGGGATGCCAAAGAGGTGGTTTTGTACCTGGATAGGTTGGGCTATCAACCACCGCACCCCCCGGAGATCCCCGTCCTGGGAGAAATGGGTCGGGCGGTGCTGGAGCTTGGGCTATATACCCTCAAGACTGGAGGCTATGCCACCGAACATGATGTCCATATAGGCCGGAAACTGGCCTATATCCTGACGGGCGGCCAGGCGGCGCCGGGCAGCTTGGTCTCGGAACAGTACCTGCTGGATCTGGAGCGGGAGGCCTTCTTAAGCCTCTGCGGACATCCCAAGACCCAGGCCCGCATCCAGCACATGCTGACAAAGGGGAAGCCCCTGCGCAACTGAACCGGTGTTTCTTGATCAGACGTTGGGGAGAACCGGGAACGGGAGGGAGAGAGATGGAAGACGCTGTCATCGTAGCCGGGGTACGCACTGCGGTGGGAAAGGCCCCGCGGGGGGCACTGCGGGAGGTCAGGCCAGATGAACTGGGAGCTCTGGTCATCAAGTCAGTTTTGGAACGGGTTCCGCAGGTTAAGCCGGAAGAGGTTGATGATGTCATCGTCGGTTGTGCCTTTCCCGAAGGGGAGCAGGGCATGAACCTGGGAAGGATCGTCTCTGTCCGGGCCGGGTTACCATATTCGGTACCCGGAATGACGGTAAACCGGTTCTGTTCCTCCGGGTTGCAGAGCATCGCCATCGCCGCGGAGAAGGTTATGCTGGGGTTCGCCGAGGTGGTGGTGGCCGGAGGGACAGAAAGCATGAGCCGGGTGCCCATGGGCGGTCATAAGGTGTCTCCCAACCCGGAGTTGGTGACCGGCCGTCCGGAGAATTACATGTCCATGGGCCATACGGCGGAAGAGGTCGCTCGCCGCTTCGGGATTGCGCGAGAGGAGCAGGACCGATTTGCCCTGACCAGCCACCAGAAGGCCGCTGCGGCCATTAACGAAGGGCGCTTCCGGGAAGAGATCGTGCCGGTGCGCTTTAGAAGGAAGGTTTTCGACGGCCGGAAGGTGGTAGACCAAGAGGTGTTATTTGACACCGACGAGGGAGTCCGCTTTGATACCTCTCTGGAGGGTTTGTCCCGGCTAAAACCGGCCTTCACCATGGATGGCAGTGTTACAGCCGGGAATTCGTCCCAGACCAGTGACGGGGCGGCGGCGGTGCTGGTGATGTCCGGGCGGAAGGCGGCCGCCTTGGGACTAAGGCCCATGGCCATCTTTCGTTCCTTCGCCGTGGGGGGAGTACCGCCGGAGGTGATGGGGATTGGTCCTACTGTGGCGGTGCCCAAGGCCCTGAAGCTGGCTGGGATTACCCAGGATCAGGTGGGGCTGATAGAACTGAACGAGGCCTTCGCTTCCCAATCCCTGTATGTGATTCGCCACCTGGGCCTGAACCAGGAGACCGTCAATGTCAACGGGGGCGCCATTGCCCTGGGGCACCCCCTGGGCTGCACCGGAACCAAACTTACGGTAACTTTGCTGCACGAGGCGGCCCGGCGGAAGGTGAAGTATGGCCTAGTCACCATGTGTATCGGTGGAGGGATGGGGGCAGCCGGGGTATTTGAGTTCCTGCCCTGAAACACCCCCCGGCTATCAACGGCACCGCAAGCCTGTTTTGTGGGAGGGAAGGAATATGGGAGATCTAAAATACAAGGGAGGGAGCTTTCTCCTGGCTTCGCCCAAGGTGGAAGACATCTTCATCCCCGAGGAATTTACCAGTGAACAAAAGATGATGGCTGATACGGGACGCAGCTTTGTGGAAAACGAGGTTATTCCCCTTTTGCCAAGCCTGGAGGCTCATGAATTCGAAAACTCAGTTAAGCTCCTGCGCCGGGCTGGGGAACTGGGGCTCTTGAGCGTCGAGATACCGGAGGAATACGGCGGATTGGGCCTGGACAAAATCACCGCCACCTTGGTGACAGAGAGCATGGCGCCGGCCGCATCCTTCGGTGTTACCCTTTACGCCCATGTCGGCATAGGGACGTTGCCCATAGTCTATTTCGGGAATAAGGGGCAGAAGGCCAAGTACCTCCCGGCTCTGGCTACTGGTGAGAAGGTCTCGGCTTACGCTCTAACCGAGCCTTCCGCCGGTTCTGATGCCTTGGGGATCAGGACCACGGCGACGTTGAGCCCGGATGGAAAGCACTATGTTCTCAACGGGACCAAGCAATTCATCACCAATGCCGGCTTTGCCGACCTGTTCATTACCTACGCCAAGATTGACGGGGAGAAATTCACCTGCTTCCTTGTCGAGCGAGATACCCCCGGTGTCTCCCTGGGTCGGGAAGAGGAGAAGATGGGGATAAAGGGGTCTTCGACCCGCCAGGTGATCTTTGATGAGGTGAAGGTGCCGGTGGAAAATGTCCTCGGTGAGATCGGCCGGGGCCACATCATAGCCTTTGACATCCTGGACATTGGGAGATGGAAATTGGGAGCCGGGGCTGTCGGTTCGGCTAAAGATGTCATTAGACTGGCTGCGCAATACGCCAGGGTCAGAACCCAGTTCGGCCGTTCTCTCAGCGATTTTAGACTGATTCAGGAGAAGCTGGCGGAAATGACCGTGCGGACCTATGCGGCGGAAAGCGCCGTCTACCGGACGGCGGGCCTGATTGAAGATGCTGTGTCTGGGATTAATCACGATGCCCCCGACTACTTTGCCCAGGCAGCCAAGTCCATCGCCGAGTACGCCATCGAGGCCTCTATTAACAAGGTGCACGGGAGTGAGGTTCTCAATTACGTGGTGGATGAAGGGGTACAAATCCACGGCGGCTACGGCTATACCCAGGAGTATGCCGTGGAGCGTTACTATCGTGATTCCCGGATCAACCGGATCTTCGAAGGCACCAATGAGATCAACCGTCTCCTCATCCCTGGCACCCTGGTCCGGCGTGCCTTGAAAGGGGAGCTCCCCATCATGCCCGTCCTGCTGCGGCTGCAGGATGAATTGATGAATCTGGCTCAGCCCAGTTTCAGTGGGGCCGTCCTGGAACAGGAAAAGTATATGCTGGAAATGGCCAAGAAGATGGCTCTGATGGTCTCCGGTCTGGCCGTTCAAAAATACCAGCAGAAACTCGAGGGGGAGCAGGAGATACTAACCCGCCTGGCGGATATGGTCATCGAGATCTACGCCATGGAGAGCTCTCTGGTGCGAGCCGAGAAGGCTGTCCAGCTATATGGTCTGGAGGCGGCTGCCAATAAGGTCGATATGTCCACAGTTTACGTACACGAGAACCTGGCCCGGATCGAGGACTGGGCCAAAACCTGCTTGGCCGCCATGGAGGAGGGGGATATGCTTCGTACTCAACTCTCCATCTTACGCCGCCTGACCCGGTACACACCGGTGAACCTCTTCAGTCTCAAGCGGCGGATAGCGGCCCGGGTGATTGAAGCCGAAAGATACCTGGCTTGAGATCAGAGGCCGATGAAGCGGTCGGGCTGAGCGGCGGAGCGGCCCTGGCCCTGCTTCACGACATCTTTCAACCTGCTGCCTTATGATGTAGAATATTAGGAAAGAGGAAAGTCGTGGGCGATCTGGCGAAGCTGGTCTGCCGAAAGGGGAGCGGTCATGAAGGGTTACATCCAGGTCTATACAGGTGATGGTAAGGGCAAGACCACGGCGGCCATTGGGCTGGCCATCCGGGCTCTGGGGGCCGGGAAGAAGGTGCTGTTTTTGCAGTTCATGAAAGACCAGATCTACAGTGAACATAAGCTCTTGCCCGCGGTATCTCCGGGTATCACCTTGAAAACCTTCGGTAAGCCCTTTTTCGTGGCCAGGGCAGGGGAGATGGATCCGGCCACCCGGGAAAAGTGGGCTAAGAAAGTCGTCATCTTCGAACCAGGTCAACCGCCAGCGGAGTATGTAGAACTGATCCGAAAGGGATTGGGGGAGGCGGAAGAGGCCTTGAGGTCAGGCAGCTATGACCTGGTGGTGCTGGACGAGATAAATGTCGCGATGCACTACGAGCTGGTGTCGGTGCCGGAAGTGCTCCGGATCTTGCAGTCAAGAGATGAGAAGGTGGAAGTCGTACTCACCGGCCGCAACGCTCCTCCCGAGATCATTGCGGCGGGCGACCTGGTCACCGAGATGCGAGAGGTTAAACACTATTACACCCAGGGCGTCCTGGCCAGGCCGGGGATAGAGAATTGATGGGGAACTCGCGCGGGGTCGGCCCTACTCTGAAACAAACCAGCTGGATGCTCCGCGCCGTGCGAGCGCCGGACAGCGGCATCCGTGTCGTCGTGGACTTTAGGCCTCGCTTCGCCGGATGCGGTGCCCGGCTCGGTGAAATCGCTCCGCCGGCAATCGCCCGTCCGTCGCCGCGCTGCGACCGCAATTAGTGGCCCGTAGAGGGAGGAAAGGTTTAGATTATGGCCTCAGTCCTGGTGGTAGGGAGCCTGAACATGGACCTGGTGGCTCAGGTCAAAGAGCCCCTGGTCATGGGAAGAACGGTGACGGCGGAAGGGTTCGCCATGGTGCCGGGGGGCAAAGGGGCTAACCAGGCGGTGGCTGCGGCCAGGTTGGGAGCCCGAGTCTCTTTGGTGGGCCGGGTGGGCACCGATGCCTTCGTGCGGACCTTGCTCCAGAGTGTGGGTGAAGCAGGGGTGAAGAGCGAAGGCATTTTACAGGATGACGCGGCCTCGACCGGTCTGGCCCTGATTACCGTGACCTTGACGGCAGAAAATACTATCGTGGTCATCCCCGGGGCCAACCGCCGGCTGAGCCCGGCAGACATTGACAATCTTCTTCCCTTAATGAGTGCCGCCCAAGTCCTCTTACTCCAGATGGAGATTCCCATGGAAACGGTTATCCAGGCTGCCCGTCAGGCTAAAGGCATGGGGAAGAGGGTCATCTTGGACCCCTCACCCGCGCGCCCCCTGCCTGATTCCCTCTCCGGTTTGGTCGATATCATTACCCCGAATGAAACCGAAGCTGAAGTGCTCACCGGGCACCCGATAGGGGGTTTGCAGGACGCCAAACTGGCGGCCAGTGAGCTTCTGAGCAGGGGCTTTGCCAGGGTGATAATGAAACTGGGGGCACAGGGGTCATTATTGGGCCAGCCCTCTGCAGCAGAGGAGTGTGCGACCGGTCCGGGGTGGGATCTAAAGCTGTTCCCGGCCTTTCCGGTGAAAGCCGTCGACACCACGGCGGCTGGGGATGCCTTCAACGCCGCCCTGGCCGTAGCCCTGGCGGAAGGAAGGTCCCTTCCTGAAGCCGTGGCCTTCGCTAATGCCGCCGGAGCGTTGGCTACCACGATACCTGGAGCCCAGCCCTCCCTGCCTCATCGCCAGGAGGTGGAGGCTTTGTTGGTCAAATCATAGAGAGGTTGGCGATGGGGAGGAGCAGGCCGCTCAGCAAAAGGGCGGATCCAAACCGCAGTATGTCAGCACCCTTTTAGAAGACGGCTGAAAAACACCCATTTGCGTATCAGGCGGGCCGCCGCCCGCCTCCACTAGGGGGATACGCCCCTCTTCGGCGACACCTACGCTGCCTGAGCATCGCCTAATGCCAGGGGGAGTCCCTCTCCCAGACCCCCCCGGCGGCGCTGACGCGCCGTCCGGCGGCTCCTCGCACAACGTACCGCCTAGTACGCCTCGCTTCGGAGCGTTGTCTCCTTTGCCTCTGGGCATTTTTGAGGTGTTTTGGCCTTACGATTGGGCTAAAGCCGCCAGAAGCAGGATCGCCGTCAAGCGCGATAGAGACTAGGGCGGCTTTGCTCGGGCGGGTTAACCACTCAAGACGCAGTTTGTCAGCAGTCTCCTAGAAGGCCCGACCAGGGGGGAAACATCTCTGTTCAACGCCATCACCGATGTTCGGGGCATCTCTGTTGGCCATAGTCAGGATTCCGAAGCCCTTACGGGGTGTACGGTCGTTCTTTGCCCTGAAGGGGCGGTGGCCGGGGTGGACGTCCGGGGGTCGGCCCCCGGCACCAGGGAGACCGACCTGCTCCGGCCAA
>JAMCWA010000039.1 GCA_023475165.1 Bacillota bacterium | reverse complement strand
CTACCACTGCTACCCGTGACGGGATGGCCTCGCCCGGTCCGGCCGCCCTTTACACTTAGCCTAGTTCCATCTGGGCTCTCTCCGGCGGAGAAACGGGTTCTTTCAGGACAGTCTTATCTTTATCCCTGGCCAGGCATTCCTGGCAGAGGCCGTAAAACTCCAGGCGGTGGCCCAGGACCTGAAAGCCGGTGCTCTTTTCAGCCGCTTCGTCCAATCCCTTTTGCGACGGAAACTCAAGGTCGTAAACCCTTCCGCAAGATTGGCAAAAGAAGTGGTAGTGATTAACCGGGTTGCCGTCATAGCGACTCAGGTCCGGCCCATAGTTCAGTTCCATGATCTCGCCCATTTCCCGGAGGATGTTCAGGTTCCGGTAGACCGTCCCTAGACTGATGTTGGGAATCACCTTTCGGGTCTGGTCGTAGATCCAATCCGCCGTGGGGTGACACTTGGTGCTACGCAGGACCTTCAAGATGGCGTCCCGCTGCCGAGTAGCCCGGCGTATCTTGGTCATTTGAACCCCTTCTTTCAAACCAACGGAAATGTTATGAAGAGCCTCACTCTTCACGAGAGAAGGTAATCTCATTCGTCCGGGATCACGATGTAAAAGCAATTAGTATCTATTACTATTCTAAGCCCCTTTTGTCGGAAAGTCAAGGATCTTTGTGTTATCTGCCACGCCGGGAGTCCGGAGTCCGATCGGCAAAGCCGCATCCGGTCTACTCCAAACTGACTTCTGCAGACTCCCTGGCCCAACCGATTACTGGTTCCATGGGTTCCTTACGGCGCCCCTCTGGCCAAAGGAATCTTCTCAATTCCTGACCCTGCTGATAAGTCCCGGTTTCTTCCATTTTCTCGATGGCTGCCCCGGCCACGCTGTGGATTATCCCCTGATAGATCCTGCTGCCGACGTCCTCCTTATCTCCGGCCCGGATTCCTTCCAGGTGAGCCTGGACGTGGTCGGCCATGAAATTGGCCGCCGTCACCAGGAACTTGGTGTTGACGTTGTTTTTCCCCACCAGTCCCCGGGCCAAAGAGGCGGCGCCGGTTCCACCGTGCTGCGCAAAGGGAACATAGCGCCCAGTGCGGTCCAAAATCCTGGCCTGAACCACCTCCAGCCGGCGCACGTCGGGCTCATGCTTATCATTGATTTTGGCGGCATGCTCCATCCCGATGGGGTAAGCGATGCCTTCCGCCCCGGTATACTGTAGAAAGAGAGCGACCTTTTCCGCGAAGAGATCCAATTCTCGCCCCGCCAGGGCTTGGTAGGGGAGGGCCTGTCCTCTAGTGCCCGTAGCCCCAAACTCGGCTTCCACCACCATGTCGCGGTTCCCCAACTCTGATCGCACGGCCTCTACCACTTCTCGCGTCACTACAAAGTCCAGTAAGGGAGGCAGTTTCTCAGTGTCGACCATACCCCAGGCCGGCCAGATCTCAGAGACAATGGCCAGAAACTCCCCCTTAAACCGCCGGTACTGAGGACTGCAAAGGTAGTTTACATAGGCCTCCCTGGTATCGTCATCCACCCGGGCCTCTGAACCAAAAACAGGCTCCATATAGAGGGCGGCGTCCTCCAGCCTGGTCCGCGCCAGCTCCCGATCCAGGTGGTCACCCCCTACACCCGGGGCTGGCTCAGCAGTTACAGAGGTGACTCCAGTGTATTGGCCGGCCTCGAAACGGGGAACCCGGAAGTGGTCCAAAGACATGGCTACCAGATCGGCCCCATAGTGCTCCGAGTAGGCCTCCAGTAGACGATGGACGATGCGCGCCCCCTCCAGGGAAGAATGGGGACGCGGCTGCCGCCGGACGCCCTCTATGGGAGGTAAGGCCGCCTCCTCGCCTCCGGCCATGGCCAGGGCGTTTTGACTGAGTTGAACGATGAGGGGGGTTTGCTGCCCTTGGGCCGCCGCCATAATCATGGCCCGGGCGAAGAGGTCCAGCGGAGTATTGGCATTGGCCGCCAGTATGGTTACCCTCTCCGCCGCCGGCTTCAGCTTCCCGTCGTCAGTAAAGGGTTTATAATAGTTGAAAATCCTGCGTAGTTCGTCACCAGTGAGTAAAGACATCGCCTCCGCAGCCTGGCAATCGCTCTCCACGGTCACTGCGCTATCGGCACTCTCCTAGGCCGTCTCCAAAAAACCAAACTGCTACGTTGGACGGCCTTCCGATCGTGGCGGGGACCCAGGACTGGGCTCACACTCCCTTCTTTGTACGTGAAACTCCTCAACCTTTCTTTTATTCGCCGTCCTTCTCGTTGTTCCTCCTGCTTTGGAGTCTTCTTTGCAACAGGTTCCGTACAGCGCAGACTGACTGAAACCAGGAGACCGCATCTCCCTTACAAATTATCTCACACCGGCGGCCCTATATCCTCTGCCCCAGGAGGAATCGGGGCTGCGAGGTCGAATAAAGAGTGGGAATCCTTTTATAGTCCGCCCCGGAGCGATCAGGGGAAGCCCTGCCAAAGGACTATCATCGTCTTTCCCCAACGAACTACTCGCGTCTAAAGGAGCTGATGACATGGGTCTCTTCTTGGGCCTTGACGCCGGAGGAACTAAGACTATTGCCATCATAGCCGATGAGGTTGGCCAGATCCGCGGTTCTGGTCTTGGCGGTAACGGGAATTTTCAGGGCGGGCTGGAAGGGGCCCGGGAAGAGGTTGGCCGCGCCGTCCAACTGGCCCTGGAGACAGCCGGTTGCTCTCCCGGAGATATCACTGCCGCCTATTACGGGATGGCGGGAGCCGATCGTCCCCAGGATTTCCAACTTATCCGCACTTTCCTGGAACCGCTCAACCCGGCTCCCCGCTGGGGAATGGAAAACGACGCCACTATCGCCCTGAAGGCCGGTACCCTGGAAGGGGTCGGCGTCATCCTCATTTGTGGGACAGGGACCAACGCCATCGGCTTCAACGCGCGAGGAGAGAAGGTTCAAGTGGGCGGGCTGGGCTTTCTCTTCGGTGATCTGGCCGGCGCCAACGAAATAGCGGCCCTCGGGATCCGGGCCGCGACCCGAGCTTATGACGGCCGGGGAGAAGCGACCTTATTGTTGGACCTTTTCCGGGAGAGGCTTTCCCTTCCCACCATCTATGACCTGGTGGAACATCTTTATCCCGATGCCCCGCAGCGGATTAGTATATCCAGTCTGGCCCCCCTGGTTTTTGAGGCGGCCAATCGCCGAGACAAGGTGGCACGGCAAATCTTGCGTCTGGTGGGGAGTGAATTGGCCCTTTCTGGGAATACAGTCATCCGGCGCCTGAGGATGGAAAAGGAGCCCGTAATCAAGGTAATCCTGAGCGGTGGTGTCTTCCAACGGGCGCAAGACCCGGTACTGATTCCCACCCTCACTCGCCGGATGAAAAAGGCCTATCCACAGGTTGAAGTCATCAAACTTAAAGATGACCCTGTACTGGGGGCCCTTTATTCCGCCTACGAACTTTCCGGCATCACTCTCACGCCGGAACTGGTGGCAGCCGTCAGGAACAACTGGAACCAGTGGAAAAAGACGCGGCTGCCCGGCTTCGGGGTGGAAGGCATCGTCCTGGAGTAAGATTGCTGAGAATGGCGCGGTTGGCGAAGGCCACCGAAAGCGAGGCTGGCAATCGCCAGTGCGGCGCCCTGGGCGGCTCAACGCTCAAACGCAGTTTTATAAGCAGTCCGCCGGTTGGCTGATTGAGCGCGTCGCCGCGATTCAACAACTAACTGCCAGGTCATAGGGAGACAGGATTATGAACAACTACTTTGACTACCACCTTCACCTGGAACAGGGTCCTTACACCATGGAATGGCTGGAGGAGTTCCTGAAGGTGGCCCATTCCCGCGGGGTACGGGAGGTCGGTTTTACCGAGCACGCCTATCGTTTCCGGGAGGCGGCCAGTATTCTGGAGAACAACTGGGCGCGGCAGCACGCCACCCAAAGTGCGGAGGATTATGTCCGCCTGCTCTTGCAGGCCAAGACCATATACCCGGAAGTGAGACTTGGGCTGGAGGTGGACTACGTCCCGGGTAAGGAGGAGATCACCCGCCGTTTCCTGGCTGCCTATCCCTTTGACTTTGTCCTGGGTTCTGTCCATTTCCTGGGGGACTGGGGTTTTGATAACCCCGAATTCTTGGCCGAATGGGACCACCGAGATGTGGATGAGGTCTACCGCCACTATTTCTGGACTCTGCGGCAGGCGGCCACCTCCCGCCTCTTTGACGTCCTGGCCCATCCCGACGTGATCAAGGTCTTTGGCCACCGGGCAACAAGAGATCTAACCGCGGTTTACCGGGAAACGGTAGAGACCATCGCCCGGTCCGATCTGGCCATTGAGGTCTCTTCCGCCGGACTTCGCAAACCGGTGGGAGAGCTCTACCCCGCGGAAACCTTCCTGCAGATGGCCTTTGGGGCTGGAATACCCATCACTACCGCTTCTGATGCCCACCGCCCCGAGGATGCCGGACGCGATCTGGAGCAAGTTGTGGTCCTGGCCCGGCGTGCTGGTTACACTGCCGTCTCCAGTTTTCAGTTGCGGCAAAGGATTTCGGTCTCCCTGGACTGCTGACGAACCGTACCGCAATTTGTCTCTGGAGCCGGTGGGCGAGAGCCCGCTTATTCTCAGTCGCACAACGGGATAGATCCCGGGCCACCTTTATAACCGGATAAAGATGAAACCCCGGATTCCTCCGGGGTTGGCCCGCCGTCCAAGATGGCTTCAATCTCAGGGTCGGCAAGAATGGGTGCACCCAACATCGCCAGCCGAGGCTTGCTGGGCGACTCGAGATGTCTTCCATCTCAAGGGAGGCTTTGACGCTGGCCGAGTCATTCCCTTTTCCGATTACTCCAGGACGCAAATGGCTCCGGGCCGCTTAATCCTGAGCCCCAGGATCTCAAAAACCCGGAAATAGTGGTTCATCTTGGCCGTTTCCATAAACGAGGTGGTCAGGTCCTGCGAAATAGCCAAATCCAGGTTCTGCGGTCCGCAGGCCACGGCCAGACCCTTCCCTTCGGGGATGATGGGGCTCTGATAGACCCCGGCCGTCATCACCTTTTTCATGTGATCGATTTCCAGTAATCCCCCATTGCTGAAGACCCGATAGGTTTGAGCATATTGCCGGGGGCTGAGGACCATGGCGTAGGGGGCGTAGAACCCCGCCGACGTCAGTTTCTCCACGGCCAAGACAGCGGTCCCGAAAGCGGAACCAGGGGCTGACCAATCACCCATGGCCAAACTGTTGCGGCCTTCCACCTTCAGCAAGCCGGGTTGACCGGCGCCGCCCAGGAAGATCATCCGGTCCTCTGCTTCGGCGCAGAAGTGGGAGGCGGCCGCCGCCGGACTCACGTCCAGGGGAATATTGAGTTGCCGGCTGGTTTCCAGGTCCCGCCAGTGAATCATGAAGTCCTTGTAGATGATGGGCAGGGGGATGAAGGTCCGGGCCGCCGTGGCAATGGTGGCGCTCTCCTCCTGGCCCTTGAAATCGCTGCTGCCGATTCCGGCCCCTTCATAGGTGTCATTGGGTATAACCTGGAGTCCGGGGCCAAAAGGGCCAAAAAGGTGGATGAAGCGGCGCCCCACCAGCGTATTACGGGCCACTTCCGTAACGGTGCCGTCAATCAGTGCCCATTGTTCGGTGGTCAAAGGCGACTGCCCGCGTCCTAAGTATTCAGACATGGTTCCTTCCCTCCTTGTTTCATTGCAGAGCGCATCCTTGGCCTTGCTCCCTACCACACGGGCAGGGACGGTGGAGTGGCTTTTCCGGAACTTCCTTATCTGGGAGACTGCTGAAAAATCCAATCTGTGTGGCACAATCGCCAGGAGAAGTCCTCCGCAACTACTACGTAACTATAGGCGATTGTGGCGCAATCCTCCCGAAGAACTCTCCCCAAAATGGGGCGTAACTGTGGCGGATTGTGCCGCTCTGGCGGCTCTTTGCACACAGTTTCCGACCATTCTCCTAGGAGACTGCTAACGAACTGCGGTTTGAGGGGTTAACGCGCCCGAGATACCGTTAGGGCGAGACCTCAAATCAGCCCAGATGCTAGGAGCGACAAGGCTCCGAGGCGAGGCGTACTGGGCGGTACGTTGAGCGAGGAGCCGCCGGAGCGACAATCTGCAATAGTAATGGCCTTTTAATAAGAAGGTTCTTTCTTGCAGATTGCGCCACACCGCAGATGGGTGTTTTTCAGCGGTCTCCTAGGGCGCCTTAGCCATGCTCCCTCCCCAGTAGGCTTCCCACCGTCAGACGCTGATCCGGCGACGGGACGTCCAGCTTTGTTGGCGCTTGCTCCTCCTTCATCCGCTGCAGCAATTTGTGATGAAACTTCTCGTGGTAGGAGATTCTCGCCAGAAGGGCCTTGATCCAGGGATCGGACACCGCCTCTACCTGTTGATCATACTCGTTGATGGCCTTGGCCTCGTCGGCGATCTCTTCCGCCAGGAGCTCCTTCTCGGAGGCTGCAAAGGTGCCGGCTTCTCGCTCCATTTCCGGCTGTCCACCCTGATCCGCCAGCTTTTCCGCCAGCCAGCCCAGGTGCTTCATCTCTTCAATAGCCTTTTCCTCCATCGAACGGGAGGCCTCACAATCGCTACTGGTGAAGGAATGGTGGAGATAACGCAGGACGGCGGTGTATTCGTGCCGGACATCTTGCGCCAAGAAGGTGGCCGCCACCCCGGCTGGTTGGATGCCCGCTTCTTGCGGACTGGCGGCGGCAAGCCCAGAAGCCTCCGCCTCCTCCAAAATCTTGGCGAACTGCTGGCGATGCACCTCCTCGTCGGAGATGATTCTCTCCAGGAGTTCCCGGATCTCTTCCTGCCCAATGGCTGCTATGTGCCGTCGGTACAAGGCCACCGCTTCTTCCTCGGCCTTAACGTCGGCGGCCAGGAGCTCGGTCAGGGAGCCGCTGAAAACGGCCGGACCACGCTCCAGGGTCGGAGCGCCCCCCAACTCCACCACCTTCTCCGCCAGCCATTCCAGGTGTCGCATCTCCTCTCGGGCAATGGCTTCAAGTTCCGCCCGGAATTCTCCTTCTGGAAAAGAGTAGGCGTGCCGGAGATACTGAACGATGGCCGCGTGTTCCCCCATGATATCATCCTGAAGCAAGGCAACCACTTCTTGGCTTGGTGTTCTCTCAAACAACCTTTCTTTCACCTCCTCAACTGCGACAATGTACTAACATCCCTATCTTACCCAATTCGCCGCTATCATTCATTTTCCCTTCTGCCTGGCTAAAGTTAGTAATAATCTTTCTTGACTACAAGAAAGGGAATAGCTAAAATGAGATTAGTGGTCCAAGTCTTGCCAGGACGATGTGACTGGTCCCAGGAGACCGCTGACGTACTGCGGTTTCAGGGAACAACTTGCCCGGGTGATACCAGGGCCAGCCCGCTCAAGATTCTCAAGAAGAAGGAGGCGGTTTCCGTGATCCTATGGCGTTGTACAGTGTGCGGCTTCATTCACGATGGAGAGAATCCTCCCGAAAAGTGTCCCAAATGTGGTGCGCCGGCGGAGAAATTCGAAAAACTCCCGGAAGAAAAGGCCTCCCTGGTGGAGCGTTCGCGTTACTCCAATCTCCTGCATGCCCGTCTCCTGGTCCTGGCCAACGAGATGACGGCCCTCGCGGAAAAGGGGATCCAGGACAATCTGGACCCAGGGTGCCTGGACGTCTTCAAGAAGGCTAAGGCTGCGACCCATATCATTGGTCAAATGGTGAAGGCTGAGATTCAGTCCCACATGAACAAGGGTAAATGGGGTTGAGCTGCTCGCCGGCATCGCCGGAAAGCCAGCTGAGCGGTCGCGTAGCCTACGTGGAAGACGGAAGGAATTGGGCGTTGTCCTGAATTTCGTGGAATTTCAAAGTGGCGGCCTCCTGCCCCTGCGTGATATAACAGGGGTGGGTAAGAAAACCAGAGGAGGTACCGCCACCTATGTCAGCATATCACAAGGAGAGCCATCAGCGCCAGACCCGAAGGGAAAGGTTTCTGTCCAGTTGCCCAGAGGTAGTGCAGGTTTCCTTGTCTGAAATCGTAGCCCCCAGGAGGGGCTCCTGTCCCTTTGTACCGCTACCGGGTTGGCAGTCTTGCGCCAACTCATAGAGGCTGAAGTCACCGAGATTTGCGGCCCCAAGGGGAAGCACGACCGCAACCGCAAGGCCGTGCGCCACGGCACCGAGCATGGCCGGGTCGTCCTGGGCGGCCGGGAGGCCCGCCTGGAACGTCCTCGCTGCCGGACCCTGGATGGCCAGGAGGTACAGCTTCAAACCTACTCCATGTTCCAGCGGCAGGATATGCTGACTATGGCGGCCATGGAGCGCATCCTCTATGGTCTTTCCACGCGCCGCTATACCCATGGCCTGGAGCCCATCGACAGCGGGATCGAAACCGTGGGCATTTCCAAGAGCGCGATCAGCCGGCGCTTCATCGCCGGTACCCGGCAAGCCCTGGCTGAACTTTTGGTTCGGCCCCTGGACCGGGAACGGTTCCTGGTGCTCATGATCGACGGGGTGGTGGTGGCCGAACATACCGTGGTAGCCGCCCTGGGGATTGACGCTGGTGGAAAGAAGCATATGCTTGGCCTCTGGGAGGGGGCTACGGAAAACAAGGCTGTCTGTCAGGCCCTCCTGGCCAACCTTCTGGAGCGGGGCCTCAGGGTGGAAGAAGGCATCCTGGTGGTGATCGACGGGTCCTGGGCCCTGGCTGCCGCCGTCAAAGATGCCTTCGGCAATAGGGCCTTCATCCAGCGCTGCCGGGTACACAAGAAGCGAAACGTTATGGAGCACCTTCCCAAAAACGAACAGGCCTGGGTGGCACGGAAACTGGACGACGCCTGGCACAATACGAACCCGGACCGGGCACTGGAAACCCTGCGCGCCCTGGCCACCCGACTGGAGAAGCCATACCCGGGTGCCGCAGCGAGCCTCCGGGAGGGGATGGACGATACACTCACCGTCAACCGCCTGGGGCTACCAGAGAAACTCTGTTTGAGCCTGGGTTCCACCAACATCATTGAGTCCGCCAACGACAGGGCCAGAACCATTTGCCGTAATGTGAAGCGGTGGCAGAACGGAGAGCAGGTTCTCCGGTGGACTGCGGCCGCCTATCTGGAAGCGGAGAAGGGCTTTCGGCGCCTCAAGGGATACCGGGAGCTCGTTATCCTGGACGAGGCCATGCGGCGAGAGCTATTCCCAACATTATCCATGGCCGTCCAAGGAGCCTAAAAACCGTGAAAATGACCGCCCCGAAAATCTACGAAGAGCGGGGCAACCCCTTTTCAGACCCGCAAGGGCGCGACAGCCTATCTACCGCTAACTTTCCGTTTCAAACAGGTTATTCACTTTCGTGTTGGTGATGTTAACTCTGTCCGAAACGGATTGCAAGTTGTTTCTGCGGTATATTTTTATGGCGAAGCGAAAAGCATGACATGCAGAAAAAGAAAACGAGGGATTTTTCCGGATAATTTCTTACCCCCTTAAACCCCCCTCTTGGCGGGAAATTTTACCACAGAACAGAATTCCTGTAAATCCATGGTTCACCATGAACCATGGGATACAAGCCGATTTATTTGTTCGTTACGGGCAGTCTACAAAAACTGTACGTTTTATGTATACCCTCGTTATCCGGCACACAAATGTTTAATGCCGTGAGCCACCGTGTGCCGCTGTGTCGCGTTTTAGTTACCGCTATAAGGTGTTTGCCCCTTCGGCGAATTTGAAAGCGGATTTGGCGGCTTTTTGTGAAGCATTCGGCAGCAGAAATTTATGCTGTACTTATCCTTTCAAATCGGAGTAAACTGCAGTGAACCATGGGGTCGAAAACCGTGCAGGTTAAAGTGCCGGGGTCGCAGAGCTTCCCCGGCAAGATTCACATCAGCCCGCAATGCGGGCTGAGAGGCAATAAGTAACGGGGTCGGATTTGAAGCAATGGGGCGCAAGCGGGGTCACACTTTGCAGAACACCGCATTTGTCAAGAATTTCATAGGGGTCATTGCTGACCCCTATGGTTTACAAATTATTGTTTAAACATCCCCATTGCCCTTTTTGTTGCTAATGCCTTAATCTTGATTTGTGTATCTTTAGAATTCTTTGTATTAAACGCTTGGAAAATTTGAGGCATGTTCCTTTTTATCAAAGTTGCCATTTCCGCTATGAAATCAATTAAATCGTTGCTCTTGTTCACAACAGTAACGCCAATGAAAGTAAATACATCCTCAATAAAGTACCATTCTCCGGCTTGACCTACTTCGCACCAAAAAGCTCCCCTGTCTTTAATAAAGCGGATATCGACTTGATTATTTGAGCTAAGCACAACATAAATATTACCAAAATTCTTCTCGTCATAATCTATTCGGTCAATATGAAAGATACCACCACTTGTCAGTACATTTAGAGCATTTTTAACCATATCTTCAACATTCATTGTTACGCCCCCTTACTTCACCAGTTTTGTGCCATCGCTACTCAGTTTATAACCTTGCGAAGTCAAGTACTCAATTTCTTTTTGTAGAAAACTACCTGGTCGAACCTTATCTATCGGGGTTGCTAAGTTAAACTCTGACCCCTTTGCTATTGTACGATCTAAGAACTTTTGATTTGCTGCCCATTGTTCTGAAGGGGTCATCTTACTCCAGATATTATCAGGTATCGAAAATGGCTTTGTCCCAAGCTTACCTGACATTTCAACATATTCAGGATAATGTCCAATAACCTTTTGGGGTGCTTGAACCTTCCCCGCGCCCTTGACAATATCCTCCCCAAGTCCTGCCAAAGCTCGTCCAACTCCGGCACCTATACCACCACCAAGGGCTGAAAAGCCAACCTCTGCAAAGTCCACTTCGTCTTGGGTAATTAGTTGTTCTGTGGCATTACCCGCTGCAGAGAATGCCGCTCCGACGCCCACGTCCAAGGCTAGAGAGGCTGCAAGGGAACCTCCAAGGGTGATCCCCGCCGCTGCTCCACCGATGGCACCCTCCGCAAAAGCACCAGCGTATTCAGTCCACTCCCGGCTAAACTCCCTATCATCCAGATAGTCGGCAATAGCCGTAAATATTACATTGACGCCGCCGCCAATTCCAGCCCCAATTGCAGCAGTAGCAAGATTAAAGAAGTGCCCGCTTGGGTCGGAGTACATCAGAGGGCTGTTCCCGGCATAAATGTACAAATTCAGAGTAAGCAGGTCGGTCACATTGCCCCTGTAGGTATCCTCCGATATAAACCTCCCCGCAGCAGAATTGTAATACCTCGCCCGCAGGTAGTAAAGCCCCGTCTCCTCATCGAAGTACTGCCCCGTGTACCGGAAGGGATTCCGAAGGTTCGTCTGCCCAATCGGCATCCGCTCGCCGTGGTCATACGCAGCATCGCCCTTGGCCGTCCCAAACGCCTGGTAGCCGTACGTCGCCACTACCCGGCGCCCGGAGTCGACCAGGGCTTCCACGTCCCCGTGAGGGTTCTTCAGGTAGTAGTACTTCTCCTTCCCGGCAGTGCGAGAGATGATCCCTGGACCATAAAGGTTCAACCCGGTAACAAACCCGTCCCCGTCGGTCTCCAGCACCACTTCCTGCCCATCCCAGTGGAAATCCGTCGCCTCGCTGAACGCCGGTCCGAGCGCCTGGTGGGCACCTCCAACCAAAGTGACGTTGTTCCGGCTCACGGTCTTCTTGACCCGCAGCCCGTCGCCGTTGTAATGATAGCGGGCGGTCACACCATCCGGCCTCCGCACTTCTGACAGGCGGCCCAACGGGTCGTAGGCATATGACGTGGTGGCGGAGTACACACCCGGCGAGCCTGCGCGGGACTTCTCGATCAGTTCGGTCTGATTGCCTTCGGAATCGTACCGGTAGGTCCGCTCGGTCGACGTTCCCCCGAAGGTCTCGATCTCGTGGAGAAGTCGGTCCGCCTGGTCGTAGGAGTAGCGGGTCATCGTTGGCCTGCCGCCTGAGATGACCACTTGACGGGTGCGGTTCCCGGCCGCGTCATAGCGGTACTCCGTTCGCTCGCCATAGGGTTCCTCGATGCGCGTCAGGCGCCCCATGCCGTCATACCCGTACTTGATGGGGCCGTTGGATTCGCGCTTTTCGATCTGCCTCCCGGCCAGGTCGTACTGGTATTCGTAGATGTCTCTGATTTCGGGACCGAACCGGCGGACCATCCCCGTGAGGAAGTTGGCCCGGTTATAGTGGTAGGTCTCCTGGATCCCAATGGCCTCATTCGCCATCCGGGTCCTGTTCCCCTGCAAATCATAACCATAGCGGACAGTCTCTCCGGCGCTGGTGACTGCGGTCAGACGGCCGCGGGAGTCATACGCGTACGTGACTTCCTGACGCCGGGTGCCGTGCTCAGACAGTTCAAAGGAGATCCTTCGTCCGTCAGCATCATAATCATAGCGCCGCTCGATGCCGCCCGAAGTCTCCTCGCGGATGAGACGCCCCAGGTCGTCGTACCTGTACCGGGACGTGCCACTGCCATGGCTGTCGCTCATCTCCAGCCGCTGCCCGAGCGAGTCGTACTTAAACCAGGTTGCGTCGAGGGTGTCGCCCGATCCGGCCCGGCGGAGGATCAGCCGGTCCAGACCGTCATAGGTCATCGTGGTCGCGATCCCACGGCGGTCGATCTTGCGAACCAGGTTCCCATTAGGGTCGTACTCGAAACGGGTTATTGCACCCAGGGGGTCAGTGATGATGGTGACGCGGTTCCGGGAATCGTAAGCGTAGGTGGTTGCCCCTCGGGACGGATCATCGTCGGAGGCCAGTCCTGTTCGCGACCGGATGAGGTTTCCGGCTCCGTCGTAGTCATAAAGTGCGATGCTACGACTCTCCGCATCCGGCCTGGCCTGCACCCGGATCAACCGGTGTCGGGAATCGTAGCGGTAGTCTACTGCGTTACCTTCCGGGTCAACTCTTCGGGTCAAGTTCCCGGCGGGATCGTAATGGAACCTGGTCTGAGCATACCTGCCTGCCTCGAAGGGAGCGATCGTCCGGACAACGCGGCCCAGGGAGTCGCGGATGTAGAATGTGGTGTTGCCGTTGGCGTCGGTCTCATCCACCAGGCCGGTCAAATCGTAGTCAAAGCGGGTCCTCGCCCCGTCGGGGTAATTGACCGATTTGGTGCGGCCCAGATAGTCGACTTCGTAGCCCGTGACCTTTCCCTGATAGTCCGTCTCCGATGTCAGATTGCCGGCGTAGTTGTAAGTGTATAGCTTCCAGTACTCGGAACCCCCGTGGGCCCGGCTCTCCCGAGCCAATTGACCAGGCGGGTTGAAGTAGTAGCTTTGGAGCTGGTCCGGACTGTATTGATCACCCCGGCGGTTTACCCCGATGCGAAGGTATGTGAGGCCATCAGAAGCGGCGGCGGCCTCGTCATAGTTCACGTCAGTGGCGGCGAGGAGTTGGTTGGCCGGATCTCGTTCTTCGCGCCTGACCAAGCGGCCTAACCCGTCGCGGACGAGCTTTGTGACATTTCCGTTGGCGTCGGTGCTTTTCACCCGAGAGCCAGCCGGATCGTACTCATGAGCGACCAGTTGGGTCTTGCCGGTGAGATCGGCCACCGAGCTCAGCCGCCCGATGCCGTCGTAACGGTAGAGCTTTTGGTTGGAGTTCTCGTCCGTGGCCGTGACCGTGTTGGCTAGGTCATCGTAGCTCCATGACTTGGCGAATCCATCGGGATAGGTCTGCCTGATCAGCCGGCCGAGCCGGTCGTATTCGTTACGGGTGGTGTACCCGTTGGGGTCCTTGCTCCAGATGCGCCAGCCGGTGGTATAATCGTAGCCGTATTCCTCGACCACCCTGCCACGGAGATGAACCGCCACCATCGCCATAGACGTTATTCGGCACGGTTTGGGCATCCGCACCGCGGAGTATTTCCAGCCACTCCTTGCCCTTAGCTCTCTGTTCAACGACCTCCTCGATACGGAGCCCCTTTAACCCGTCTCGCCCTGGGACTTCCCCGGTAGGGTTTACATCGGTGGGCTCCTCGCCCGGCGCTGAAGCCATTACTCCCCGAGAAGCCATCCCAAACCCAGTTCATGGAGCTTCGCGGCGGTCGGACGACCCGCCTCATCCCAGCCCATCATGTCGTAGTAGAGTTGCCTGGCGGCCTCAAAGGCCTCGGCGGGGATGGCTTTACCCTGCAAGGGGCCGTCCTTAAAGGCCGTAAAGAAGCGCCGCGGTATGCGATCGTCCAGCTCAGTGAACCCTTCCCGCAGGTTGAAGGCGCGGGTCAGGTTGATCGCCCTCTCCCCGGCTTTGGCCAGTTCCCAGGTGGTGGTGTTCCAGCCCGTGGCCGCTTTCATCAGCTCCAGGACCTGTTCCCGGGTCCAGGGAACAAAGATACAAAGCTCGGCCAGGTTCATGAAGTGGCGCCAGTTGACCTCGTAATAAAGGAGGCGGACTTTCTCCGGCCCCAGGTAGTCGGCTGGCATGGTCTGTAAGATCCCCAGGCTCCTGGCTTCCCTCATGCTGGCCCCCTCCCTGGTATAGGCGGTGTCATGGATGTTATGAACGTGATCGGCCCCGGTCGGAGAAAAGGCATACCCCACACCCAGGGCGTGCTTCAGACGAGGCTCGTGCATCGGGACCTCCTGGCCCTTGACGTGAATGGCCAGTTCTTCGGCCCCCCGTCCGATTCTTTCCGCCGCCCGTTTGGCTCCTTCCGCCAGGAGGTCGCCCAAACCTTCGCGCGCACCAATCCTTTCAATCATGGTCAACAGGGCCGTAGTATCGCCGAAACGCAGGGGAAGGCCACCGGTATCCTCCAGCGTTAAGATTCCCTTCTCAAAGGCTTCCATGGCGAAACTGATCGCCACACCGGTGGAAATGGTGTCCATACCCAGAGCGGCGCAGCGTTCATTTCCCTTGGCAATCGCCTTTAGATCATCAATTCCGCAGTTGGAGCCCAAGGCCGCCACGGTCTCATATTCCGGACCGCCGTACACCGGGTCGACTTCATAGGTTCCTTCTACCTTCACTACCCTTTTACAGTGGATGGGACAGGCATAGCAATTGTCGCGGTCCACCAGAATCGTATCGCGCATGGCCTGTCCGCTGATCTTCTCCGCCCCTTCGAAGGAACCCTGCTGGAAATTCCGCGTCGGCAGGCCTCCCGACAGCGAGAGGCTGACGACTCCACCCGCCGTACCGGTATCCTGGAGACCGCCGACCAGTTGCTGGTAGTTCTCGCCCATCCAGCGCGCCAGCTCCCGGATCTTCTCCGGCTCCGCCACGGCGACGTTCTGATGCCCGCGCACGGCGATGGCGCGCAACTTCTTGGAACCCATCACCGCCCCCAGGCCAGACCTTCCCGCAAAATGGGTAAGATCATTGACTACCGTGGCGAAGCGCACCAGCTTTTCCCCCGCCGGGCCGATTTGACTCACGCGAAGGTGGGAATCTCCCAGTTCCTCTTTGATGGCTTTCTCCACCTCGGCCGTCAGCCGTCCCCAGAGATGCCCGGCCGGACGGATTTCGGCTTCTCCGTCGTGGACCCAGAGATAGACCGGAGTCGACGACTGGCCCTCGACGATGACGGCGTCAAAACCAGCCCGCTTTAGCTCGGCCCCCCAAAAGCCGCCGGCTTCGGCATCGCCGTACGCCCCCGTAAGAGGTGATTTGGCTCCGACGCTATTGCGGCCACTCCCGGCCAGTGGTAATCCCGTCAGGGGGCCACCGGCAAAGATCAACTTGTTTTCTGGCCCCAGGGGATCCGCCTTACCCGGAACCTCCCGGTAGAGATAGTAGGCGATTAAGCCCCGCCCACCAAAGTAGGTCCGGTAAAAAGCGTCATCGGGATGTTCAATAGTAATCTTCCTGTCACTCAGGTTCACCCGCAGGACTTGTCCCGTGTAACCCTTACCCATGGCCCGTTCCTCCCGCCTCCAATAGTTTCGGTTAATCAGCGAAGCCTCCTGGCTTCCTTCGTCTCACGAAGATCTTCCTTTATTATATATTACCCTGAACCGTTCGCACAACCTCTCTTCGAAGTAAGGGGCATTGCCCTGTTCCGGCAACGCCCCTTCGGTTGAAACCCTCCCGCCGGCGGGTCAATTCTCCCCTGAGCGGTCTTGAGCCAACAATCGCTCGGGCGGTTTTCCCACCCAAACCGCAGCTTCCTAGAAATGGTAATAATATTTCAGGGCAATCAGAAGGGAGCTCACCAGCATCGCCAGGAAGGTGGGCGGAATGGCCAGCTTCATCCAGCGGACCCAGCCTATCTTCACCTCATGACGCTCCATGGTGCTGTAGGCCACCACGTTGGCGGAGGCGCCTACGGGGGTGCCGTTGCCACCCATGTCTACCCCCAGGGACAAGGCCCAAACCATGAGCCCGAGGGCCGGTCCCGTACCCATCTTATCAATATCCTTAAGCACATAGGCCATAGTCAAGGCCAGGGGAACATTGTCGACGACGGCGCTGGCTATCCCGCCGGCCCACAAAAGGATCAAGAGCAAGGCCACGTGGTTCCCGCCGGCGGCCTCCACCATACCTTTAGCCATTAAATCGATGACGCCCGTTTTTTCCAGACCCCCGACCACGATGAAGAGCCCGATGAAAAAGAGCAGGCTTTCTGAGTCAATCTTTTTCAATAGATTCGTTTCCCCTCCGGAAGACTTGAGCAATTCTTCCGCTTCCCTGCCCACCATAGCCAGGACAAACAAGGCTGGAAACAGAGAAGCCGAGGCGGCGGAAATATCGATGTGCAAGAGCTCGCTCAGCTCCCGGTGGGTGACCAAAAGAAAGACGGCGACAACCATTCCGCCCAATCCATGCCAGAGCAGCTTTTGGCTCTTGATCTCCTTCTTCAGACCCTCCCGCTCCAGAAGCTCCTTGGTCACTTTGGGGGTCTGGGCCAGCATCTTGCGGTTCTGCCAGAAGGCATAGGCGATGATCACAACCATGGAGATCATGGCGATGGGGCCGGTATTCCGGACAAAGTCGTTAAAGCCGAAGCCCAGCATCGTTCCCAGGATGACGTTGGGCGGGTCCCCGACCAGCGTGGCCGCCCCGCCGGTGTTGGCGGCACAAACCTCGGCGATCACCAGGGGAACGGGATCAATCTTGAAGGTCCGGGCGACGTAGTAGGTCAGCGTAGCCAGGAAGAGGAGGACGGTAATGCTATCCATGAAGGTGGAGAGGAGCCCAGCCAGCAGCGGAAAAAGGATGAAGATCTTCTTCAAGTCAAAGTTGACTCGTTCGGCCACCTCCAAGGCCAGCCAGTTAAAAAAGCCGGCCTCAGCCAGAACGACGATGAGGATGAACATCCCGAAAAGGAGGCCGATGGTTTCCCAGCTGACATAGGTCATGGCTTCATCCAACCGGACAATGCCTGTGGTGACCAGGATGAGAGCCCCGGCCAGGGCCACGATGTGCCGGGGAAGCTTTTCACTGGCAATGAGGATGTAGGTGACAAGGAAGATGCCGACGGTGATGATTTTGTCCATCAGGCTGCCTGCCTCCTTATTGAGGTATGGGGGGCTCTTACCACTTACTACTAACTTTAATAATTTAGCACGAATCGCCAGTATTGTAAAGAGAAGAGGAGGAACCTGTCCCCCTCCCTAGGAGACCGCTGAAAAATGCCCATCGGCGTGTCAGGCGGGCTCCCGCCCGCCTCCGCCAGGGGGGCACGCCACCGCCTGAAGCCGGTTACAATAACGGGACCTCGGCGCATTCTCCAAGAGGAGCAAGGTTATCCGGGCCTTCGCCCATAGAGATTGGCTACATCTTCTTTAAGGATATGGATATAACTAAAGTGAGCACCTTTTATGGAAAAGAAGGGCAACGATGGCTTTCTGGCACCGGATCCGTCGAGTTTTTACAAAAGGTAAAGCCAATCCAAAAAGACAAACCCCCGACCAAGCCGCTGCCGCTCCCCAGGAAAGGCTCTCCCCGGACTTGACAGTCAACCGGTCCCGCCTTAAAGATCTCCTAGGGGATAGCGCCGACGTTGTTTACCGCGAGCTAGAGGTCACGAAGCCAGTTGCCACTGCCGTCCTGGCCATCTATATGGACGGTCTGGTCAACGTCACCTTGGTCAATGAGGCCATTTTTTTCCCATTAACTGTGGGGGCCATTCGAACGGAGGATCGGCCGGGCAATCCCAAAGAAGTCCTGACTATGTGGCAACGCCACTTTCTGGGTTCTGTTTCTACTCAACTGGCCGGTACTTACGGCGAGACCGTGCAGGCCCTCCTCTCCGGTAATACCATTCTAATGGTGAACGGGACTGCGGAGGCCCTTTTGCTGGGAACGCAAAGCTGGCCCGATCGTGGCGTTCACGAACCGGACACAGAGGCCGTTGTCCGTGGTTCTAAAGAGGGGTTTACCGAAACCCTGCGCACCAATACCTCCCTTTTACGGCGCCGCTTGCGCACGCCACTTTTGCGTTTGGAGACGGTCCGTCTTGGGCATTACAGCCAGACCGAGGTGGTCATCGCTTATCTGAAAGGATTGGCCCCGGAAGACCTGATTCAGGAGGTGCGGCGACGCCTGGCCGGGGTGACTATCGACGGGGTCCTGGAGAGCCGCTTCATCGAAGATTTCATCAGCGACCGGCCCTGGGGTCTCTTCCCCACCGTCTTCAATACCCAACGTCCCGACGTGGTGGCGGCTCGCTTGCTGGAAGGCCGGGTGGCCATCTTGGTCGAAGGAACCCCTTTCGTTTTGACTGTCCCGGCCCTTTTCTTCGACTTCATGCAGAGCCCGGAGGAATACTATGTCTCGCCCTGGACCGGGAACTTTTTGCGCTGGCTGCGCTTTTTTGGCGCTTCATTATCCCTCTACCTGCCAGCCCTCTATGTGGTCATCACCATTTACCGCCAGGAGCTTTTACCGGGGGAGCTCCTCACCAGCATCGCGGCGGCGGAAGAAGGCGTCCCTTTCCCGATCACCCTGGAGATAATTTTCATGGGGCTGGTTTTCGAAGCATTGCGGGAGGCTGGCGTGCGCATGCCGCGTCCCGTCGGGCAGGCGGTGAGCATCGTCGGGGCTCTGGTCATTGGGGAGGCCGCCATCCGGTCCCAGCTGGCTTCGCCCGCCCTGATCATGATCGTCACCTTTACCGCCATTACCACCTTTATGATCCCTTCCAATGATCTCGCCTACTGTTTCTCCCTTCTCCGCCTGCTTTTTGTCTTAGCCGGAGAAATTTTTTGTTTTTTCGGAATAATCATGACCACCATCCTCTTACTGCTTTATTTGAACCAATTGAAGTCCTTCGGGGTCTATTATCTGACTCCCTTGGTTCCCCACGCCCGCGGAGGCTTCTTTGACATCCTCTTCCGCGTGCCCCGCAGCCAGCCGCCCGGCGGACAAGGGGCCGGCAGCGGTTTTCATCCTTACGGGACCAGTCGCCGTGACAGGGGAAGGGCGTGAGTTCAGTGGAGGAAGAGATCACCCCCAGGCAGCTGGTAATGCTTTTGCTCATTTTTGAGGTGGGGAGCGCCATCCTTTTAGTCCCCACGGGTTTGATCAAGACGGCCGGGCAGGATGCCTGGCTGGCCGTCCTCTTGGCCTTCTTGCCGGCGGCCGTTTCCGCGGCCATCTATGTCACCCTCGATCGCCTTTATTCCGGCCTCTCCCTGATCCAATATGCTCCCCGCATCCTGGGACGGTTCTTGGGCAGGCTGATCGGGTTATTATATCTTTGGTTTTTCCTTCACCTCGGGGCCTTGGTGACCCGCAACTTTGGCGATTTCATCACCATGAACCTCTTGCCGCGCACCCCCATGGCCGTACTCAACGGGGTCATTCTGTTCGCGGCGGTGGTGGCGGTGCGGGGTGGTCTCGGGCCAATGGCCAGGACCAACGACCTCCTTTCCCCCCTGACCCTCCTTCTGACCGGGCTCCTTCTGGCGGCCGGTTTCTTGCAGAGCGATTTAGGGCGCCTCCTGCCTTTCCTGGAGAAGGGTGGTACGTCCTTGCTGCGGGCCACCTGGGCCGTCTACAGCTTTCCGCTGGCCGAATCGGTAATCTTCGTGCAAATCCTCCCGGCCGTCCAGAGCCGGGCGAGTAAGCTCTGGCCTTACCTTTTCGCCCTTTTTTCGGCCAGCCTGTTGGGGGCCACATTGGTCGCCATGGTGACCGCTTTTTTGGGCACCCCTTTGGCCGCCAACTTCCATTATGCCACCTTTGAAGTGGCCAAAGACATTGAGATTGGTCAGTTTTTTCAAAGGATGGAAGCCCTGCTCATGATGGTCTGGGACGTGGCCGGTTTTTTTAAGATCGCCCTCTGCCTTTATAGCACCTCCACCGGCGTGGCCCAATGGCTCGGCCTGAAGGATTACCGCCCTCTGGTGGCCCCCCTAGGGCTCATCATGGGCGGTCTCTCCCTGCAGGTCTACGAGAGTTTCCTGGAGGAGGTGGACTTCGCCGCCCGGGTTTGGCCCCTCTATTCTTTGCCCTTTGAGGCCATCATTCCTCTGGTCCTCTTGACTCTGGCTTTTTTCCGCCGCGGCGGGAAGCGCGGAAAGAAGATGGGGCGGCCAAGAGGACTACTAGCCGGCATCCTCCTGGCCTTTCTTTTGGTGAGCCTGACCGGATGCTGGGACCGCCTGGAGATCGACAAATTGGCTCTGGTTTCCGGCCTGGCGGTGGACCGGGAAGGCGAAAACATCGTCCTAACGGCCCAGGTGGTGGTGCCGAGCTTGTCCAAGGCCGGTGAAGGTCCCTCCGGGAACCGCCCCGCCGTCTGGCTGGTCCAGGGTCGGGGGCGTAATCTGGGGGAGGCCCTCACCGACCTCTTTTGCCTCTCGCCACGCCTGCCTTACGGGCAACATATTGAATTCGTCGTTTTTGGGGAAAGCCTGGCCCGGGAGGGCCTGGGCCCTTTACTGGATGGCTTTGTCCGCCGCCAGGAGTTTCGCAGTACCATGCGGGTCCTGGTGGCCCCCGATCCAGCCCGGGCGATCATTGTGGCCGCGTCCGGCCTAGAAAAGATCCCAGGCCTTGGGATTAGGACCCAGTTGCAGGTGGCGGAAGGCCGCGGACAGACCCTGACCATGGACTTGCGAGAATTAATGGCCGATCTAGCCGCCGGCGATAAAGATCCGGTCTTGCCCTGGATCCAGACGGCCACCCGGAAGGAGAGTCACGATGGCTTAAGCGGTGAGGACGGTGCGCGTCCGGTGGGGTATCGCCTGAGCGGCTTGGCTTTATTCCGGGCCGACCGGATGGTCGGCCATCTGGGGCAAGAGGAAGGAGAAACCCTCCTGGCCCTCGCCAAGCCGACCGGTCTTTTATTGCTGACCCTGCCCTGTCCAAAAGCTGAACAGGGCTGGTTGACACTAAATATACGGATCAACGAGAGCCGGATTAAACCGGTGGCCAAAGGGGATCAACTTGAACTGAGTCTAGACCTGGACATGATCTTGCGGGAGCAGTCTTGCGCTGACGATTTCACCACCGAAGAAGGTCGAGAAGAGCTCAAAAAGCACCTGGCCACGACGCTGGAAAAGCGGATTTTGGCCCTGCTGGAAGCCTTAGAAGAAAAAAAGGCCGATCCTCTGGGGCTCGGAGAGGCCCTGCACCGTCACCGCCCGCGGGTTTGGGCGAATTACCGCCAAAACTGGCGCGAACGTTTGGCGGAGCTTCGCCCGGCGATCAAGATCGCGGTGAAGATGGTCCACGCCGGGCTCACCCCCAGGGGCCCGCTCCATCCGCCGGAATAGAGGCGGATCAGTTGGATTGGCCTTTTGGAGACCATCTTCGACCAAAACAAAGAAAGGAGGCCCGTTTTTGTCGTCCCTTGTCTATTTTTTGCTGCCGCTCCTTGTACTCATTGCTGGTCTGGAGATACCGCCCCTGGTTAAACGACGGGAGTGGGGAGAATTGTCGGCCTTTGTCTTCCTCTGGCTTTGGGGTACCATCTTAAACCTGGGGGTGATCCTGAAGTGGCCTTTACCCAATCCAACGAAGATCATCCTCTTTTTGCTCCAGCCCTTCCGCCGTTGGTTCTTGCCCTGAAAGAGCCGGCTCATCTCAAGGGCAGGCCGGAGAATGGTGGCGACGGCGCCCTAGCTTACCAACAGTTCAACCATACGATGACCCCGTCGGAGCCCGTTTTTCGTTGGCTTCCGCCGATTGCCCCCGATTTAACCCATCTTCCTGGCGGTGGGATGGTCCCCACCCATCGCTTCGCGAGATCGATGGCGGGGAGATCCCGGCGGCTGGTGGCCGAAGCGAGTTCCACTTTCCCTCGGTCGTAGCGTGCCTCTCCCTGCAGACCCCCAAAATCGCAGTTTCGTCAGCATTCTCCCAGGAGATGTGCAGATCGGCCGCGCAGTTTCGTCAGTACTCTCCTAAAAGATGCCGCAGCTCGGCCGCGGCGGCGGTGACATCGGGAGCAGCGACGATGGCTGAGACTACAGCGATGCCGGCAGCGCCGGTCTTCAACACGGTGGCCGCGTTGGCGGCGTTGATTCCCCCGATGGCGACTACGGGAATTTTGACGGAGGCAACAATGGCGGCCAGTCCTTCTAAACCAATGGGGTGGCCGGCATCCGCTTTCGTTCCCGTAGGAAAAACGGCCCCGGCTCCGATGTAATCCGCTCCCCCCGCTTCCGCTTCTTGCGCTTCCCGGGGATTCTCGGCCGAGATACCGATGAGAAAACGTCGCCCGGCCAACCGACGAACCCGGTCTAGCGGCAGGTCATCCTGCCCCAAATGGACGCCGTCGGCCTCGACGGCCAGGGCCACATCCAGGCGGTCGTTGACCAAAAACAGGGCCCCAACCCGCCGGGTGATCTCCCGGAGCCTTTCTCCTACGGCCACCAGTTGGCGGGTGGTCATTTCCTTCCCCCGCAGTTGAACGGCAGTTACCCCGCCGGCCAAGGCGGCGGTCACGACCTCCTCCTCACCGCGACCCTGAGACAAACGACGATCGGTGACCAGATAAAGGCGCAGACGCCGGGTCAATTCCTGTTCGTCCATAGTACTCCTCCTTTGACGAGCTCGACCCTGAAAAGGGGTTATCCCGGCAGGGTGATTGTCCCGGCTCACTCCGGTGCTCCGCTTCGACAATCCCTTGGGACAATCACCCTGCCGCGGCCATTTTCATCCTCTGCTGGTGCCGCTTGCGGCATGGGGGGCCTACCATGGGTCTTTTTCCCTTCTGCCACCACTGTCCCATTTACGGAGTGGTCTTGTCCCGCCGGTAAGCCTTAGGGATGGCCTGCAGAACCAGATACCCGGTAATGGCTCCCGCCAGACTGCTCAAGGTAAAAGGTGGAACAAAAAAGAAGGCCGCCACCGCTTTGCCCAAAACGAATTTGGCGATGGGGAAAGACAAAAGGCCGCCGAGGAGACCGGTGCCCGTCACCTCTCCCAGCGGGGCCCAAAGATCGCGCCCGGTCAAGCGGTAGAGATAACCGGCCAACAAAGCCCCAATGATGCCTCCGGGGAAGGCAAAAATGGTCCCCGTACCCAAAAGATTGCGGAGTACCGCCACCAGGAAGGCGACCAGGGCGGCCTCCCAGGGGCCGAGTAAAACGGCTCCGATCACGGATTATAATGGGGTCAATGGAGAAACTCGCGAGGCACCTACGGGAAAGGAAACCAGATGAGCGGTAAGGGTACCGATGGCGACAAAAAGTGCCATTAAGGTAATTCTCCGTGTGGTCATAAACAAACCTCCTCCAGTCTCCGGGGACTGTCCGGTTGGCGCCAACAACGGCGAGGAACCAGGCCCCAAGAGAGATACAGAATGGATAAGGAGAATCCTTCTGCGTTTACCGAAACCAGCGATAAAGGTGATTGGTCGGTCCGTAACCATGGCCTAGAGCCAGGGAGTGCTTGATGGCCCCGGTGATATATTCTTTGGCCTGAGCAATGGCCTCCAGCGGGGACCTCCCAGCGGCCAGACCCGCGGTAATGGCGGCGGAGAAGGTACAGCCCGTGCCGTGGGTGTTTTTCGTCGCAACCCGTTCGGCCGGTAGCTCATAGAAGTCATGCCCGTCAAAGATGAGGTCAGTGGCGGGTCCCTCCAGATGTCCCCCTTTCATCACCACCCAACGCGGCCCAAGGGCGGCAAGGCGGCGGGCCCCTTCGCGCAGTCCAGCCTGATCGTGGATCTTTACCCCGGTCATAACTTCGGCTTCGGGAACGTTGGGGGTGACCACCAGGGCCAGCGGTAGAAGCTTGCGGACGAGGGTCTCCTGGGCCTCCCCGGCCAGAAGCGGATCGCCACTCTTGGCCACCATCACCGGGTCAACGACGAACTTATCCACCCGGTATTCCTCGATCTTGGCCGCCACCACTTCGACGATCTCGGCGCTAGCCAGCATCCCAGTTTTGGCCGCGTCAGCGCCGAGGTCAGACAGCACTGAATCCAGTTGAGCGGCGACAAAGCTGGGTGGGACCAGATGAACGCCTTGCACACCCAGGGTATTTTGAGCGGTCAAGGCGGTGAGCACGGACATCCCATATACACCTAGGGCACTGAAGGTTTTCAAATCAGCCTGGATCCCGGCGCCGCCGCCGCTGTCGGATCCGGCAATGGTCAGGGCGCGAGGCAGCATACCACCATCCCTCTCTCTGTTAGTTGATATAGGTAAGGCTCAAATCCAAGTGGCTATCCGCTAGCCTCTCAAGGGAACGCTTCAGGTATACTCAAGGCTCCACTCACCCCCCCCAGAAACGATTAGAGCGTGGTCCCGAAGGATATCCTTGGCCTGCGAAAGAGACGAGTAAGGCGTTATTCATCTTTTGGCCACCGGAGAGAAACGATTAAAGCGTATCCCCGAAGGGATACGCTTTTACCGTTCGTCGGCCCTTCCCTTCGCAGGCATTACCCTGATCAGGTTCGTGGGTCAGGTGCTCGCAGCCCTTTCTCAGCCCCTAACAGGAGCTCCCCGCACGTAGTTTCTCCATTGACCCCATTATAATCCAGATTCACGACTGCCGTCAATTCTTTTACGTGGTCGTGGCCACTTGACCGCGACCCACTCGCCATACGCCACCGCAGGCGCCTGCTCAAATGAAGGCGCGCTGGACCGCCGCAGCGGCCTTCAATCACCCGCGTTGACAGCGGCCCAATCCCCCTGCGATGTGTATGACTGCCGTCAATTCTCTTGTCCGGTTGGGCCGACGGGGCATCCTCTTTTGTACAGCCGTCCTCCCCAATACGCGGTCAGTCTTCCCTGAGCTGGTTCACCTTTCGTGATTGTTTGGCTGCCAGGCTGGCCCCGAAAGGCCACTGATGGCATTAAAACAGGCTACGGCCACCGCGCTGCCGCCTTTCACCCCCCGGGTGATGATGTAAGGAATTCCGGAGGAGCGCAACGCCTCTTTAGCTTCGCTGGCGCCAACAAAACCAACGGGCGTACCGATGACCAAAGCCGGCCGGGTATCTTTCTCCGGCAGTAGCGCCAAGAGAGCAAAAAGGGCGGTGGGGGCATTGCCGATGACGAAGACGCTGTCCGCTAATCTTTCCCCCAGCTGCTGGAGGGCCCAATCCATGGCCACCAAAAGCGAGATGATTCCCGATTCTTTCGCCAGATTGACGATGGCTGGTTCGTCGATGAAGCAGGAAATTTTACAACCATATGGTTCCAGGTTTTTTCGGTTTAGACCGGCCTGGACCATCTTGACGTCGGTAATAATGGGGCCGCCTCGGCGCAGGGCTTCCTGGCCAGCCGGGATGGCCTCCGGATGAATCTCCAACAGTCCCGCGTATTCTGGATCACCGGTGGCATGGATGACCCTTTTCACCAGGGCCTTTTCCGGCCAGGGCCACTCTTTGGACATTAAGCCTTCGATTATCTCAAAACTGCGTTTTTCGATCTCCACCGGATCCCAAAGCTTGCCCTCACCCTGGTCAAAGGGCCCGCCTCTCGTCATTTTGGCACACCTCCTCCACCCTCTCCAGCAAGATCTCGGCCAGGCGCGCATCGCTGCCCAGGTGACGGGCCTGCCGGAATTCAATTTCCGGATAAACTGCCTGAAGCTGGGCGATTTCGGCGGGGATGTCTTTGGCGACGTGCGTTCCGGTGGAGAGGAAGAAGGGGACGACCACGATCCGCCGCACCCCTTTCTCGACCAGGTTGGCGCAGGCTTCCGACAGGGTGGGATGGGCAAACTGGAGGGCGGCGTAAGCGATGTGCTTGTTACCCAGCCTGGCGGCCGAGATTTTGCTAATGGCCTCCAGGTCGGCCAAACTGGCCCCCGGTCCCCGGCTACCGTGGCTGAGGATGACGACACCGGTCTCGGGTTTCATTTTTGACCTTCTCCTTTCCCTTCGCTTTTTTCGGGAACGGCGAAAAGCTGGCCGATGTGCCCAAAAAGAGCGGCGTAATCTCTGACGACCAAACCGTAATCGAGCTGGGGCCGCTGGATCAAAACGACGGGAATGCCCAGATCTTGCGCGGCCTGGATCTTTTCCGGTGTTCCGCCGGTGGGCCCGCTCTCTTTGGTTACCAGGACCTCGGCGTGAAAATGTTCCAGCAGAGCCCGGTTCAATTCGCGGCTGAAGGGCCCTTGCATGGCCACGATATCGGCCGGCCTAAAGCCCAAATCCAGACATATTTTCATGACGGTGGGATCGGGCAGGACGCGGGCGATGAGTCTTTTTTGCCTCCTGACCGCGGCTTCCGCAACGGTTTGACGCACAGCTTGACGGAAGCGGGCCAGGTTTTTGCTCCCGATGGCCAGAAAGATCACGTCTCCTAGCGCGACCGCTTTTGTGGCCGCCTCGTCATAATCCGCCACCGGGTGGATGATCGAAGCTCCTCCGGCCATCATGAAATCGGTGGAGAAGTCCGTTGCCGGCCGTTCAAAGCGGATGTAAGGAATGCCGGTAATGGAGGCTGCCGCCCGGGCATTTCGGGAAGCCTCCTGGGCAAAGGGATGGGTGGCGTCGATGAGGAGGGTGATCCCTTTTTGCCGCAGCAAGGACACCAGTTCTTCCTGATTGCGCCGACCAACCAAAAGGGTTGGGCCGCCCAACGCCTCCACCAGACCTGAGTTCTCTGGCGGCAGCTCTGGGTCGGCCGAACGGGGATCCGGGAAGTCCATTGTTCCCTGACCCGGGAAATTTACTGTGCTCTGGCCAGCGGAAAGGGCCAAGGAAACGCGACCAGAGAACGGACGGGGCTCGTCCGGGTTATCCCCAGGCTGCTCCTGTCCCCCTTTGGCCAGTTGGGCTCCGTACTCGCTGACGCTGCTCAAAAACACCTTGAACCCGGATTTTTGGAGAAGGTGGGCGATCTCCCGGCCTTCGGTGGTCCCGCCCATGACTAGAACGTTCTCTACAGGAATCATCTCGCTTTTGGCCTGAAGCGACCGGATAAGTTCGTCTCGCCTGCGTGGTGCCAGAGGCTGGGAGAGGGGGCGAAGACGAGGGGTGAAGCCGGCGGCTCCAACCACTATTCAACCTCCCTGGGCTAAAATTTATAACCGCGTGGGGTAATGAGAAAACCAACTTGCACTTTGGTTTGGGAGTTGCCGACGATCACCGTGGTGGACATATCGACTTCCGCTTCCAAAAGGTGATCGAGGTCGGTCAAAAAACGTTCCTCCTCGATCTGAGAAGCCTTCTTGACGACCCCCGCCGGAGTAGAGCCGGGCCGGTACCGGCGTATGATCCGTTGGGCCTCCTCCAAAGGCGAGGTCCTGGTGTGACTCCTCGGATTATAGAGGACCAGGACGAAATCGCTGGCCGCGGCCGCTTCCAGGCGCCGCTGAATGATTTCCCACGGCGTCAAAAGATCGCTGAGGCTGATGACGGCGAAGTCGTTCATCAGGGGGGCCCCGAGACTGGCGGCGGCGGCAGTGGCGGCCGTTACTCCCGGGATTATTTCGATGGGGAGGCTGGTTCCGGCGGCCAGTTCCAGGATGAGACCGGCCATCCCATATACCCCGGGATCACCACTGCTGACCACGACCACTCGCCGACCGCGCCTCGCTTCAGCAATGGCCTCTTGGGCCCGTTCGACCTCCTGGCGCATACCCGAGGCCAATAACCGCCGACCTGGAAGGATCCCGCGCACGCGCTCCAGGTAGGGGCGGTAGCCGATGACCACGTCGGCCTGCCGGAGGGCGTCTTCTGCCCGCCGGGTCATATCCAGTAAGGCTCCCGGTCCTAGACCCACTACCTGGATTTGGCCCATTGCTCCGCTGGCCCCGGCCGCCCCGGGCGCGTGGGTGTAGTCAGCCTGGGATGACCCTTTTTCCGCTGCCGGCCTTCGCTCCCTGGCCTCCTTTATCGCCTCGCTTTCCCTCTGGGTTGTCTCCTCGCTTTCTTCGGCGACGGCGACGGTGACCCGGCCCAAGACCTGTTTGGGTAAGATCAGCCGGGTTTGACTTCCGCCCAGGAGGGCGGCCGGCTCGGCCACCGCCCCAACACCAACTTTTTCGCGCACAAAGGCAGAGGCGGATGAACTCTCTAGCCGGCTTAATTCGGCGGCGGGAAAAAAGCGAATTTTGATTCCCAGTTCCCGGGAAGCTTCTAAAAGCCCCGTTTCGTCCTTCTTTCGGTCGATGGTGGCCAGGCCAATGACGTCGGTAAGACTACCCTTTACCTGGTCCAGAGCCTGTTTAATGGCCGCCAGGACCTCCTGGCGGGTTACCCCGCGCCGGCAACCCAGACCGACGCTGAGGCGCCGCTGGCGCCGCCGCAGGATGAGATATGGCTCCTGCTCCGGGATGCGGAAGGTTACTCCGATCTTCTCCTCCGACCGGGCTGGTGCCCCTCTTATGGCCTCAGTTTCGCTCACCGCCTCTGCGGGGGCAATGGGGATGACCTGGACGTTTGGGCTCAAGCTCATTCCGAGGGCCACCTCCGTGTAAATCCGAACCGGTTTTCCTTCCAGCATGGCCCGAGTGACCGGTTTGAGATTTTCCCAGGGTTCCAGGAGCAATCCCCGTTCCTGAGCGTAAGCATCCAGGGCCAGCAGGCCGCGAACATCGGATGCCGTCGTCACCACCGGCCAGGCGCCGGTGACTGCCGCTACCCAACGGGCCAAAGCATTGGCCCCGCCCAGGTGGCCGGAGAGGAGGCTGATGCTGAAAGTGGCTCCTTCGTCGAGAACCACCACCGCCGGATCGATTCGCTTGTCTTTGATCAGGGGAGCGATGACCCGCACGGCGATGCCGGTGGCCATAATCAAGATAAATCCATCGTAAAGGGGGAAGATCTCCGCCAGAAGGTCGGCTAAACGGCCCGCGAAGGTCCGCTCATATCCCTTTTCTTCAGTGAAGGAAGCCGGTAAGTAAAGCTGCCTTTGGAGCTCCGAGCCGCCGGGCAAGGCGGTCTTACTCCCCTCTGCTTCCGCCAAACGACGCCCGATCCTGCGGCCCGCAGAGGTCAAGGCCACTAGCGCTAGCTTCAATTTTCCGCACCACCTTTACCAGCAACTGCAACCGGCCTTTGGCGCTCCGCGGCCGGGGATTCCAACTGTATTAAGGCTAGATGGCCGCTGCTCTCCCGGCCCTTGCCCCGTAGCCGGGTTCCTCTGCCTTCTGCACCGCGCCGCGAGGGCACCTCTTTGCTCTCTTCACGCATCCATAGGGCGGAATCCCCGCCCCTGACCTTCGCGCCCCGTGGCCCGGGAACTTTTTGCTCTTCGCGCTCCTCAGTCCGGCGCTTCCTTTTCCCGGTAGCCATGGGCAAAGGCCGGGTCATAAAGGCGGGAACGTTCCGGAGTGGCCTGCAAGAAGTCTCCCACCAGGACTAAAGCCGTTCTACTGATGCCGGCGGCTTCGACCTGGCCCAGGATGTCCGCCAGCGTCCCCGCGAGAACCCTTTCCTCCGGCCAGGAAACCTTCTCGACTACGGCCACCGGAGTCTCGGGAGGGTAACCGCCGGCCAAGAGCTCGGCGACGGCCTCCTTCAGCAGGAGAACGCTCAGAAAGAGGACCAGACTGCTACGGTGGACGGCGAGGTGGCGTAATTTTTCCCGCTCCGGGACGGGCGTTCGTCCATGGATCCGGCTCAGGATGAGGGTTTGGGATATTCCGGGCAGCGTGTATTCCCTTTTCAAGCGGGCGGCGGCTGCTTGGAAAGAGCTCACCCCGGGGACCAACTCAAAAAGGATCCCTTTTTGGGATAGCCAATCCATCTGTTCCTGCACTGCCCCGAAAAGGCTGGGATCGCCGGAATGTAGCCGGACGACCAGTTCACCGCGGCGTACTGATTCCTCCATCTCTTTCATAATTTCCTCTAGGGTCAGGGGGGCGCTATCGATGAGTTTGGCTTTGGGGTGGCAGAAGGACAAAAGGGCGGGATTGACCAAAGAACCGGCGTAAATGACGAGCCCGGCCTTTTCTAAAAGCTTTTTTCCTTTGATGGTAATGAGATCCGGATCGCCTGGGCCAGCGCCTACAAAATAGACCTTCCCCAGTCCCGCTCTCGACGATTCTTTGGTCTTTTGTTCCTCTTTTCGTTCCGAAAGGGCCTCAAACCGTTTCGACATCCTTTTTCGACCCCTTTTTGATGATGAGGGTAGAAAGGTAATCCACTTTCTCACCCGGCCAGTCTTTGAGCGAGGGGTAAATGGCCTCGCCGGGAAGACCCAGCCGGCTGACCAGGATAGCCCGATCGGCCAGGTCTTTTGACTCTAAAAGCTCCTTTAGGCGGGGGAGGTAACGGGCTACCTTGAACAAAACGATGCTGTCGAAGAGCTCCAAAACGTGTAGAAACACCTCTTCGTCAAAGGAGGATAAAAGAGCCAAACCAGACCTTCCTTCGGCTAGAACGATGCCGGTAGCGGCTGCCGCCGCGCTGAAGGAGGAGATCCCGGGGATGGTGGTGAGGGGTAAGTGGCGTTCCTTTTCCCTTAGACGCTCGACCAGGTAGCCGTAAGTGCTATAGAGGGACGGGTCGCCAAGGGTGACGAAGGCGACGTCCCGGCCTTGCCTTAGTTCGGTCAGGACAAGCTCGGCGCTTCTTTCCCAGGCCAGTTCCAGGAGCTTTGGCTGGGCCGTCATCGGAAAGTCCAGCTCCAAAATCTTGGTACCGGGAGCCAGAAAGGGCCGGACGATGGAAAGGGCCAAACCCGCGTCGCCTTTTGACCGGGGGGCGGCCACCACCGGGACTTTTTCCAGGAGGCGCCTGGCCTTGATGGTCAAGAGTTCCGGATCTCCAGGACCCACCCCCAACCCATAGAAATGTCCTAACAAAGTGGTTCACCTTCTTTCCGGCCGGGAGCGGTTCCCCAGTCCGAGGTCAGCACGAAAACGGGATTGCCGGCCCGCAAAAGGTGATGTTTCCCGGCCAGATCGGCTTTGCTCACTTGCAGTAAGACCACCTCGCCTTGGAGCCGCTTGCTCTGTAAAAAGCCCAAAACCTCGTACAGGGTCTCCAGGCTGATGATGGTGAGCACCAATCGGCCAGCGAAACCCCGCTTTCCCAAAAAAGTGAGAAGGTCGGCGAGGCGCCCGCCACTTCCTCCCACAAAAACGCGATCAGCCAGGGGTAGTCCCTCCAACACCTCCGGGGCTTCCCCCTCGACTACCTCGAGATTGCTCAGCTGAAAGGCGACCCGGTTTTGCCGGATTAAAGTGACGGCCTCCGCTTCTCGCTCCACCGCGTAGACCCGTCCCCGGTTGGCGATAAGGGCGGCTTCAACGGCGACGGATCCGGTGCCGGCCCCCACATCGTAGACCAGCGAGTCCCTTTTCAACCGGAGTTTGGCCAGGACCAGGGCTCTGACCTCCTCTTTCGTCATGGGAACCGCTCCCCGTTGAAAACAAGCATCGGGTAGGCCGGGGGTAGCAAAGGGCCACCGGCCCCCTTCTCCACCGGCAGCTGGCCGAACCCCCTCTTCCCCGGCGGCTGGGTTGTCTTCTTTTGGTCGCTCCCCCTCAAATTGCCCGGCTTTTGCCGGACCAGTCCCGGGCTTCGGTCTTTCCAGCTGATTGCCGCCCCCCCGGGCGGAATCGCTGAGAATGAGGATGGCGTTGGACCAATCCCCGGTTAGGGAACGTAAGTCCGGTACCGAGCCGCGGAAAACCCTCTCTTTTGGCGTGGAAAGAGTCTGCCCCAACCAGACCTCTCGCTCCAGGCCAGCCTTCTCTAGCAGATCTCCTAATCGGGCGGGAGAAAAATTGGCATCGGTCAAAATGGCGACCTTGGCTTGCTCCCGGATGGCGGGCAGCAGGTCCGCCGCCGGCCGCCCGTGTAAACTCATGGAGAAGGCGTCCTGCCACGGCGTGACGGCCTCGGCAAAGGCCAGTTGCAGGGAACTGATCCCGGGGATGACCTCTAACTGGCCGGGAAAGAAACGGAGCAAAAAGGAAAGGACAGAATAAAAACCGGGATCACCGGAAACCAGGACGGCGCGCCTTTTATCCTGGTGCTCTTTTAAAAAAGCGATCAGTTCCGGCAGCCGCCGATCGATGGTGAAGGTGACCATTGGAGCTGGCCGCAAAGTGTGAAGGAGCTCCAGGGCCCGCGGCCCGCCAGCCACTGCTTCCGCTTCCTGAATGGTCTGCCTGGCCACCGGCGGCAAAAAGTTGGGGTGACCGGGCCCCATCCCGACGACCTGAATCTTCCTCCAATCTCTTTCTTTGGCCAATACCGCTCCCCCTTGTCCTCGTAGCTGAATGGTTGAGCGCCAAATATGATCGCTCATTAACACCAATAACTTCTCCTACCTGTTCCTTTCGACCACTACCCGGAAAATAACCTCAAGTCGTTCGCGCCGAGTGTACTCTAGGGGGCAGCTTGCGGTGGTCGGCGGCTAACCGCGGGTCCCTGGGCTGAGCACCCTTAGCCGCTCGGCGGCGGCCTTTCGTCCGGTGCCGCGCGGATTCTCCATCCCTGGAGAGCCGCGCTCGGCGGCATCCGTGCCGCCGTCCGGACTTCAGGCCGTGCCTTGCGGAGGGCGGTACCAGCTCGGGCCAAGGCGGCTACGCCGCCTCCCCAACAAGCTGCCACCCCTCCGCTCCCCGGCCATTTTCATCCCCTGGTGGTGCCGCTGGCGGCATGAGGGTTGACCCTCGCCAAAGCGGTGAGGATTTGGCGGCCTTCCCGATCGGTTCCCAGGATCTTTCCTTGCAGAGAAAGGAGAATTGTCCCGATGGTCATCTCCTCGTGGACGTACTCCCGGGCGCGCTGACTGGCCCTTTCCGCCAAAAGGTCAAAGACGGAGGAGAGACCGGCTGACTCCAGGAGTTCCACTGTTCCTTCAGCGGTCGGCGAAGCTAAGATGGCCTCGACCAGTTGGGCGGGTGCTCCCAGGCGGGCGGCGTAGGCGGCGATGATCTCGGCGCGGGCATCGGCGATGCGGCTATGGGTATGGAAAATGCCCCCGGCCACCTTGACCAGTTTGCCGTGGTGGCCCCAAAGGAGAACCCCTTTCAGGCCGCGCCGGAGTCCTTCGGTGAGCATGTGGCCGACAAAGTTGCTCATCTGGACGATGGCCTCCGCGGGAATCCCGGATCTGGTGGCCCACTTTTCTCCCAGATGCCCGGGCGTCATGACCAGGGTGGAAAAGCCCATTTTTATGGCCTGGTCGATCTGGGGTTCCAGGGAACGGCGGTAGGCCTCTTCGGACATGGGCTCCACGATGCCGGTGGTCCCAAGGATAGAAATCCCACCAACGATGCCCAGCTTGGGGTTGAGGGTTTTTTTGGCCAGGGTTTCCCCCTCCGGGACCTCAATGACCACCTCAATCCCCGCGCCAGGAGGCAAAATGCCCTGTACTTCCTGGAGGATGACCTGGCGCGGGACAGGGTTGATGGCGGGCTCCCCAACGGGCACGGCCAATCCCGGTTTGGTCACTTGACCAACTCCTTTTCCACCGCGTAAGCGAACTCCCTCTTCCGGGAGGCGGCGAACCAGGGCGCAGATCGGTGTCCCGTGGGTGACGTCGGGGTCGTCACCGCCGTCTTTTATGACGCAGCAGCGCACCCAGTCCGGCCCCACCTCCCACTGGGAAAGGGAAAGGTATAACTCAATCCCCAAGGGGGTAACCACTTTGACTTGATCAAAGGGGTCGTGACCGAAAAGGACCAGAGCGGCCGCTTTGGCCGCCCCGGCCGCGGCCATCCCGGTGGTAAAACCGCGCCGCAGCGGTTTGCCTTCGTAAATCCGGTAAGACTCGAGAACCGGCTGCTCGTCCTTACCTTTGGCTGCGTCCAAGGGCATTACCTCCCGGTCATGGCCAAAATCATCTCCAGGAGCTCTTTTCGCCGGCGTGGCCGGTCAGACCTAGAGCCAGAACAACCCCCTCGCAGCAGGGCCTGATGGACCTCGAGCAGCCAGGGTTTTCCTAACTCAGCTTTGACCAAAAGCTCGTCCTGCTCAAAGACCTCCTCGGGTTTCCCGCCCGCGATGACCTGCCCTCCGGCCATGACGAAGGCGACATCAGCCCAGGTGTAGGCCAGATCCACGTCGTGGGTGGAAATGACCACCGTGGTGCCGCGCCCGTTGATCTCCGTTAGAAGGTCCATGATGTGGCGAGCCCCAGCCGGGTCAAGACCGGCCGTCGGTTCATCGGCGATAAGGACTTCCGGCTCCATGGCCAGGACGTCGGCGATGGCCACGCGTTTTTTCTGCCCGTGACTCAGGAAGTGGGTGGGCCGGTCGGCCAGCGAACTGACCCCGGTGGCGGCCATGGCTGCCTCCACCCGCCGCTGGGTTTCCGGCGGCTTTAAACCCAGGTTCAGGGGACCGAAGGAGATTTCCTGGCGGACGCTGGCCGAAAAGAGTTGGATATCGGGGTCCTGAAAGACGATGCCCACCCTTTGCCGCAGTTGCCACAAAGAAGAGCGGTCGTAGCGCAGGACCTCCCCGTGGAACCTGATTTGGCCCTTTTCTGGTCGCAACAGGCCGTTGAAATGCAAAAAGAGGGTCGATTTCCCGGCGCCGTTTGGGCCCAGGATGGCCACCTTTTGTCCCCGTTCAATGGTCAGCGTGGCTCCAGTGAGGGCCCCAGTTCCATCTGGATACCGGTAAAAGACGTCCAAAGCTTCCAGGATCGGCTCTTGCAAGTTTACACCCCCTGGGTTAAGTACCAGCCGAGAGCGAGCAAAAAGACGTCTGCCGCCAGGAGGACCCCCAGGCGGGCGGGCCGCCACTCCAGCCTTTCCGGCAATACCCGTAGTTCTCCCTGGTAGCCCCTGGCTTCCAGGGCAATAAATACGCCCCTGCCTTTAGCCATCGCCTTGAGAAAGAGGTTGGCCACCAGCTGGCCGAGGGAAAAATAGCCGTTCTTAATCCGGGCGTACCCATTGCGGGCGGACTGGGCCAGATAGATGGCGGTGGCCACATCCAATAACACGAAGGTGAAACGGTAAATGAGGAGCATAAGTTCCGAGATCAGGGTGGGGACCCGCAGGGCCTGGAGCAAGCCGACCATCTGCGTCAGCGGCGTGGTCAACGCGAAAAAATAAAGGCAAGAAAGGGCCCCCAAAGAACGAGCCGTCATCGCTCCAGCTGTCCGCAAACCGGCGGGCGTGAAGTACAGCTGCCAGGGCCCGATAGAAAGAGTACCACCGAGCGGCCCCAGTGACGGCCATACGGTTTTCGCCGGGAGCCAACCCACCTCGTAACCGGCGGTTGAGCCGGTCAAGGGGCTGAAAGAAAGGGCCAGGCTGAACCAACCCAGGACTAAAAACCCCAGGGGCAGCAAGTAAAGCTTAAGGTAGGCGCGTCCGGAGACCCTGGCCCAAAAGACCGTCAGGGCGCCCCAAAAAATGGCCACCAAAAGGGGGGTAAGGGGGGCTGGACCAACCAGGGCCACCAGCAGGCTGAAGACGGTCATGGCTCCTTTTTCGACCGGGTCGATTTTCTTTAAGGGGCTGGTATAGGCGTAGGAATCGGTAGTGAACATCGACGTCAGACCTCGTTTTGTTGGTCTTTCCGGGCTTTAATGATTATTTGCGACGGCCTTTTTCCGACCACGGATGAAGCCAAGGTAATACCCGACAAAACCAGCGCCCAGGGCCGCCTGCAGGGCAAAAAGAAAGGATTCCACCTCACCGCTCGGGGGTTCCCAGAGCGGGGCTACCCACGGACGGTAGTTGGCATCGATCCGGGAAATCACCGCCTCGGCCTGATCGTCCGCCCCGGCGAACTCTCCGCCGCGGGCCAGGAAAAAGGGAAATATAGTTAGAAGTAAAACCAGGATCACCAAAACCAGATTGACGACAAGGGGACTCTGGCCTGCTCGGTCAAGGGAGCCGGAGCGCGGGGTCGGTTCGCCACCCTTATCGATTGACATGCGTATCCCTCCTTGGCCCAAAAATGTTGGCCCCTGCTGCCGGGACACCCTCGTAAAGGTGCAAGAGGTTGAAGACCACCACGGTTAGAAGCCCTTCGCTGATGGCCAGCGGGACTTGGGTTAGGGAGAAAATGCCCATGAATTTGAGCATCGATCCACCGAGGCCGCTCACTGGGTCGGGGAAGGCCAGCGCCAGCTGCAGGGAGGTGACCACGTAGGTGGCCAGGTCGCCCAAACTGGCGGCCAGGAAAACCGCCACTCTGGTGTTCAGGCCCAGTGCCTTCGCTCCGCGGTATAACCCGTAAGAAACCAGGGGGCCCGCCACCGCCATGGAGAAGGTGTTGGCACCCAAGGTGGATAATCCGCCATGGGCCAAAAGCAACGCCTGGAAAAGAAGGACCAGACTGCCGAGGACCGTCATGACGGTTGGGCCGAAGAGGATGGCCCCCAGCCCTACACCGGTGGGGTGAGAACAGCTTCCGGTCACCGAAGGGATCTTGAGGGCCGAAAGGACAAAGGCGAAGGCTCCCGCCATACCCAAGAGCATTTTGGCCTCCGGTTTTTCCCGGACCAGTTTCTTGATGGCCAAAAACCCCACCCACCAAAAAGGTACCGTGACGACAAACCAGAAGCCCGCCCAACGACCAGGAAGAAAGCCTTCCATAATGTGCATGGCGTGGGCTGTTGTTGGGACCGCCAGGGAAAAGAGCGTCAGATAACCCAACGCCCAAAAGAGGTAACGAAACCGGTACGGCATGATCACCAGCTCCTTTCTGGAGTTGAACTCCTGCGTCACTGACTTTTCTAGGTGGTTTCGCGCCGCTGGTTGACCGCCGGCGCGGCAATCGCCGGCGAAAGGCATTGCGGATCTGGATTTCTGGTTGGAGACTCCTCCCGGATTCTAATTCCTTAATGCTCATGATGCTTGTAGATGGAACTACGGTTACCACATCAGCCCTGTTTGGAATCTTAGTCGCGCTCATTAAAACGAAAATCCCCGGCCTTCTGACCGGGGATGTGAGCGTAGTCCTCAGAGTCCTACGTGTACACCACCTCTCTTCCGAAGGCAGCCATACCAGCCTCCGCAGGCAGGTCTCCTGGCTTCCGGATCATCGCTCTTTTGACCCCTTCCCGTTCCGCTGCTCCCCAGCAGCTTCCCAGTGGTCACGGTCAACGAGCTCCCCCGGTTACAGTGGCGGGACCGCTCGGGATTCTCACCCGATTCCCTATTCTCCTCCCGTTTACGGAAGGCACCTGTGGAGAAAGCGCTATTAACTTGACAATGTTTCCTTTAGGCTAACATCCCCTTTTCAGGGTGTCAAGGAAAGATACAACCTTTCTCGAGCCACTACGTAGAAACAGAACCATCTTCTGGGCTCTCTTTAGCTCCGAGCGGCTTTCTTTCTTCTTCCTGCAAAAAAAGGACGAGACAGTCGAGGATCCGCCGGTAAAGAGCGTCGATTTCTCCTTTTCTGGCCAGGTTCACCGCTTTTTTGCCTTGGTTAAGCGATCCCGGAAGAATTGGGCCTCGGCCTCCAATGAAACCTTTTGATCGAGCTAAGACGGTTAGGGTAACCAGTTGTACTAGCCCCCCACGACGCCCGTCTCCTCAATACCCGAATTACCCTGGTAGAGTAAAGGCGACCAACCGTCCCAGCACCGGCTCAAAGAACAACCCCAGGATCAAGGTCACCAGCAAGGCCACGGTCACCACCAGCTTCAGCTCGCCCGCTACCGGCAAGGCCCCCTTGTTCTTGGGCGCGACCAGGTACATGTTACGTACCACCGTGTAGTAATACCCAACGGAGATGGCGCTGTTGACGGCCATAACCAGGGCCAACCAGACCAACCCTGACTGAACCGCCGCCCCGAAAAGAAGAAACTTGCCAAAAAACCCGGCCGTGAAGGGAATGCCGATCAGGGAGAGGAAGAAGACCACCAGGGCAGCCGCCAGATAGGGTGACCGCTGCGAAAGTCCCGTGAAATCCGTCAACTCGTCCTTTCCTTCCCGGTTCCCCAGGGCCGTCACCACTGCGAATATCCCCAGGTTGGTAAAGACGTAAGCCAAAAGATACAGTAGCATGGCCACCGTCCCCTGCCAGGTACCGGCGGCCAGGCCCACCATAATGTAGCCGGCGTGGGCAATGGAAGAGTAGGCCAGCATGCGCTTGACATTCTTCTGCCAGAGGGCCGTTAGGTTACCCAGGGTCATGGTGATGAGGGCCAGGACCGCAAAAGCCAGGCTCCACTCCCAGACCAAAGAGGATAACCCATCCGTAAAGACCCGGATGATGGCGGCAAAGGCGGCCGCCTTGGGTCCCACCGAGAAAAAGGCCGTCACCGGGGTGGGCGCCCCTTCATAGGCGTCCGGGGCCCACATGTGAAAGGGTACCGCCGCCACTTTGAAGCCCAACCCAATGATCAGGAAAACCATGGCCGCCAGGACCAGGGGCGGAGCCCCCACCTGGTGCAGGATCCCGCTGATGGACACCAGGTTCGTAGCACCTGTCAAGCCGTAAAAAAGGGACATCCCGAAAAGGAGCACCCCCGAGGCCAGGGCGCCCATGAGGAAGTACTTGATGGCCGCCTCACCCGACTTGGGATCCTCCCGCAGGTAGCCCGCCAGGATGTAGGAAGAAATGGAGGTCAACTCTAAACCGAGATAGATGGTGATGAGGTCCCCCGAGGAGGCCATCAACATCATCCCCAAAATGGCCAAGAGCAGGATGACATAGAACTCGCCCGGGTTTTCGGCCTTCTTCACCTCGAGGAACTCCCTGGCCATAAAGGCCACGAAAAGCCCCACCGCCGGGAAGAGCCAGCGGAAAAAGAAGGCCATTCCGTCCAGAGTCAGCATCCCGGAGAAAAGATAGCCGGCGAAGGGCGGAACAAAGGCGAGGGTCAGCAAGGTCACACTTAGACCGAATATGGTTCCGGTCATCATCACGCCATTACGGTTCTCACCTTGGTAGAAAACCACCACCAGGGTCAGGAACAGAATGGCCGCCGTCAGGACGATTTCCGGGAGGATGGGAAGGTACGACAAGATTACATCCCTCCTACCTTGGCCACCAGGCCGAGGATAGCCGGATTCATGATATCCATGAGCAGGGACGGGAACAGTCCAAGCAGGGTGGTAAAGATCATCAGGGGAACCACGGTGCCCAATTCGCGGGCGGTGATGTCGGGCAGACCCAGGTATTCCTTCTTAGCTTCGCCCATGAGCACCCGCTGGATCATCCACAGGTAGTAACCGGCCGTAAAGACCACGCCGCTGGTGGCAATGATGACGAAGGTCCGGTAGGCGCCAAAGGAGCCCAGGAACACCAGGAACTCGGCGACAAAGCCGCTCAGTCCCGGTAACCCCAGGGAGGCAAAGGAGGCAAAGGCCAGGATCACGGCAATGGTGGGTATGGTGTTAAAGAGCCCGCCGAGTTTGGCAATCTCCCGGGTGTGGGCACGATCATAGATCATCCCTACCAGAAGAAAGAGCATGGCGGAGATGAGCCCGTGAGAAAACATCTGGAAGGCAGCTCCCTGAATGGCCACGGGGGTCATGGCCGCCAACCCGAGGAGGGTGAAGCCCATGTGGCTGATGCTGGAGTAGGCCACCAGCTTCTTAAGATCTTTCTGGGCCATGGCCGCCAGAGCCCCGTAAATGATGTTGATCAGGCCGAGGATAGCGATGGGTACCGCGAGGGCTTTCGCCGCCTCTGGCAGGGTCGGATGCGAGACCCTCAGGAAACCGTAAGTGCCCATTTTCAAGAGAACCCCGGCCAGGATGGCGCTGACGGCAGTGGGGGCCTCCACGTGGGCGTCGGGCAACCAGGTATGGAACGGGAAGACCGGCACCTTCACCGCGAAGCCAAAGAACAGGGCGAGGAAGACCCAGAACTGAAAGGCCGGGGCAAACTTGTGCTTGGCCAAGGCCAGCATGTCGAAGGTGTTCAGCCCCGCATTGAAATAGAGGGCCAGGATGCCCACCAGCATGATGACGCTGCCTATCAGGGTGTAAAGGAAGAACTTGATGGCGGCGTATTCCCGCCGTGGCCCACCCCAGATGCCGATCAAGAAGTACATGGGAACCAGAACCAGCTCCCAGAAGACGTAGAACAGGACGTAGTCCAGGGCGACAAAGACGCCCATCATCCCGGTCTCCAAGAGGAGCATGAGGAAAAAGTAATCCTTAACCCGGTTCTTGATGTTCCACGAAGCCAAAATGGCCAGGAAGGAGATCAAAGCCGTCAGGATCACCATGGGGAAGCTCAGACCGTCCGTCCCCAGGTAATAACTGATCCCCAGTGAAGGAATCCAGTCATAATGCTCCACAAACTGCATCCCCTGCGCACTGTAACTGTACTGACCCCAAAGATACGCCACGATCAGCAGGGGGATAAGACCAAAGATCGTCCCAACCCATTTGACGGTCCGGTCCTGCTCCCGGGGCACCAGGAGGATGGCCAGGCTCCCTAACAGGGGAATGAAGATCAGTGAACTCAGCATACCTTAGCCTCCTATCAACTGAATTAAGATAAGGCCTATGACAACGCCCGCAAAGAGCGTAATCGCATAAGACTGGACGAAACCCGTTTGGAGACGCCGGGCCGAGTTCCCCAAGGCCATGGTGATAGCGGCAACCCCATTGACCATACCATCAATTACGTACTTATCGAAGAGCCCGCTGAGGAAACTCAGCTGCATCCCCAGCCAGCCCACCAGGTTGACAAGGCCGTCGATGATATATCTATCGAAGAATCCGACGATCTCCGCCAAAAGCACGGTACCGCGGACAAAGATCGCCATATAGAACTCGTCGACATAATACTTGTTTTTCAGGACCAGGTACAAGGGACGCCAGCTCCGGATGGCCTTCTCCCGGGAAATGACCTTATACCCGTAGATGGCCACTCCGGCCAGGACACCCAAAAGGGCGGCGCTGATGGCGATGATCATAACAAAACTGCTGGGTTCCGCCTCATGCCCATGACCGAACTTCACAAACTCGCCGAAGGCGTTATGCAGGAAAGGTGAACCCGGCAACCCAGAAACGGCCGCCAGGGTCGCCAGGATGACAAGGGGTACAGTCATCACCGGCGGCGATTCATGAGCGTGCTCATACTTATGATGATCGCGCGGCTGTCCAAAGAAAGTCAGGATAACCGCCCGAGTCATGTAATAGGCCGTCAGGCCGGCCGTGGCCACGCCCATCCAGAAGAGGACGGGATAGGGCGAGCGATAGGCCGCCAGGAGAATCTCGTCCTTGCTCCAAAAACCACTGAAAGGCGGAATCCCGGCCAGAGCCGCCGTACCGATGAGGAAGGTCCAGTAGGTTATGGGCAGCTTCTTCCGCAGTCCGCCCATCTCGTGCATCTCCTGGCTGTGGACGGCGTGAATGACGCTGCCGGAACCAAGGAAGAGCAGGGACTTGAAGAAGGCGTGGGTCATCAGGTGAAAGATGCCCGCCGTATAGCTCCCCGCCCCCAAGCCCAGCATCATGTAGCCCAGTTGGCTGACGGTGGAGTAGGCCAGGACCTTCTTGATATCGGTCATCACCGTGGCGATGGTGGCGGCAAAAAGGGCGGTGAAGCCACCGATCAAGGCTACCCAGAAGAGGGCATAGGGGGTGGCCACAAAAATGCCATAGGCCCGGGCTACCAGATAGACACCGGCCGCCACCATGGTGGCGGCATGGATGAGGGCGCTACCAGGGGTGGGGCCGGCCATGGCGTCTGGTAACCACACATGCAGCGGAAACTGCGCCGATTTGCCCACACCTCCCGCAAAAACCAGGAGTGCCGCCACGGTCACAATCCCCTGGTTTATCTCACCAGCGTGGATTTTCTCGGCAATGACGTTGAACTCAAAACTGTGGGTGTAAACGAAGAGCATGATGGTGCCCAGAAGAAGCCCGATGTCTCCGATACGGGTGGTAATGAAGGCCTTCATACCGGCCGCCGCCGCCTCCGGTTTTTCATACCAGTGGCTGATCAATAAGTAGGAAGACAATCCCATTATCTCCCAGGAAAGAACCAGCCAGAAGAAATTATTGGCGAGAACCAACCCCAGCATGGCCGCCGAGAAAAGGGAGACAATGGCGTAGTATTTAGCATAACGCACGTCACCGTGCATGTACCCCACCGAGTAGATTTGCACCATCAGGCTGACGATGGTAATTACCAGAAGCATCACCGCCGTCAGGGGATCGACCTGAAAGCCCACCGGGATCTTGATATCCCCTACCACGGCCCAGGGGAAGCTTTTTTCCACCGTCCCGCCCAAAGCTTCTGAGAAGGTTAGCACCGAAAGCAGCAAGGATATCCCCATGGCCAGGATACCCACATAGGCCACCTTCTCCTTCAGAGCCTTGGCGAAAAGGAAGATAATGAGCCATGCAACTATGGGAATTATGGCGATAATCCAGGCCTGTTCTATCATCCGTCTCTCACCTTTCGCTTCGTAATCAGCCTTTCAGCATCCTGACCCGGTCAATGGCTGCCGCACCATAGCGCCGGGCGATAACCAGGATGATGGCCAGGCCCACCGCCGCCTCGGCCGCCGCCACCGTCATCACGAAGATGGCAAAGATCTGCCCGCGGGGGTCAGAGGGGGTAATGTAGCGACCAAACCCGACCAGGTTGAGGTTCACCGCGTTGAGGATCATTTCAATGCTCATCAGGATCCGGATGGCGTTGGTCGAAAGCAAGGCCCCATAGACGCCCAGGGCAAAAAGAAGGGTACTAACCACCAAGACATAGAACAGAGGAATCATCTTGAACGATCCTCCTTTTTCATGGTCAAGACGATGGCACCGATCATGGCTACCAAAAGCACCAGGGAGGCGACCTCAAAGGGGATCAGATAGGTGGTAAACATGGCCTGGCCGATGGACCTGGTTGTGTTCGGATCAGGGGCCACCGGAACCGCTTTCCAATTGGCAAAGCGGTAAAGGTAAAGTATGACTCCGGCCAAGGCCGCCGCCACCGCCAACGGTATCACACCAAAGCGGGCCGAGAGGATCCTCCGCCAAAAACCTTCCTCAGCAGCCCCTTGACGGATCTCTTCCACTTGGGACAACATGACGGCAAAAATCAGCATGGTGGTGATGGCCCCAACGTAGACCAGGAGCTGAACGGCTGCCAGAAAGTCAGCGTTCAGGAGAAGAAAGAGGCCCGCCACCCCGACGAAGCTCAGAGCCAGATACAGGGCGGCGTGGGTGATGAACCTGGCTGTGATTACCTTGAAGGCGGCTCCCAGGGTGACCAGAGAAAGGATCATAAAGGCCAACAATTGCAGATTCACGCCTTTTCTCCCTCCTTTTCGACCACCGGGGCTTTGACTGGCAGGGGATAGGTCAGACCCTGCTCTTTGGCCCCCGCGCGCAAGAGGTCAGGCATATCCAGGATCAGGCCCTCCCGATCCCAGGAAACCAGTTCATATTCCCTGGACATGGCCAGGGCATCAAAGGGGCAGGCCTCAACGCAGAGATTGCAGACCAGACAGCGAGTCATGTCCAACCTGTACTTCGCCGGCAATCGCCGTCCGTCCTCGGCCTTCATCCCTTCCAGCTCGATGGCATTGTTGGGGCAGGCCCGGGCGCAGGCCCCACAAGCGGTGCACTTAGGTCGTCCCGTCTCGGGTTCCACCAAGAGGGTGGGATGGCCACGATAGCCTTCCATCCTGGGCAAGCGCTCATCGGGATATTGCTCAGTAACTGGTTTTTGGAAGAACTCCCTGATCGTCACCAAGTGTCCCTGGACGATGCTGTTGGCCGATCGCAGGATGTCAGCGATAATAGAGCTCATTTTGGTATCACCTTTATCTCGCATGAATTCAGTTCACTCCGAACCGGGCTCCAGAACGGCCGACGCCGCGCCGGAGTTTCGCTGCCGGGGCTAAATCTTGAACACCAGGCCCAAAAGGCCAGTCCAGGCAATGTTCAACAGCGCCACCGGCAGAAGGAGTTTCCAGCCCAGGTTTAAGAGCTGGTCAATGCGGACCCGGGGCAGCGTCCAGCGCACCCACATAATGATGAAGACAAAGATGTAAGTCTTGATGAGAAACCAGACCACAGGCGGTAACGGCAGGAGAAAACCTCGCCATCCGCCGAAGAACAGGGTGGCCATGATGGCGGAGGCGGAGACGGTGTTGGCGTATTCCGAGAGGAAGAAGAAGGCCCAACGCATACCGCTGTATTCGGTGTTGTACCCCGCCACCAGTTCTGACTCGGCCTCGGCCAGATCAAAAGGGGTGCGGTTCAACTCGGCAACGGCAGCGATAAAGAAAGTCAGAAATCCCAGAGGCTGTAAGACCACAAAGGGAATGCTCTGAGCCTTGACGATGTCATTGAGGCTGAGAGAACCGGCCAGCATAACTACGGCGATCATGGACAGGACCAGAGGGACCTCATAGCTCATGAGCTGCGCCGCGGCCCGGAAGGCCCCCATCACCGAGTACTTGTTATTAGAACCCCAACCGCTCATAAAGAAGCTCAGGACGCTGAAGGAGGTGACGGCGGAGATGAAGATGACCCCGATATTCAGATCGTTAACCACCCAGGTAGGACCAAAGGGGATCACCATATAGACCAATAAAGCTGGGAGGAAGGCCACAATGGGGGCAAGGAGGAAAAGCCACTTTTCAGCCGTCCCCGGGACCACATCCTCCTTAGATAGGAGCTTGATTAAATCGGCAAAGGTCTGGGCCCAACCGTGCGGTCGTCCCACCCGCATCGGGCCCAATCGCCGCTGGAATCGCCCCGCGATCTTGCGTTCCACCCAAATCAAGAAAGCGTTGGCCAAAACAAAGACTACGATCAACAGGGCCTTGATGATAGACCAGAGCAACGGCCACCAGTCCATCAACGATCCACCTCCCCCAAAACGACGTCAATGCTACCGACGGTGACCACCAGGTCGGCAACCTTCTCGCCCCGGGTGGCGGCCTCGGTTACCTGCAGGTTAGAAAAGGAAGGAGCCCGCCATTTCAGGCGATAAGGCTTGGTGGAACCATCGCTGACAATGAAGACGCCCAATTCACCCTTCGGGGCCTCAATGCGTACGTAGACCTCGCCGGCGGGTGGCTTGAGCACCCTGGGGACCTTGCCCATGACCTCCCCCTCAGGGAGACCGTCCAGGGCCTGCCTGATGATCCTGGCACTTTCCGCCATCTCCTTTATCCGGACGGTGTAGCGGGCGTAGTTATCGCCACCAGTGGCCAGGGCCATCTCAAAGTCAAAGCGGTCATAGCTGGAATAGGGCTCGTTTTTCCGGATATCCCAGGCCACCCCGGAGCCCCGCGCCATGGGTCCAGAGAGGCCGTAAGCGAAAACCTGCTCGGGGCTGATGTAGCCGGTACCCTGAGTTCGGAGTTCAAAGATGCGGTTACCGGTTAGGAGGCGGTGGTATTCCGGCAGGACCTGGTTTTCAAAGTAATCGAGGAACTCCCGGGCCATCCGAACGAACTCGGCGTCGATATCCTTGCGCACACCGCCAATCCGGTAGTAGCTGTAGGTGAGCCGGGCCCCGCTAGCCCGCTCAAAGAGGTCCAGGATCTTCTCCCGGTCACGAAAAGCGTACAAGAACGGGGTAACGGCGGCCATGTCCAGGGCAAATGTTCCGAACCACACGAGATGGTTGGCCATCCGCTGGAGTTCGGCCATGATGACCCGGATGAACTGAGCTCGGGCCGGAACCTCCAGGCCCAAGAGCTTTTCTGCGGCCAGGACGTAGGCGAACTCGTTGGTCATGGCGGCAACATAATCGGTGCGATCGGTATAAGGGAGTACTTGAGGGTAGGTCAAACCTTCAGCCGTTTTCTCAAAGCAGCGGTGCAGGTAGCCGATATCCGGTTTGGCCGAAAGGATTCTCTCGCCGTCGACCTCTACCATCAACCGTAAAACCCCGTGCGTACTGGGGTGCTGCGGCCCCATGTTCAGGTGCATTGTATCCGTCATACTCACACCCCTAAAAGGACGGAAGTTGGAAACTGGAGATTGGAAGTTGGAATTGGAAGGTCAGCGTTCCCGGATCAACCGCTCGCGCCGCGGCCGGGCATCCACGAAGTCCTTCCGCAGGGGATGGCCGGCAAAATCTTCCTTGAGCAAGATCCGGCGTAGATCGGGATGGCCCTTGAAATTGATCCCAAACAGGTCGTAGGCCTCGCGTTCGTACCAATCTGCCCCAGGCCAGACCTCCGTCAGGCTGGCTATCTCGGCCCCTTCCCGGGGCAGTGAGACCTTGATCCAAAGCGTGACCCCTTTGACTCCGTCGGCCAGGGCGTCGATCACCGTGGTCAACTCCTGCCGGTCCGGAAAATCGGTAACGGTCATGAAGGAATAATAGGTGAAGGCCAGGCGCGGGTCCTCCTTCAGAAACCTGGCCAGCGGCAGCAGTTCCTCCTTTTCCACCCGGACCAGGATTTCCCCCTGGGGGCGGATTTCCGGGTTGAGGTGGGGAAATCTTTCTCTTATAAGACCAAGCATCTCCGTCTTCTCCACCCTCAAGCCCTCACTTTCTCTTTTAGCCTTTTTTCCAGACCATCGCGGGCGATTTTCTCCTGAATCTTCATCAGCCCATAGATGACGGTCTCGGGACGCGGGGGGCAGCCCGGGACGTAGACGTCCACCGGGATGATCCGGTCGACCCCGTCCACCACATTATACTTACCCTGGTAGGGGCCTCCGCTTATGGCGCAGGCGCCCATGGCCATGACCCACTTGGGCTCGGCCATCTGATCGTAGAGGCGGCGGACCCGGTCGGCCATCTTTTCGTTGACTGTCCCGGCCACGATCATCAGATCCGACTGGCGGGGAGAAGCGCGAAAAATCATGCCGAAACGGTCCAGGTCATAGCGGGAGGCGCCGGTGGCCATCAGCCCCTCAATGGCACAGCAGGCAATACCAAAGAGCATGTACCAGACGGAATTCTTACGGCCCCAATTCACAATCTGTTGCAGGTTGGTAGTGATGACGCCAGGGATCTTCTCATTCTCCAGGAGGTTTAGATCCATTCCAGCACCCTCTTCTTCCAGGCATAGATCAGACCAATTACCAGAATGCCCAAAAAGATCATCATTTCCACAAAACCAAAGAGCCCGAGGCTCTTCCAGATCACGGCCCAGGGATAAAGGAAGACCGTTTCTACATCAAACACCACAAAAACAAGCGCGAAGATATAGTACCGGATGTGATACCGTATCCTCGCGTCTCCCACAGGGATCTCGCCGCATTCATACGGCTCGAGCTTCACCTTCCCTGGTCGCTGGGGACGCAGGAGCGCCCCCGCTCCCATCATGGCGGCGGGCAGCAGGATCCCTATCGCCAGGAAAACCGTCAAGTCAACGAAATTAACCATAGGTGTACCTCCAGAAGCCCTTTTTCCCCTCTAGGAAACCGCTGAAAAACCCCCATCTGCGGTTCTAGATCGGATCGAATGCCGGCAGGACCACTGAGTGGCGGTAACTGGTCGCTACCACCCCTCTGGCATCCAAAAGGTAAAAGTTCTAGATTTCCCTGGGCATACCTTAGATATTATAATCCAGGGGCTTTTTCATTGTCAATCACTAAGAGAGAATGTTGTTACTTAAATCACATAACATCCGCGGCCGCAAATTAAGCTCGCCTTAACGCCGACCGAAGAGATAGTTACTGTGGAAACTTGCGGCAACGAATAGGGGGCCTCCCACCGGAAAGGCCCGTCCCGTCAAAAAAACTACCTCAATTGCGCCAGCCGGCGTCCCATAGCCTCATCGATCTCTCCAAGATACGGAGCTTAGCAGCAACTGAGCTTATTGCCCCGCTCCTCTTCCCTTAAACTGAAGACCCGCCGGCCATCGATGAAGACCATCTCCGCTTTCGTGGTCGTACAGAAAGGGTGCCCGTCAAAGATGGCAATATCGGCATCCTTGCCGACTTCCAGGCTACCCAGCCGATGGTCCACCCCCAAGATCTCTGCCGGGTTGATGGTGACGGCCCGGAAGGCCTCCTCTTCGGACATGCCTTCTCGGACCGCCAAACCGGCGTGTAAGGGCAACCATTTCGTATTAGAAGTAGTATCCACCTGGATGGCCACCTTAACCCCGGCCTTGGCCAGCAGGCCAACGTTTTTCAGGGTCACCCGCTCCAGCTCCATTTTCCCGCGGCTCATGAGGAGGGGGCCGACGGTACAGCAGACCCCTTTTTCGGCCAGGACGTCGGCAATGAGATAGCCCTCGGTGGCGTGCTCAATGACAAAATCCAGGCCAAACTCCTCCGCAATCCTGATAGCGGTCATGATATCGTCGGCCCGGTGGGCGTGGATCCGGGCCTTCATCTCCCGCCGGAGGACCAGGCCTAGGGCTTCCAACTTCAGATCATAGTCGGGTAGATCCTTACCATCGTTTTTCGCTCGCTCCTGTTTTTTGAGGTAATTTCGGGCCTGCGTAAGAGCCTCCCTTAATACGGCCGCGTTTCCCATCCGCGTGGCTGGCATCTGTTTTTTGCCTTCTCCATAAACCCGTTTGGGGTTTTCCCCCAGGGCCATCTTCATCCCTTCGGTACCAGGGAGGACCATTTCCTCGGCCGTCTTGCCCCTCAGCTTGATCACCATGCCCGTCCCCCCGATGATGTTGGCACTCCCCGGGCCGGTGTAGACAGCGGTCACGCCGGCAGCCACCACATCGGCGATGGCCGGGTCGTTAGGATTCAGCGAATCGATTCCGCGCAACTGCGGCGTCACCGGGTTGGTGACCTCGTTCCCGTCCGCCGCCGCCCAGGTGCTGGGCTCACCGAAGACAGCCAGGTGGCTGTGGGCGTCGATCAGCCCGGGCAGGACCACTTTACCTGAAGCGTCGATGACCTCCGTTCCGGCCGGGATGGAGATATCCCTCCCTACCGCTGCGATCCGTCCACCCTCGACGAGAACGGTCCCCTTCTCGAAAGTCCCCTGCGTGATGGTCATGACCTTTCCGCCAGTGATTGCCAGCATTATATCTACTGCTCCTCCCCCTGAAACATCGTTGCCCACCGGCAGGCGACCGAAGAAAGCCCCTCGTCTCCAGGAGTACCGCTTCTCAAGAATACGCTCGTCAGCAGCCTCACAGTAGCCACGCGTTTTAACGTTCAGGCCCCGCGCCCGCCCGTACCGGCAGTACCCATCGTCCAGAACTTATTTCGCCATACGTACTGAGTATTCCTGCCGGAAAAGTCCCCGGAAGCAAGAACAGATTAGAGACCTCTCTGATTGACCAAGAGTTTCTTTACAACCTGCTCCAGACCGGCCTCACCCTTTTGGGAGAGCTCTTCTTCCAGGCCGGACGACATGAGACCGTCCAGAAGCACCCGTAAGACCGCGGAGAGGTCAAGGGGTCTTTCCTTCCCCGCCAGAAGTCCGAGTTCTTTGAGCCATTCCGTCTGGTCGGTGTAAAGGGTGACCATTGATGAGACCTTGACTCGCGAGGCTTTGTTCTCCGCCAAGGAGACATTCCTGGCTATGGGGGGCGGGGGGGCAACTGGGTTATTCTCCGATACAGTCGCCGGGTCTGCGGAATCCTTCGCCTCTTCCTTTCCCCCGCCCACGACCTCCTTGGCCTGGGTCGCCTTCCCTTCTCCTTCCCCCTTCTCCAGGGCCTCTCTGGCCTGGTACCACATGTCGCGGGCCTGCGACACCAGTTGCGGCTCCTGCTTTCCCCTGGGATCAGAGACAATGCGACTGAACCACTGGATGGCTTCCCGGTTTTCCCCCAGGCGCCGCAGGAGTTCAGCCATGAGGTATTGCACCGTTAACTCGCTCATCTTCCCAATGGGAAAGGACTCCCGGTCGTAAGCCTGGCGATAGTGCTGCAAGGCCAGGGCTAACATCTCGCGTTCTTCCCCCACCTGCCCCAGCTCCCGGTAAAACCAGGCAGCCCGCAGGTAGATTCCAGCCATGGAACTGTCCTTTAACCTGGTGATCCGGCCAAAATGGGCCGCCAGTAAGTAGGACTCTACGGCCACCTCGGGCGTGCGGCGGCCGGAGAAATCCCGCCGGTAGGGTACCCCCTGCCGCAGGCTCTCCAGGACCGCTCTTTTCTGATAATCAGCCAGTTCTCGAAAGCCGGTATCGGCGGCAGCATAACTGCACCGTGGGCAGACCCAGATGGTATAGAGATTGGGGTTGACCCCTTCATAGTGTAAACAAAAATCCGAATCGCGCCCGCTGACGGCAACCCGGGACTTGCGGACCTTGACCACAGGAAACCGGGTGCCGCAAACGGGACAAACCTCCTCTTGCTCGTAAAGGGCTTCCGCCATGCTGAACCTGGTCAAAAGAGTGCGCTATTCCTTCCCGGAATAGGGCATTGCCGGTGTCCCGGAACCAGGTTTTCACTCCCTTCCGGACACAAATTCGTCTAATTTCGCGTCAATCGCGCCAGAAAACCCCAGGCTTCGACAAAGGCTTAACCGTCTTCAACAAATTTCTACATCCGGACGATAAGTCCTGCCGCAAAGCAACTTTTCCCTGGGTCGAGGCGGCCTTGGTTTCACTATGTAAAATTCTTTCTTCTCGCCCTTGCAACTTGCTCGTGAATTCCTTAGAATTGATGGCAATACAATTCGACCCTTCCAAAGGCGATGACGGGAAAGAGTAGGCCTGATCTCAAGGGCTAAAGAGAGCCGCCCCCGGCTGAAAGGCGGTGCCCGGACCAAGACCGAAAATCCTCCTGGAGCTGTAGGCTGAAACGCGGACTCGCTGAGTCCCACGATAAAAGTAGGCCGAGCCGGCTAACCACCGTTATGGGGTTGGGGTATGATCCTCTGGAGAGTACCTGCTGAGCCCGCGCGGAGCGGGGAATTAGGGTGGTACCGCGGGAGAACCCTCTCGCCCCTTATCTTTATTGGGGCGAGAGTTTTCTATTTGCCGGGTAAGCCCTCCTGCCGCCGGGGCGGCGCACAGTCTGTGTAAAACCTTGGCGCGGCCAGCGCGGGCCCACCGAGCGAATCCGGCCTCGCCGACCGCTTCTGAGGGGAACCGGTTGTGTGTTTCAGAGCCAAGAGGAGGCATCGTTCATGGAACTGTTGGGTTCAGAAATCATTCTGGAGAGCCTGCGCCGTGAAGGGGTGGACACCATCTTTGGCTACCCAGGCGGCGCCGTCATTCCCCTTTATGACGCCCTGATGAAGGCCCCCATTCGCCACATTCTGACCCGGCACGAGCAAGGGGCCGCTCACGCCGCCGACGGTTATGCCCGGGCCACTGGGAAGGTAGGGGTCTGTATCGCCACCTCCGGGCCCGGGGCCACCAACCTAGTCACCGGTCTGACCAACGCCTACATGGACTCCATCCCCCTGGTAGCCATCACGGGACAGGTCCCCACCAGCCTCCTGGGAAAAGACTCCTTCCAGGAAGCCGATATCCGGGGAATAACTATCCCCGTCACCAAACACAATTACCTGGTGAAAAACGTGGCTGACCTGCCCAGGGTAATTAAGGAAGCCTTTTACATTGCCCGTACCGGAAGACCTGGACCCGTCCTCATTGATATTCCCAAGGATCTCACCACCCAGCGGGCCGAGTTCCACTACCCGGAAGAGGTTAAGCTACGTGGCTACCGGCCTCGTTATGAAGGAAATGCGCAAGACGTGGAGGTGGCCGCCAAGGCTATGGCCACCGCTAAACAACCCCTATTTTTCGTGGGCGGAGGAGTCCAATTGGCCGGGGCCACCGAGGAATTTCGACAGATGGTGGAGAAAACCGGCATCCCGGTGGTTTCCAGCCTCATGGGCCTCGGAGTCATACCCCAGACTCACCCCCTCTTCTTCGGCCTGGTGGGGATGCATGGCACCTACGCCGCCAATCACGCTGTGATGAACGCCGACCTTCTGGTAGGCGTGGGCGTGCGTTTCGACGACCGCGTTACCGGTAACCTGCAGTCCTTCGCCCCCAAGGCCAGGATCGTTCACATGGACATTGACCAGGCTGAGATCAACAAAAACGTCCGGGCCGAGGTGGCCGTGGTCGCCCACCTGAAATGGACCCTCCCGTCCCTCCTGGCCATGGCGCAACCAGGCGAGTACGCCCCCTGGATGGCCCAACTGCAGGCCTGGCGCCAGGAGCATCCTTTGACCTACGAAAGAAAGGACGGCTTCCTGAAACCCCAGGGGGTTATCGAGGAAATCAGCCGGCTGACTGGCGGCGCGGCCATCGTGGCCACCGACGTGGGACAACATCAGATTTGGACCGCCCAGTATTACGGCTTTCACCAACCGCGCAGCTTCCTGACCTCCGGAGGTCTCGGGACCATGGGCTATGGCCTGCCCGCTGCCATCGGCGCCCAGGTGGGTCGACCGGACCGGACCGTCTTTCTCATCTCCGGCGATGGCAGTTTCCTGATGAATATCCAGGAAATCGCCACAGCCGTGGAACAGGACCTTCCCATTAAGGTGGCCATCCTCAATAACGGCTATCTGGGTATGGTGCGCCAGTGGCAGGAACTCTTCTTCGACCGGCACTATGCCTCTACCCGCCTGATGGGGGTCGACTTCGTCAAGATCGCCGAGGGTTTTGGGGCCGTAGGGCTGCGCGCCAGCAAACCAGAAGAGGTCCGCCCGGTACTGGAGGAGGCCTTATCCAACCGCCGGCCGGTCTTCATCGATTTTCAGGTGACCTCTGAGGAAAATGTCTTCCCCATGGTTCCGGCCGGGTCCTCTCTGGACGAGATTATTGGGGCGTAGGCGCCGATCTTACCCGTGGGAAAGGCCTATTTGGAGACGACCAACCCTGGAACAAGTCAGTTACTTCCAGGGCGCGCCCGAGGGTTGCCGTCCTCACTTTCGGCGACCTTCGCCGACCGTACTCCATGGCACCGCAATGGGCGGCCTGGAGGACTAAGCCTGAAGCAATCGCGCCACCTCCAAGGTTCAGTTCCTCATTTCCGACTTTCGTTCTCCGAGGAGGATTCTTTATGAAGCATACCCTGGCCGTACTGGTGGAGAATCGACCCGGCGTCCTTTCTCACATCGCCTCCCTCATCAGCCGGCGGAACTACAACATCGAAAGCATCGCCGCCGGATTGACCGAGGAACCCGATGTTACCCGGATCACCCTGGTGGTGGAAGGTGACGAACGGATCGTGGAGCAGGTGGTCCACCAGCTGTCCAAGCTCATTGACGTCATCTCCGTCACCAACCTGACCCATATCGACTCCATCAACCGGGAGCTGGCACTCATCAAGGTACGGGCCACGCCGGAAGGGCGGACCGACCTCATGAACATCGTCGAGGTCTTCCGGGCCAGGATTGTCGACATGAACCGGGAGACGGTGGTGATAGAACTGACCGGCGAAGAGGACAAGATTGACGCCTTGTGTCGCGTCCTGGAGGACCACGGCATCGTCGAGATGGTCCGGACGGGGCGGATCTCTTTGACGCGAGGGCCGGTAGCGGTCAAACAGGGGGGTTCTTGAAGTCAGCGGATAGCCCGAGCCGGTGTAGATTGATCCGGGTGACCCCCGAGAGGCCTCAGAATCATTTTGTGAAGCATCCTCACTAACACAATTGGTAACACCTACTACGCAGATCCCGAAAGGCCTAAGAATTACTTTTCTGAAGCATCACCATTCCGGGTTTCGTCCGCGCTGGCCACCTCCGGTACCGCCCTCTTTAGTTTCTTCACCTCCGACCAGCCCCAGATGAGAACCAGGCTGGCCAGTAACCATGGGATGAGGTTCGCCAGGATTTCACCCGTATAGCGGTACAGGTGAAGCCCTCCGTCATGAAAGAGCATGGCCAGGGCGGTATGGGCCAGGACGGCCGCCCCCAAGTAAATGAAGATGGGGTAGCGGTTCATGAGGGTGGCCAGCCAGTTACTGCCCAAGACGACGATGGGGATACTCAAGGCCAGGCCAAAGAGAACCAACCCAACACTGCCGTGGGCCGCCCCCGCCACACCCATGACGTTGTCGAAGGCCATGGACAGGTCAGCCAGGATAATGGCCCAGACGGCCTCCCAGAAGCGGCCCGCGGTTCGGAATTCCCCCTCCCCTTCCTCCGCCATCACCAGCTTCCAGGTGATCCAGATCAGGATTAATCCACCCAAGGCGTTAATGTAAGGAATCCGTAGAAGGGTGGTGGCGATGGCCGTAAAGAAGACGCGCAGGATGATAGCCCCGCCCGCCCCCAGGAAGGCCGCCTTTTTTCGTTGCCGGTCCGGCAGGTCTTTGATGGCGAGTCCGATAATGGCAGCATTATCTCCCGAAAGAGCCAGGTCGATGATGGTGATCCCCAGGACCGAGGTCAACAGACTCCAAAACTGCGCCAGTAAGTCGACGGAAAGGTGGTCCAACCCGGTAAGCATACGGACGCCCCCTGCAACTTTGGTTCCTGTTCCTTAACCAGTGGCGGTTTGTGAGACCGCCAACAATCTGCCGTCTCTAATACTGAGGGCTCAACATCTCCCCTTGCGCTTCGGATGTGGTTCCGCAAGGCGGTACAAGGTCTCAAGGAACAGATCTTAATAAGTCTTCGACACTACTCTCAAAACTCCTTCTCAAAGAGCGGCTCGCAGAGCGCCCGGTCTGGCGTCATCCCTTCCTCTGGGCAGACCACTCCTTCCCTAGAGCATCCGCCGCCAGCATGGCCTCGTAGACCATCTGCGGTGTCACCGGGAAAGGCTCATTGTGTATAATCTCTCCCGGCGCACAGGCCAGTTCAGCGGCGGGCATCAGGTTCTCCGGTGACAGATTCGTCACCCCCAGCTCACCCAGGGTGAGCGGTAGTCCAACGGAAAGGCAAAACTCAGCCACCTCTCTCATTTCGTCTGTCCGGCGGCCTTCCAGTACCAGCTGGGTCAGGGTCCCGAAGGCCACTTTTTCACCATGATAGTAATGAGCCGTCTCCGGCAGAACGGTGAGTCCGTTATGCACGGAGTGGGCCGCCGCCAGACCGCCGCTCTCCGCGCCGATCCCGCTCAAAAGGATATTGGCCTCGACGATCCTTTCCACGGCCGGCGTCACCACGCCCTTCTCCACCGCCCGCCGCGCGGCCAGACCGTCGGCCAGGAGCGTTTCGTAGCAGAGCCTGGCCCATTTCAAAGCAGCCTGAGTGGCCAGGCCTCCGGAGGTATTCGGCCGGTGAGCGCGCCGGGCTGTATCGGCTTCAAACCAGGTGGAAAGGGCATCGCCCATTCCGGCTACCAGGTAACGGACAGGCGCTCGGGCAATGGTCTCCACGTCCACTAGGACCAAGTCAGGGTTTTTCCCATAAAAGCGTACCCCAGCGAAGACGCCGGCCGCAGTGTAGAGGACCACCACAGAACTGGTCGGGGCATCGGTGGCCGCGATGGTTGGGACCATGACTACGGCTAGGTCTGCCGGATAACCGACGGACTTAACCACATCGATGACCTTCCCGCCTCCCGCCCCGATTATGATGTCTGCCGCCTCCGCCCGGGCGATTTCAGCTACGCGCGTGATTTCGTCCTCCGAACACTCGCCTCCGAAATCCACCTTCGCCAGCTCGATCCCCTGTTCCTGCAAACCGGCTGTGATCGCAGTATCGACAATGGAGGCGGTAGTCTTGCCGCGTAAAAGGAGAGCCCTTTTCCCGAGACGAACCAGAAACTCTCCAATGAGGGGCAACACGGCACGACCCTGGACGTATTTGCTGGGGAGCATTATGCAAGAATACATTTGGATACCTCGCTTCGTCAAGTGTTTTAGTGACCGACTGCCGGGCACGGACAGTCTTGTCTTCACGCCTCGGTAGCCCCTGGTCCCTCTTCCAGAGTTAAAGGAGGCCTTAGCCGCCTGATATCAGGGGCGCTTCGGCGTAAAGCTTGATCCGGCCGAGGAAGTCCTGGTCTTGAGGGGAACCCAGGACGGTTTGGCTCACATCGCCCTGGGGCTGGCTAACCCGATGGATGTCATCTTAGTATCCGATCCGGGCTATCCCATTGGTTTTGGCCCAGGCGGGGAGGGCTACGTCCGTATCGCCGTGGTCCAAAAAGACGAACTGCTGGCGGAAGCGGTGGAACATTTGCGTCAGAGCCGCCTCCTGGAGGCCTTACCCGTTTAGAAAATATTGATGGCCTCGCGCGGAATGGAACAATAGACCGTAGCACCGGGGGCAAGCGTTGCTTGCCCCCAGGTTCTTGTCTCCACCATGGCCACCAAAGTTACCCCCAGGTCAATTATTACCCGGGAAATAAGTCCTTTGGGGTGAACCGCCAGGACCTTCCCCCGGCAGTGATTTTCCGAAGGGGTCGTCGGGTAAACCCGGATCTGTTCCGGGCGAATGGAAAACTGCACTTCCCCAGACTTGTCCGTCTCCACCTCCACGGATGCTGCTCCCAGGTGGAGATACTTTTCCCCTTTCTCTTCCGCGATCCGCCCTTGGAGGATGTTTTCGGCCCCGACGAAACGCGCGACGCTCGGGGAAACCGGTCGGTTAAAGACCTCAGCCGGGGACCCCACCTGGCGGAGCTGGCCTCCCTCCATTACTCCCACCCGGTCGCCCAAAAGGAAGGCCTCTTCAAAGTCGTGGGTGACATGTACGGTCAAGGTTCCAGTGAGCGTGTGCAGACGTTTCAGTTCGGGCTGGAGGGCTTCTTTCGTCTGGGGATCAAGGGCGGCTAAAGGTTCATCCAGCAAAAGCAAGCGCGGCTTCATGATCAGGGCGCGCGCCAGAGCCACCCGTTGCTTTTCTCCTCCACTTAAAGTCTGCGGCCGGCGCGAGAGAAAATGACCCAAACCCAAGAGGTCGACCAGACGGGTCAGCTCTTGTTCTGCCTGGTTGTGCGCCACCTTTTTTAGACCAAAAACGATGTTTTCCCGCACATTCAAGTGGGGAAAGAGGGCGTAATCCTGGTAGACGATGCCAAAGCGCCTCTTTTCCGGAGGGAGGTGGGTAACCTTTTCCGCCCCGAACCAAACCTCGCCCGCATCCAGGGGATGCAGGCCAGCGATGATCTCCAACAGAGTGGTTTTCCCGGCCCCGCTAGGTCCCAAGAGAATAAAGTATTCACCTGGCGCTATTTCCAGGGAAATATTCCCCAGGACAAAGCGGCCAATCCTTTTGGTGACCCCCGCGAGGCGGAGAGAACCAGCTGGAATTTCTCCGCTCATAATATGGTCCCCCGTTCGTCCAGTTTGATCCTCGCCCTTTCGAACATGGCCAACGAAAAAAGGGCGATTAAGATCAGGAGGCTGGCCGTCGCCAGCAGGGCCTCGAGATCTCCCGTAGCCAGACTCAAGTAGAGCGAAACGGGTAGGGTTTCCGTTTTAAACCTGGTCGCTCCGGCCAGCATCAAGACGGCGCCGAATTCACCTAAGGCCTTCCCCCAGGTGAGAATCAGCCCGGCCAAGACGCTGTTCCGGATTAATGGCAGGGTCACGCGCAAAAAAGCTTGCGCCGGGGTACAACCAAGGGTCCGCGCCACATTCTCTAGCCGTTGGTCGGTAGTTTCCAGCGCTCCTTTGAGCACGGTGATCAGGGCGGGAACGTTGACGAAAAACTGCGCCAAAATGATTCCGGGGACGGTAAAGACAAACTCCAGCCCAAGGTTGGCTAACGCCCGGCCCCAGCGCGTCGTCCCAAAAAAGAGGAGGAGCGCCACCCCGCTGGCGATGGGGGGCAGGTTCAGAGGAATTCGCAGTAGGTCAGCTACTATTTTGCCGCCAGGAAGGTTTCCCCGGGCCAAAGAATACGCCGCCGGGAGAGCCACGAAAAAGGCCAGAACCGTGGAAACCAGTGAGGTAAAAAGGCTGAGCCGCAGGGCAAAAAGCAGCTCCGGGCTTTTTAAGGCGGCCGGAATTCCTGGCACCCCTCTGACCAAAACGGCTCCGACGGTGGCCACTATGAAAAGGGCCAACGCATAGGTGATTAAAGCATTGCCCAAGCGAAAGAACCTTCCTCCCAAGGTCTTTTCCTCCCTCCAACTTCATGGGACGGTAACAGCCGGAGTGAGATATAAACTGGCTCCTCGCTACTGCCCCCCCAACTTCACTTGGCGATGGGACGGTAACCCCATTTCGTCCAAATCGCGTTGGCCGCCGGAGAAACCACAAATTCCGCCAGCTGACGGGCGAGGGTTTTTTCTTTTGAAAAGGACAGCACTACTACGGGAACGGTCTTAATATAGGGAGTAAGTTCGGGTACGGAAACCAGGTCAAGCTTGTCTTTGACCGCCTGGTAATTTTCTTCCCAGATAATAGCGGCCTGGGCCTGCCGGGTGGTCAAGTAGACCACCAGTTCGTTGACTGTGGGGGTCCGAACGATCACGTTCTTATTGACCTTCTCGAGCAGGCCTTGGCTTTCCAGAAGTTCATCGGCCACTTTACCGATGGGATTGGCCCGCGGATCGCCTAAAGCTACTTTCACCCCTGGACGAGCCAGGTCGGCCAGGGTCTTGAGGCCGGCCGGATTGCCTTTGGGAACGGCCAAAACCGGGGTATGGTAGACCACGTCTTTTTCCCAATCCACCAGGTTCTTCTCGCGGATGGGCTTGAGTTCTGCGCCGTCCCCAGGGAGATAGAGATCGCCCTGGCCAGTGAGGAGGATCTGACTATTCAGCTCAGCCGCACCGCCAAAAGAGTAAGACACTTTTATGCCCGTCTTGGCATAAAAAGCAGCGCCGATTTCCTCCACGGGCTTGCGGAGACCAGCAGCCGTATAAACCAGCAAGGTTTTCTGCGGCGCGCTCTCTCCGCTCGTCTTGGCCGGCGTTCCTGGACTCGCTCCTGGCTGGCGGCAACCGGCCAACAACAAAAACGCCAGCAGCACCGCGGTCCGAACGGCTATGGAGAGGGTTATCCGGTTTCTGTTCATGGGCCATGCCCCCTTCGATTTGTCTACCCTGAAAACATCAGTGTCCATGAAAACAATATTGCTCGTATCCCATTAAGCGAGCTATCCCGGCAATGGTTACCCCGTAGAAGACGATGGGTTTTTGCCCGATGAGGGTCGTCAGGCTCCCATTCACAACCGTTGTCCCGGTAGCCAGGATAACGTCAGCCCAGGCGAGCACGTCGCTCGTGGCGCTCTCCGGTTCGATCAAGACCCCCGCCTTAGATTGGCCGACGTTCTCCGGATCTAAGTCGGTGACGCGCAAGGGAAAGTGGGGAGCCAAACTAGCGACCATGGCTGGCTGAAGGCCGATGAAAGCGATGCTGGGACGGCCAAAACGTTCCTGGACAAAACCCACTAAATGGCTGGCACACTGACCTGGCTCTTGATCCCGGCAGTGGACGGTCCTTTCCACTAACCCAAGATGACGTATAACGGCATTCAGGGTGGCCACGAACACGGCCCGTTCGTAATTATTTTTCAGCGGCAGGGACAATACATCGCGGAGCTTGCCGCGAAAGTTTCCGGGCATGTCGGTATAAGCCTGACCCCGGGCCTGGCCAAAGAGCGCTTCCATCATCACCTCTTTCCCTTTCAATAAAGGAAAATCATCGCGTTCTGGATGGCCGATGGCCTCCTCTGGCGACAGAGAGCGCGCGCTGATGACCTCTACTTCGTCGCCCAGGTCCAATCCGTGGGCTCTGATTAGCTCCTCAAGTTTCCCCTTAATCATCTGCAAAAAGTCCATCTCGTTGGCCTCCCTTCCTCTAGTCGACAAATCCCTGGGTGAAGATGGGCAAAATTAAAGCCCCACCGGAGTGGGGCTATGGTGAAAAAGCCATAGTGCTAGCTATAGCGCCCCCTCCTTTTCGAAAATTGGAAGGCATATCCGTTTCCAGATATACCCCGTGAGCCCGCAGGCTCAGGCCAACCGACCGTGGTTACCCCGTAGGTGCGGAAGGCTCGGAGGAATTATTTAGTTTTTACTAGTACCGCTGAAAACCTGATCCCTAATAACTGATTCGACAATCCTGCGGAAAGTCCTGCAACTTTACTCCTGCCCAACGACAAAGTCAAAGAATCGGATTGTTTTTGCCGCCTTTAGAAAACCCCTGCCAGCAGGTTGCAAAATTATCAACAGCCTGTGGATAAAGGCGCCTAGTTGTACACAGTCGGTTCTCCGCGGGGCGCGATTTTCGACAACTTTCGTTAAAATCTTGCCTCAAGCTCTGCCGTTTTCCCCCGCCCTGGCCAAAGCAACCCCTCTTAACCGGCGCTCCGCGGCGGGCCCGTTGGAAGGCAGAGCCATCTTCTCCCGGTGGAGCGCAGTGGAAGCCCCCTCAGCTCCCTGTTGTAATCCACCCCTAAAGCCTCTAAAATCTGCGCTTCAATGACCGGCCGGCACCCTGGGAGCGCTAGAGTGCTATCTTTTCTGGAGATCTCCCAGGAGCCAAAAGGGCTTCCCCAAGTGACGACCCAGCCGCTGCAGGTCCCCAGCGTCCCCTGCCGCCAGCAAGCAGGTGGCCGGACCGGCCGATTTTTCCAGGTCCAATTCAGCCGGCGTGCTCCCGCCAGGGCCGTGGGGTTGCCAATCCAGCTTTAGTCCGTAAAGCCTGGCCAGCTCCTCCGCTTCCGCCCGAATCCCCCGCGATCCCACCGGAACGATCTCCCGCACGAGGCGGGAGTCTATCAGTTCTGTGACGGTCCTGAGGTCCACGATCTCCGGGTCAGCCAGGGAGACCTCCCGGCCGACCTTGGGTCGACCAAAACAGGCCAGGGTATCCCCGGCCTGCAGGTGCCACATCAGGCTCTTGGCGGACTCAACGAGTCCCAACACGGTAATCCCGAGTCCGGTCTGGATGGTGGGGATGTTCTTCTCGCTACTTCCGTTCAAAGCCACGACTGGGTCCAGCCCGAGAACGGTTATTTCCTCAACAATGCCCCGCCGGATTTCCTCCCCCGTTGGTTCCAGTTCCACAGTCAACGTATCAATGATGGCAACGGGTTCGGCTCCCACCGCCAGAACCTCCATCAAGGGGACCCGGGCGCCGAAACGCCCCACGACATAGGCCGGTACCTGAACCACGTCCCCAGCCTTAGGGCCGATGCCTCCTGAGGAATCGCAGGCGATGACCAGGGTCCGTGATGAGTCAATTTCAAGCAGAGAGAGGTCGCGGTAACGGGAGGGTCGGAATGGGAAGGAACTCGTCATTATCGATCACCTGCTACCAGCGTACCGTCGGAAACCCCTTTTCAAAGCCAGGTAAAGAACCAGGGCCAGGAGGATGTTCAGCGTCGAAGCCACCACCAGGGGAACCAACATCGCTGCAAAAAAGCCGCTCCCAAACCCGGGTAGTGGAATAAAGGCGGCGGGAAAGACCACTCCATTCAAAAGGATCGTCAACCCACCCGCCAGCCAAAGGTTTTTCTTCCCGGTCCAGGCCAGGAAGGCCGCACAACCGGCCATCCCCAGAGCGATCAAGAGGTGAATGGGAATGGTCAAAGGGAAACCCGCAGTCAGGGCCGTCAAGAGGTGACCGAGGGCGATCACCAGTCCGCCTTCCCTTGCTCCAAAGAGCAGCGCGGCCAGATAGCCGGGCAGAGAGTCCAGGGCCGGCGTCCCGGTGAGGCTGGGAATCTTCAGAGTAGCACCAACGGCGCTCAACGCCACCAGTAGGGCCAGATAGACCAGACGGCGCCTGCTGAAGAAGGTCTCTTCGGCAGCTCTGGCCAGAACAGCGTCTCGGACATCTTTACTTTCCTTCATCTGATTCATCACCCTTCCCAAAGTATTTCGCGCCAGTCGCCCCGGCAATCATGAAGAAGCCCCGGACCCAAATCGAAAAGTCCCCAGCCGCACGCGGCCGAGGACTTTACCATCATCCCCGGGCTCTCCCCTCCCTTCTTCCGAAGGATGGAAGGCTCCGAACAGGCAGGTCTCCTGGCTGGCAGATCATTGTTCCCTGCGTCTTCCCGGGGAATTCCCAGTGACCTAGGAGACCGCTGAAAAACCCCCATCCGCAGCGTCGCTCTGGTGGCTTTGTCAGCTGTCTCTAGCAGTTCGCTCCCTGCTTACAGTGGCGGGACCGCGCCGGAATCACCCTCTGCCGGTTTCGGCGGTCTGGTCAAACCCAAAGTGGGTTCAACCGGGCTTCCCAGGAGATCACCAGGCTAACCACCGAAAATCCCCCGGATTCTTCGGGTTCACCGGACTTCCCTATTCTCCCCCGTTGAGGGGGCACCTGTTCACCTCTTATTCTCTTGTCAGTTCTCATTATACCGGCCCCTTTGTCCAGCGTCAAGGATTCAGTTACCAAGTAGACGGCAAAGCCGGTCTGCCTCCTCCCACTCCTCGAACTCAGCAATCCCCGCTGTCGAAGCCTCCCGACCCAGGTCGCTGAGGGGAATGGGGGGAAAGAGGACACGCCAGACGGGCCCGCGGTCATCGGCGCGATCTGACTTGAGTTTGTTCAATCCATAGTGGTAATATGGACGGGGTTACTTACAGCAAAGCCTGACGTGAGAACAGTCCCGGGGCGATACCGCCGGTCGCTCCTGGGAGAGTGCTGACGAACTGCGTTTTGAGTGGTTAACCCGCCCGAGGAAAGACGCCATAATCTACAAAAGGCTTGATAACGAAAGTTCTTCTGGCGGCTTTAGCCACACCGTCAGGTCAAGACCGCTTAAATGCCCAGATGCTAGGAGCGACATGGCTCCGAGACGAGGCGTACTAGGCGCTACGTTGAGCGAGGAGCCGCCGGAGCGACAATCTGCAATAGTAGCGCCCCTCTAATGAAAAGGTCCTTTCTTGCAGATTGTGCCACAACGCAGATGGGTGTTTTTCAGCGGTCTCCTAGCAGGATTGGAAGGATCTTAGATGATTATCGGGGAAGCCTCCTACCTGGCCTTACACCAGCAAGGAGAACTAACCAAACGGGCTGAGGGCTTGCGGCAACTCCTATCCCCCTGCCGCCTCTGTCCGCGCCGCTGCGGCTCGCTTCGTCTGGAGGGGCAGGTTGGCCTCTGCCGGGCCAGCGAGCAAGTCGAAGTCTCCGCCGTTACGCCCCATTTCGGCGAGGAGCCCGTCTTGACCGGGTCGGGGGGCGTAGGGAACATCTTTTTCACCCACTGTAACCTCAAGTGTGTCTATTGCCAGAACTACCAGATCAGCCAAGCGCCGGGAGAAGAGACAGGGAAAGGGGTTGTGACTGGGAAGGCCCCGGGGGTCGGTGAGCGGACAAAAGCCACAGGAGAGGTGAGCCGGGCAGGGAGAGAGAAACTCCCTGAGGTCACAGGGCCAGGACAAGACCATCACGATGGGCAGACATCGGTTTTGCGTGCCGGCATCGGCGTGTCTTGTCAATACCAAGACTCAGTTTTCTCACTGGCTCAGGGCATGCTTGACCTGCAACTAAAAGGGGTCTCGGCCATCGGACTGGTTTCGCCCACCCACTATGTCCCCCAGATTGTCGACGCCCTGATTCTGGCCGTCGAGGGGGGTCTTCACCTCCCTTTGATCTATAACACCAATGCTTATGATTCGCTGGAGGTCCTACGCCTCCTGGAAGGAATCGTCGACATTTATCTACCGGACTTAAAGTACGCCGACAATCAGGTGGCCAATCATCTTTCCGCCGCCTCTGGCTATCGCGAGATCTCACGGCAGGCCATCCGGGAGATGTACCGGCAATTGGGAAGCTACCTCTGGCTGGACGAGACGGGGACATTAGAGCGGGGTCTGATCCTTCGCCATCTGGTTCTGCCGGGAGATCTGGCTGGTAGCAGGGACTCCCTGCGCTGGGTGGCCGAGGAGTTGAGTCCCCGGGTCACCCTGAGTATCATGTCCCAATACTATCCCGCCTACCGGGCCGCGCAGTTTCCTCCCTTGCAGCGCACGGTGACACCAGAAGAATATCGTCAGGTCGTAAGGTTAGCCCAGGATCTGGGTTTCCGGAACATCTTCACTCAAGAAATGTCCAGTCCGGAGAGCTATCGGCCCGACTTCGCCAAGCGGGAAAGGCCCTTCCGGGAGGACTGGTAAGGAATCTGATCTATCCTAAGGAGCCGCCCAGAGGGCCGCCGCTGAGACGCTGATACGGTCGGCGCAGGTCACCGAAAGCGAGGCCGATAAGCTGTTTTCGACCTCCCGAGCGCCGCTCTGGAAGTGGCTGGTTTGTTCCTAACCAGCCTGCCTTCCGCTAAGAAGCCTCTTTACGTCCGGCACAAAAACCGCCCCGCCTCAGGAAAGCCAGGCTCCAGCCGCCGGGTCTTGCCCCGAGGGTGGCGTTATGGCCACCTGATGACCGGTGTCGACAAAATAGAGGTACGCCTCCTTCACCGGACGCCGGTAGATGGCCTCCACGGCCCGGGCGTAGAGTGAGATTTGGCTGCGATAAGCTGCCAGGGAGCTGTGGCTGGCCCCAGATTTTCGCTCTCGGCTCCCGGCCGGTTCCGCCGCCAGGGGCGGTTTCCCAGTCTTGAAATCCAGCAGCACCAGACCGTCTTCTTCCTCCACCAGGCAATCGATAATCCCCTGCACCAGTACCTTCTCACCGGACAGGGTCGGCCCAAGACTGGCCAGCTCAGGGTAAACCTCCCCGGCCGGCAGTCCCAGGGAGAAGGCGATCTCACGTCGCACCCGCTCCGGTCTTACCAGAAGGCGTTGTCCCAAGGGGGTGGCAAAGAAACCGGCTATTCTCTCCGCCTCTACCGCACCGGCCTGCTCCGGAGTCAAAACATCTCGCCCCACCAGGTCCGCCAGCAGGGCTCTTACCGCCTCCCCTGTCACCGGTTGCGTCAAGTCAACGTGTTGGAGCACGAGGTGGATGATGATCCCCCGCTCGGCCGGGCTCAGCCCCCGCCGTTCTTGCAAGAAGGCTGGGCGCTGGCTGATTCCCGTTCGGAAATACCCTGAGCGCTCACCTGCGGACTCCTCGCCAAAGACGTCAGGCCGCCGTTTGAGTTCAGTGACCCCCAACTTGACCGCTTTCCCTGAGAGGGGAGCCAGGGGATCCCGCCAGTTCAAGCGGCGAACCACTTCGGTCTGCAGGTGGGTATCCGGTGGCTCCAAAGGCGGCTGGAGCTGACGTACTCGTTCCAGAAATTCCGGAACGGCACTGGTCGCCGCTGGTCCCGGCCCCACGGTTGAAGATGGGACCAGGACGATATGCCAGGAAGAAGGATCGCTGTCAATCACGCCTAGTTCTTTCTCTGAGGGGTTTGCCCCGTCCCCACGGGATAGGGCGCTATCGTTCGGGCCCAGGTCTTTCTCAGAGGTGGCTGCCTCATCCCCGCGGAATAATGCGGCAGTGGCCTGCTCTTCTCGCGATCCCTCCTCCCGGATGGAGGGACCGATGACCAGTGTGCTTAGACTCCCCTCTCCAGGACGATCTACCGGAGAAGAAGGGCCAACGGTGGCAGGGGATGTACCGGGTCCTTCCTCCCGGGCGTTGGCCGTTGCCCAAAGAGTTTGCTCCAGGACTAATCTGGCCGGAAAAGCTTCCCCAGAAGGGGACCTCGCGAGATCTACCAGCCGTCGTAGCGATTCACCATCGCGATGGCGGATGAGGGCCGGCCCGATCCAATCCAGAGGGCTCCTGGCCCGGGCCAGGAGAAGGTCTGGCAGTGGGCCTCCCCTCAAGTCCGAAGAACCTTCTAGCCTGCGGTTTGGCCTGTCGCTGGCTGAAACTGGCCGGTCGGCATTCGCCTTGCCCCCGCGACCCGACTCGGCCTGGTAAAGGCAGGTTGATTCCTCCTCCGGCGGAAGAAAGGTCAGAGCCGCGGCCCACTCCTCAGCCTTCTTGGACAGGTTCCCGGGGGAGCCCAGCAGGATTAGCTTCTCCCGCGCCCGCGTCAAGGCCACATACAGGATACGCAGTTCCTCGCTCAGGGCCTCCAGGCCAATCCGGTGGGCCGCGGCCCGGTAGGCCAGGGTCGGGTATTTCACCCCTCGCTCGGTATCAATGCGGCGCGCCACCAGGCCTAGCTTCGGGTGCAGCAGTACATCCGCTAAGAGATCCTGCCGGTTAAACTTCTTGCCCAGGCCGGCCAACACCACCACCGGGAATTCCAGTCCCTTGGCCTTGTGGACGCTCATGACCCGGACCACGTTTTCATTTTCTCCCAGGGCTCGCGCCGTACCCAGATCGCCCTCCGACTGGCGCAAACGATCAATGAAGCGGAGAAACCGGAAGAGCCCATGCCGGACAAAACTCTCAAATTGGCGGCCACGGTATAAGAGTGCCCGCAGGTTGGCCTGACGTTGCGCCCCTCCCGGTAAACCGCCAACATACTCCAAATAGCCAGTTTCGCGATAGATCTGCCAGATTAAATCACCCAGCGGCCGGCGCCGCGCCGCCGTGCGCCAGGCCGTAACTTGGGAAAGGAATTGGACCAGGCGCGGCGTCAGGTTCGCTTGTCCCTCTGGGGTCATTGGAGGCAGGAGAGGCAGCCCTGGACCCTTCCCGCGGGCGGCCCGGCGCAAGGCCGAAAAGAAGTCGCCACGCGGTGAAGCTAACCGGATCCGAACCAGGTCCTCGGTCGTCAGGCCTACCAGGGGTGAGTGGAGTACTGTGGCTAAGGGGATATCTTGGTGAGGATTATCAATTACCCGCAGGAGGGAAAGGATCGTCTCTACCTCCAAAGCGGCAAAATATCCTGTGCCCAGGTCGGCATAAGCGGGCACGCCGGCTTGATTCAAAGCCTCCAAAAAAACATTGGCCCTCCCGCGCGTGGCCCGCAGAAGAATGACAACATCACGGTAGCTCAGGGGACGGTAGCTCTGGCCATCCTTATCCCAGACGTCAAATTCAGGGCCGTGGCGGTCGGGGGTTCCCTCAACCATCTCCTTGATCCGCCGAGCCGCAAACCGCGCCTCGCGCTCCAGGGAGGATAGGTCCTCAGGCCCTTCCTGGTCCTTTGTCTCCCCTTCTTCTGGCAGGTTCTCATTCAGGGGGTCAGCCGACTCAGCCTTTGTTGAAAAATCATCTTTTGACAATGCCTCGGCTGGTTCCTGGTGCTCCAGGAGGTATAATTCTACGGCCGGCGGTGCGGCCCGCCAGTGTTCCCGGTAGCCAGCCTGGTATACCAGCTCCGCCTCCCTGTCGTAAGTCAACTCCCCCACCCGTTCCGAAAAGAGCTGGCGGAAAAGGTAATTCACTGCCGCCACCACCCCCGGGCGGCTGCGAAAGTTGTGAGACAACCTGATCAAGCGGCCGGCCGGACCAGGTTCTGCCCCATAGCACCTCTCCTTTTCCTTGAAGAGTCCTGGTTCCGCCTGCCGGAAGCGATATATGCTTTGCTTCATGTCCCCCACCAGGAAAAGATTGGGGGGAGTGGTGTTGTCCGGACCCTGGCGCGAAACCAGGGTCAGGATCGCCTCCTGAACCCGGTTGATGTCCTGGTATTCATCTACGATTACCTCAGCAAATTGCCGGCGCAGTTCCAGGGCCACCGGTGACGGGCTTAATTGGCCCGGCTCGGCTCCCCCGTCCAGGAGGACCCTTAAGGCCAGATGTTCCAAATCGTTAAAATCCACCAGGCCGCGCCGGCGTTTCTCGGCCGTATAGCTCTCCGCGAAGTGTCTGACCAGCCCGGTCAAGGTCCCCACCATCTGACCGGTCCGGATCAGATCAGCCAATTCCTCGGTCTCGGTGCGGTCAAAAAGCTTACTTTTCAGGTCACTTATCTGTCTTTTGGCTTGCTCCCTCAGTTTCCTTACCTTATTCTTGAGGTCCTCCCTCACCTCGCTAGAATTGGTCCCTTTTAGCCGGGGAAAATAATCAGCTTTCTCGACTATTTCCCTTAGCTCCTCCCAGGAAATGTCCCCGGGCCGACGAGACCCGGCCAAAAACGTCAGGCGTCGGGACAGTTCCCTGATCCGGTCAGCTTCTTGCCGCAGGTTGTCCAGATAAGCAGCGGGTCCCCCGGGCCGGGCCGCCAGACGGGCGGCGCGCTCCAGCCAGAGCCGGGCTTCTTGCAAGCTTGTCTGTAACATATCCAGCAGATCGGGAAACCAGGCTAGTTGGGAAAGTCCGGCTTGGCCTAAGGCTGCATTTGCGTAGTCTCCTTCCCGGCCCATCAGCCAGGCCAGGGGCCAGGGTTGGCTTTGGGAGTATTCATAGACCCGAAGAATGAGCGCAGCCAGCGTCTCATCGCCTCGCCCCCCCAGAGCATCAGCCAGCTCGGTCACCGGGCCGCCCTCCGGCTCAGCCGCAAAGCCTTCCTCCAAAACCCGGTCCAGAATCTCCTCTTGCATCAGTTCCGTTTCAGCCTCGGCGGCCACCCGAAAGCCCGGATCAAGCCCCACTTGATAGAAGTAAGTCCGCAGGATCTTAAGACAGAAGGAATGCAAGGTACTGATGTTGGCCCGGTTCAGGAGAAGCAGCTGGCGCCGAAAAAACTCGCTTCTAGCTGGATCTTCGGGGTCAAGCCCTTTCACCAGTTCCTCCAGGGCACGTCCGACACGGCCGCGCATCTCCTCGGCAGCCGCCTCGGTAAAGGTAACCACCAGCAGGTTTTCCAAACTGGCCGCGCCTTGGGGATCGGCCAAAATCCTCAGGATACGTTCTACGACTACCGCCGTTTTCCCAGCCCCGGCCGCCGCCGATACCAGCAGGTTGGACCCCCGGGCGGTGATGGCCTCCCATTGTTCCGTCGTCCATTCAGGCACCGGACCCCGCCCCCTTTGAAGCCAGCCGGGCCCACATTTCCTCTTGACTGAGCGGCGTCAGCTGGCGATAAGTGTTTCCAGGCAGTCGCGGATCAAAGCGGCACACCCCGCGATAGGGACAAAAGGCGCAGGCAGTCTTCTGGCCCTGACGGTAAGGTCGCCTGGCGACTTCGCCATCCAGCATTTCCGCGATCATTTGCCTGGCTCTCTCCCAGGCCAGCTCCGCCAACTGTTGAAACTGCTCCTCGGTGGCGACCAGAGATCCTTTGTAGAAAGTGCCATCCCGCTTGATTTGAACGGGCAGAAGGTCCGGGTTTCTATCCACCTCGCCATCCATCATCCGGATGACCTCCGGATCGGCCAAGAGCAACCCTGTCACTCTCATTTTCTTACGTCGTAAAGTGGTAAGTTCCCTTTCCTGGATGACTGGGCCCGGCAAAAGCAAGAGAGGATCCCGCACCGCAAAATACAAGAGCCCGGCCGGTAAGACACCGCTCCCAGTCTTGGACGGAACGATCAAATCCTGAGGGCCTTCGGGCCAAAGGCCAGGTTTTGCCGATTGAGCCAGACCGGCGGCCCCCACCGGCAGGGCCTCCAATATCACGCGCAGATACAGCCAGAGCTGGAGGGAGAGGCCGTGATAGAGGCTCTCCAGTTTCAATTCCGTTTTGCTGCTCTTATAGTCGATAATGCGGAGATAAAGACGTCCCTTAAACCAGGCGGCGTCGATTCGATCGATACGTCCTTCCAGGAATACAGTGCGCCCGTCGCCCAAATTCACCTGCAGTCCCGGGAGACGGGCCTCTTGACCGAAGGTGACCTCCACCGCATAGGGTTGAAAGCCGCCGCGGCGGGCGTGTTCCTTGAGAACCTCGAGGGAACGGGTCAGGGCCCGCAGGAGACGGCGTTTCAAATAGACATAACGGGAAGTGCTGGCCAAAATACCGGATTTCAGAGAAGGAGTCAGCTCGGCGACCACCTTCTGCAGGATTTCTTGGACCCTGTCGTCCGAAATCCGGGCCCAATCCTCCCCATTACGCTGTAGTTCCTCGACAAAAAGGCGCAGGGCGGCGTGGTAAAACTGCCCCATACTTGGGTAATCTACCTGGTACAGGGCGCGCTCTCTGAGCCTGAGCCCGTGAGTAGACAAGTGCTGGAAAGGACAAGCGGCGAAGGTCTCCAGACGGGAAACGCTGGCCTGCAGGGGCTTCTGATAAAGGCCTGCCACCAATTCACGGGGAAGGCGGCGCTCTGGGCTTTGGTTAGAGATCCCTCGCAAGAGCAATCCCCAACGGGTCACCCGCTCCGGATTTTGGGTCACCCAGCGGTAGACCTCCCGCCAAAGGGCCAGGTCAGCAGTCCTTTCGGCAACGCCTTCACCCAGTACCATGAGCAGCTGCGCCACGGCCTGGCGCTCATTGTTGAGGAAATCCAGACCCTTTTCCCCGCGCGGGATCTCAAGGCCTTCGTTACTTTCCTTCAGGCCAGGCAAGACCTGCTTCAACCAGCGCACGAGGGGAGACGGTGACAAGGCCTCCCCCTCTTCATCGGCTAGAGGGTAACTCACCCATAAGTAACGGCTGGCTCGGGTCAAGGCCTGATAGGCTAAGAATTGCTCGTGTAGCAGCCGCAACCGGCTCGTGGTAGCCAGTTCCAGGCCCCGGTCCTGCAACTCTTCCCGTTCCGCGTCGGAAAAGATCTCGTCCTCTTGGAGGCGAGCCGGGAGGACACCCTCGCCCACCCCCAGGACGAAGGCCACCTGTATCTCCGGCTGGCGGGAGCGGTCCAAAGATCCCACCTCCACCTGATCCAGGGAAGGAGGGATCAAACCCAACCGCAGGCCTTCCAATCCAGCTTCCAATACCCGGGCGTACTCCTCCAGGGACAGGACCTCGTCACCAGCCGCCTCCACCAACTGGTTCAGTACAGCCACCAGACCGTTCCAGACCTGTTCATGTTCCTGAGCGGCGTCCAGATCACCGGCGACCTCAGCCTGGCGACGCCAGGTTTCTAGAGTCCGGGGGACCTTCAGATCAATCAAAAGGTTAAAGAGCGCCTCGGTCAGGTACCGGACAGTGAGATCCGGCGGGGAAGCGGGCGCGGGTGGATCCTGACCCGCAACGGTGTCGTAGAACCTGGCCAAAGCTCGGGTGGCGCGCTGCCGAATTCCATCTATTTTCCGCAGTTCAGGCGGCGGGGAGGCCAGATCATCACCCGCGGCTAAATTGGCCCCGAGCCCTTCTTCCAGGCTAAGGCGACGTTGATAACGCCAGGGATCTGGCTTAAGCCACTCCCGGCGTCCCCGCAGCCCGTGTTCCAGAACGTAGTTTTCCAGTTGATCCACGGCTTCCCGCGAGACAGGAACCAGGTCGGTCTTCAGATAGCGAAAGATAGAATCGTAAGACCAGTCCTCCCGGACGACCTCCAGGGCCGAGCGAAGCAATTCCAGCAGGGGATGATGGGCAATCGGCCGGCGACGGTCAATGAAAAAGGGAATATCGTAATCCCGAAAGACGTTGACCACCAGGTCATGGTATGATTCCAGATCCCGCGCCAGGATGGCCATTTCCCGCCAGCGTATCCCCTCGTCCCGGGCCAGACGGATACACTCCCGCGCCGCCGCTTCTACCTCCGCCCGCAGGTTGGCGGCGGCCACCAGCTTCACCCCCGTCACCGGTCCCTGGTAGGGACGCACCGGCCAACGACCAAACCAGGCCTCCAGGTGAGCCAGGTCAGGGGCAGCGACGAAACGAGGGAGGGAGGGAGCCTTCTCTTCCCCAGAGGTCGAGCCTCCGTAGCGCCGACCCGGGCCAAGTCCATCTCCAAGGAAGGAGGAAGCCTTCCCAGCCCCAGAGGTCAGGCCAGCCCCAGTCTTCCGTGCCGGGGACATGTTCTCCCGCGGCAATCTTACCACCGCTTCCAGGGAGGCCCCTGCCTCGGCAGCCAGAGACAGGACGCGGCGGTAGGTCTGGGCCGTGGCGTGAAAGAGGTCGGTTTCCGGCAGGGCTAAGCCAACTGTGGCCGGATCCAGGGTCAGGGTGAGGTTGACCCGGCTCGCGGACCCCAGGAGGGCCTTCAGAACGCCTTCCTCCTGCGGGGTGAAGCCGGTAAACCCATCCGCCCAGATTTCCGCACCTCGGATGAACTGGGCCGTCGAGAGCCTTTCCGCCAGCAAGGTCAGGTAATCATCCGGATCAAGATAGCGCCCGGCCAGAAAGTCTTCTAAAGCCTGGTAGAGAAGCCCGAGATCATGTAATTTCCGGCCCAGGGTCGTTTCGCCCTGCCCGCTAACCCGTAATCCTTCCAGTGCTTTCTGCAGCTGCCCGGGTTTGATCTGATAGACCCGCAGTTCCGCCATGGTGTGGCCGAGCTTTTCCGTGAAACCCGGTTGACCCGCCAGGGGGCCAAAGAGGGTCAGTTCTCCTTTGCGCCTTTCCAAAAGAGCGCGCAAGGCCATTCTTTTCCCCAGCTCACTCAGATGCGGGCGGGCAAAGCCACCGGACTCTTGAAAGACCCGCCACGCCAGACGGCGAAAGCTCAGTACCTGCGCCCGGAAAAAGCCCGGCAGGTCGGGGGTGCGGATAAGTTCCCTTTCCACCTGAAGAGTGGCTTGCTCGGGAACCAGAAGGAT
>JAMCWA010000086.1:46329-72380 GCA_023475165.1 Bacillota bacterium | reverse complement strand
AGGATGGCCTCCTGATCCCTGGGCCACCAGCGATGGCGTCATTGCTCTGGTCGGGGGGACCGGGGGGAGGCCGGGGATTGTCGCCATTGCTGGCACGGGGTCCCTGGTGATGGGGATTAACGACAAGGGCGAAATCCACCGGGCTGGCGGCTGGGGGCCCGTCATCGGTGATGAGGGAAGCGGCTATGACATTGGCCGGCAGGCCCTGCAGGTGGCGGCACAGTACCAGGATGGCCGTGGCCGGTGGACACTCTTATCCGGCTTCATACAGAATCACTGGAAACTGGAGCAATTTGACAGTGTTCTGGAACGCCTGTCTACCCCCATGGCGCGTACCGAGATTGCCGCTCTGACCGGCCTTGTGGTCGAATCGGCTGATTTGGGAGACTATTCAGCCAGAAAGATCCTGCGACAGGCGGCCCAGGAATTGGCCAGAGCGATCAGGGCCGTGGGTCGCCGGAGCGGGTTCATAAACTACTTCGGGAAAAGGATTCCACCCCCCTCAGAACCCGGGCTGCCAGAGATCGCGCCGCCAGAAGGCTGGGAACCCGTCGACGTCATCATGTCGGGAGGGGTTTTCTCAGTAGCCGAAAAGTATCTTCGGCCGGAGATGCAACGCCGCCTTCCCTGGGCCCGGGTAATTCGGCCCAAGTATAAGCCTGTGGTGGGCGCAGTCCTGCTGGCCTGGCAGATTCCCGGCTTCAAAGCCCCTCCCCTGGAGGAGACGGAGCTGGGCAGGGTTTAACAGCGGGGAGAGGGCTTGATAAGGAAATCTTCACCGCCAGAAGGGTTTTGACTCGTTATGTTGAATAAAACCTAACGCCCCTCATTAGGGGAAGCAGGAGGGTGACGGAGATGGAGCTGCGCTATAAGGTCTGGCTGGAGCAGAACGGGGAATTGACCCTCGGCGATGGCCTATACCAGCTCCTGCGGGGCATCTCCGCTCGGGGCAGTATCAGCCAGGCGGCCTCAGCGATGCGCTTGTCCTACCGTGAGGCCTGGGGGCGGATCAGAACGGCCGAGCGCCGGCTGGGGGTGAGCCTTCTGATGACACAGGTGGGGGGTGAGGAAGGGGGTGGGACCCAGTTGACGCCGGCGGCCCTGCAGCTCCTGGAAAAGTACCAGCGCTTTCGGGAGGAGTTGGATGCGGCCATCCAGGGGGTATACCGCAAACACATCGATTTCTAACGTTTCTGATGACACGTTTGATACTGCTTTTCCCGCTTTCTGCCCCCTTATTCCCTGAGTCACTGACGCCCTCGTTATGCTAGGAGAAATATAACGATCGGGCACCAGGCGGCGATGAACTAACTCTTGATTGGAGGAGACAGGTTATGTCCAAGAGAACTATTAGCCTTTTGCTGATCCTGACCCTACTTATTTCGGTGGCCCTCTTTGGTTGTGGGAATGGGGGACAGGGGAAGGTTGCCGACAAGAGTTCGGACCAAAAGACGGCGGAAAAAGCCCCGACGGACAAGGGTCCCGCCACAAAAGACGTCATCCTGGCCACAACCACCAGCACTCAGGATAGCGGCTTACTGGATGTCCTGATCCCGGCCTTCCAGCAGAAGACTGGTTATGTCATCAAGACCATCGCGGTCGGGACCGGTCAGGCCCTGGCCATGGGCCAGCGCGGCGAGGCCGATGTCCTCCTGGTGCATGCCCCCGAGGCGGAAAAGAAGGTGGAGGAGAGCGGTGCCGCCGTCAACCGCCGCCTGGTTATGCACAACGATTTCATCCTCGTCGGACCACCTCAGGACCCGGCCAAGATTAAAGGTGTCGCTAAGGCCGAGGAGGCCTTGAAGAAGGTCGCCGCCGCCGGCGCCATCTTCGTCTCCCGCGGAGATGACTCCGGCACCGACAAAATGGAAAAGGGCCTCTGGAAAAAGGCGGGGATCACCCCACAAGGGAAATGGTACCAGCAAGCTGGTTCCGGTATGGGCCAGACCTTAAACATAGCCTCGGAAAAGGCGGGTTACACCCTTACTGACCGGGCCACGTATCTGGCCCTGAAGAAGAACCTCCGGTTGGAAATCATGGTGGAGAGGGACCCGGTCCTCTTGAACATCTACCACGTGATGGAGGTCAATCCGGCCAAGTTCCCCAAGGTCAATACCGCTGGAGCCAAAGCCTTCGCCGACTTCCTGGTGTCCAAGGAAGGACAGGCCATGATTGGAAAATTCGGGGTGGACAAATTCGGAGCGCCGCTCTTTTTCCCGGACGCCGGGAAGAAGGACGAGGATCTGGGGCTTAAATAAGGCGCGCCGCTGCTCTTGCCCTGAGTCCGAGAATCATCCTTTGTAGTGCCGCCGCCGGCGCATGGGGAACTAACCTGCCCGAAACAAGCCGCTTCAGGCCTTTTCATTCCGTTGTGGCCTGGTCGGGGACACTGCCTAAGAAACGCGGTTTTAGTGGTCTCGCAGGGGGCTGAGGCGTGATCCGCTGTGATAGAATCAACGATGAGGTGGATGGCGTTGGATATCATCTGGCAGGGTTTGCAGAAGGCGGCCCGTCTTCTTTTGGCGGGCGATGCGGAGGTTTGGCGGGTGACCTTCCTCACCCTTCAGGTCTCCGGCGGGGCAACGTTGATCAGCCTCCTGATTGGTTTGCCCCTGGGAGCGGTTCTGGCCTTGAAGGTCTTTCCGGGCCGCCGAGTGGCGGTCAGCCTGGTCAACACCGGAATGGCCCTGCCCCCCGTGGTGGTGGGTCTGGTGGTGAGCGTCTTTCTCTGGCGTAACGGCCCTTTTGGTTTCCTGCACCTGATGTATACCCCAACGGCCATGGTCATCGCCCAGTCCATCATCGCCACCCCCCTGGTGACCGGAGTGGCCATGGCCGGCCTACAACAGCTGGATCCCAGGCTGAACCGTCAGATCTTGGCCCTGGGCGCCTCTGGGGTCCAGACTTTTTGGCTCTTGCTCCGGGAAGCCAGGCTTTCCATCCTGGCGGCAGTGATGGCCGGCCTGGGCGGGGTCATCTCCGAAGTTGGGGCTTCCATGATGGTGGGTGGGAACGTCCAGGGTCAGACCCGGGTACTGACCACGGCTACCGTAATGGAGGTCTCCAAGGGGAATTTTGATGTGGCCATGGCTTTGAGCATTATCCTGCTCCTGCTTACTTATGGGATCACCCTGGGGATAACAATGGCCCAGCAAAGGAAGAGGATCAGCTAGCTTGGCTGGGAGTGTGGGCGAATGAATTTCGAGAAACCTATCATCGAAGTGAAGAACCTCATCTTGCGCAAGGGTCAGCGGGAGATCCTGAATCTCCCCGAGCTTAACCTCAATAGCGGCGAGGTTCTTGCCATAATCGGCCCCAATGGGGCCGGGAAGACCAGCCTGCTACAGATCCTGGCTCTCTTGGAGCGACCCACTTCCGGGGAGATATACTACCGTGGTCAGGCCATAGATTTTCGGAAGAATCTGCTCCCCTGGCGACGGCGGGTGACCATGCTTTTTCAAGATCCCCTTTTGCTTGACGGCACGGTTTTTGCCAATGTTGCCGCCGGACTGACCTTCAGGGGTATAAAGAAGGAGGAGCTTCGGCCAAGGGTCCAGCCTTGGCTGCGCCAGTTCGGGGTGGAACACCTGGCTACCCGCTCGGCTCGGCTCCTTTCTGGGGGTGAGGCCCAACGGGTAGCCCTGGCCCGGGCCTTGGCCCTGGAGCCGGAGGTCTTGTTGCTGGATGAGCCTTTTTCGTCTCTGGATTATCCCACCCGGGTCAGGCTCCTGGAGGAGCTCTCCCAGGTTCTGCGTTCCACCGGTGTCACCGCTGTCTTTGTCACTCATGACTACACCGAGGTGCTGGCCTTGGCTCACCGTTTAGGGGTCCTGATGGGCGGCCGGCTGGAACAGTTGGGTGAACCGGGGGAGGTCCTGCAGCGCCCGGCTAACTCCGCCGTCGCCCACCTTCTTTCCTGGGAAGATCTAGCCCGGCACCATTCCCGGATTTCGAGTTTGGTCAAACAGGGAAAGGGGGGGGACAAGCTAGGAGAGTGCTGACGAACTGCGTTTTTACTGGTTAACCCCCCGAGCAAAGCCATAGCCCCTGCCGCGCCTGATGGTGATCGAGCTTCTGGCGGCTTTAACTCAATCGTTGGGGCGAGACCCCTAAAAAACCCCATCCGCTTTGCTGCAATCCTCCAGGAAGTTTATCTGTCAAAGAGGACTGTGGCGGATTGAGGCGCTATCGGCCAGCAACGGGTTGTTATCAAGAGGGGTGTAAACTATGGTCGGTTGTGGCGCTCCGGCGTGAGAAAAAACAGTCGCTCCTTTTCGATCTAGACAGGACGGTTAGCGATGGGATTACTCCGCTATCTCCCGGAAACCGAACCTCCCTCCCGGCCCGATCCGCTCTAGCAAGGGCAGGTCCTCCGGCAGGATGTGGCCAACCACGTTCACACGGGGGTCAGGTGGGAGATCCACCAGGGTTATCTGCAGCTCCCCGGCAAAGCGGGCATAACTGACGTTATCGATGGTCACGGTTCCCCTGGGCCGGGGCACGGTATTCCTGGGCAGGACCTGCGGCCCCGACGTCGTCTGTCTCGCTCCGCGGGCCCGAATGACGTAGGCGAACTCACTCCAGGGCTGGGTGTGGACGTTGGTGAAGAGGATCTCCCGTTCCATCTGGCTGAGCTCGCCAGCCACCCGCAGGCGGAGCTCCAGGTGGTCCCGTCCGGCCACCCGGGCCAGCCCAGCCAGCTCATCCTCAGGGGTTAGGGGGTCTCCGACATAAACGATATCAACGACTCCAGTGGCCCAGAGTTCTTCCGCCGCCCGAGCCGGGGTCAGACCGCGGTGTGTTTCCACGGTTGGCAGCCCTTCGTACATCACGGCCCGGCGGTTCCTCCGCGAGGCCACGAAGGCCGCCACCTCTATCCCCGCTTCCTTCAGCATGGTTGACTGGGAAAGGAAGTAGCGCCAAGCCAGCCCCGATTCGCGGCGGGGATAAAAGTTATGGCAGGCTTCCAATCTTTCCGGTTTAACCCCAGCTTGCAGCAGGTCCTTAACCAGTTCTTCGCGAATACTGCTGGCGTTGAGGACCAATTTCAAGCCCAGGGGGTTATTGGCCAAACGGACCAGGTCTTGCAGGGAAAACCCGTAGTCGGCCCGCAGGCCCCCCAGGCCGAGGCCGACAAAGGGCTCAAGCCGGTCAACACTGGCTCCCAGGCGATCAAAGGAGACGGGAGCCACGTCGGCCGTGATGCGCAATCCCAATTCCTGGGCCCGGCGCCCCATGGCCTGGCAATCGGCTAGCATGATGCCAGGGTTGGCTTCCGGGATATGCAGCGAGGTAAAGACCTCGGTCACCCCGAAACTGGCCGCTCGTTCCAGAGCGGCCATGATCTCTTCCCGGGAATTGTATAGACCTGGGTAAAGGGAAATGCCTGTCTTACGCGCTGTCATACCAGGTTTACCTCCTCGTCGTGAGTGATCCTCCCATGATAGGTATACGCCATTTCCAGGAGAAATCCTGCCAGGGGCTGTCCATCTGACGGATGGCTTTTTTTCGTCACCCCGCTCAGTGTTACCAGGCTGGGGCACAGACTTCCCCAAGTTGGCCAGCACGGTATGAAGAGACGGTTTTCCTTGGGTGATTGCGGTCTGAGGGAATCTTGTTTGAGCTATAAGCGAGTTGGCATCCTCACAGTGGTGTAGCGCAGCATTGGAATCTTAACAGAGAATTAAAGCCGGATAAATTGGCTCTTAATCATGATCTACTATCATCGGGAGGTGAGGAAACACCGACTTTCTGAGTGCTCGGGGGAATACGAACATGCGGAATTATGACGTTCTCTCCTATCACCCCTTCCGACGGGTCGTCGTCCTCATCCTCATGGGCCTCTTGTTGTTGAACAGCGGTTGTGGGAAGGGTTCGCCGGGTGATGGAGCCTCCTTATTACCAGCCCAACCACCCTCCATACCGGCCGGAGTTGCTGAGGAGAAGCCCCAGATGTTGCCAGCGCCCTCCAGCGAGAAGCTCCGGACCTTACCAAAGCCCGCCGGCGAAACCCTTCTCCCTAAAAAGGCTTCCTCTCCGACCGTCCCCCAAGAAGCGACCAGCGAAGGCTCCTCTCCTCCAAAGGGCAAGAATTCCCAGACCAACAGCCCGGGAAAGGCGCCCCTTCCTCCGCAACCCTCCTCTTCTGTGACCCGCCTCAGCTTCCGGGAGCTCTACGCCCGGGGCTCCTTCCGTGGCCTGGAGTTTTCCGAGAAACTCAAGAGCTTGGCCAACCAGCCGGTGGAGATGATTGGCTACATGGCTCCTCCCCTCAAACCAACCATCACCTTTTTTGTTTTGACCCGGGAACCTATGTCCATATGCCCTTTTTGCTCCACTGACGCCGATTGGCCGGAGGATATCGTCCTGGTCTTGTTGCCGCCTGGGCGGAAAGTAACCCCAACAGAAAAGCCTGTCCGCGTCAGGGGACGTCTGGAGACAGGTTCGCGGAAGGATGAAGAGACGGGTTTTGTCAGCTTGATACGAATCTACGCCCAAGAAGTGAAGACCCTTTATCCATAGTTCAAACGGGGCTAGCCTATCCCTTTACACAGAAACCTAAGACATAGGCGAAGAAACGGAGGCGATCTGGTGAGAGACAGCGAGTTGTTGGCTGAGACGGAAGGGGAATTAGGTGAAGCCAGGCCACCTCTGACCACCCTGGTCAGGTTGGAGAGGGTGGAAAAGGAGTTCCCCGGCCCGGATGGGAAAGCAGTTCAGGCTTTGGCTCCCATCGATCTGGAAATCGCCCGGAGAGAACAGGTGGCCCTGGCCGGACCCAGTGGTTCTGGGAAGAGCACCCTTTTGAACATCCTGGCGGGAATTATCCTTCCCAGTCGGGGACGGGTTTGGGTGAATGGTGTCGCGGTCGATTCCCTATCGGAGTCGGCGCGGGATCGCTTCCGGGGCCGGAGCATCGGTTATGTCTATCAAAACTTCAATCTTCTTTCCGGTTTCACCGCTTTGGAGAATGTGCTTCTGGCCATGGGTTTCTCCCGGGCTGGCCAGAAGGGTCATTTTCAGCGAGCCGGCGAATTACTGGAGCGGGTTGGGCTGGGTCACCGGCTACGCCACCGACCGGCCCAACTGAGCAGTGGAGAACAGCAACGTGTGGCCATTGCCCGGGCTCTGGCCAACCAGCCGCCCCTTCTGCTGGCGGACGAGCCGACCGCCAGCCTGGATTTCTGGACCGGCCGTATGATCCTGGAACTCTTGCTGGAGGTCTCTTACCAGGCCGGGGCTACACTGGTGGTGGCTTCCCACGACCGGGATCTTCTGACCAGGTTTGGGCGGGTGGTGGAAGTTGGCCAACTGCAGCAAGGATCCAGGAAAGTGCTAACGAACAGCGTTTTGAGTGGTTAACCCGCCCGAGGAAAGCCGCCAAAGTCTGTGCCGCGCTTGACGGCGATCATTCTTCTGACGGTTCTAGCCAAAAGCCGCCCTAGAAAGGAGGAAGCCCGTGTCCGTCTGGAATATTGCCTGGCGCAATTTACGTTCTCGTCCAATCCAGAGCTGGCTTACCGTCACCGTTGTGGCTATCGGGTTGGCCCTTGGCCTCTCAATGTTCCTCATTTCCCAGGGATTGAGGGAAGGTTTGGCCCGGGTGACGCAGCCCTATGACCTCATCATCGGCGCCAAGGGGAGCCCCACGCAACTGGTCTTGAGCAGTCTCTTCCTCCAGGACAAGCCGGGCCACAATCTTACCTTTGACTTCTATGCGAGTCTGCTCGGGGACAAAAGAGTTGCGCAGGCCATACCGCTGGCGATGGGGGATTCAGCCGCGGGCTATTGGGTTGTGGGAACCAACCAGGAGTATTTCAACTTGACCGCCCGGCCTGGTGGACCTCCGGTCTGGCGGCTGGCGGAAGGGAGGTTTTTTGAAAGACCTTTTGAGGCGGTGCTGGGGGCACAGGTGGCCCGGAAGCTGGGGCTAAAACCTGGGGATCGCCTACCGTCCAGTCACGGCCTGGTGGCTGATCTGGAAGAGGGCAAAAACCAGCCCAATGAGGAGGAATCAGGGGGCCAGACCGGGATAGACGACCATCACCGTAGTTTCCCTTATGCGGTGGTCGGAATACTCCAGCCCACCTTTGGACCCGGGGATCAGGGGATCTACGTAGACCGGAGAAGCTATTGGGAAATCCATGCCCATGACCGAGAGGTGAACGACCTCCCTGGACTGGAAGGAAAGGAGCCGGGGGGAATAACCGCCGTCCTGGTGAAGCCTACCAGCTACACCGCCGCTTATCAACTCTACCAGGAGATCAACGCCGGGCCAGTAGCGCAGGTAGTCTTCCCGGCTCAGGTTGTGACCAAGCTCTTTGACTTCCTGGGACAGGCCGAGACGCTTCTGGAGGGCATATCCTTGGTGGTTCTATTTTTGGCCACCTTGAGTATCATCATTTCTCTTTATAGTGCCGCCCTGGAGAGACGCCGGGATCTGGCTGTGTTGCGCGCCCTGGGTGCCAGCCGGGCGACACTGATGAAAATAGTCCTTGTGGAAGCCGCTTTGGTAGCCAGCCTGGGGTCCCTGCTCGGGGTGGCCCTGGCCCACATCCTGGCCCAGATCCTTTCCTGGTTAATCTACGATGGGAGCGCTCTACACATCACCACGCGCTTCCTGCCCGAAGAACTGGGAGTAACCCTGGGCATAGTGGTCTTGGGTTTGGTGGCGGGACTCCTTCCGGCTATCCGGGCCTATCGTTCCGAAGTGGCCAAGAACTTGGTACTGTGAGAGACTACGGGCGGAGTCCGCCTGACAAACAGAGGGACTTTGCCAGCGGTCTCCTAATGGAGATGACGGTGGGGAAGGAGGTGAGCGAGCCAGCAGACGATAAGCAGGACCATGTTGCAGTCTCAGCAACAAAGACGGAAGACGAATGAGGAAGATTGGGTGGAACCTCAGGCCCCAGACATTTTTCAGAAAGAGGAGGAAAACAAATGATTCGCTCATTTCCATACCGGCTGCTTTTAGGCCTCTTGGTTCTTACCATCCTGGCCGCACCCCTTTTCACCGTCCTGCAGGCGGTCCAGGCGGCGAGCCCGGTCTCGATCCGAATCCTGCCCATCGACCGGGCCAAATTCCTGGCTGGTCAGACCTTTGACCTCCGGGTGGAGACAAGTGGGTTATCAAATCCGGTCAAGACCTTTTCCGTCAAGATCAACGGGGTGGCGGCCGAGGATTTCTTCCAGCGCTATGCTTCGCGGACGGAGAGCGCAGCGGGGGCAGCCGAATACACCCTGCGCGGGATTTCTTTCCCCGAGCCTGGTAACTATGATGTTCAGGCCCTGGTGGAGACGGAAAGCGGCTCTTTCTCGAAGACCGTCCACTACCAGGTTCTCCAGGCCGGGTCCACCGGGCGGGCCAAGAACGTCATCCTCTTCATCGGCGACGGTTTGAGTCTGCCCATTCGCACCGCGGCCAGGGTCGTTTCCCGCGGCCTGACGGAAGGGAAGACCAATTCCTGGCTGGAGATGGATGCCATGGAGGTGGCCGGATTCATCACCACCTCGGGGATGGACTCTTTGGTCACTGACTCAGCCAACAGCGCTTCGGCTTACGCCACCGGACACAAGAGCGTCGTCAACGCTATGGGTGTCTATCCCGATAACACGACCAACACCCTGGATGATCCGCGCGTAGAAAACATCATTGAGCTGGCGAAGCGGGTGCGGGGAATGTCCACGGGCCTTATCACAACCTCAGACATAACCGATGCTACCCCGGCGGCGATGTTTGGTCACACGCGCCGCCGCAGCGATTCCCTGGCCCTGGTCGATCAGATGCTGGAGGACGGACGGCGCCCCGATGTCATCCTGGGGGGCGGCTCCAAGTGGTTTTTACCCAAGAGCATTCCCGGTTCCAAACGCAAGGACGAACGTAACGTCCTAGGGGAGTTTGAGAAGCTGGGTTACACCCTGGCGGGAAATAACACTGACCTGACTCGTCTGGACCCGAAGTCGCAACGCAAGGTCCTCGGGCTTTTCAACCTGGGGAACATGAACGTCTACATCGACAAGAGAGTTACTCGCCATCCGGAAGTCCTGGGGAACTTCCCTGATCAGCCGGTTCTGTGGGATATGACCCAAAAAGCCATTGATATCCTTAGCCAGAACCCCCAGGGTTTCTTCCTCATGGTGGAGGGCGCCTCCATTGATAAACAGGCTCATGCCCTAGACTGGGAACGTACCGTCTGGGACACCATTGAAATGGATAAGGCGGTGGGGGTGGCCAAGGCTTTTGCCGCCAAGAACCCCGATACTTTGATCATCGTCGTCGCCGACCATTCCCACGGGATGAGCATTACCGGCACCTATACCGAAAAAGATGGAAAGAAGGGCCGCGAAGCGGTGCGGGTTTATGCCAACGCCGGCTTCCCAACTTTCACTTACCAAAACGGCGACGGTTTTCCCGATCAGGTCAATCCCGATGTCACCTTGGCCATTGGTTGGGGGAACCATCCTGATTACTACGAGGACTACAAATTCAACCCAACTCCCCTCTCCCCGGCAGTGATGGTGGGGGGGAAGGCCATCGCCAATCCCAAGCGGGATTCGGGCGGTGAGCTCCGGAGTGGCAACCTTCCCTCAAATGCCTCCAGCGAAGTGCATACGGCCGATGACGTCCCTCTCACGGCCTCTGGCCCCGGCTCGGAATATCTCAGCGGAGTCAAAGACAACACTGAGGTCTTCTTTGCCATGGTCCAAGCCCTGGGACTGGACGCCAGGCAAAATGAAGTGACGGAGAAGAGTCCACGGGTTATTTTCAATGGCCGACCGATCACCCTCGAATACGGACTCGAGCCCCGGGTGGCCGACGGCCGGTTCTTCATCCCCTTAAGGGCCGTTTTAGAGCCGATCGGGGCTACCGTAACCTGGGACGCCACGACTCAATCGGCCACAGCCAGACGAGGAAGCCGGGAAGTTACAGTCACTATAAATAAAGGGGAGGCCATGGCCAATGGTAAACCCATAGTCATGGGGACCTTCGCCAGGCTGATTGCTGAGCGGACCTTCGTCCCGGCGGAGCTCTTGGGCGAATTGGGCTATCAGGTGACCCTGGACGAGGCCATGACCAAAGCGGTCATCAGTGGCCAATAGGTTTTTGTAACAAAGAGGAATTGCACCACAAGCTCACCAGCACCACCAGTGGCAGCTATGTGGTGGGTTAAATCGACTCCCTACCGTTCCTAAAAGGAGGGTCAGGAGACGGATGCCGTCTCTTTGACGCCTCTTTTTTCTACCAGGAATCAGCCAATTCTCCATGACTGAAGAGGAAATCGTCATTCTGTGTGGTATCTTATTATGTAGATTCCCAGAGATTCTCCTGGCAATGGGTTCAGCCCGGCAGAGAAAGGTCAAGGGGTGAGGTTACTGTGACGCCGACCGGGTTCCGAAGAAAGAGAGCACGACAGGGTCCCCTCAAGGAATTGATCGATCGCGCTTTGTGGCACAGGCCGCTGCACGGCCACTATCCAGGAACGGTACTCGTTCTTGACCCGGACGACATCGCCGCCGGTGACTGGCAGTCTGATCCACGCCACGAGAACTTGATTGCTTCCACCGGGCGGCCGGTGGGGGTTCTCCTGTTGCCGGATGGCGGAAGCTTGCCGGGGGATTGGCTTCCGAAGGTCGCGGAGGGCCTGCAAGAAGAGCCGATCTTGCGGGCCACCTGGTTGGATTGGCGGCTGGGCGTCTGGGTTGGTCAGCCCATCCCCACCCCCTTGGCTCTGGCGGCGGCGGGAGATACCGGTCTCGCAGAAGGTACGGGCCAGGCTCTGGGACGGTCCTTGGCCGCCTTGGGATTTAATGCCCTAGTTGGCCCCCTCGTGGATCTGCAAGGCCGATCAATCTGGGGAGGCGGTAGTGAGCCCGGTTTGGCCGGACCGGTCCTGCGGGCCTTTGTCCAGGGGTTGAACAGCGCCGGGATCACGGCTTTACCCTACTTCTTCGCTCCATCACGTGTGGAAATGACTCTAAGTGAGCTGGCCAGCGGCCCCCTGGACCTCTTGCGCCAGGTGGTCGCCGTTCCCGAGACGGGGCTGGTGGTACCGGGTTCCATCTTTTCTGATCTTGATGAGAAGCCGGCCCACGCTTCCGAGGCTTTCGGCTGTGGTCTGGGGCGGGGCTTTCTGCGGGTGAGCGGGCCCCTGGCGGCTTTCCATTACTACCGCAAGAACATGTATAGGAATCTTGACATGGCTGGGATCGATCTTAAGGCGGACGTAGAAAAATACCCCTCTGCCGGCATTAGACTGATCTTTGTGGTTCGACCGGAGCGGCCTGCTGCCAAATCCCTATTACCAGTGGAGGGAAGGCTGCCTGAGGAGCATCCCCGGGGAAAGAATTTGTGGAATGCCACCCTGTCCCCCCGGCCTGGATCGGAGCCGGAGCGGTCAACCCCAGCCGCGCTTGCGGGCGACCTGGCCGAAAGATCCATCACCCTCCTGCGGGACAATGATACCCTTCCCCTGTCAGCTGACGCCAGGCCCGTTTGGCTACTATTGGGGTCACCCCTCGTCTTTGACCCCCTGCTGCCTTCCGGACCGGTCTTTACAGCTAAGGCCCCTCCCTCAGAAAGAATCAGGCAGCAGTTGGTAAGGTTGTTGGCGGCCGGGCACACCTTACTGGTACTGGCTGGAGATAGTCTGAATCAGCCCTGGCAAACGGAAACGTTGCGCCGGTTGGCTGCCGTCGAAGGTCGCGGGGCACTGGTGGTGCTGGCGGAGGAACCCGCCGCGGCGGCGGCTTTCCCCGAGGCCGATGTCATTTGCACTTGGTATGGCCTACCTTGGGGCGGTATCAAAGCCGTCTGGAGGGCCCTGACCGGGGAGATTCCCTGGCGCGGCCGGTTGCCGGTCGATATTGGTAGGATTGTGGCCAGCAGCGGGCGCCGGGATCTTACCTGGTATACCACCGAGGATCCCCACCCTGGGGTGCGCCACCTGGAGCAGCAAGAAGTCGAAACCCTGTTGGGGTGGATGAGTTCTCTGGATGAAGGGGTGGTCCACGCCGTCCGGCGGTCACTGCCGCAGGTGGCGCGGGCCGTCACCCTGATGGCTGAGACCTTGCGCCAGGGCGGAAACGTCTATTATCTGGGGGCCGGCTCGGCTGGGCGGATCGGGGTTTTCGATGCCGCCGAGATCCCGCCGACCTTCGGCTATGATCCGCGCCGTGTGCAGGGGGTGATGGCCGGAGGCACTGCCACCAGGGAGCGCGCCCAGGAAAAGGCCGAAGATGATACGGAGGCCGCCGCCAGTCAATTGGCCGAATATGGGCTGGGCCCCAAAGATCTGGTGGTGGCCATCACGGCCCACGGGGAGACCCCTTACGCGCTGGGGGCGGTGCGGGCAGCTCACCAGGTCGGAGCCAGGGTGGTGGCGTTGGTCAATAACTACGGTACCCCGGTGGCTCGTGCGGCCGATGTCGCCATTGAGGTTTTGACAGGCTCGGAGTTTTTGGTGGGATCAACCAGGCTCAAGGCGGGAACGGCGGAAAAACTGGTCCTCAACATGCTATCGACCGTGACCATGATTCAGCTGGGCCGGGTCCAGGATAACCTGATGATTGATTTCCAGGCCAAGAACGAAAAGCTCCGCCGGCGAGCCGAGAACGTGGTGATGTGGTTGGCCGGGAAGGCCCGGCGGCCAGCCAGGGATTACCTGGAGAAGGCTGGTTGGGAGGTCAAGACTGCTGCTACTATGGCCCTCCTGGGTTTGGAAGAGGAGCAAGCCAGACGACTCTTGGGAGAAGAGAACGGTAGTCTGAAGTCGGTACTGGAAAAATTCCGGTCAGACCAGAACCGTTTACAGTGACGTTCTCCAGGGAGCCCGCTGGAAAACACCCATCTGCGGTGTCAGGCGGGCTCCCGCCCGCCTCCGCGAGGGGGGCACGTCCCCCTTCGGCGGCACCTACAGTGTCTGAGCACCCCCCAATGCCTCATCCCGTAAGCGTACGAACCAAAGAGGATGACCTTTTCCGGGTGCAAAAGGCTCACAATTTGCCCAACAATGTCTTGAATGTCGGCTAAGGACACCCTGGTCTCTATCGCATTCTCCCATTTCGTACCGAGATCAATCCACTCTTACTTTTCCAGTATCGTTTCCCCTTATACCAGTTCTCTGTTTTCCCAGAATATCCTTCCAAGCGAGCGATCCTAAGAGTGCTTTGCTGGATCTCGGAACTGGCACAGTATCTGGTTCAGATCGGCTGGCTCTTGTGCTATTATTGAGGTGTGGACTTGTACTTTCCAGACCATTGCAGGGAAGGCAGTGACAGATGATGGCAGGTAAGTATCTGGCGGGGATTGACCTGGGCGGGACCAAGATCTATGCCGGGATTGCCGACCTGGAAGGGAAGCTCATGGCTACCCTCAAGATCCCCACCGAGGCCGAAAACGGTCCCCAGGCGGTGGTCAGCCGTATGGTGGAGAGCCTGCGGCTGGCGGCCGAGAAGGCCGGGGTGAAGATGAGCGAGATCGCCGGCCTCGGGGTGGGAACACCAGGACCGTTGAACAGCCGGGCCGGGATCGTCTATACCACCCCCAATCTACCGGGATGGGTGGAGGTTCCCCTGGCCGACTGGCTGGCGGTGGCCACCGGACTGCCGGTCTTTGTGGAGAATGACGCCAACCTGGCCGCCCTGGGGGAAAAGTACTTCGGTACCGGCCAGGGGGTTGATAATTTCGTCTTCATCACCGTCAGCACCGGGATTGGCGGGGGGATAATCCTGGGTGGCCAGATCTGGCGCGGGGTCACCGATATGGCCGGGGAAATAGGTCACATGGTCATTGATACCAACGGCCCTCGCTGCAATTGCGGGCGCCAGGGTTGCCTGGAAGTCCTCGCCTCCGGGCCGGCCATCGTGCGCCGGGCTGTAGCCGGGCTGAAGGAATACCCCGATTCGGCTATCCTGCGTTTGGCCAGTGGGCAGGCTCAGGGTGTGACGACGCACCACATCTTTCAGGCCGCCCGGGAGGGCGATCCCCTGGCTCAGGTGGTGGTGCATGAGACGGCCTTTTACCTGGGGACGGGGATTACCAACGTGGTCCACGTTCTCAATCCCGCTTTGGTCATCATCGGGGGCGGGGTAGGCAAGGTAGGCGAGCAGCTCCTTAGACCCGTTCGGGAAGTGGTCTGGGAGCAGACCTTTGCCCGTAGCCGCGAACGTTTGGAGATCCGGCAGGCCCGCTTAGGAGACGACGCCGGCGTCCTGGGCGCCATCCTCCTGGCCCGTGGGGAACTGGAGTTGCGGCCTTCGTGCCCGTAACGGTGCGGCCCGTGACGCCTGCGATTCAATGAAACCGAGCATAAACTATTGACCCAGATGAACTGGAGTAATCCGCAACGCCCGGGGATAATCTTGCAGCACCAGGATCAGGCCGGTCGGCTCAGGGCGGCCGGCTCATTGACGATAGCGGGCTTGTCGGTTATAATTGGACGAGGATAGTTGAGAGGATTGGTTTTCAATGTCCATCTATTGAATGAAGCTTTATTGTTTTTGTTTACTGGTAAGAGAATCCAAGCTGCTCAAAGACATATTTGAACACCGGGACGGCGCGAGAGTCTTGCGGTGAGGCAATGGGGCCTGCCTGATGCCGGAGAGCTAATGGCTCCTACCGAACAAGGGTAAGTATCGGTAGGAGCCTTTACATTGCTTGAAGCCCTCGATCACGACTAACTCACGAACGGAAGGTGAAAGATTGACTCTGGCAACCATCAAGGCCAACATCTCTTCAGTCATCGTCGGCAAGGAAAAGGCCGTCGATCTCCTCCTGGCCGCCCTTCTTGCCGCGGGCCATGTCCTCATGGAAGACGTCCCCGGGGTGGGCAAGACCATGCTGGCCAAGGCTCTGGCGCGGTCTTTAGGTCTGGAGTTCCGGCGCATTCAGTTTACGCCTGACCTCTTGCCTTCTGACGTCACCGGCATCAATTATTATAATCAGAAGGCCGGGGAATTCCAGTTCCGCCCCGGTCCGGTGCAAGCCAACATAGTCCTGGCCGACGAAATCAACCGGGCCACGCCGCGTACTCAATCCAGTCTGTTGGAGGCGATGGAAGAGCGCCAGGTCACGGTGGATGGGGTAACTCGGCTCCTGCCGCAGCCTTTCCTGGTCGTAGCTACTCAAAACCCGGTGGAGCTGTCCGGGACCTTTCCTTTGCCGGAGGCCCAACTGGACCGTTTCCTGCTTAAACTGGAGATGGGGTACCCGAGCGAGGCTGAAGAAAACGAAATCGTTCTCCGTTTTGAGGCGGGTAACCCGCTGGACCAGTTGCAGCCAGTGGTGAGACAGGAAGAATTGCTGGAGTGGCAGCGGAAAGTCCGCCAAGTCCTGGTAGCAGAGGTGACCCGGCAGTACCTGGTACAACTTGTTCGTCGGACACGGGAAGAGACTGACCTCCGCTATGGAGCCAGCCCGCGCGGCTCCCTGGCTTTATACCGAGCGGCCCAGGCCTTGGCCCTGGTCAGAGGTCGGGACTTTGTGATCCCAGACGACGTCAAGGAATTGGCCGTCCCTGTGCTCAGTCACCGTCTGGTCCTGCACTCCAACGCTCGCCTAAAAGGCAAGACCCCGCGCAGGATAGTCGAAGAGATCCTGGAAGAGACGCCGGTACCGGTGGAAAACCTGGTGCCCTGACCCACCTGGCCCCCTGCAGTCCATGATCTTGGAGGATCCGGCAGCCGCGGCCAACGGCGATCCCCGGCCGATGTCCGCGCCGCCTGCGGCGGCACCACAGAACTTTCCAGGAGGCGGAGCCCGCCTTGCCCAACGATCCCACCAGGGAATTCATTTTTCTCCTTCTCTTGGCCTTGGGCCTGTTAGCCCTGCTGACCCACCAGGGGCTTCTTCTGGCCTTGGTGCTATTTGTTTTCCTAGCCGAAGGGGTGGCCTGGATCTGGCGGAAATATGGTTTGGTCGGATTGACCTATGAAAGAAGACTGGGGGTCGAGCGCGTTTTCCCGGGTGAGGAGGTCGACCTGCAGGTAGCTATTACCAACCGTAAACCCTTTCCATTGCCTTGGCTAACCTATGCCGATGAAATCCATAGCGACCTGCTCGTCACTCGGGGCCGAATTGGGCCTCACTACAAACCCCAGCGACAACTCCTCCTGGGTTCGCTGAGTATACGCTGGTACGAACGCGTGACCCGGCACTATCGGATCAGGGCCCAAAAGCGCGGCTTTTTCCCCCTCGGTCCAGTCTCTTTGCAGGTGGAAGATTTCTTTGGCCTCCAACAGGTAAGCAAAGAACTCCCTGGGACTGACCACCTCCTGGTTTACCCACGAACCTTCCCCCTAGAGGAGCTGGGAGTCCCGCCCGGGGCGCCCTTCGGCGAGGGACAGGGCGGGGAGAGGATCTTTGAGGATCCTGCCCTGATGATGGGTACCCGGGAGTATACTCATCTGGACCCCTTTAATCGGATCGATTGGAAAGCGACGGCCAGGGCCCAGGCTCTCCAGGTCCGGGTTTTCGAACCCAGCATTACCACCGCCCTGGCCCTCTTTCTCAACGTAAATACCTTTCGGCACCCCTGGGAAGGGGTGGATGAAGATCTTCTGGAGAAAGGCATAAGTCTGGCGGCCTCCCTGGTTCTGGCTGCTTATGACCTGGGTTATTTGGTGGGACTATATGCCAACGGCCCCGTCCCGGGCCGCGGGTCCTCGTTGCGTTTGCCTCCGCGACGCAGCCCGGAGCAAATTGGACTGCTCTTGGAGGGTCTGGCTATGGTCACTGGACCCGGCTTTCTCTCTGTGGAACAACTTGTGGAAGAAAGCCGCTCGGAGCTGGGATGGGGAACGACCCTGGTCCTGGTCACCCCCTTTCTGGATGAGGAATTGCGATGCCTGCTTCAGGATCTGAGGGAGGCAGGTCATCAGGTCCGGGTTTTTCTTCTGTCAGAGGCGTCCGCGGAGAATACGGCGGACCTTGATGTCTTCCGGATCGGAAGAGACTGGCCTCAGTCGTAGTAAGACAGAGATTGGATGCTAGGACTCGGAAAGCGGATGCCGAGCTGGAGATGGAAAGCGAAAAGCTGAGTTGGGAGTTGGAGATGGAAGCTACCCCGGTGGCGGAAGGATAAGAGGATTTCTTGGTAAAGGCGATGATTCTTTGCTATACTTTCAGCTCGCATCAGGCAGAACGACCGCACCGAGGTCGACATATGCCAGGAGATGGGACCTTCTCCGCACCGTCTTTGTCCTCTCCGTCCTTTTAGCGGAGCTGTGCTGGCTCATGGCTTTACTCTCATTTATCGAGACGAGGCGTCAGATACCTGGGCCCGAGCGTTTCCCGGCGGGTTGGGCCTTTTTCCTCCTTTCCCTGGCCTGGTTTCTTTGCCGGATTGTTTTTCGAAAGGCTGGGTTGGACACTGCGGAGGTGGCGTCACCAGCAAGCCAAGGCTCTCCCTGGTCATCCCTGGCGGGCTATGCCGTGATTGTCACCGGCCTCCTCCTTTCCCTTGGGACTACCCTGATCCTCAACTTCGGGTGGTCCTGGCGGCGCTCCCTGGCCGGCCTGGTGGCCATGGCTGAGGGACGGCTGGACCCAGGGGCGGCCTTTGAGACGATGCTCTTGGCCATGATCTTCTGGTGGCGGGGTCTCCTCCGGGGCGCGCAACCCACCGGCCAGAGCCAAGCCTGGGACGTCCTGAACTGGGGTTTACCGGCCTTCTTTCTGGTGGCCAGTATGGTGGCCTTGACGGGGCAAGCCAGGGAGGCGATGACCAGCCTTCTCTGGCCTTATGTGCTGACCTTCTTCATGAGTCTGGGGCTGGCCCTGGTGACGGGGCGTATCCTTGATTTGCGCTCCAAGAGTCGGGACGAGGGTGGCCCGGCGGCCCGGCGCTGGCTGTCTTTCACCCTGGGTCTGCTGACCGTTTTGTTAGCCATTGGCGTGGCTTTGACTGCCCTCGTTGCCCCCACCCTGGGAAACGGGCTGATGGTTGCTTGGGACTTCATCGTCAGGCACCTGGAATTTATCTTTTACCCAGCGGGCCTTCTGGCTGAGTTTTTGGTCCGCCTGGTTTGGTGGCTGCGAAAAGTCCTGGCCCCTCTGTGGGGCCGGGCACCTAAAGTTGAGCTGGAGCCACCCGCGGAGACAAAGGATCTGTGGGAGCTGGGACAGGGGGGCGAGGCCCACTGGCTAAAATGGGTGCTCATGGGGGGCTTGCTGGTAGTTGTCTTTTTTTTGATGGTGCGGGCCTGGCGCAAGTGGTACCCAGGAGGAGAGGAAACCGAAGTCGACGAGGAAAGGGAAACGGTTTTTGCCTGGAAGGATGTGGCTGGTTCCATCGGCCGCTGGTGGCGGGGACGAGTGATTCAAGCGAGGTCATCTGATCCCTTGGCCGGCGATGCTTCCCCGGGAGCCGCCCTCCGGCGACTTTACCGCGAGGCCTTGCTGAGGGGAGCCAAAGGAGGACGACCGCGACGGGTGCCGGAGACTCCCCGGGAATATGGACCGGATTTGGCCAAGGTGCTGGGCGACCAGGCGCCCGTGATCCCTACCCTGACCGAACATTACGTGCGCTTTCGCTATGGTGCCGAACCACCTTCTGAGCAAGAGATGGGGGAGCTGAGAAGACAATGGGAGAGCCGAAAGTCAGCGAAAGGATGATGATGCTTGCTCTTTCGGGTGGATCGGCACAGTTACGGCAGGGGGATCTATTATATTTTCCGTGGTGGGTCAAACCACGGCAGGGAAATCCCCGCGCAGGTCGAATCTAATAAGTGGTATAGACCTGATCTGTCGGAGAGGGAGATTCTTTTGACGGAAAACCTATCCACTCTGATTACCGAAGCCGTCAACGAGAGAAGCCGGGACTTGGACCGTCTTTCTGTCCTGGAAATGGTGCGTATCATCAATGACGAGGACAAAAAGGTGGCCTCGGCTGTAGAGGCGGAGCTGGAGCATATTGCTCAGGCCATTGAGATTATCGCTGAGGCTCTGCGAAAAGGGGGGCACCTCATTTATTTGGGGGCCGGGACTAGCGGGCGCCTCGGGGTTCTAGACGCGGTAGAGTGTCCCCCCACCTTCGGACTGGCGCCGGAGATCATTCGCGGGGTACTGGCGGGCGGGGAGCGGGCCATGTTCCGTTCGGCTGAGGACGTAGAGGATGACGAGATGCAGGGGGCAGCCGACCTCCGGAGGGAAGGGATAACATCCGCAGATGTCATCGTTGGTATTGCCGCCAGTGGGCGCACCCCTTATACCATTGGTGGCTTGAAGGAGGCCAGGAGGCGCGGCTGTAAGACCGTGGCCATCACCAACAACCCGGGCAGCCCCATGACGGCTCTGGCCGATGTGGCCATAACCCCGGTGGTGGGGCCCGAGGTTCTGGCTGGTTCGACCCGGATGAAAGCCGGCACCTCCCAGAAAATAGTTTTGAATATGATTAGTACCGGGGTTATGGTTAGACTGGGTAAGGTTTACTCCAACCTGATGGTGGACGTGCGGCCCACCAATGGAAAGCTGGTAGAGAGAGCCAAGAGAATCATCAGGGAGGTCACGGGTCTGGATAGGGCCCGGGTGGAAGGACTTTGGGTAGAGGCCGACCAGGAAACCAGGACGGCCATCGTTATGGCCCTGGCTGACTGTTCGGCGGCCGAGGCGCGGGAAGCCCTGGCCCGCCATGGCGGACGGGTGCGGGAAGCGGTGGAGGAAAGAAGGGGGCAACCAGCGGCTTCCGGGCTCAGGCGCCCTAGCTGATCCCGTGGCGTTGATTTCGGACGCCGATTGAGGAAGTAGGTCAACCCGGCCGCCCGCATCGATCGGCCCATCGTGCCTTGGCAGTAACCACAGCGGGCGGCCGCCAAAGAGATCGCTGAAAAAACCCCATCCGCTTTGTCAGGCGGGTCCCGCCCGTCGCCACCCTGCTGCGTTTCATTAGTTTGCGGCGCTGCCAAAGGCGGCCTGGCCATCTCCAAGAGCGCGGTCGGGCTGGGGGAGTCCAATTGCCGACCGGTGGCATGTATAAGGGCGGGTAGGAGAGGGATGACGCTAAGATATGTCAGAATACGCGTTGGATTTTTCCGGCCAGGCCGGCTCCGGTTTTTCCGCGGCCAGGCTGGAAAGGGCTTACACATTCCTGCAAGGGGAGATTGCCGCCGGGTCTATCCCGGGGGCAGTGGTAGCCATCGGGCGGCGTGATCGCCTGGTAGCCCTGCAGGCTTTTGGCTGGGCGGCCCTCTTTCCCGAGAGGGTTCCCATGATTCCGGAGACCGTCTTCGATCTGGCTTCCCTGACCAAGGTGGTGGCGACCACCACCGCTGGCCTGATCCTCTTGGAGAGGGGCGCTTTTCGGTTAGATGATCCCGTTCATCTGTTCATCCCGGATTTTACCGGCGGCAACCGGGAGGCCGTTAGGATTCGTCATCTCTTCACCCATACCTCCGGCCTGCCTGCTTTTGTTCATCTTTTCAACCGGGGTTTGAGTCGGAGTGGGATTATGGAGGAGATTCACCATCTGGAACTGACCTTTGCTCCTGGTACGGACGTCCTTTATAGCGACCTGGGCTACATAATGTTGACTGAGATCATTGAGAAGATCACCGGGGAGAGGCTGGACGGGTTTGCCAGGCGGGAGATCTTTCAGCCCCTTGGTATGACCGGCACGGGGTTCATCCCCCTACCGGTAAAGAACGGGGTGAGGGGTTTCGATGGGAGGCCATTTGCCGCCACCGAATACCGTCCCGACCGGGGTCGCTACATGCGCGGTGAGGTGCACGACGAAAACGCCAACGCCATGGGCGGGGTAAGTGGCCACGCCGGTCTCTTTTCGACTGCCCGGGATCTGACTCTATTTGCCCGAATGTGGCTGGGAGAAGGAAGAATCCCCGGTGCTTCCCAGGGGGTTTCTCGGAATTCAACGCCTTACGGTTCAGGCGGCGCGAGAAAGGGAGAAAGCCCCGGACCTTCTCGTGGGGTTGGCGATCATTCGGAAACGGGCGGCCGCCTCCTCTCAGCTCGAACGGTGTCGGAGGCCACCCGGCTTCAGACTGAGGGGCTCAAGGAGGCTCGCGGCCTGGGTTGGGTCGTCCGGGGACGGGAGTTTTCTTCCGGGGGCGATCTTTTTAGCTCGCGGTCCTTCGGACACACCGGCTTCACCGGAACCAGCCTGTGGATTGATCCAGAAGCGGATGTTTTCGTCGCCCTTCTGACCAACCGGGTCCATTTAGGGCGGGAAAACACGGCCATCCTGCGGCTTCGGCCGCGCTTTCACAACCTGGTGGCAGCGGCTCTCACGGACTAGGAGAGTGCTGACGAACTGTGTTTTATGTGGTTAACCCGTCCGAGGGAGCGCTAGGTCGAGACCTCAAATCAGCCCAGATGCTACGAGCGACAAGGCTCCGAGGCGAGGCGTACTGGGCGGTACGTTGAGCGAGGAGCCGCCGGAGCGACAATCGGCAATAGTAACGCCCCTTTAATAAAAAGGTCCTTTCTTGCAGATTGCGTCACACCGCAGATGGGTGTTTTTCAGCGGTCTCCTAGCTCTGCGCGCGTGGCCCGGACGCCCCGCCTAGCAGTTTCCAAGCAGTCTCTTAGCTTGCTTTTTGTCGATTACACCGCATCATATAGCCTGGCTTTCGGGGGGAGCAAACAATGGTCGGAGGCAATGGTCACTCGGTCCCGGATATCAAGCAATTAAGTTTGGAACAAAAAGTCGGTCAAATGATCATGGCGGGGTTCCCGGGACCCCAGGCTGACCGGGGCCTGGGGGAATTGATCACTCGTTATCATTTTGGTGGGATCATTCTCTTTGCCAGGAACATAACTTCGCCCCGCCAGCTAGCCGAACTGAACCAGAGTTTGCAGGACCTGGCCTTGCAGAACGGCGCTCTTCCCCTCTTCGTCTCCATCGATCAGGAGGGGGGGATTGTGGCCCGCCTGGTCGAGGGGGCGGCTGTTCCTCCGGGGAACATGGGCCTGGCCGCCGCCGGCCGTGAGAACCTGGCCTATGAGGCTGCGGCGCTGATGGCCCGCCAATTGCGCGCCGTAGGGGTCAACGTCAATTTTGCTCCAGTACTGGATGTCAATAATAACCCGGCTAACCCTGTTATTGGCGTCCGGTCCTATGGGGAATCGCCGGAACTGGTGAGCCGCCTGGGGGTAGAGGCGGTGCGGGGCTATCAGGAGAACGGGGTCATGGCTACCGGGAAACACTTCCCCGGTCACGGCGATACAGCGCTCGATTCCCACCTGGCCTTGCCCACCATCCCGCACTCCCGCGCCCGGTTGGAGAAAGTGGAATTAGCTCCTTTCCGCGCCGCCATGGCCGCCGGTTTGGATGCTATTATGACGGCTCACATCACCTTCCCGGCCATCGACCCTGCTCCGGGGCGGCCGGCCACCCTCTCCCGTCCCGTTTTGACCGAGCTCCTGCGGCAAGAATTGGGCTTTGCTGGGCTCATCTTCACCGATTCCATGGAGATGAAAGCCATCGCCGATAATTTTGGGACAGAAGAGGCGGCGGTCATGGCCGTCCAGGCCGGTGCCGATATCGTCCTAGTCTCCCACAGCTATAAAGAGCAAGTCGCCTCCTACCAGGCCATCCTCACTGCCGCCAGAAAGGGGGACATCCCCCTGGGGCAGATCAACGAGTCGGTACAGAGGATCCTCCAGTTGAAAGCCAGATACGGGCTTTTCCCGGGAAATAATCGGGATGACGGCCTGGCAGCCAGACCCCATGACCTCCATCATGGTCATCAGAACCAGGGATACACCTCATTTTTCGGCGGAAAGAGCCAGGCGGGGGGACGGGCAGAAGGGGAAGCTGGGAACAGTTGGCCGGGTGTCGGAACCCGGGAACAATTGGATCTTGTTCAAAAGATGTATGACCAGTCCATAACCCTGGTAAAGAATGAATCGTCTATTCTGCCCCTGGCCAAAGGGGGCCGCCTGCTTGTGGTTAGTCCGCGCCAGCTGGGTCTGACCCTGGTGGAGGATGAAGTGGGCAGTTCGTTAAAACAAAGCCTCCAGCGGCGCGGGGCGCAGGTGACGGAGGTTTTGATCCCCGGCGACATTACCCCTTCCTTGCCGGAATGGGAACGAGCCCGATCGGAAGCACCCCGGGCCGACGCTGTTATCCTGGCCTCCCAGAACGGCCACCTGGTGCGGGGACAGATGGCCCTGGCCCGGGCCCTTCTCCAGGATAATGCCAAACTCCTCTTGGTGGCCTTACGCAACCCTTACGATCTTTTGGAACTTCCGGAGGCACCGGTTTTCCTGGCGGCCTACGGTTACCGCGATCAGGCCATGGAGGCGCTGGCCAGGGTAATCTTTGGCGAAATAAAGCCGCAGGGGCGGCTGCCGGTGGACCTGCCAGGGTTGTTCCCGGTTGGGCACGGACTGACGCTGTAACTGGCTACACCAGGCGTCCATGAACAGACTGGCGCCTGTCCCCCCTCCGGATTTTCTGGTGACGCGGAAGGGTGGTACGTCAATGATCGAACATCTCCAACGTCTTCGGCAAAAGAAGATCCGCCGCATCATTGGTCTTTTATCCGGGACCTCGGTGGACGGCATTGATGCTGCCTTGGTGGAAGTGGCGGGGAGCGGTCTGACTACCAAGGCCAAGTTGTCACATTTTGCCAGTTACCCTTTTCCGGCGGGGGTACGTGAAAGGATCTTTGAGCTCTTTAGCCCTCAGACCGGGACGGTGGAGAAAATCTGCCACCTGAACTTCCTTTTGGGGGAGCTCTTTGCCGATGCGGCTCTTGCGGTTTGCCGGGAGGCGGGGATATCCAGCGCCGACGTCGACCTGATCGGTTCCCATGGTCAAACTATCTACCACCGGCCCGACCCCACGTTGGAAGGACCCTATGAAACACGTTTTTCTGGGGAAAACACGGGGGTGGCCGAACAGCCGCATCAACCCTTGCCTGCCGCAGCAGCGGACAGAATCCACGAGAATGCCTTTGGTCAGGTTGAGGGTGCTACTCTTGCAAATCAGCCAGCGGCTGACAGAGGCCTGATATCCTACCAGATTCGTTCCACCCTGCAACTCGGGGAGGCGGCCGTCATCGCCGAAAGAACTGGCATAACCACTGTCTCCGATTTTCGAACGCGGGACATGGCTGCTGGAGGTCAAGGGGCACCCCTGGTGCCTTACGTTGATTTCTTGCTCTTCCGGGACGAGGAGAAGGGCCGGGCCCTGCAGAACATTGGTGGGATCGGCAACGTTACTTATCTTGTCGCCGGTGGTTCTTTGGAAGAGCTCCTGGCTTTTGATACCGGACCGGGGAATATGATCATCGACGCCCTGGTCAAACTCCTCGGCTTCGGTGAGGGTTTTGATCGCGACGGGCGGATTGCCGCCTCCGGGAAGGTCAACGAGGAGATGCTGGCGGATCTCCTGAAGCATCCCTACTACTTCCGGCAGCCTCCCAAGACCACGGGGCGGGAGGATTTCGGGGAGCAATACGCCCGGTTTTTGCTGGAGCGTTATGAGGCTTTGGCCCCAGAAGACCTGGTAGCTACGGCCACCGCCCTGACGGTCGAGAGCATCGCTCTGGCTTACCGCTCTTACCTGTTCCCGCGCGGGCCAGTGGAAGAGGTCATTGTGGCCGGCGGTGGAAGCTACAATCCCACCTTGATGAGGATGTTGGAAGAAGCCTTGGCCAGGCATCTCCCGCAGCCGACGCCACCACGGTTATACCGGGTGGAGGACTTCGGAATTTCCTCGGAGGCCAAGGAGGCCATCGCCTTTGCCATCCTGGCCAATGAAACCCTGCACGGTCTGCCGGGCAATGTCCCCGGGGCCACCGGTGCTGCCCGCCGGGTGGTGTTGGGCAAGGTCGTCCCTGGCAACTTGCTCTCCTAGACCTAGAAGAGTGCTGACGAACTGCGTTTTGCGTGGTTAACCCGCCCGGGAAAAGCCGCCATAGTCTGTGGTGCGATTGATGGCGGTCGTGCTTCTGGCGGCTTTAGCCCAATTGCAAGGGCGAGACCTCAAATCAGCCCAGATGCTAGGAGAGACAAGGCTCCGAAGCGAGGCGTACTAAGTGGTACGTTGAGCGAGGAGCCGCCGGAGCGACAATCGGCAATAGTAATGCCC
>JAMCWA010000086.1:0-46319 GCA_023475165.1 Bacillota bacterium | reverse complement strand
GAAATCAACGTAAGGCACCAGGGGGGGCTTTTCCTTGAGTTTGCTTTTGCACAACGGTCGGGTGGTCTTACCTGACCGGATAATGGAAAGAGGGGCTGTCCTCCTGGACCGAGGTCTAATTAAAGGCGTAGGACAGCTCGATCAGGTGGCCGACCTTATTGATCCGGGCCTGCCCGCTTCTCTCCAGGAGATCGATTGCCGGGGTAAACTCATCTGCCCGGGCTTCGTCGATTTGCACATACACGGAGGGGCGGGTGCCGATGTTATGGATGGTACCCCGCAGGCCTTGGAGACCATCGCCCGTCATTGTGCCAGCCAAGGAACGACGGGCTTTCTGGCCACCACCCTGACGGCACCGGCCGGGGATCTGGAGAGGATCTTGAGTGTCGTTCATCAATGGGTGCGGAGCCTGCCCGGGGAAAGCGGCGCCCGCCTTCTTGGGGTCCACCTGGAAGGACCTTTCCTCAGTGCCGCCTTCAAGGGGGCCCAGAATGGCCGATGGTTACGGGACCCGGATTTGGCGGAACTGCAAAGGTACCTGGAGTCCTTTCCCGGGATTACCAAGTTAGTGACTATCGCCCCGGAGTTACCCGGAGCCTTTGCGGCCATCTCTTTCCTCAGGGGGAGGGGGGTCGCCGTATCCGCAGGTCACTCGGCGGCTACCTACCGGCAGGTGGAGGAGGCATTAGGCCTGGGGCTTACTCACATTACCCACACCTTCAATGGCATGAGCGGGTTTCACCATCGCCAACCCGGAGTGGCCGCCGCCGCCCTGGCCTTAGACCGGCTCAATACCGAGATCATTGCCGACGGGGTACACGTTGATCCGGACATTGTCGCTTTTCTGATCAGGGTAAAAGGGCCGGAGCGCGTCCTTTTGGTGACGGATTCCATTAGCGCCACCGGCCTGCCTGATGGCCGGTACCAGTTGGGGGGCTTGGAAATTCGCGTCCAGGGGAAGGAGGCGCGGTTGGCGGCAGGGAACCTGGCCGGGAGCACCCTGACCATGAATGTTGCCCTACGCCACGTCTTGAAGTGGACTGGTCTGTCCCTTCCGGAGGCCGTTGGGCTGGCTTCCCGAAATCCCGCCCGGGTTTTGGGCCTGGAGGGGAGAAAGGGCTCCCTGGAACCGGGCAAAGATGCCGATGTGACGGTTCTGGATGACGATTTCCAGGTAGCCCTGACGGTGGTCGGCGGGAGGCTGCTTTTCTCTGCGGAATCGCCTTCTCGGGGCTGAATCATGATTAAGGGGGGGCGACAGGTTACTCATACAATCACGGTGCGCTATCGCCAATAACGCCCAGGCTGATCTCTGCGTCTCGCCGCCGGCTGGCTGGGATCGCGAAGGGCTCCACGATATGTCTCGCTGGGTTCATCCTTTGTGGTGCCGCCCACCACGGCGTGCGAAGCCAGGTCCTGGCGCAGCATCATGGGCAGCAGGGTTGCCAGGGCCGAATCCGCGGCCTTTTCCCTCATCAGGGGAAGACTCCAAACCAGGACCGCCCTGGGCGTCGTCAAGGGAGCTGCTACCCGGATGAGCAGGATGGCCGTGACGACAGTGATGACCCGGACCTGAGGCTGTCCCGGATAGGCCTGCCCTTTCTCCGTGTAGGCCGGATCCTTGACCGTGCCCACCCAGATCGGCGCGGTGCGGATGAGAGCTGCCACACTGCGGGCAGGTCATGTCTCGGCCAGCTCCGCCGGCTCCGAAGGGGACCGGCCAGGTATGACCGCAATGGTCACAAGTGAACTCTCTCATGGCCACTTGGTATGTCCCTCCTTTCACCAGAATCTCCTTGCCTTCCACCAGGGCTTCGGCAAGCTTGCTCCGGGCGGAATAAAGGACCCTTTGAAAGGTAGAACGGGAGATACCCATCCTCTGGGCGGCCTCCTCCTGATCCAGGGCCTCCAAGTCCTTGAGCCGGATGGCTTCCAGTTCTTCCACCGTCAGGTTTATTGCCTGCGGGGAGATGATGTCCCCGGTGGGTTGAAAGCGTAGGAACCCTGGGTGATGTCCAATCATACGAAGTTTGCGGTGCCTGGGTGACATAAGCGCCTCCTTAGTGGGCATATGCTCATTATAGACTAATAATAGACCCGGTTTCGGCCTTTGTCAAGAGGGCGGCGAAGATTATAAGCCGGACCAGCCAGGAAAGGGAAAAAGAAAAGGCTGCCGTGGGGCAACCCTCTCTTATCACACATTCACGTTTCCCAACGCTTCCTCCAGCCGGCAAGACCGCCAGCCCGGGACCGACAAGGAAAGGTTAATTCAAACTGATGGCTCCGGTGGGGCACTGATCAGCCGCATCCTGGCAGCACCCGTTGCAGGCATTCTCATTGATTACCTTGGCCAATCCGTCATCACCCAATTCGAAAACATCGGGGCACAGGCTGGCGCACAGGCCGCACCCGATGCAAAGGGACTGATCAACCTTTGGCTTTGCCATCTCCAAAACCTCCTTATTTTAGCCTCCCAATTCCCGAATAGTTGCCCGGCCCGGCGAGTCAAAACGCCCCGGGTAATCTGGTCGGCAGGCAGTAGGTAGGAAACCACACTGCCTATATTTTAAAACAAAGAGCGGGAAATATGACATGGACAAGGAGTCTCATTTTCCCTTGATACTAGCCATCATTATGAAGGAGCTTCTTCAAGGTCCATCACGCTCATGAACGTGTCCTATTTTTCCTCGCTGTTTTCCGCCTAAACAATATTACGTTAACTATTCGCCGGCCGTTTCGCGTCAATCGACCGTCCGTCGCCAGCCTGCTGCCGTTTCATCACTTTATGGCTCCGCCAAGGGCGGCATGGGCATCAGGCAACTCCTCGCTAAACTCGATTTGCTCGTGGCATTTCGGTTGTGGCGCTTCTCAACACTCTTCCCGAGCCTGGCGGGCCATGTTGCTGATTGAAAATAGCCTGCCAGAGGTGTAGCATTAGGGTAGCCAGGACGAGCCAGCGCTCTGATCACGCCAGAACCTGGCATAGACAATTAATGGGCTCTTGGCTTGCAGAACTCATCAGCAAGGCTTGGTCTTTTGTTGGAGGTTTTCGGCATGGCTTGGTTACATTGGCGGGAAATAGCTTATCCGGGGAGTCTCTTCAGCTCGGGGGCTATTCTTTTCTGGCAGAACCGGCTGCTCTTCGCGGTCGGCTCCGAGAAATACTGGGCCTCCCGTGGTTCAGAGACGTTAGTCTCTTTTTGGGGCCTGGGTGGCCGGCAGGAACCGGGGGAAAGCCTGCTGGCCACCCTGCGCCGGGAGGTTGGGGAGGAGGCCAACTGCCAGGTCAGGTTACGGGATTCCAGGAGAACCTACCTTATGGTGGAGGCCGAGGACCCACAACCCATCAGGCTCGTGCAAACACAGGAATTGGGAGAGCGCACCGCTCTGGAGATGGATCGCGACAGTTCTTTGGGTGTTCTTCCGAGCGGGAACCTTCTTACCGCGCTCGGTCCGGCCCAGGCGCTGGACGGGGGCAGGTCGTCCCGGGGCTCCAGAGCCGGCCCGACCGTGCCGGTGGCCTGGATGGAGGAAGTCCGCCCCCTTCTTTTCTGGAAACGGGTTATCGACCTCAAGGATGAGCTTGGGGAAATTCACCAGACGCCCTATTTCGGGGTGGCCTTTCTCGGGGGGGTGGAGGGAGAACCGCGCCCGGGGGCCGAGATTCCGGCCCTCCTGGCCTTGAGCCATGAGCAACTTCTGGCCGCCGAGTCCGGCGGTACCCTGCTGACTGACCTCCTGCAAGGAGGAGCCACCCTGATCGGGGGAAGACCGCTGCCCGCCGCGGCCCGGCTTTTTCCTTACGGAACGGCTGGATACCTGGCCAGATTGTTAAGATCCGCCCGTTTGAGGTTAAGCGAGGAGTGATCATGACCAGGCATAGGGGCTGGATGATGTGCAGACGATTGCTGTCTGGCTGCCATGAGGTAGGAAGAGATGGATGCTTTCTTGACAACGCTGACTGCCGAAACCTTATTCCTCAAATAGCTCGGCCAAATCCAGCTCGAACCCTGTCAAAAGAAGAGACGGTTTGACCCGTCCGGATGAATATGTCCCTTGGTGACGAAACCGCGACCACCGTTGCTCCACACCTCTAAGGACTTGTTGACCGGATCGATAACCCAGTATTCCCGGACGCCGAATTTCTCATAGACCGCCTTCTTACGCCGCCGGTCATAATCAATTCGAGTGGGGGAGGGTACTTCAACGGTCAGATCCGGCGCACCCGACACATTGGTTGGGGTGATTATATCCAAGTGTTTGTTGCTGATATAGATGAGACCTGGCTGATTTATTCCCATTTTAGACTACGCCTTTGACTCTGTCTAGAAACCCCGCTGCAGCTGTGATAGTTTTGGCGCCTCCTGCTCGGCTCCAGGACGCGCAGGTCCACGCAGCAACCCGAGGGCTCAAAGGCGTCAGGCAAAGCCAGCCCCCTGGCGAAGCGACATTGCACCCCTCACTTGGTTTCTGTACCTAAACCCCTGGTGATGAAGTCCACAATGGTTTCTACTGCGATAGTTGGCGCTGGTCTATTCTCCCAGAGGGGCCAGCGCATGCCGATAAATACGTTGAGTCCGATCAACGAGTAAGCCAGGGCCTCAGGGTCCATTTTTCGAATATCCCCTTTTTCCATAGCTTGACTCAGTCGCCGGGCATAATTGTTGGCAAAGCTCTGATAGTACCACTTGAAAAGGTCTTCGTCGACGAATTCCAGCTCCCTGACCAGACGATAAAGGTTGCGGTGCTCCAGCAGGAAGTTATGGTAGGCCCGAAGCCCCGTTGTTTCGGCAGCGAGGCGGTTGGCAACACCTTGCACGGCTTCCTGGATGGTCTTGCGCACCTCATGATGAAGGTGAACGACGAGTTGCCGGAAGATGTCCTTCTTGGTCTTAAAATACAGGTAAAATGTCCCCTGGGCAACACCCGCCCGCTGGATAATGTCAACGATTGATGTTTCATAATAACCCTTTTCCCCAAAAACCGCTTCGGCTGCTTCCAACAGTTTCTGGAATGTAACCTCTCCCCGTTGCGTCTTCGGTCGAGTGACCCCTTCCAGTTCGTTGAAGTCCATTTCTGACATCCGATTCACCTCGTATGTATTCTTTCTACTAGAATTCCTAAAATCCTTTCGCTAATGATTCCGCATTATCCAAGACATTGCAAATCTCAGGGAAGAATTTATAAAAAGATTTTTTGAGTTTAGAAGGAAATTAGAAAAATGCGTAGAATAAATATGACAAGTGATTCATATTGCATAAAGGGCGGAGGGTCTTACTGGCGCCGTAGGCTGCCATCAGGCCAAGAAGCCGAGTCCGGGACGGGCAAGGGCATGGGTAACAAGGGTACCGGTAAGAGGAGGTAGCGCGGCATGGTTGGAGAATGGGGTTGGACAGCGGATATCGTGGCCCGACGGGCGGCGGTGACGCCGGGAAGGCAGGTCATCCACGATGCCCGGCTTGGCCGCTGGTTTACATACGGCGAGTTGAATGAAAGAGCCAACAAACTTGCTTGGTATCTCCTGGAAACCCTTCAACTGAGAAGGGGTGACCGCATAGCTTTTCTGGGACAGAATGGCGTGGAACATATCGACCTTCTCCTGGCGGCGGCCCGGACCGGGTTAGCCCTGCAACCGCTCAATCTCCGTCTTTCCGTCTCTGAGATGAATGTTATTCTCGGGCAAACGCAGCCTTCCGTCGTTTTTTATGACAGCTTCTACACCGAGACAGTCAGTAGGCTGGATATTCCTTTTGTGAATGCTCTTGTTCACTTGAGGGGGAAGCAAGCCGCTGACGGTCAGTCTGTTTCGTACGAAGCAAAGATCATGGAAAAGGGCAGGGGACTTCCCGTCGGGTACCGGGGTAGTCCTGAAGACCCGTTGTTATTGTTGGGGACAGGAGGCACCACGGGGCTGCCTAAGACGGCAGTTATTTCACAGCAGGCTGTTTACTGGAATGCCCTCAATGAAATCCTCTCCTGGGGGGTTAGCGAAAAGGATCGCGCGCCAAATATACTCCCCCTATTTCATACGGGCGGGTGGCAGTTACTTACTCTCCCGCTATTGTTTGCCGGCGGTAGGATATTCCTCAGCCCGAATTTTGACCCGGAAGCAACGCTGCGACTTATTGAAAGGGAACACTGCACACTTCTATTTGGGGCGCCGACCATGTTCAAAATGATGGCCGATCTTCCCATGTTCAAGGGGACCAATCTTTCATCGCTCCGGATGGCTATGGCCGGTGCCGCACCATGCCCCCGGGAAATAATGGAACCATATTGGGACAAGGGCATCAAGTTTGTCAAGGGATACGGCCTTACCGAAGCCGGACCCCATAATTTGTCCATGTTGTGGGGAGGGTTGTCTGAGACCTTGATTAAGGAAAAGTGGGAGTCGGTAGGGGTTCCGTTTTTGTATACAAGGACAAGAATAGTGGATGAAGCAGGACAAGATGTGAAGCAAGGGGATGTTGGCGAGTTGATCTTTTCCGGCCCGCAGATCTTTTCCGGCTATTGGGGGAATGAGAGGGCAACTCTGGAAAGCCTCCGTAATGGTTGGGTCTATACCGGGGATCTGGCCCGGCAGGACGAAGAGGGGTTCTATTACATTGTCGGACGCAAGAAAGATATGTTCATCAGTGGCGGAGAAAACGTCTATCCAATAGAGGTTGAGCAGCTGATTAACAAACATCCGGCGGTCTTGGAATCAGCCGTTATAGGGGTCCCGGATGAAAAATGGGGCGAAGTCGGGATGGCCTTTGTGGTTCTGAAGAATGGTGCCAAGTCAAAAGAGGAAGAAATCATGGCCGCCTGTCAGGGGCAGCTGGCCAAGTATAAGGTTCCTAAACATGTGGTATTTGTCCCCGAACTCCCCCGTAGTTCCATAGGAAAGGTGTTAAAGCGAGAGTTGCAGGAGCAGGCACGCAGATTTCACTAGGTCCCAGCCGGGCCAGGAAGAGTCAAGGAGGGAAGCTCATGTTCAAGGTGCTGGGAATTTCGGGCAGTTTGCGAGAGAGCGGTAATACTGAGTTCCTTGTGCGTCATGCCTTATCTCTCTTGCATCCACAGGAGTTTCAGGCAGATTTCATCTCCTTACGAGGTAAGGATATCAAGCCTTGTAACGGTTGTTATAATTGTGTAGAAGCCAAGAGATGCACGATACCCGACGATTTTGATCCTATATACCAGAAAATGGTGGAGGCTGACGGACTGATAATCGGGTCACCAGCCTATTATGCCTCTGTTCATCCCCAACTGATGTCGTTGCTGGACCGGGCTGGTTTTGTAAGGTTGTGGACTGGAGATTATTTTTCCGGTAAAGTGGGAGGCCCAATCACGGTGGCCAGGCGGACTGGGCAGGACCTGGCATTTGCTCAGCTATTAATGTGGTACTTCATCAATGACATAATAGTACCCGGGTCAGGTTATTGGACTGTGGGGTTGGCCGGTAGTAGAGGGGCCAGGGATGCGAGCAAGGATGAAGAGGGCCTGCGCCATATCGAGCGTTTTGTGGGAAATATGGCTCGTGTTATAAAAGCGCTGAAGGCGGCCAATTCCGGGTCGGCCTTGCCTCAGGAAGGCTACTTCGCTACTCGTTATTGGAAAGCGAGGGATGAAATCGGGTAAAGAGATAGTTTAGTTTCACTGAGACGTGGCCGGGCAGTCTTTCTCCCAAACCTAAAGCCCTTTATTGCCTGTAACATGACAGATGAATCATTTAACACATTAAGAGTAGGACGGTAACGGAAGATGAGTTCAGTTCAAGATGTAGGAATCATGAGCTGGGGGGTATACCTCCCGCCGGGTTATCATGATAGTGCTTATATGGCACAAGCCACCGGAATTGCCGAGGAAGTAATCCAGGCCAAGTTTGGCCTGCGGCGCAAACACAAAGCCGGAGCTGACGAGCATATCTCCGATATGGCGGAGGCGGCCGCCAGGGCAGCAATCAAAGCCGCCGATATTGATCCCGATCGTATCGATACAGTGATCTATTATGGAAGTGAGTATAAGGATTATCCGCTATGGAATACCGCGGCCAAAATACAGCACATGGTTGGAGCTAGGAATGCCTTTTCGTTTAATATTATGGCCCTATGTGCCAGTGGGATCGTGGCCATGAAAGTTGCCAAAGACATGCTGCGCGCCGATCCATATATCAAGACTGTTCTCATGGTAGCGGCGAGCCGAGAGGCAGACCTCATTAACTATCACAATGAGCGGGCCCGCTTCATGTACAATTTCGCCGACGGGGCAGCAGCCATGATCCTTCAGCGGGGACACAGCAGGAACCTCATCCTCAATTCCGCGCTCATTACAGACGGATCATTTGCCGATGATGTGATAGTGCCGACTGGTGGTACGAAAATCCCGCTGACGCCTCAGTTAGTTGAAGAGGGAATGTTCATGCTTGACGTTAGGGACCCAAAGGCCATGAAGCTGCGACTCGACCCCATTTCAACTCCAAATTTCCTGCGGGTAATTGATCTGGCCTTAAACAGGAGTGGGTATACCCGTGAGCACATAGCGTTCTTTGGCGGCACGCACATGAAGAGATCCATTTACGAAGAAATAGTGACTGAACTTGGCCTTCCGCTGAACAGGGTCGTTTACCTGGAGGACCATGGTCATGTTCAGGCGGCAGATCAAATCCTGGTACTGGCCGAGGGGACTGAAAAAGGGATTCTGAAAGAGGGTGATGTGGCAGTCCTGGTGGGAGCAGGCACCGGTTACACATGGGGGGCAACCGTTATTCGCTGGGGCTAAGAAAGGGAAAAGCCGAGCCGGTCTTCCTAGAGTGGTGACACGGGCGGTGTCAGCCTCAAAGTCCGGAAGCATTGGGGTCAAGAGGTCTTGAATTAAAGCGAGGGGGTGTACTTAAATGATTTGGAGACGAGGTGTATCTCTATGGTTGGTGTTGCTCATCGCTCTATCGTTGCTGGTTGTCGGTTGCGGCGGTAAGGCTCCCGAACCTTCCAATAAAGCCGAGGTCAAACCGATCAAGATTGGGCTTTTGACCCTGCAGACAGGGGCGTTGGAGGCATACGGCAAACAGCAGGAGGCCGGTTTCAGGCTAGGGCTCGAATACGCAACAGGAGGTAAAATGCAGGTAGCGGGAAGGCCCATTGTCCTGGTAGTCAAGGATGACGAAGGCAAACCGGATGTGGCCAAGGCTAAGATCGAGGAAATGGTCACTAAGGACAAGGTTGACATAATGGCTGGGGGAGTTAGCTCTGCCTCTGCGGTGGCGGTATTACCGCTCCTGGAGGAATACAAAAAGGTCATGGTGGTTGAGCCGGCAGTGGCTGATTCGATTACAGGCGCGGCCTGGAACAAATATGTCTTTCGTACAGGCAGGAATTCCTCCCAGGACGCTGAGGCGGGGGCCGCGGCGATTGCCAAACCAGGCGTGAAGATCTCCATCCTGGCTCAGGATTACGTCTTCGGACGGGATGGGGGAGCGGCTCTCAAGAGGGCGGCGGAAAAAAGAGGAGCCAAAATCGTTCAGGAACAGTATGTGCCGATGAACGCCACCGATTTCACCCCCTACATTCAGAAAATCATCTCGGAAAAGCCAGATTACCTGTATATTATATGGGCTGGGGCCAACAGTCCCTGGAAGGCTATAATGGACCTTAAACTGATGGAAAAGGGAATTAAAATTTCTACGGCCGCAGCTGATATACCAGCCCTTAAGGCCATGAAAGATATGGTTGGGATGGAGGGATTCGCAATCTACTACTATGAACTACCAAAGAATGCCATTAATGACTGGTTGGTAGTAAAGCACAAGGAGAAATACGGAACACCACCTGACCTCTTCACGGGCGGAGGTTTTGCGGCCGCGGTCGCCATTGTTGAGGCCTTGAAGAAGACCGATGGTGACACCAACTCCGATAAGCTCATTGCTGCTATGGAAGGGATGTCCTTTGATTCTCCCAAAGGCAAGATGACCTTCCGTAAAGAGGATCACCAGGCCTTACAGACATTGTACGCCATCAAGCTGACCAAGAAGGAAGGATACGATTACGCGGTACCGGCCTTGATACGCGAGCTCTCACCGGACGAAACGGCACCACCAATTACGAACAAGCGTTGAGAGTGTCGGACCGTCGGTGGGTGCCGGTTGAGGCCCGAGAGGTGCGAGGTGCTAGCAGGAGGTTCCTGGTTAAGGGGGAAATCCATGCCGGCCTTATTGGAAACTAAGGGGATCACGATGCGTTTTAATGGCCAGGCTGTCCTGGACGGAGTTAGCTGGCAGGTCGAAGAGGGTAGTTTCAAATCTATCATTGGTCCCAACGGGGCCGGGAAGACTACCTTCTTTAACATAATAAGCGGGCAGCTGAAGCCTTCGGGCGGTCAGGTCTTATACAGAGGTCGTGATATTACCGGTGAGCCGACTCATGTCAGGGCCAAAATGGGCATTGGCCGCTCCTTTCAGATCACCAGCGTTTTCCCTAATCTCACAGTTTCAGAGAATGTGCGGCTGGCCGTGCAAACAGCAACGAATTTGCGTCTTAATTTCTGGCAGGATTACCGCAAGCTGGGCGCTCTCCAGGATCAGGCCCATCAGTATCTGGCGATGACGCGGCTGCACGAAAAGGGAAGTCAGTTGGCCAAAAACCTAACGTTGGGCGAGAAGCGCAAGCTGGAGCTGGCTATGCTACTGGCCTTAGAGCCCGAGGTGCTCCTCCTCGACGAGCCAACCGCCGGTATGGCCCTCGAGGAGGTCCCTTCCATGGTCGAGGTAATCAGAAATGTCCACCGGCAAAGAAAACGCACGGTCCTTATGGTGGAACACAAGATTGATCTGGTATTGGATCTGTCCGACAGTATCGCCGTACTCTTCAATGGGACGTTACTGGCTGATGGGCCCCCGGCAGAGATCGTGCGGAATGGGAAAGTCCAGGCTGCTTATCTGGGAGGATTATATGAGCAGTATGCTCAAGGTTGAAGATCTTCATGCCTTCATCGGACAGTTTCATATCCTGCATGGCGTCAATTTGGGGATTACCACCGGTAGTATTGCCGTCATTCTGGGCCGCAATGGGGCAGGTAAGACTACTACCTTACGGAGTATCATGGGGCTGGTTCCCAAGCTGGAGGGGAGTATCACTTTTGACGGGAAAGAGCTGATAGGGCTTACCCCAGAGATTATTGCCCGTTTGGGGATTGGCTACGTCCCTGAGGACCAGGCCGTCTTTTCGAGCCTCACAGTAGCCGAGAATCTCCGCCTGGTAGCTCGGAACAAGGAAGCTAGGGCGCGTGAAGAGATGGTCCTGGAACTCTTTCCGGATTTAAAGGTTGCCTGGACCAAGAAGGGCAAGGCCCTTTCCGGTGGCCAAAAGCAGATGCTGGCTATCGGCAGGGCCTTGATTAACCCGAATCGCCTGCTGCTGATCGACGAACCCAGTAAAGGGCTGGCGCCCGTGGTTATTGAGAAGGTAATCCAGGCCGTCAGCAAATTGAAGGATCACACGACTGTTATCCTGGTGGAGCAAAACTACCTGGTGGCCAGTCACTTGGGGGAATCCTACCATCTTTTAGACAATGGCCGGACTGTACATACGGGAACGATGGAGGAGCTCAGGCAAAACGATGATTTAAGAAAGCGATACCTGGCGGTAGGTTAAGGAGTGGCCGGTATGTCTATCGTAATCACCTTAATGCTTAACGGATTGGCTAACGGAATGCTGATTTTCCTAATTGCCATAGGGGTTTCAGTTATCTTCGGTCTGATGGGAATTATGAATTTTGCCCATGGTGCTCTCTTCATGTGGGGAGCCTATGCCGGCGTAACCACTTATCTGGCTACCGGCAGTTTCCTCCTGGGGATAGCGGCGAGCGGCATCGTTAGTGCCTTGTGGGGACTGGCGATGGAACGCCTGACGCTCCGCCAGGTCTATGGGAACCATCTGGCCCAGATTCTGGTGACCATGGGAGCGCTGTTGGTATTGACCGAGGCCGTAAAAGCCATCTGGGGACCGAACATCATAACTGTCGGGACTCCCACTGTCTTGAGGGGTGGCTGGGAAGTGGGAGGTGTTATTTTCCTGCGCTACAAGCTCCTTACCATAGGCATCGGGCTTGGCATTTTTGCGGGTCTGCAATTCCTGTTAAACCGAACCAGGCTGGGCATGATGATCCGGGCAGGAGTGGAAAACCCTGAAATGGTGCGAGCCCTCGGGATCAGAATCCGCCTGGTGTTCAGCCTGGTTTTTGCGCTCGGGGCGGCTGTGGCCGGCATCAGCGGAATGATTTTGGCCGTCGGGCAGGGTGCCTTTGGACCGGATATAGGGTTATCAAACCAACTGTTGGCTTTCATAGTCGTGGTTGTCGGTGGGTTGGGCAGCGTTACCGGTACCTTGATAGGGGCTGTTTTGGTGGGGGTTACGACTTCTTTCATGGCCTATTTCTTGCCGGATCTGGCTATGGCCGTGAACGTGGGCCTAATGGCCCTGCTACTGCTGGTTCGACCGCAGGGACTCTTTAGCAACTAGATTTCCCTGCCGTCTTGTACCAGCCGAACTGGGATTGAACTTTGGGGGTCAGAAGATGTCGGATTTGTCAAAGCCCAGGGGAGATTCGGTGCCTTTGAAACGTCCATCAAGAAGTAGCCAGATCAGCCCGAGTACTGCGATAAAGACCCTGCTTCTCGGTGCGGCCATTGCCTTTCCATACTTAACCGATGCGCGGTTGTACATGGTTGCGGCCATTGACGTCTTTATTATGGCTGCTTTTGCCATGAGTTACGATCTGCTGCTGGGGTTTACCGGCATAGTTTCGTTTGGCCATGCCCTCTTCTTTGGGCTGGGGGCTTACTTGGTGGCCATCGTCATGAAATCGTCTGGTGCAAGTTGGCTGCCTTTCTTGGCGGCGGTCTTGCTGACAGTTGTCCTGGCTGTCGGCCTGGCCGGGCTCATCGGGGTGCTGTCGTTACGGGTCAGGGACGTCTACTTTGCGATGGTTACCCTGGCTTTCGGGGAGCTCTTCGCCATCGGCGTAGAAAAATGGCGAACAGTAACGGGGGGCAGCGATGGTTTTAACTTCCGCCTTCCGGAATTCCTGATCGATAAGAATCATGTCTACTTTCTGTCCCTCTTCTTTATGCTGGCGTCTTTGCTCATCTTGCGCCGGTTTGTAAATTCCCCCGTGGGAAGGGTCTTGCTGGCCATCCGTGAGAATGAGCCGCGGGCTCAGGCCTTAGGATATAACACCTTGCATTATAAGCAGATTTCCATCCTGGTCTCGGGTACTGTTGCCAGTCTGGCTGGGGTGATGTGGGCTGTAGCGCATCGTTTCGTCAGTACAGAACTGCCCAGTTTAAATAGGACCATTGACGCCTTACTGATGACCATCATTGGCGGAACCGGGACCCTTTACGGCGGGATTGTGGGTTCGCTGACCATGAGGGTAATTCATGATGTGTTGAGCGGGTTTAGCTCAAGCCACATCATCTTCAACCGCTGGCTGCTGATATTTGGCCTTATTTATATCTTGATCGTTCTCTTCTTCCCCGCCGGAATCATCGGTTCCGCGGCGAAGATGATCGGGCGCTGGAAGGAGCGGCACCCACAGATCTCTTAACCGATGTTCACCATGGATCCTATTTCAGATCGGGGTGACTTCTTTATGGAAACAGATTGGCTGAGGCGAAGACAATCCATTTGTCCCCGGAAGGTTGCCGTAATTGATCAAGACGGCCATACCCATAGTTATGAAGAACTCAATTTACAGGTAAACAAAACGGCCAACTGGCTTCTGCGTCAAGGGGTCGGTAAAGGGAGCCGGATCGCCGTCCTATCCACCAATCACGTAGCCCATCTGCTCTTGCTCTTTGCCGCAGCAAGGATAGGGGCTATCTTCCTGCCTCTGAACTTCCGTCTCAGTCAGGCCGAGCTCAAAGGTATCGTCGACGATGGCGCGCCCAATGTCTTTATCTATCACGGCCAGTATTCCGAAGCGGCCCATGACCTGGCAACGGGACGCTTCGGTACAAAAGTCTACAAACTTCAGGAGTTTCTCTGGCAGTTGGATAGCGTTTCAGGCGATTATCCGGCGTTAACACCGGTCGACGCGGAAGAACCGTGGCAACTTCTTTATACGGGGGGAACTACCGGCATTCCCAAAGGGGCGCTACTGCCTCACCGAATGGTGACTTGGAATGCCATTAATACCGTTACGGGCTGGGGTCTAGAACCTGACGATGTCACCATCGTCTTTTCCCCCTTTTTCCATACGGGAGGTCTCAATGTCCTGGCAACACCGCTGCTTTACATCGGCGGCACGGTCATCCTGCGGGAGAAATATGATGCGGCGGAGGCCTTGAACCTAATACAGCGTTACCGGGCTACCGTAATCTTCATGGTGCCGACCATGTACCAGCTCTTAAGTGAACAGAAGGGCTTTGACGAGGCCGATTTCTCCAACATCAGATTCATGATCACCGGGGGTGCTCCTTGCCCGGCTCCCTTGATTAAACGTTTTAGCGGGAAAGGGATTATGTTTAAACAGGGCTTTGGATTAACAGAAGCCGGGCCTAACTGTTTTCTTATGCCTGATCACCAAGTCAGTGAGTTTACCGGTTCTGTCGGCATGCCTATGATCCATACGCGGGTGACTATCAGGGATGAGAACGATCATACCCTGGGGCCAGGTGGGATCGGAGAGATTGTCCTTGAGGGTCCTCACATCTTCAGTGGTTACTGGCGAAGGCCGGAGGCCACAGCCAATACCCTTAAGGACGGTAAGGTTTACACCGGGGATTTGGGTTACTTTGACGACAATGGGCTCTTCTACGTAGTCGATAGAAAGAAGGATATGTTCATAAGTGGCGGAGAAAACGTCTACCCGGTTGAAGTGGAGGCGGCCATCCACTCGCATTCGGCCGTACTGGAGGCTGCTGTAACAGGTATATCCGATCCGAAGTGGGGCGAAGTGGGCAAGGCCTTTGTGGTATTAAAACCGGGTCATTCCTTGACCGCAAACGAGTTGCTCGGTTATCTTAAGGGGCAACTTGCCAAGTATAAAGTTCCCAAAGAGGTCGAGTTTCGCACCGAGTTACCTAAGAATGCGGCGGGAAAGGTCTTGAAACGCCAATTGCGGGGGGAGTAAGATGCCAACAGTCAACGTCGATGGTGTGAATATTTACTATGAGGTACACGGACCAAAGAACGCCTCCAAAACCCTGCTGTTGATCGAGGGGCTTGGCTACGCCAAATGGATGTGGTTCAAGCAGTTACCAGAATTTGCATCACTGTACCGGACAATCATCATGGATAACCGGGGTGTAGGGGAAAGCGATAAGCCGCAGGGTGACTATTCGATGGCGACTATGGCCCGTGATGCGGCCGGGGTGCTCAGAACGATAGGGGTGACCGGGGTGTATGTGTTAGGTGTTTCCATGGGTGGCTTCATTGCCCAGGAGATGGCCCTTGCCTACCCGCATCTGGTTAAGGGAATGATTTTGGCTGTAACATCGATGGGTGGGGCCAATCACGTTCCGGCCCCAGCGAGTACGATTGAAGCCATGACACCAGTGCCGGGTCTCAGCCCCGAGGGACAAATCCGGCGCGGTATGGCCGTGGCGGTTTCGCCCGGTTACTGGGAGAGGCATCCGGCCGAGATGGAACAAATCATTAGGTCTCGACTGGAAAAACCCACCCCCCTCCATGCCTATCTGGGGCAGCTGGCCGCCGTTGCCCGGCATGATACAGAAAACAGGCTTGGAAAGATAAACGTGCCGGTGCTGGTGATAGGGGCTGAACTGGATGCAGTAGTGCCGGTAGAGAACTGTCAGCGATTGGCGGGACTAATCCCGGGAGCACGAATCACGATAGTTCCAGGGGCCGGACATCTCGTCTTTATCGAAAAACCGGACTTCTTTAATAGCCTGGTCATCTCTTTTATCGATGGCAATGGAGAAGTCTAATTAAATACAATCAAGCTGGGGGAATAAAGCGGTGAGATTGCTCGAGAAGGTAGCCGTCATTACCGGTGCCGGCCGGGGGATAGGCCGGGAGACAGCACTGACCTTTGCCCGGGAGGGTGCGAAAGTGGTGGTGGCCGAATACGATGAAACAACCGGTCGCCAGACGGCCCGGGATATCGAGGGACTCGGCCGAGAGTCCCTCTTTATCAAAGTGGATGTGGCTGACCGTGAGCAGGTAAAGGTCATGGTGGATACAACTGTAGAACGGTTTGGCAGGATTGACATCTTAGTCAATAATGCCGGAATAACCGCCGATGGTTTCCTCACCAGATTGACCGAGGAGCAGTGGGATAGGGTGATGGACGTTAACCTCAAGGGCGTCTTCAATGTTACGCAAGCCATTGTCCCGGTCATGCTTCAGCAGGCCAAAGGCGTCGTCCTGAATGCCTCGTCCGTGGTCGGGCTTTACGGGAATATCGGCCAGACAAACTATGCGGCCAGCAAATGGGGTGTCATTGGTCTGACCAAGAGTTGGGCTAAGGAATTGGGTAGAAAAGGGATCCGCTTTGCAGCCGTAGCACCGGGATTCATAGAGAGCGATATGACGGCCAAGGTGCCTGAAAAGGTGATCGATCTGATGCAGGAAAAGACCCCTCTCGGACGGTTGGGGCAAACCCGGGATGTTGCCAATGCCTACCTGTTCCTCGCTTCTGACGAAGCAGATTTCATAACCGGGGCAGTACTCAGTGTTGACGGGGGGCTGGTCATTTAGCGATGGTTGGCTGGTGCAGGGCACCCAGCCTGTAACGGCACGAGCAAGGCTCAAACGGTGAAGCTCTAACCCGTATTTCACGGCACGGTTAGAGCTTTAATATTTCCCTCGAAAAATGTTTCTGAAAAAGAAGGAATATCAGGCCGGGACGACGAATACGGTATTCAACAGATAATACAGGAGTTCACACAATGAAACGGGGGTTTCTTGTTGCAGGTAAAAACGATTAGGGCAGTCTCTCGAGCCGTGGATGTTCTTTACAGTTTTCTGGGACCGGAAAAGGAATTGGGGCCTTCCGCCATCGCCGAAAGAGTGGGTCTTGACCGTGCCACCGTCCTGCGCATGCTGGTGACCCTGGAAGAGCGCGGGTTGCTCAATAGAAATGAAGGCAATCAGAAGTACCGTCTCGGTCCCCGCGTGGTCGAACTGGCGGGTAAGTTTTTGGAGACAGATGACCTGGCCGGCCTCGCCTATCCCGAGGTTCGCCGTTTGCGGGACGAATACAACGAGACTGTCAGCATCTACATCCGGGACGGTACCGAACGGATCTGTATCCAACGATTGGAGAGTAATCACTCCCTAAAGCGCAATGTCCGGTTGGGCCAGCGGTTACCCCTTTACGCCGGGGCTTCGGCTAAGGTGTTCCTGGCCTTTATGCCGGACGAGGAGAGGACAGCCTTGGTTAACAGTCTCCCTGTTCCAACCGGATTCCGGGGCGAACAACTCCTCGTGGCCTTACCGGACATTCGCCAAGCCGGCTTTGCCATCAGCCTGGGGGAGAGGGAGGAAGGCATCGGCGCCGTAGCAGCTCCCATTTTCAACCGTCGGGGAAAGGTGGTGGCGGCCCTGTCCCTGTCGGGGCCGGCCGCCAGGCTGAATAGAGAAAAACTATATTCTCTGGGGTCAGCCGTCCGCGAGGCGGCCCAGAGAATCTCGAACCTCATCCTGGACTGGAGCGATTAGGGGGGTTTTTATGAAGAAGACCACTCGCTTGAAGCAATTGATCCTGGATCCCAAAGTTCTCATTATGCCCGGGGCCTATGATGCCCTCAGCGCCAGGATCATAGAAAGAGCAGGCTTCCAGGCCGTTCAGGCCTCAGGGTATGGGATAGCGGCCAGCTATCTGGGTCTGCCCGATGTTGGGCTGCTGACCATGTCGGAGATGTTGGATCAGACCCGGCGCATAGCCCGCGCCGTGGACATCCCGGTGATGGGCGAGAACGACACCGGCTTTGGCAATGCCATCAATGTCTACCGGACGGTCCGGGAGTTTGAAGCGGCGGGGGTGGCCGGCATCAATCTGGAGGATCAGGTTTTCCCGAAGCGATGCGGACATATGGAGGGTAAGGAAATCATTCCACTGGAAGAGATGATCAAAAAGATTGAGGCGGCGCTAGAAGCCCGCCGTGACCCTGACTTTATTATTAATGCTAGAACCGATGCCATCGCCATGGCGGGAGTGGAAGAAGCCATTCGTCGCGGTAACGCCTATGCCCAGGCCGGGGCCGACTTGATTTTTGTGGAAGCCCCGCGCAGTCTAGAGGAGATTCGGCGGGTGGTGCAGGAGATTAAGGCGCCGGTCAGTATCAACATGCTGGATGACGGGAAGACCCCTCTGATACCAGTGGGGGAATTGGAGAAAATGGGGGTGGCTCGGGTGAGTTTTCCCCTGACGGCCCTCTTTGCCGCCGCCTTCGCCCTACGGGAGGCCATGGAGTACCTGCGCGAGCATCGCCTCATGACCGGTTACGCCGCGCGTCTCTTTAAGTTTGGGGAATTCACCGACCTGGTGGGTCTGCCGAAGATTCGGGATCTTGAGACAAGGTTTCTGCCCGAAGGGACCATCGCCGCCAAATACGGCGGATGGAGAACGTAGTTTCTGGTGTTCGGACAGGGGGTGAGAAAAGGGGATTGGAGGGCGCCCGGTGACGTAAACAAAAAATGTCAGGAGGGGAGAAGAATGAAAAGGTCTCAGTTGGGCGTCTGGTTGTTGATCCTGGTATTGGCGACGACCCTGGCGTTAAGCGGCTGTGGCAAGACCGGTACCTCGACATCGGCCGCGCCCGAGGTGAAGAATCCGGCCTATCCGGAGAAGGCTGTGGAGATCGTGGCGCCGGCCGGAGCAGGCGGAGGCTGGGATACCTTCGCCCGGGCCATTGCCAAGACTATGGCGGACGAAAAGATTGTGACACAGCCATTGCCTGTCCTGAACAAAGCGGGTGGTAGCGGTGCGGTGGCCCTGGCCTGGTTAGTAAGCAATCACAAGGCTGATCCCTACGAGCTGATCGTTTATTCACCTCCCTTGATCATCAACGGTGTTAATGGTACCTCCAAACAAACCTTCCGGGACCTTACCCCTCTGGCGCGGGTGATTTCCGACTATAACGTCATCGTTGTCAAGAATGACTCGCCCTACAAGACCCTCAAAGACCTCCTGGAGGCCATGAAGAAAGACCCGACCAAAATCAGTATTGGTGGCGGTTCGGCTCCGGGCGGGATGGATCACCTGGCTTTCGCTAAGATCGCCATGGCCGCCGGTATCAAGCCCAAGGATATCAAGTACGTCAGTTTCCAGGGCGGCGGCGAGGCTATGGCTTCCCTCCTAGGTGGTCATCTGACCGCCATTTCCACCGGGGTCGGGGAATCCATTGCTCAGATCGAAGCCAAAACGGTCCGGGCCCTGGCGATCACGTCGGAAAAACGATTGGGCGGTAGTCTGGCCTCGGTTCCCACGGTGAAGGAGTCCGGGTTTGACGTGAGCTATCAAATCTGGCGTGGCGTTTTCGGGCCTCCGGAAATGCCCGCAGAGGCGGTGAGGTTTTGGAAAGAAGCCCTCGGCAAAATGGTCAAGACCAAGGGTTGGGAAGCGGTCCTGAAGAATTACCAGTGGGCCGATGCCTTTGACGCGGATAAGTTCTCCGAGTTCTTAGCGCAAGAGGAAGGCGTCTATAAGAAGCTGCTCACGGAATTGGGATTTGTGAAATAGAGAGTTGCCCTGCTGGAGAGATCCCCAAGTGGCTTCGTCCCGGTGGGGGAGGGCGACTGACCTCGCCCCACCGGGTACCGCCACAAAGGTTATTGTCTAGCATACGGGGGCTGGGTCTGCGCCCTCTCGCTTCTCTATGACCTGCGCCCAGCGCTCTGGGGCTCAAAGCGACCTTTTCATTCTTTAGTGGCGCCTCCGCCTGCGGCATGGACATCTTTAGCGGTTGAGCGCCTCGTCCCGAGGTCGGCCGGGATCACCGTTGAAAGCGCGGTTTCTGAGCAGTTTTCCAGGCCTGGAGGGGAGGATCATGAATTTTGACATCCTGACCGGCTTCTTACTCCTGTTGTTGGCCGGGTTCTATCTCCGGGAGACGGTCAGCCTGACGGAAATGACCGGGTTGGCCACGGCCATCGGACCGAAAGCCTTTCCCTATCTTTTGGGAACAAGTATGCTGATCTTGAGTCTGCTGTTATTGTGGCAAGGTTGGCAGGAGCGTCCTAAGGTTGACAGAGGCAAGGCTCAGGTGAACTGGACAAGGTCAGAAATAAGGGACTTTCTGGTCGTGCCCGTCCTGATCATTCTTTATGCGCTGGTCTTGGAAAGCCTCGGCTATCTTCTTTCAACCCTTTTCTTTTTGCTGGCCGGGATGCTTTGCATGGGCCGGCGAAAGTGGACCTCCAACCTGCTTTGGGCTCTATGGTTCAGTCTGGGGACCTATTTCCTCTTTACGCACTGGTTGGACGTGCAATTGCCCAGGGGGCCTTTACCCTTCTGAACGACACGCTAAGGAGGTGAGATCCTGGTATGGACATCTGGCACGGGATCTGGTTGGGTTTCGGCATCGCCTTCCGCCCGGAGAACATCGTCTTTGCCGCCGTTGGGGCCTTGGCCGGGACCCTCATCGGTGTATTACCGGGAATCGGCCCGATGACTGGAGTGGCCTTGCTCATTCCCATTTCCTATGGGCTTGATCCTACCTCGGCCCTGATCATGATGGCCGGGATCTACTATGGGGCCATGTACGGCGGCTCGACCACGTCCATCCTTTTAAACATTCCCGGGGAAAGCTCTTCGGTTATGACCTGCCTTGATGGCTATCCTTTGGCCCAGCAGGGGCGGGCCGGGCCGGCTCTGGCCATTGCGGCCATTGGTTCGTTTTGGGCTGGCACCCTCTCCGTGGTGGGCTTGATGTTTGTTGGGCCCTTCATCGCCAGGTTGGCCCTGCTTTTTGGACCGGCCGAGTACTTTTCCCTGATGCTCTTTGCCTTGACGGCAGTGGCCGGGTTTTCCAGCGGTTCCCCCCTTAAGGCCCTCATCGCCATGGTCTTCGGTTTGATGATTTCCACCGTGGGGGAGGACTTACAAAGCGGCACTGCCCGTTTCACCTTTGACAACCCGAAGCTATTGGACGGCATCGAGTTTTTGATCGTCGCCCTGGGGCTTTTCGCCGTGGCGGAGGTCATTGCCAGCCTCCAAGAGGAAGAGATCTCCGGCCTGGGCGCTCTGAAGAAGATCGGCCGGGTTTGGCCCACCCGGGACGACCTGCGGGCCTCTTTTGGGGCCATGAACCGGGGTGGCCTGGTCGGCTTTCTGATGGGGGCCTTACCGGGCGGCGGGGCCATCATCTCTTCATTCTTGGCTTATGATTTGGAGAAAAGGGTTTCCCGTCATCCAGAACGTTTTGGCCATGGCGCCATTGAAGGGGTGGCGGCCCCGGAGGCGGCCAATAACGCGGCCTCCATCGGCGCTCTCACCCATCTCTTGAGCTTGGGGATTCCCGGTTCCGGAACCACGGCCATCATGCTGGGGGCCTTCATCATGTTTGGTCTTCGACCGGGACCTCTTCTGTTTCGCGATCACCCCGATGTGGTTTGGGCCTTGGTTGCCAGCATGTACTTTGGTAATCTCATTCTTCTCCTGCTTAACCTGCCTCTGGTGGGACTTTTCGCGCGGGTGACCCTGGTTCCGAGAAACCTCCTCTTGCCCATGGTCTTAGCCTTCTCGGCTCTAGGCGTTTATACGGTCAACGGAAATGTCCAGGATATTATCCTGATGGCCCTCTTGGGCCTTGTCGGCTACTATTTCCGGAAAGTAAACATACCTCTGGCCCCGATCGTGCTTTCCGTGGTCCTGGGACAGTTAATGGAACAGGCCATGCGTCAGGCCATGACCATCGCCAACGGCAACCCTGGTGTATTTATCACCAGCCCGATCTCCGGGACCCTACTGTTATTGGCTGTTCTGTCGCTGCTGGTACCCCTCTTCAGGCGGCGTAGGGCCGGGAGCGGTAGTACAGCCGCTTGAGGGGCGGCAAGCTCGACGGGCGCCGAGACCACATTGCTAAGATAGGAGTGGTAAGCTTGGGGCAAACCCTGGCGGAGAAAATCCTGAGCCGGAAGGCCGGTTATGATGTACGTCCTGGAGATATTGTCGTGGTGGACGTCGATTGGGCCTACGCCCAGGACGGTACGGCACCCTTAACCATCCGCGAATTACAGGGGTTGGGGGTGGACGGTGCTGCCAAACCGGAACGGAGCATCTTCTTCATTGACCATGCCAGCCCCAGTCCGCGGCAAGAGCTTTCCAACGATCACCTTTTCATCCGGCAGTTCGCCCGGAGGACGGGTAGCCGAATCCACGACGTCGGGGACGGGATCTGCCACCAACTGGCCGCGGAAAGGTATGTCCGGCCCTGGGACGTGGTCATCGGGGCTGATTCCCATACCTGCATGGGGGGTGCCCTGGGGGCCTTTGCCACCGGGATGGGCTCCACCGACGTGGCGGTGGGGATGGCCCTAGGGAAGACCTGGCTACGGGTGCCGGAGACCATCGGGGTCAGACTAGTGGGGCGGTTCCCGGGTTGGGGAGACAACCGCGAGACAACCGCCTATATCTCGGCTAAGGATTTGGTCCTTTACCTGATCGGTCGGCTCGGTGCCGATGGAGCCGCCTATCAGGCCCTGGAGTTCTTCGGACCAGGACTGGAGGCCCTGACCATACCCGAACGCCTGACGGTGGCCAACATGTCGGTGGAGGCCGGGGCCAAGGTGGGGCTTTTCCCTTCCGATAAAAAGACCAGGGAGTACTTGAAGGGGCAGGACCGAGAGGTCGACTGGCTGGCGCTGGAGGAGGACCCGGAAGCCAGGTATGCGCGTCTGGCGGAGATTGACCTCTCTCGCCTGGAACCCATGGTAGCCAGACCGCACATGGTGGATAACGTGGCTTCGGCCCGGACGCTGAAAGGGATCCGGGTCAACCAGGTCTTCCTGGGTTCTTGCACCAACGGGCGCCTAGAGGACCTGGCCCTGGCCGCCCAGATCCTGCAAGGACGCCGCGTGGCCCGAGGGGTACGGCTGGTGGTTGGGCCAGCTTCCCGGAAAGTTCTCCTGGAGGCCATGGATAGGGGATACATCAAGACCCTGGTGGAGGCGGGGGCGACGGTGCTTTCCCCCGGTTGTGGCCCCTGCGTTGGAGTGCATGCCGGCATCCTGGGGGATGGGGAGGTTTCGCTAAACACATCTAACCGCAATTTTCAGGGGCGGATGGGCAACCCCAAAGGGGAGATCTACCTGGCCTCCCCGGCGGTGGCAGCGGCGACGGCGGTGACGGGGGAGATTACGGACCCCCGGGATATGGAATGATGAATCGACAAGATGACGCCGCTGCCGGTTGGATAGTGGGAAGGCCACGTTGCCTGTGAGATCTTTAGGCCACCTGTGGCGGCGCCCTGGAAGTGGCTGGTCTGTCTCAGGTTAGGAGGAGTGATTAATGATTCTGGAAGGAAAGGCGTGGAGATTTGGCGACGGCATTACCACTGACCACATCGCCCCGGGACGGCTGTACCATCTCCGGTCCAATCTTTCGGAACTGGCCAAGCACGTCCTGGAGGACGCCGATCCCGGCTTTGCCTCGAAGGTGAGGCCGGGCGACTTCATTGTCGCCGGCAGTAACTTTGGACAGGGCTCGAGTCGTGAACACGCCCCCCGCATCATCAGGATGGCCGGGGTGGGAGCGGTTCTGGCCCAGTCCTTTGCCCGCATCTTTTTCCGGAACGCCATCAACGTCGGGCTTCCCGTCATTACCTGTAGAACCGATAAGATTGAAGAAGGCGACCTCCTGCGGGTAGACCTGGCGGGGGGAAAGGTTTATGATGTTACCAAGGGTTTTGAGCTGGAGGTAGGACGCCTCCCTGAGATTATGATTCGCATTCTGCAAGATGGCGGGCTGGTGGAACACATCAAAAGGCATGGTGGCTTGCAGGTCCTGATGTAAGGAGTAACACGGTCAGGGCGTCAGCGGTCAGAGCTGAGCAGCATCTCCAAGGAGGGCGTCACATGGTCAAGAGACTGGCAGCACCTGATTCAGGCAGTGCGATTTCCCGGCAAGACAACTCCCTGCAAGTCCCCGCTGATCCCATCATCCCTTTCATCGAGGGGGATGGCAGCGGCCCCGACCTCTGGCGGGCGACCAGGAAAGTTCTGGATGCGGCCGTGGAGAAGGCTTACCACGGGCGACGCCGGATAACCTGGCTGGAGGTTCTGGCTGGGGAGAAGGCCTTCCAGCAGACCGGACAGTGGTTACCCGACGAGACGATAGAAGCCATCAGTCATTACCTTGTGGCCATCAAAGGGCCGTTGAATACCCCGGTGGGGGGCGGGATCAGGAGCATTAACGTGGCCTTGCGGAATCGTTTGGACCTCTTTGCCACCGTACGCCCGGTGCGCTGGTTGCCCGGGGTGCCCAGTCCGGTGAAGCACCCGGAAAAGGTGGACATGGTGGTCTTTCGAGAGAATCTTGAGGATCTCTATATGGGTCTGGAATGGGAACGTCACTCGCCGGAGGCAGCCGGGCTGAGGTCTTTTTTCCGTGAAACGCTGGGCATCAACATTCGGGAGGATGCCGGTTTGGGGGTCAAGGTCATCAGCGAATATGGCAGCAAACGGCTCATCGACCGGGCTTTGCGCTATGCCGTTGAGCGGGGACGAAAGAGTGTTACCCTGGTGCATAAGGGTAACATCATGAAGTACACGGACGGGGCCTTCCGCGATTGGGGGTATGAGCTGGCTGCTGCCGGGTACTCCGAATACACCATCGCTGAAAAAGAGGCCCTGGAGAAGGGGAACCCGGAGGGAAGGATCATCATCAAAGATCGCATCGGCGACAATATGTTTCAACAGGTCCTGTTACGGCCCGAGGAATATGATGTCCTGGCCTGCCCCAACCTCATCGGCGACTATCTCTCCGATGCCCTGGCGGCTCAGGTGGGCGGCCTGGGGGTCGCCCCCGGGGCCAATATCGGGGAGAGGCATGCCCTCTTTGAAGCCAGCCACGGCACGGCGCCTAAGTACGCCGGCCTTGATCTCATCAACCCCACCTCTTTGATCCTTTCCGGGGAAATGCTCCTCCGGCACCTGGGATGGGGGGAGGCGGCCGCCCTGCTCCGGCAAGGCCTGGAAGAGACGCTGCGGGAAAGAACGATGACCCAGGACCTGGCGCGCCAAATGGAAGGTGCCCGGGCAGTCAAGACCTCAGAATTTGCCCAGGGTTGGTGGAAAACATGGGCTGAAGGCAGTTTTGGAGTAGCGAAAACCTGGCCTGAGTCAGGATTATTCCTAAGTCCTTTGGTAAAAATCCTCCCCGGTTCTAGGGGGGGATTTTTCGTAATCTCCTTGCTTTGCCCGGAGGAAGCAGAGTATAATTATGTCAGGTAATTCCCGCTATAGAAATGATTAGGGGTTGTCCATCTAGGAGACTGCCCGCGAACCGCTTTTTGAACGGTCGGGGGGCACTTTACCTTACCGCCCTAGAAAGATGTGGAGTTAGAGGGTGCGGCCCCTACTCGTCACCAAATGAGGAGGGAGAAGCCATGACCGTTAAAGTCATTTTCAATCCGGCTTCTGCCCAGGGCAGAGCGCGCGGACAGTTCGCCTTGCTCGACTCGCTCTTGGAGGAACTGGACCTTCATTATACCATTGTGGCCACCTCAAGGCTGGAGGAGATCGCCATTCACGCCGCCCGGGCCAGGGAGGAAGGCTATGACCTCGTGGCCGCCGTGGGAGGCGACGGAACTTTCCGGGAGGTGGCCCGAGGGCTGCTGGAGGCCACCTCAAGTTCGCGGTCAGCCAGGGAAATGCCGGTCAGGCAGAGAACAGCTTCGGGAGCAACCGCAGGAACCCTGGATAGCTCCGGGCCCAAGTCCCAGGCTCTCCCTCTGGCCCTGATCCCTTCCGGGACGGGAAATGGCACGGCCTATTCCCTGGGACTCCCGGTCGGCCTGTTTGAAGCGGTCCGCCTTCTCAAGAGCGGCCGGGAGAAAACCATCGATGTGGCACGGGTCAATGGTGACATCTTTCTTAACATTGCTGGGGCTGGCCTGGACGCCGAGGTTGCCGGTATGGCCAAAAAGCTGCCTTACATCAAAGGCATCCCGGCCTATGCCATTACTACCCTCAACTACCTGCACAATTTTGAGTCTCTCGAGTTGACCATGGACATCGACGGGAAAAAGATGCGCCGCCAGGTGCTGCTGGTGGCCATTGGCAACGGCGGTTACTATGGGATGGGGCTAAACATAATTCCGGCGGCCAGGGTCGATGACGGCTGGCTGGATGTCTGCCTGGTGGAAGAGATGTCCCCGCTGGAATTAACCACTTTCTTGCCCCTCCTTCTGGCTGGCCGCCATGGCCAGCACCCACGCGTGAAGACGCTGCGTGGCAAAAAGATCAGCATCACCTCGGATCGTCCGGCTCGACTGCACCGGGACGGGGACTTAACCGGAGTCACGCCGGCTGTCGTCGAAGTGGTTCCAGGGGCACTGAAGGTCCTGGCCCCAGGGATCGCCGCCAGGTGACCTTCGGCGCACGAAAATAAGTCAAAGGGGGAGAGACGGGTGAGGCGACGGCTGGGAGCAAGGCGGCTTATGATCGGCTTGGTATCAAGGGCCCCCAGAAGTAACAAACGGGTGAACTTCCTCATGGGCTTCCTGATCCTTATTCTGCTCCTTGGTTTTCTGACTCGACCCTGGTCGGGTACGGGAAAGGTGGTGAGGGCGGCACCCGGTCCGGGCGAGACCCGGTTGACTCTTTACTTCACCTTTCATACCCCTAACGCCTTCTATCTATTTCCGGTTAATACCAGCATTCCCGACACCAAGACCCCGGCCGCAGCGGCCATGGAACTGCTCATCCAGGGCCCTCCTCCCGGGGGACCCCTCTGGTCGGGGATCCCCCGCGACACCCGTCTACTGGGGGTTGAGATCAAGGACGGAACGGCTTACGTCAACTTTAGCCGGGAGATCACTCGGGCCAATGTCGGTTCCAGCGGAGAGGCTCTGCTGGTCCAATCTATAGTCGCTACCCTGGGACAATTCCCAACGGTAAAAAGGGTGAAAATCCTGGTGGAAGGGCAACCCGTGGAAACCCTGGCCGGTCACGTGGACCTGACCGGGTATCTGACGCCGCAATTTGATAAGGTCTATCGTGGTTTCCCCGACACCCGGGGACACTGGTCGGAAGGGGAGGTCCTGGCTTTTTCTCTGAGGGGCGTTCTTTCCGGGTACCCAGACGGGACTTTCGCTCCGGAGGAAAAAACGACGCGGGCCGAGTTCATCAAGATGGTTCTGGCGGGTTTGGATTTGCTCAAGCCGGGCTCGGAGGGAAAACCAGTCGGGACACCGACCTTTACTGACGTTGGCGAGTCTTCCTGGTTTTTCCCTTACATTGAGCGGGCTGTCTCTCTGGGGATCGTCCGCCCGCAAGATTACGGCCCCGCTTTTGCGCCGGAAGAGAAGCTCACTCGCCGGGAAATGGCCGTCCTGGTGGTTCGGGCCATGGGCCTGGAGGGAGAGGCGGCCAGAAAACGGGGGGCTGACCTGCCCTTTGCCGATACGGTGAATCTGCCCGATTGGGCCAAAGGCTATCTGGCGGCGGCGGCAGAGCGGAAATACCTTCGAGGCTATGAAGATGGCACTTTCCGGCCCAACGGCCAGGCCACCAGAGCCGAGGCCACGGCCGTCCTGGGGAGACTGCTTAATCTGGGACAAGGGGCAATGTACCTGGCTCAGCCGCAACGTGATCAAAGGTTGACCGGCCAGGTCTTGATCATGGGGGCAGCCTCCGTCTTTGAGGCCAGTGTGTGTTTCCGTCTGAAAAGCAAGACAGGGCGTCTTCTCCAGGAGGATTGCCTGATGGCTTCTGAAGGGGCTCCAGGCTGGGGGGTCTTTGGCGGCCTGTTCAACCTTGCGCCCGTCGAGGAAAAAGAAGGGATGGTCGAGGCCTTTTATTACAGCCCCAAGGATGGGCAGGAGAGGAACGTGATTTCGATACCTGTAAGATTTGGACAATGAGCCTACCGTAGGGGGCGCCGAAAAATCTATCTGCTATTCTCAGCCTGACCTTTTGATCGTTTCTTAGTGGCGCCTGGTTGATTCGCACCGGGAAGCGGAGTATAATTATGGTAGTGGTTTTAGGGACGTCCCCCTTGCGGGGCAGTAGTCCGCGGCCGAGTTCTTGGACCGTTATGATTCCCTTCCTGCGTGTTGGGTGAAAAAGCGGCCAGTGCGCTGCGGACTTTGTTTTGAGAATGGGGTTTTTCAGCCGTCTCCTAGCATGCGAGGAGGGAAGGGGATGACATGGGCTGGCTTTTACCTGCTGGTCTTCCTGGTGGGGCTGGGGTTGGTGGCCGCCTCCCTCTTGTTGGGAGCCTTTCATGATCTAGGATTTGGTGGCCACGGTTCTGGCATCGGCGGTCCTGATCTTGGTGCCAGTGGACATGGTTTTGCCGGCGGCCACGACTTGGCGGCAGGCACGCACGCCGGCGGTGGGTATTTGAGCCCAGGTGATGCCGGAGCTGGAGCAGGTGGGGAGGGAGTCCAACCGGCCGGCGCGAGTCCTTTTAACCTCATGACCGTGGCGGCTTTTCTCCTCTGGTTCGGGGGAGCAGGGTATATCGTGAATACCCTCTATCCCTGGCTGGCCTACCTCGTTCTTCTGGTAGCTGCGGCCTCCGGCCTGGTGGGAGGGACGGCGGTCTTCTATTTTTTGGCCAGGGTTCTGGTCCGGGGAACGACCCGCATGGACCCCAGTGAATACCGTCTGGTAGGAACGGTGGGCCGGCTGAGTATCGGTATCCGCGAGGGTGGGATAGGTGAAATCCTTTATGTTCAGGGCGGCACCAGAAAGAGCCTGGGAGCCAGGAGCCTCGATGGCCGGGCCATCCCTCGGGACACCGAAGTAGTCATCGTGGCCTATCAGAAGGGACTGGCCGTGGTCAGGCCATGGGAGGAGTATCTGGAGGAGAACAAGGGCTAGGAGGTGTATTCTTCCGAGTAATTCGCATGAGGTTTTGATTTCAACGTAATCTGAGTTTGCTTTGCCCGCAGTTTCGGGAAGAAACGCCGCTGAAAATTGACCTCATTATCTCAAGAGCGGCGAGGTGTTCGGGAAACCGGCCGCAAATAACCTCTGACTTCTGTATCGGGGGAGGAGCTGGTGACATGCTAAATATCAATATTGTCATTGTGGCGGCTTTGATTGTCGTTGGTACCTTGGTGATCTTGACCCTCCTGATGAGCATGTTCCGCAAGGTGGGCCCGAACCGGGCCTTGATCGTTTACGGGTTCGGCGGAACCCATGTTGTCCGGGGAGGCGGCACCCTAGTCTGGCCCCTCATCCAGAATGCCCAGGAGCTCTCCTTGGAACTGATGTCCTTTGATGTGGCTCCGAACCAAGACCTCTACACCGTTCAAGGCGTATCAGTGACGGTGGAAGCGGTTACCCAGATTAAGGTCAAGTCTGACCCCGAGAGCATCTTGACGGCGGCGGAGCAGTTCCTGACCAAGACCTTTGATGAGCGCCAGGGCATGATCCGTCTGGTGATGGAGGGTCATCTGCGGGGGATCGTCGGTCAGCTAACGGTGGAGCAGATTGTAAAACAGCCAGAAATGGTTTCGGAAAAGCTGCGGATGACCTGTGCCGAGGACCTGGCGAAGATGGGGTTAGATGTGGTGTCCTTCACCATTAAAGAGGTGAAGGACAAAAACCAGTATATCGAGAACATGGGTAAGCCCGACATTGCCGTTATTAAGAAGGTGGCCGACATTGCTGCCGCCGAGGCCGAGCGGGACACGGCCATCCGCCGGGCCCAGGCCGGACGGGAATCGGCCGTAGCCAAAGCCCAGGCCGATCAGGAACGGATTATCGCGGAAACGGCCTCCTTGACCAGGCAGGCCGAGGCGCAGCGGGATCTGGAGTTGAAGAAGGCGGCCTATCAGGCCGATGTGCAAAAGGCTAAGGCCCAGGCTGACAAGGCCTATGAGATCCAGACCAACGTGATGCAGCAGCAGGTCATAGCAGAGCAGGTGAAGATTGACCGCATCCGGAAAGAGGAAGAGGTCAAGGTCCAGGAGGCGGAGATCCTGCGGCGGGAAAGGGAACTGGCGGCCACGGTGCTAAAGCCGGCGGAAATGGAAAAACGCAAAATCGAAGCCATGGCCGAGGCCCAGCGACAGAAGCTGACCCTGGAGGCGCAGGGCCGGGCCGAAGCCCTGCGCGTCGAAGGCCAGGCTGATGCCGATGTGATCAGGCTGAAGGGTACGGCTGAGGCGGAGATTATCCTCTCCAAGGGTCGTTCCGAGGCAGAAGCCATGCAGGTGAAGGCCGAGGCCTATCTGGCTTACAACCAGGCGGCCATTCTGGATAAAATGTTAAGCGGGCTGCCGGAGCTGGCCCGGGCCATGGCGGAGCCATTGGCCAAGGTCGACCGGATCACCGTCGTTTCCACCGATGGTGCCGCTTCCGGGGTGAACCGGGTCATGGCCGACGTGGCCAAGGCGGTGGCCGAGGGCCCGGCCTTGGTGGAAACCCTGACGGGAATGAAGCTGGGTGATCTCCTCCGGACCTTGCCTACCGTCAGCCAGGGGAAAGGCAAACCACCGGAGGGCGAGGCCAAGAAGGGCACTCCCCAGCCGGGAAGGTAAGAATCATATGGTAAACCGTTTTCAAAAAGGAGGTTTGAGCCATGTCAATTCTGAAAAAAATCGGGACCATCCTCCGGGCCAACCTCAACGACCTGATTGATCGGGCGGCCGATCCCGAGAAGATGGCCAACCAGCTGGTCTTGGACATGGAGGAAGCCTTGAAGCGATTAAAGACCCAGGTGGCCTCGGCCATCGCTGACCGGAACCTCTTGGAGGAAAAGGCCCGGCAGAAAGTGGAGGAGGCCATCGATTGGCGGAACAAGGCCAAACTGGCGGTGGACAAAGGGGAGGATGATCTGGCCCGTGAGGCCCTCCGCCGGGCCAGGGCGGGCGAGGATGAGGCTGAGAAATATCAAAAGGAAGTGGAGACCCAGGCCAAAGAGGTGGACAAACTCAAGAGCACCCTGGGTGAGCTGACGGTGAAGTTGGAGGAGGCCCGGGGCAAACGGGACATGATCGTCGCCCAGGTCCGGCGAGCCCGCATCGCCAAAGAGGTCTCCGGGATCAGATCCTCCGCCGTAGACACTGCAGCCTTCGACGCCTTTGACGATCTGGAGAGGAAGGTGGCCCGAGAGAAGGCGGAGGTCCAAGCCCTGGAGGAATTGAGAAACACCGGGATGGACAACCGTCTCCGGCAACTGGGGGCCGACGACGAAATCGAGGCCGAGCTAAAGGCCTTGAAGGAAGCGAACAAGAAGGAAGGGTAAGGGGGACAGTTTGACGTTTACGAAAGAAGGGTAAGGAAGAAGCCCGATCCGCCTTTCCGGTGGATCGGGCTTTCCTATGGTCAAACCCGCCTGGTTGGCGGGTTTGACCTCTTGTCCAGGCGTCTCAGAACCGAGCCGGTGGATATTCCGGATATGACCTTCCGGGACGCATTGTCCCTTTACCAGCTTTTCAGCTTGCACCAATTTCAGGGTTTGGTCGAACAAGCGAGACCCAGACGGGCTTTCGTATTCCAGAACAGCTTTCGACATTACGAGGTTTCCCCTGACCTGCAAAGGTTGTTCATTATGGGGAATAAATAACGATAATGAGACCAGTGACAATGTGACTGTTGGGCGAACCATCTGTACCCAAGCGGGGCGGAGCCGGGTCACTGGGCCAAGCCGAGCTCTGGAACGAGACGGCGAGGACAGGATCCTGACCGCCGGCGTGTGGGACCGATAGTCCACGCGGCGAAGACCCCTAACAATGGTGGTCAGCTCTCAAATGCCATTTACGGAGCCCTGCCCGGGATGGCGTGGATGCCGGCCACGCTAAAGGCGGAAAGCCCCCCAGGGGCATGCTTCCAGGTCGCCCACGGCAATCGGTATCATTGGAGGTGTCTCCACCTTGTGGCAGCCCTTTGCCGATCTTCATACTCACACCCTTTACAGCCATGGTCAAGGCACTGTACAAGATAATATCCGCGCGGCTCAAAAACGGGGCCTCAGGATAATAGGTATATCCGACCACGGACCCCGCATGCTCTTTGGGCTGGGGGTGAACCGCCCCGAAACCCTGCTTCACATAAAAGAAGAGACACGCCGGTTGGCCGGAGAATTTCCTGGGATAAGCATTCTGACTGGGGTGGAGGCCAACGTCATCGGCACGGATGGTCGCCTGGACGTCCCCAGCTCCGTCCTGCGGCAACTGGACTACGTCATGGCCGGCCTGCACCTGGAGATTATCCCGGCCAGCCTGGGTGATGGCCGCAAGATCATTCTGGACAATGCCCTGGGCGCCAGGCTGAGCCACCGGGTGGCCCGGCGGGCCCGGGTGGAGAATACCAAGGCTCTGGTGGAGGCCATCCATAAGAACGATATAGACATCATCACCCACCCCGGGCTGCAGCTTTCCATCGATACCTGGGAACTGGCGCGGGCGGCGGCAGTGCGGGGAACGGCCCTGGAGATCAATGCCGGGCATCGCCAGATGACGCTAGAGTTTGTCCTACTGGCTCACCGGGCCGGGGCCAGGTTTGTCTTGGGCAGCGACGCCCATCGACCGGACCGGGTCGGGCGGCTGGATTACGCCGTGGAGGTGGCCCGGAAGGCCGGACTGAGCGCGCGAGACATCATTAATGTGGCCGAGGAAGGAGAATGGGACGAAACCGCGAATAAGATATTAGAACACAAAGGAAAGGGCGCCTCCACCCAACCGCTGCAAACTCTCTTCTAGATGGCCATGCCGCCCTTGGCGGCGCCATGAGGCGTTGAAACAGCAGCAGGGTGCGACATTCAAACGAACCTGATACAATGCCTTGCCCCAGTAGCGCCATAAGGCAATGAAACAGCAGCAGGGTGCGACGGGCGGGTGATTGCCGGCGGAGCGCTTTCACCGAGCCGGGCACCGCATCCGGCGAAGCGAGGCCTAAAATCCCCTGCGGCATGGATGTCGCCGGGCGGCGCCCTGGAAGTAGATGGTTTGTCTCGGGGTAGTTGGGAACCTGACAATTGGCCTGAGCTGTTTGGGTATTTATGGAAGATACCGGGCCTGGCCTGAGAAGGGCAAACTGGCCCCACATCTTTGGGACGAGGCAAAACGGTCATGTCGGATATCCGCTTCATCATCATTACCGGACTATCGGGAGCGGGAAAGAGCCAAGCCCTGCATACTTTCGAGGACTTGGGCTTTTTTTGCATTGACAATCTGCCGCCGGCCCTCATCCCCAAATTCGCTGAGCTCTGCCTGCAATCCGAGGGGAAGATCAACCGCGTGGCCTTGGTGACCGATATCCGGGGCGGTGAATTCTTTGACCACCTGGCCGAGGCCTTGGAAGACTTGGAGACCATCGGTTTCGCCTATCAGATCCTCTTCCTGGAAGCCAATGATGAAACCCTGGTTCGGCGGTTCAAGGAGACGCGGCGACGTCATCCCCTGGCTCCGCACGGACGGGTCTTGGAGGGGATCCAGGCCGAAAAGAAACGCTTGGAGGCACTCAAGGCCAGGGCTTACCTGGTTCTTGACACCTCGGACCTCACCCCGCAGAAATTTCGGGAACAGGTGGTGCAACTCTTTGCCGGAGACGAGAAGCTGGGGCGCATGATCATCACGGTGGTCACCTTCGGCTTCAAGTATGGTGTCCCGCTGGACGCTGATCTGGTCTTTGACGTCCGTTTCCTGGCCAACCCCCATTACGTCGATATCTTGCGACCCTTGACCGGGAATGACGAGGAAGTCAAACGTTTTGTCTTGAAATCCCCTGTGGCGCAACAGTTTCTCCGCCGCCTCCTGGGATTGGTGGAATTCTTGCTTCCCCATTATGTCAGTGAGGGTAAGACCCAGCTGACCGTCGCCATCGGCTGTACGGGTGGGCGGCATCGTTCCGTGGTCATTGGCAACCGCCTGACGGAATTCTTCCGGGAACGGGATTATGTGGTGCTCGTGGAGCACCGGGACATTGAAAAAGGCGAGGAAGAGCTCAGGCGCGAGGGGAAGACCTTCCCCAAACCTTAAGCCACTTTCCGAAATTTTGCGGCGGCAAAGGTTGGATGGTGAAGTCCAGGACCGTCCCCAGGGCTACTTTGGCGCGACCGCAGATACTTGAGGCAGATAACTATGGACGGCGATCTTGGGTGAGATATCTTGGTTGGCTGAGACCAGGACTGGGAATAAAGAGATACATGGTCTTGTTTGCTGCCGCTATCTTCTTGCTGCTGGCGGGGCTGGCCATTGCCCTGGAGGTGGATGTCCTGGCCACCATGGAAGAGGCCTTGCGCCGGATCCTCTCCTACGGGGGGATGTCGCCTCTTTCGCGCCGGATCGCTGGTCTAAACATCATCATCCTGGGCTTGTTTCTTGTTTTCCGGTCTTTTCAGCAGATCATCAGGACGGTGGTCGACGTCATCGCCCCGGAAGGCCTGGAGGGGCTGCCGGAGGCGATTTACCAGAGAAAACAGTTGGAGCGCGGCCCGCGGGTGGTGGTCATCGGGGGAGGCACCGGCTTATCGGTATTGCTGCGCGGGCTCAAGGAATATACCAGCAATATTACCGCCATCGTCACTGTCTCCGATGATGGCGGCAGTTCGGGGCGGCTGCGAGGCGAACTGGGAATTCTGCCCCCCGGGGATATCCGGAACTGTTTGGTGGCTCTGGCGGATACGGAACCATTGATGGAGAGCCTCTTTCAACATAGGTTCAGCCAGGGGGGCCTGGCCGGGCATAGTTTCGGAAACCTCTTCATCGGAGCCATGGCCGAGGTTACCGGCGACTTTGAGGAGGCCGTCCGACAATCCAGCAAGGTCCTGGCTATCCGGGGCAAAGTTCTTCCCTCAACTACCCGCAGCGTGGTCCTGACGGCGAGCATGACCGACGGGAGCTGGGTACGAGGGGAGACCAGCATTGCCCGGTCAGGCAAGAAGATCCATCGCGTCCATCTGGAGCCGGGGAATGTCTCGTCACCTTCCGAGGCCCTGAAAGCCATTGCCGAGGCCGATGTCATCATCTTGGGGCCAGGCAGCCTCTATACCAGCGTCATCCCTAATCTCCTGGTAGATGGAATCCCGGAGGCCCTGCGGGAGTCTCGGGGCAGCCGGATCTATGTCTGTAATATCATGACCCAACCCGGGGAGACGGTGGGCTTTTCCGCCGCCGATCACCTGCAGGCTATCATTGATCACGCCGGTCCGGGTCTGGTACAAAGGATTGTGGTCAACCTTGGCTCTGTCCCCGAACCCCTCCTGCGCCGCTACCGGGGGCAGGGGGCGGAGCCGGTGCCCGTTGATCGCCGGCGCCTCCAGGCCATGGGGATGGAAATCCTTGAGGGAGATCTGATCTCCAGTGATGACTTTGTGCGGCACGATTACCGGCGCCTGGCTGCCATAGTAATGAAGTCAATCCCCGATGCGCGGAACCGGTTTTTCCGAGCCAAGGTCTTGGAGTATGTCCGGCAGGGTATGGGGGAGAGGGGCAGCCGGTGACGGAACATTCGCGGGGCGACAACGCCCCAGATCCGGTGGGCTGGCAGAAACTGGACTTTTTCATACTGGATCCTTAACAAACCAGCTTTCCTGGTAACGGAAAGACTATTCTGAATCAGGCCGTGAGGCCCGTCGAAAGGGCTCAACCGGGCGAACTATGCCCGGATCATTCAGTCGGCAATGACCCACCTCTTGAACCGGTGCAACCTTGGCTTTCTGGGGAGATACTACATTGTCAGTTGAAGAAAACGACCCCTTTTCGCAAAGAGTCAGGGATGAGCTGGTCAGGCTCTGGCCAGAGGATAGCCTGGCTCGCCGGGCGGAACTGGCCGGGCTGGTCCGAACCCGGGGCACCCTGCACCTGGTCGGAAGGGGACAAGTCTCTCTGAGCCTGACGACAGAACATCCGGGGGTGGCTCGCCGGATCCTGTCCCTACTCAAAGACGTCTCTGGCGTCCACGCCTTAGTCCGAGTTTACCAGAATCGACGCCTGCGTCGAAGACCCATTTATGACCTTTCCTTGGAGAGAGGGGGAGAGGCTGTTTTGGAGGCCCTGGGCATTCTGGTCCGGGGAAACCGCCTGCGAGTGGGTCTGAAGGAGGAATTCCGCCGGAAGGCGGCAGCCCGCCGGGCTTACCTCCGTGGGGTATTCTTGGGGGCTGGATCAGTGGCTAACCCCGAAAAAGGGCATCATCTTGAGATGGTCTTTGGGGATGAGGGGCAGGCCCTGGTAGCCAAAAGCCTGTTGGCTGGGTTTGGTCTAAGACCGGGACTTTCGCGCCGTCAGCAAAGGTACCTGCTCTATCTCAAGGGGAGCGAGGACATCGTCTCCTTCTTGAATCTGGTGGGGGCCCACCAGGCCCTCCTGAGCTATGAAAACACGCGGGCCCTAAAGTCAGTGAAGAATCAGGTCAACCGGCAGGTGAACGCTGACACGGCCAATTTGGCCCGGACGGTCGAGGCGGCGCAGAGGCAGATCGGGGACATCAGGCTTTTGGCAGAAACCCTCGGCCTGGAAGCGCTCCCCCCGGGCTTACGCCAACTGGCCGAGGCCCGCCTGGCCGATCCCGAGGCCAGCCTGACGGAATTGGGGCGCCTCCTGGACCCGCCGCTGGGAAAGTCAGGCGTCAATCACCGCCTGCGCAAGCTGAGCCAACTGGCGGCTGAGGTTAGGGCGGAAGTTCTAGACTAGGCAAATTGCGGTGGTTAAGGGAGAGACCAACCTTGAAACGAGTTCTCCTGGTGCTTTTGGCGCTTCTCATTTTCTCCGTGAGCTTGATCTCGCTCTTAGCCGGAGGAGCTGCTGGGAGGGGCATTTTCAGCCCATGGGGCGGGCGCGGGTCCTTAAGGCCATCCCAGAGCTCCGCCCCCCGCCAGGCGGCGGCAGAGGTAGGAAGCGTTTTGCCGGCGACCGAATTGAGCGGTTCCAATAGAACGGTTGCCCAGACGACGAGGGCTCTGCTCAGAATTCCCATTCTAATGTATCACCGGATCGGCGAGCCGGCTGATGGGCTGACGGTGACACCCAAGGACTTCGCCCAACAGATGCGTTTCCTGGCCGAGCAGGGCTACCGGACTATTACCCTCAGTCAACTCCTCCAGGAGATGGCTGCGCTGACGGGTTCCAGGGATGCACGGTCATTGGCGGAGGCCGGCGATTCCAGTCAACCCCGAGAACCGTCGCTTCTGGCGGGAAAGGTTGTTGTCTTGACCTTTGACGACGGCTACGATTCGGTTTTTCTTCAGGCCTTTCCCGTCCTCAAGAAATACCACTTCACGGCCACCGTTTTCCCCATCACCGGCCTGGTTGGGAAAAAGGGTTTTCTCAACTGGGACGAGATGAAAGAGATGGCGGACTACGGCGTTGACGTTGGTTCCCACACTGTCCATCATCCGGATCTGCGGTATTTGAGAAAAGGCGAATTAGAGCAAGAAATAGAGGATTCCAGGCAGATCTTGCTGCGGCGACTAGGGCAATCCGTCAGGGCCTTCTGTTACCCCGCCGGTAAATACAATCCTCAGGTCCTGGAGGAGGTTCGGAGGGCGGGTTATCTGGGAGCAGTGACCACCGAATACGGTGCGGTTACCCTTTCCGATGATCCCTACCGCCTGAGGCGGATTCGGATCGACGGCCGTGAAAATGGCAAGGTCTTTGCCGCCAAACTGTTGCGTGAAGAGCCCAAAGCGGTAGTGAACGGGCGAGAGGACTACGGTGTCCTGCGATGAGGGATTTATTTTCACGCGGCGTGCTTACCATCCGTCAGTGTAGCTTTGAACCAGGTCTTCAGTGTCCTACGATGAGGGATTCATTTTCACGCGGCGTTGGCTCGCCCGCCGAGCGACAAGAAGAACCCGGTCAGGGCACCCGGCGATGAGGTCTTGGTTTTCATGGAGTCAGCGCCAGTCGGTGCTGCAAGGCGACACCGGGGTGATTGGTGCCCAAGAAGAGGGTCCAATTTATGACGACCGGGAAAGGTCGGTACTGCAAGGCGACACCGAGGTGATTGGTGGAACCGGCCCCCTACTTTTCTAGGGTGACCCTGGCCGTTTCCGGTACTATCTGGATCCAGGTCTGTCCCGGCGTCAACTGAATCGCCTGGCCATCGGAGGTGTAGAAACGGGTCGGCGACTCCACCGTCTTCTTTTCCCAATATCCCTCCAGGAATCTTCCCCCCAGGACATAGCTGGCTTTGCCCTTTCCAATAAGGTCGATGGTTAACCCGCCGTCGGGGTAGGCGACGCGGCTCTTGGCCACCTGGATCAAAATGTTGGAGACGCTGAGGGCTTCTTGGCTCTCCCGGTCCAGGTGAAGCTGGTCATTCATATACCGTTGGTAAGAGGAGGTAGGCGGGCCGGAGGAGGTGGGCCCCGCGCTTTCCGCGGTTTTGAGGCGATAGGAAACGGTGTAGTCCTTGTGATAGGCTATGTCCAGACGCTTCACCGGATTTTCCGACCAGGGGGCGAAGGCAAACCTGGCGGTAGGTTCGGGCAGGGCCCGGCCAATGAATTTTCGCAGGCCGTCGATGCTGGTGTACAGGTTGTGCGGCGACTTGCGGGTGTTATCCCGCCAAAAGGGCTTGCCGTGCGGTATCTCATCGACATCGATGACCTTCCACTTCTGAATGGGCTCCAGATCCTTGGGGTCCCCGCCGCAGTGGGCATAGATAGCCCCCCACTCCTTGGCCAGCATGACAAAATAGGGCCGGGCACTCCGCACCGGGCCTACCACGGGCGGGGACTGCGCGAAATAAAGGGCCATAAAGCGGGTGATACCGCCTTCCGCCAGGATCTCGTAAACCAGGTCCGCCTGCGAAAGACCGCTTTGCGGTCGAGCCGCGGTGGAGTTTTCCACCATCACGGCCACCAGGCTCCCGCCTTTTTCGTAGGGAAGGCCGGTAATGGGCGAAGGGGGAAGGGGCTTTGGTTCTCCTTTTTCAGCGCTGGTCGGAGGGGGAGCGGGAGCCGCCGGGGGGCTGGCCTCAGGCGCCGTCCGGGGCGAACACCCAGGCGGGGAAAAAAAGAGTAAGATCAGAAGCAGGACAATTCCCCAGCAATTTCTGCTCCGATAGCCTGCCTGCCCCCCACGGGCGCGTCTGGGAAGCTGGAGCATAGCAAAAGCAGGCCTGATTTCCCTTCTGCCAGCGGTGGAGGCTTTCGGGGCAAGGGGAGTAAGGTCATGCCTGGTCATGGGTTACAGCCACCCCTTTGCGGCAGTTCTTCATCTCCTGATCAAGATTCCTATTTCCCAGTCTTGACATCACCAATTATAGCGTCTTCTCTGAGTTTACGCCAGTCGGCCTGGGATAAGTACCAGGAGGCCACAAACAAACTGCGGTTTCGGTGCCCCTATCTTTACTTGATTCTCTGCGGCACCACTTCAGGGAGGCCCCCCGGGTAACCCCCCTGACCGGCTTTGCGTACAATATGGAAGATACTTTCCCACAGTCCCCCGGATTCCCTCTGGCAAGGAGGTGAGGTTATGAAATGTGGAGATCTTCGGGTGAGGGAGACGGAGGTTGCCGGGCCCGATGTGGCTTTCCCCAATGGCGTTGATCTTGGCTCTGAGAGGTCAGTCTGGTCGGCTCAGCAGGGGCAAGGGTATGCCGGCGAATCATATGGAGGCGCCGGGCGAACCGCCTTAGCGAGACAGGATGGGGATATGTTGGACCCGAGGAGTTACTTCGAACCAGATCTCCCGGAGATTGAGGCCCGGAGAGAATGGTATATCAACGGTTATATCGGATTGGCTGGAGCTTTGGGGTCCATGGTCGGGGTCGACCTGGCGACGGAAAAGTTCTCGGGTTTGGGGGCATACCTGGTAGGCATGGTCTTGGGTTTTATCCTGGGGGTCATTTCCGGCCTCATTGCTGGAACTGCTCTCGGGTCCGATGCCGCCGCTTTCAGCAGCGGTCTCTTGGGAGGTTTCATTGGGGCCTATTTCCTTCATAAATCGCGCTCTTAGAACGGCACTCCGGCATTATCCCGAGGGGTCGGTGACAAACTGCGTTTGGAGTGGTTAATCCTGGGGGATATGCCGGGGACACTTTTTTCCAATCTCACATCCGAACCACCTTCTTCAGCTCACTCCAGGCGGGCGAGGGATATGCCGGGGACGCTTTTTTTCCAATCTCACCCCCGGTCCCGGCCGTCCGATTCCGGTGGAGTATTTGCTTATTTCGCAATTCATTAGCAGGAATGACGATTCTCGTGTTGAATATAACAAAAGGAAAGGCCAGCTCCTCGGGAGATATAAGTGAAGCAAGGAACTACCCGGCACCTGGAAAAGGGCAGATGTGGGGGCAAAAAGTTTGTCCGGTAACAAACAAAACAATCTAGCTAAAAAGCGAAAAATGTGTTAATCTAGATCGGAGAGACTTCTGAGAAAAGGTGATATTCGTAGCGGTGGGTGGTTCAGTGAAGATCAACGAAATGCAGGGACGCCTAGGGGCGCTGTATGACGGCATTGCCCAGGACTTGGGGAAAGTTGAGGAGGTAATGCAGTCGGAGCTCTCCGGTGACTTGCCCTACATCCAGGAAATATCTACCCACCTGGTGAACGGCGGTGGCAAGCGATTGCGCCCCGCCTTGGTGCTATTGTCGGCCAGACTGCACCGGTATGATGCCGGGAGAGCCATTCCAGCAGCGGCGGCGGTGGAAATTATCCATACCGCCACGTTGGTGCACGATGATGTCATCGACCGGGCCGGGACCCGCCGCGGTGTGCCCACCGTTAATGCCCGCTGGGGCGAAAAGGTATCGGTTCTAGCCGGGGACTTCTTATACGCCAGGGCCCTTTCCATCTTGGCGAGAGATGGTGATCCCAGGCTGGTTCAGACCATGGCGGATGCCGTTTTCGAAATGTGCACCGGCGAAATAGATCAGAGCCTACGGACCTTTGACCTGCTCCAGAGCGAGGAGGATTACCTCCTGCGGATTGGACGAAAGACCGCGGTTTTCATTGCCGGCTGTTGCCGCCTGGGAGGGATTATCGGGGGAGCCCGGGAGGAAGAGATAGAAGCCCTGGCCTCTTACGGTTACAATGCCGGGGTGGCGTTTCAGATCATTGACGATCTTTTGGACTTCCAGGCTGACCCTGGTCTTCTGGGCAAGCCCAGTGGGGGGGACTTACGTTCGGGGGTGATCACCCTACCGGTGCTCCATGCCCTGCGGGGATCAGCCGGTTCTCGGATCAGAGAGATCCTGGGAGAGGGCCCCCCCGCGGAGGAGGAGATTTCCGAGATCAGATTCCTCCTCGAGGCGGAACGTTCCTTTGAATATGCGTTCTCCCTGGCCTCAGAATATGTGGAAAAGGCCAGAGCCAGTCTGCGGCAGTTACCGACTGGCAATGAAAGGGCCGCCCTGGATGACCTGGCTGAGCATCTTCGGGTCCGGAGGTTCTAGGAGAGTGCTGACGAACTGCGTCTTAAATGTTTCATCGCCCCTATTCCTCCGCCTGCTGTTTTCTGAATGGCATGTAAGGATAGAATATGACCGCCTTCATCAATGCTGCTCTTTGGAGGGGTTCTCTTGCGCAGGATAAAGATACCAGAGGTGGCGATCAGGCGTCTCCCTATCTACCTGAGGGTCCTCAATGAGCTGACTTCCGAGGATATCCAGATTGTCTCCTCGGCCGAACTGTCTATCCGGACCGGATTTTCCTCAGAACAGATTAGAAAAGACCTGGCCTATTTCGGCGCTTTTGGGACCAGGGGAGTCGGTTACGACACCAGCCAGCTGGGCCATCAGATAAGGAAAATCCTTGGCCTGAACCGAGAAACCAGGGTGGCCCTGGTAGGGGCCGGGAATCTGGGAACGGCCCTGGCCCGCTTCAACTTGGCCAAGCATAAGGATGTTCGGATAGTGGCCATCTTCGATAACGACTGGGATAAGATCGGTAAGTCCATCGCCGGGGTGGAGATTCTCCCCATGGAAGACTTAAAGGCAGTGGCGCAAAAACAACAGATCAAGATGGCCATCATCGCCGTACCGGCACCGGAGGCCCAGAAAGTGGCCGATTCGTTGACGGAGGCCGGTATTGAGGCTATCCTCAATTTTTCTCCCGCCAAACTGAAGGCGCGCGGCAAGACTTACATTCAAAACATCGATTTAACCATCGAATTGCAGAGCCTGGTTTATTTCACCAACCGGCGTGACCAGGATGAGGAAACGGAAGAAGACGAGGACGAGGAGGAAATGTAAGACCGATCGGCGGCATATGCTGCGAAGAGAGAGGTTAGAATCTTGCTGGCTATCAAAAAGGGCCCGCTTTTTGGCGGGCTTATTTCTTGTTTTCCAGTTTTCTGCTATACTAATAAACCGGAGGATAGAAGATGGAGGATAGGAGACTTTACCTCTGTCTTTTTGAGGTGACGCCATGTTTTTGAGCCAGCTCCGCTTTTTAACTCCTACCGATATCGCCCGGGCCGTTTTAGATATTAGCCTGGTGGCCTATCTGATCTACCGGCTTTTCCTTCTGGTGCGGGGGACGCGGGCCGTTCAACTCATTCGCGGTCTGATCATCCTTTTTGTGGCCACCTTCATCAGTCAGTGGCTGCAGCTTTATACTATCAATTGGCTCCTGCAAAACATTCGTATGATGTTGATCGTTGCCCTGCCCGTGGTTTTTCAGCCAGAACTGCGGCGGGCCTTAGAGCACCTGGGACGGGGAAAACTCTTTGCTCGCCCGCTGACTCTACTTAAAGAAGAAGACATTAAGAAGATGCTGGATGACCTGGTACGGGCTACGGAAATCCTAGCCCACAACCATACTGGGGCATTGATCCTCCTGGAAAGGGAGACGGGACTGGGCGACTATATTGAAACCGGCATCAAGATTGATGGGCTGGTGTCTCCCGAGTTTCTGGTGAATATCTTTGTACCCAATACCCCTCTGCATGACGGTGCGGTCATCATCCGCGGCAATCGCGTCCAGGCGGCGGCTTGCTTTTTGCCCATGACCGATGCCGCCAATCTGGGGGTCGAATTTGGCAGCCGGCACCGGGCCGCTCTGGGGGTTTCCGAGGTCTCCGACGCTCTGGTCATCGTCGTTTCTGAGGAGACAGCAACCGTCTCCCTGGCCAACGGGGGCAAGTTAATCCGGCACCTGGATTCCCGGACCCTGCGGGAGATGCTCACAGCCCTTTACCAACCTAAGGTGGGAGCGGCTCCCCAGCCGGTAAACCGGGAATGAGACAGCCGAAGCTTAGTCTTAGGAGACTGCTGAAAAACTGCGTCTGGAGTGGTTTGACGCGCCCGAGCAAAGACGCCATAGTCTGCAAAAAGCTTGATAACAGACGTTCTTCTGGCGTCTTTAGCCAAAAGACGCCATAGTCTGTGCCACGTTTGATGGCGATCGGGCTTCTGGCAGCTTTAGCCAAACCGCCGGGGCGAGAAGGGTAGGTGGGTTCAGTGGAAAAGTGGCTGGAGAAGGATCTGGCCCTGAAAGCATTCTCCGTTCTCCTGGCGGTGGTTCTTTGGTTTTTGGCCATTGGGGAACAGAACCCACCGGTGGAGGAAACCTTTCGCAATATAGCTGTTGGAGCCAGCAATCTCGGGTCTGGACTGGTGCTCCTGGACCTCCAACCCAAAATGGTGGCGGTCAAGGTACAGGGTCAGAGGCGAACCATGGCCAACCTGGATCGTCCGGACTTTGCCGCCACTGTAAATCTCAAAGGAATCAATCCCGGACAAGGAACCTATCCCATCAGTGTAACTCTGCCTAAAGGGGTGGAGTTGAAGGAAGTACTGCCACCTCAGGCTGTGGTAATTGTTGATTCTCTGGCGACGCGAGTGGTCCCCATTGAGGTACGACCATCGGGGCTGCCGAATGCAGAATTCCAGGTGGCGTCCATCAAGCCGCAGGTGGCCAACGTCACCGTGCAGGGCCCTGCCAGTCGCTTGCGTAATGTCGACCGGGTTTTGGCAGAGTTGGACATAACCGGGGCGGCGGCCGATATTTCCAAAACCGTCCCGCTACACCCGGTAGATGGAGAGGGAAGGGTCCTCGAGGGGATTACCGTTATTCCCGGAATAGCCACCGTGGATATAAAGATGACCAAACTTCCCCCGAGCAAGGTGGTACCTGTTCAGGTGGTCATCTCGGGGCGACCGCGGGAGGGCTACCGGGTCGGTCAATACACCACCACGCCGGACAAAGTAAAGATCCGGGCCACAGAGGACCGGTTGTCAGCAATCCAGTCTCTTTCCACGCGGGCGGTGAGCGTGGCCGATGCCGCCGCGGACGTGACGACCAATGTTGAATTGCAGGTCCCGCCGGGAGTGACCCTGGTGGATGCTCCCTCTGTCAAGGTGACCATTTCCATAATTGAGGCTCAGGATGAGAGGGTGTTCTCCGATATACCTTTGCGCATTCGTAATACGGCTCCAGACCTGCTGGCCATGGCCAATCCAGTGACAGTCCGGGTAACCGTGGGTGGCCCCAAGCTCCTTCTGGACAAGCTCCGGCCGGAAAACCTGGAGGTATTCATCGATCTGGAAGGTCTGGGCGAGGGTCAAAGCGAGACCGTGGTTCATGTCTTGACACCGCAAGGTACCAAGGTGGTGTCGGTCGAACCGGCGAGCGTGACAGTTACGGTGAAGAAGCGATAGAGGCTAAAGACAGATCCTTGGCCAGGTAATATAATATGGGAGGAAGCGCGTCAGCAAGCGAGGTGCAGGATGGGACGACTCTTTGGAACCGACGGAGTTAGAGGTGTTGCGAACACGGAGCTTTCGCCGGAATTGGCCTATCGCCTCGGCCGAGCCGTGGTGAGTTTCTTGCAAGAGGCTGAGGAGAGACCGCGCATCGTCATTGGTAAAGACACCCGGCTCTCGGGTGACCTGCTGGAGGCGGCCATGATGGCGGGGATAAACTCGGCAGGGGCTGACGTTCTGCGATTGGGGGTGGTCAGTACACCGGCTGTGGCCTATCTGGCACGAAACCTGGGGGCCGCGGGCGGGGTCATGATCTCGGCTTCTCACAACCCGGCTGAGTATAATGGGATCAAGTTCTTTACCCGAGGCGGGTATAAGCTCCCCGATGAGGTAGAGGATCGTCTGGAGGAGTTGGTGCGGGACCACCGGGATGATCTCCCGCGCCCTACGGGCGAAGGGGTGGGCCGGGTCTTGGCGGCGGAAGGTGAGGTGGAACGGTACATTCAGTACCTGATGAGTACCTTGCCCGGGAACCTTTCCGGTCTAAAGATCGTAGTAGATGCGGCCAACGGCTCGGCCAGTCAGATTGCGCCGGAGGTCCTGCGCCGTCTGGGGGTTGAGGTAATTCCCATTAACGACCGGCCCAACGGGTTAAATATCAATGTGGCCTGTGGTTCCACCCACCCCCGGGGGTTACAAGAGGCGGTCCTCCACCACGGCGCTGATCTGGGGCTGGCCCACGACGGGGATGCCGATCGGGTCATGGCGGTGGATGAAAAGGGACAAGTGGTGGATGGTGACCAGATCATGGCCATCTGTGGCCTTGACCTCTTGCGAAAAGGGAGGCTTAAGGAGAATACCATCGTCGCTTACGGTCATGAGCAACCTGGGTTTAGATCTGGCTATGAAGCGGGCTGGCGGCCGCGTTGTAAAGACCAAAGTAGGCGACCGCTATGTCCTGGAGGAGATGTTAAAGCGCGACCTCACCCTGGGGGGAGAGCAGTCGGGGCACCTGATCTTCCTGGAACACAGCACCACGGGCGACGGTATCCTTACGGCCCTGCAGCTCCTGGCCGTAATGCGGGAAGGAGATCAGCCCCTGTCTTCGCTGGCGACCGTGGTCCAGAAGATGCCCCAGGTTCTGTTGAACTTCCGGGTTAAGAGAAAAGAGGGTCTGGAGGACAATGCCAGAATCCGGAAGGCCATCCGGTCGGCTGAGGAGGAATTGGGGGAAATGGGGCGGGTGCTGGTCCGGCCCTCGGGGACGGAACCCCTGGTTCGGGTCATGCTGGAAGGGCCGGAGAAGCGGCGCCTGGAGGAGCTGGCGCAGGGGATTGGCCAGGTGATTCAGGAGGAGATGGGTAGGGAAAAGGAATAGGGAAAGCGCCCTATCCTCCGGCGGAGGTATAGGGAAGGCGGCACCCAGCGCTGGTGCAGGCTGGGTGAATGCCTCGACCCGGAGGGGAAATGGGGCGGACAGATTTCACACTTGAGCCGCAGCCGTTACGAATAGTTTTCCGGAAAGGGGGGATGGGGTCAGGCGCTTTTGCCGCCTGGCGGCCGGCGAAAGATAGATGTTCCTGGCCACGGTCTGACGAACG
>JAMCWA010000112.1:5455-73250 GCA_023475165.1 Bacillota bacterium | reverse complement strand
CCCGACGAAGACTGGGGGTTATTGGGTGAGGCCACCGAGACTGCCCGGGAAGAAGGCGTATCTATAGCCTCTTACCGGTGGGACACCACCGTCTTTATGGACGGCAGGTATGCGCTGCGCGCGGTGGTGACCGACTTCGTTGGCTCCGGGGAAAGCACTGCGCCGTGGACACTTTATGTCAACAACGATCCGACCGTGCCCGTTCCCGGAAACCTGCAAGCGGTAAGACAGCCGACGGCAGACCCCAGGTATTACGACATCGCCCTTTCCTGGGAGACGGTGCCGGCGGCAGATGTGGCGGGCCACGAGGTTTACTGGTCTTATGACGACCAGTGGCGCCAACTGGCTACCGTTAGCGGGGGAGAGCGGACTTACACCCACCGAGTGCGCCCGGGGGAGACCGGGTACAGTTACCGCTTCCGGGTACGGGCTTTTGATTACGCCGGGGCGAGAGGAGAATTCTCCGGCGAAGTCGCGGTCGTCATCCCGCCGCCTCCTGGAGGCGACGTCCAGCGCCCCGAGGTGGTTTCCATCTCGCCTGATGATGGTTCCGCGATCGGGCCGGGCTTGCTTCCTTTCAACATCAGGGTGAGCGACGACGGCGAGATCAAGGCGGTTTATCTCCAGTACTCCACCGACGGGGTGAACTGGATGCCCATCAGCTCGCCGGAGACGTATATTGATCCCCCGTCAGGGACCGGTTTTTGGAGCGCGGTGCGGTCCTGGACAAGAGACAAAACCCTTCCCTCAGGGCAGTATTACGTCCGGGCGGCAGCCGAGGACGCGGGCGGAAATATAGGCTACTTAACCCACCGGTACGAGATCTTTGACCTTTCTCCCCCGCGGGCGGTTCAGTATGAACCCCAGCCGGACGGGTCGCTCAAGATAAGCTGGTTAAGGTCCGACTGGCTGGTGGATCAAACGAGCTGTGAAATATACCGGGCCGTAGCGGGCGAAGGCACTTACGAGAAAATAGCGACCAAGAGCCATCTCTCCACCTGGCCGCCATTACCCGATGATCAGGAACGAGCGGCCAATCAGTATCTCGACACCGGCCTGGATAAGACCAAGCGCTATTATTACCAGCTGCGAGAAGTGACGTTGAACCCCTACCGCTACAGCCGGTTTACCGCTACTTACGCCTATCAGGCTTTCGACCAGTCGCCGCCCACGGTGCGCGTCGAACCCGACGAGGACGAGACGAACGGGCTGGCGGTAATCCGCTGGGAGCACGTGCACGGGGCGGACTTCTACCGGGTCTTCCGGGCCGAAAGCCCGGAGGCCGAGCCGGCGCAAATCGCTGAAGTAAGCCAGCCCGGCCCGGACGGCAAGTGGTCTTACCGGGATACCGGTCTTGACCAGAAAAAATGGTATTACTACCGGGTGCAGGCCTGCACCACCAGCCCGCCGCTTTCCGGCCCGCTCTCCGCTGCCGTGGGGGTAAAACCCAGCGTCAGGCCGCCGGTTCTTACCGTGGATAAGGACCTCTGGGAGATCGGCGGCACCAAAGCAACCCTTACGGGCACCGCCCGCGATCCGGTGGGAGTGGCCGGGGTGAGGGCCTCCTGCGTCATTGACGGTGTGGCCTACCACTACTACGGCGAGGTGTCCGGCGAAAACTGGTCGGTGCAGGTGGACTTAAAGACGAAAAGAGAATTGGATTTCAGTGTTTCGGCCACTGATACAGACGGACACGAGACCTGGCCGCCCTTGACGGTAAAGGTGCGCTCCCTGGACTGGACGCCCCCCAGAATCAGCATAGCAGGGCTGGCCGAAGGGCAGGCGACCAACGCCGTGCCTGGCTTCATGGTCGCCTTTGCCGACGAGGGGCTGGGCCTTGACCTGGACTCCATCAGCATCACCATCGATGACCAGCCCGTCCCGCGCACGCATAGCGATGGAGACAAGTTTTCTTTCCGGACCCGGTGCGCAGTTCCGGCCTCAGGTTATCTGGCGAAGGGTTCCCATACCTTGCGGATAACCGTTCGGGATCTGGCTGGTTACGAAACGGAACTGCTCCGCCACTTCACCGTGGATTATCCGCCGCTGGCCGTCGGCCAGCTCGACTGGACCCAGGGCGTGACCACCCCTGACCGACAGCTGGCTTGCTCGCCGGAATCCGTTTTACGCCTGTTCTTCAACGACGGCTCCGGTACGGGTGTGACCTTCGACATCCAAATAAAGGACTTGTTGGAGCCGTCCCGGCAGGTCCTTTTTGAAACCAGGACCCAGAGCGGTCTGATTGAGATTGTTCCGGCGGAACCGCTTCCCTACGGCCCATACGAGCTGAGTGGCGAGCTGAGAAACGGCATTGGGGAAAGCGTGCAGTTCACCAAGAGCTTCCTCTGTTATACCGACCCGCCGCTGGTGGAGATCAGCCAGCCGCGTGACGGGGAGGAGTTGGCTTTCGGCACCTATTTCACCGGGCGGGTGGCCGACCGTTCCCGGCGAGGGTTACAATCCTGGGAGGCGACCTTAAACGGTGACCCGCTGACCGGGATCAGCCTGGACCAGGACGGCAGGTTCAGGCTTCCCCAGAAACTGATGCACGGCGAACATACCTTTGGGCTGAAGGCGGTCGAAAACGCCAGCGGCCGTACCAGCAGCCTCCAGGTCGCGGTCAAAGCAAAAGGGCGCAAAGCACCATCCGGTTACAACGGCCGCGGTTGGGTTGATACAGGCGAGGGCGGCTGGACGTGGTCCTACAAGTTGAACCAGTTTGACCGGGATTACTTCGAGGGAGAGAGCGTCCCCCTGGTCATCAGCCCCCTGGTCACGAACCAGACCAACGGTGGCAGCGGCTACAGCACTTACGTCCGGCTGGTGCTGGAAAATCCGGAGAGCGGTGCCCGGGAAGAAAGGGAGGTTTTCCTGAAGAACTTTACCCACGAAAGATCTCCGGCCTTTTCGTGGGGCAGCGGGTACCCAACCCACAGCCTGACCATGGTGCCCAAATCCCTCTTTTCTTCCAGCGGGGAGCTGAAGGTGACCATGTACCGCAAGCCGGAATACCAAGACCGGGACGGATACCGCCCCCACGTCTGCGTGAACAACCCGTTCCAGCAGTCGTGGATCGGATATCCGCCGCCGTACATCCACGGGGGAGAGGAAAATTGGACCACCGAACCGGCCTTTATGCGGCCCTATTACGGTCAGACGGTGGAAGAAAACCCGGTGGTGCTCCTGGCGTACATCACCGACGATACCGGCACGGGGATCGGCGAGGTCCGGCTGGAAGTTGACGGGGTGCTGTATCCGGTCAGCCGCTCCAGCAAGGCCGGAGACGTGGAGATAAGCTGCGCCGTTAATCTCCCCAAGGGGGAGCATACGGCCAAGCTCACCGCCGTCAATGGGCTTGGAATCAGAGCCACGGCCACAACGGTCTTCAACGCCGGCGTTGGGTCAAGCGTTTCCTGGATGGAAGTCCAGCGGGGTACTGATACCTATAGGGTATCTCTCAACTTCAGCCGGGATTTGAGCGAGGAGGAAAAGGCAGCCATCAAGGGCCGGTATATCACCTCCACGGTGCTGTCGGGGGCAACTTTGAAGCAGGTTTCGGTGTTCCGGGTAACCGATAACAGGGTGGAGCTGGTCACCGACCCCTCTTTGGCGAAGGAGATCCTCCTGGCGGCGATGCGCGGCGCTTATTACCGGGATCATGTTCCCGGCAGCCAAGCCCAGGTTAACCAAGCGCTGGTAGACTGGGTGAACTACTGGAAAAATAACTGGGGCTATGGGTTACTGGCCGGGTTGTGCCCTGATCGCCCGCAACCCCCTACAAAATTGGATGTGCATAAGGCGGTCATTGCTAGCGCCCTGGCGGGTGGTGATAGCCCGACCCTGCTTTCAGACGAATTGGACAGTGCCCTCAGCTTCTATTCCAAGGCCTTGGGCGGCGCCAAGACGGTTGCGGATGTCCGAGAAAAGCTCACGGATTGGAAGGTCCTGGCGCAATCGAGTTCGCGGGCGGCGAGCGTATGCGGTAAAGTGGTGAAAGGGCTTTCCTACGTGGACGAAGCCACCCAACTCACCAAAGAGATGATGGAGACGATTTTCCTGGCCTATTGGCAAGCTGCCGCGGTGGCGGAATACCGGGATAACCTGCTGCGGATCCAGCCGTACGTTACCGATGGAACCTTGAGGACGGCCATTAATAGCCTGGTGGATTTCGACCCTCAGGCGGCTTATGACCTCATCGACCGGAAGATCGGCGAGTATTTTGCCAAGAAGGTGGAAGAAGAAGTCCGGGATTACCTTAAAGATGTCCTCTTTAAGATAAATCCCATCCTGGGCGCGGCCACGATGGGGCTGGACATCGGGTACTTTATCGCCGAGTTCACCGGCTGGGAAGAGGCTTATGTCTGTAACCACCAGGCGAGCCACGAGGCCGCGGCCGAAGGCGGTGCCCGGCCGGCGGCCCGGCACTTCGGTGCAGTAGCCAGCCCTGAGCCCGGAAAGGTGGATTTCCGGAAGGTAACTGATGCGGCGGTGGCCGCAAAACTGAACCTGTTTGCTGCCTCAAGGTTCTACGGTTCGGTCGCCACCTTGTCAAGCCTGTTCAAGAATTATCCCAGCTTGGGGCAACACGCCCAGTACGAGGCGACTTACCGGCAGGAGTCCGCAGCGCTCCTGGCTGAAGCCAAAGCTGCTGTACCTGGGCTGGCTTCCTCTTCCCGCGATTACTTCGCGCTGGCGGGGAAGCTGACCAAACAAAACCTGGCTGTGGGTACCCTGGTGGTAAACGCCTACTCACCGGTGACCGTTGTGGTTACCGATCCCCTGGGGCGCCGTGCCGGCTGCGACCAGTACGGCAACCTGCTGAGCGAGATGCCCGGTGCTACCTATAACGGTCCTGAGGCCGAGCCGCAGGAGATCAGGATAACCAACCCGCTTCCGGGTCAGTACCAGGTTGACGTTTACAGCACCGTTCGGGAAGGCGAGGCACCTTATAAGATTGTCGTCGCTACCACTGAGGCGGACGGGACGGTCATCAGCGAGGTTTACCGGGAGGGGACGGCGGTTGCCGGCGGGATGGAGACGATCGCGCTTACCAGTAATGAGTACGGCAACCTGACCCAGGGAGAAACACCGTTCACCCTGAGCAACCTGGCTTGCTCCCCCGATACCGTAACCGCCGGAGCCGCGCCCGGGTCTACAACTCCGGCTCGTTTGGAGTTCGAAATCACCCGGGAGGCGCTGGTTTGGGTGGATGTGGAGGACCTCTCCGGAGGTGCCATCGCTTCGCTGGTAGCCGGGGAGCCGCGTACGGCTGGTAAAGTCACTGTTTACTGGAACGGGCGAGATGCTTTGGAACGCCTGGTGGCTGACGGTACCTACCGGTTTGCGGTACGAGCCGAGGACAGGGAAGGGGCTACCCTTTCGGGGCAGGCTCAAGTTAAGGTAAACGTGCCGCCAATGGTGAGCGGGGGCGATCCGGCCGCGGGAGCAGCGGGCATCCCGGTCGAGAAAACCGTTACGGTCCGTTTCAACGAAGAAGTACGAGAAGGCCCCAATTACGGCGGTATGGCGATTAAAGATCAGCACGGAAACGCTGTGCCATTTACGGCAAGCCTCAGTGGCAGTACGCTGACGCTCCAGCCGCTCACCCGGCTGTCTTACGGAACCGCCTATACGGTAACGGTACCAGACGGAGCTGTTCAGGATATGGCGGGGAACGTCTTGGCTCAAGCCTACACCTTGACTTTTACGACCCGTACCGCCCCGGCCAGCAGCGATACTTCAGCCAGTGGGACCACCCCGCCGGAGGCACCGGAAAGCGTGCCGCCTCAGCCAGCCCCCCCCGCTTTTTACGGATATTGACAAACACTGGGCGGTAGAGGCGGTTACCAAGCTCGCCGCGATGCAAGTGGTGCACGGTTATCCCGATGGTACCTTTAGGCCGGAAGAGCGCGTGACACGGGCGGAGATGGCTTGCCTGCTGGCGCGGGCCCTGAAACTTGCTTCTGGAGATGAAGATGAACTAGTCTTTGAGGATAACGCCGGGATTCCAGTTTGGGCCAAAGGAGCCGTGGCCGCGGCGGTAAAGGAAGGCCTGTTAAAGGGCTACCCGCAGCCCGGCGGCGGTCTTAGCTTTGGGGCAGAACGGCCGGTCACCCGGGCGGAGTTAGCGGTGCTGGTAGCTCGGGTGGTCGAGAAAAAGCTCGGGCCAGTACCCGAGGCACCGCTTCTCTTTTCCGACGCCGGCGATATCCCGTCCTGGGCGAGGGAGGCTATCGGCCTGGTTGTGACCGAAGGCATCCTTGGCGGGTATCCGGATAAAACCTTACGTCCCGGCCATTACGTTACCCGGGCGGAAGCGGCGACGGTGATACTCCGGCTTCTGGTGAAGATGGGGAATGTGGATGTTAGTAAGTGAACTATTGATCGTGGCGGGGTGAGGAGGATGAAGACGTGGCCGGGTTCCCCAAGCGCTTTCCACGGCGGCGGCAACCAGGCTGGTTGGCCCGGCTACCCTATCCGTGACGAGACGCGGCTGGACTGGAGGGGCGGAAGAGGGAAAGCGTTGTGCGCTATCCATACTCTGCCGTAAGCTCGTGGGCGACTAAAGTATATCGAAATCAGTAGCCAACTCCTAAGCAGACTACCTATCACTCTCCCGTAACGTGGTGGGCGACGAGGAACCAGGAGCAGTCATAGCCAGTGGGTGACCAGGGTGATCTGTTGCCTGCAGTGAGAAAAGATTGGCACTAGGAAAGGGGGGATACGCCTTATACTTCGACAAGGTGGTTGCTGAGCTTTTGTTAGCATCTTGTGAACATCACGACTTTGGCAAGGAGGAAAATGGTTAGCCCTATGAAAGGAGAGACCTGCCCATGTATTTCCAAGTCCTTTTGAGGTTTATTCTGGTTCTCGCCCTTATCGTGGGGAGTTGGCCAGGTCTTTTGACGGTCGAGGCTGCTGCCGGCGATCTCGTGGTTGATGGAATTCAAATCACCCTGTCCTGCTCCCATACCTATGACAACGTAATAGTCAAGAACGGCGGCAAGATCATCGTCGGCTGGCCCTGGTACTTGGCATTGACCGTAACCAACACCTTTTTGGTCGATTCTACTTCTGCTGTAATCGCTTATCCTTATTGCGGCGGGCCGGGAGATGCTCCATTGGTTAGCGATTGGTGTGCCGGCGGTGGTGGCGGAGGCTATGGGGGGAATGGTGGGCAAGGTGACGCCTGGGGAAGAAGCGGTGGTCCGGGCGGGGCTTCTTATGGGGATCCAGCTAACGGTGGGGCTTTGATCGGGAGCGCGGGAGCGGACGGTCGATACGGACCGAAGCCGGGCAGCGGCGGCCCAAGAGGGTTCGGTGGTGGCAGGGTGATCGTCAGGGCCAGTCTAATACAGGTGGCTGGAAAGATACAGGCCAACGGCGCCAATGGTGGTACCTATATGACAGGAGGGGGCGGTGGATCTGGGGGTGGTATTACCCTTACCGCTGATCGGATCGTCCTCTCCGGTTCGGTCACAGCTAACGGGGGAGACGGCGGCCTGGGATATGGTGGCGGAGGCGGTGGCGGCGGCGGGAGAATTACCATTCTCTACGGGTTGCTCGAAAATTCCGGAACAATCGCTGCCAATGGAGGTAGAGGAGGTCTATCATTATGGCAAGGGGCTTGGAGAGGCAAAGGCGAGGACGGTGCGCCAGGTAGCGTTCTTTTCATTCCCCTCGATAAAACCCCTCCTACCACCGAGGCCCTCCTCGGTGGTACCCCCGGTCTGAATGGCTGGTATACGTCCGACGTCCAGGTCACGTTATCCGCTTCTGACAACGCCGGGGGTACAGGGGTAGCCCGGACCGAGTACAGCTTTGACGGTACGACGTGGGCCCTTTATACCGCGCCGTTCACCCTGGCCTCCGAAGGTAGCACGACCATCTTTTATCGATCGGCGGACAAGGCGGGTAACGTGGAGACGGCCAAAACTCAAACCATCAAGATCGATAAGACGCCTCCGGAAATAACCGCCGTGCCCACCACGTCGCCCAATGCCAACGGCTGGTACCGCACCGACGTGGTAGTTCATTTTGCGGCCGCCGATGCCATTTCGGGGCTGGCCTCCGTGACTCCTGATATCACCGTAAGCGCCGAGGGCGCCGGACAGCTGGTCAGCGGCACGGCAACGGATCAGGCGGGCAACACCGCGTCGGCAGCGGTCACCTTGAATGCAGATAAGACGCCTCCCGACATTTCCATCGCTTCACCGACCACCGGCCCTTACCTGACCTCCGATCTCCTTACCGTAAGCTATAGCGCCATCGATGGCCTGTCCGGGATCGATACCGTTTCCGCTGCTCTGGACGGCATCCCGGTTAACAACGGGCAGGTTATCAACCTCTCGGCCCTGGCGGGCAGCCATAGCTTGGCGGTAATGGCCGAGGATAAAGCCGGAAACCAAAGGGTGAACTCGGTGACCTTCACCGTCCTGATTGCTGCCGAAGTAGAGGTTGAACCCGAGACCCTGAATGTGGCCAGCCAGAGCGACAAAAACACCATAACGGCGCATATAGAATTTCCGGCTAGGTACGACGTTCGCCTCATTGATGTCTCCTCGGTAAAGATGGAAGTCAATGGGACCAGCCTTACCACCCAAATCAGTCCGACGTGTTTCAGTGATTACGACGATGATGAAACGGAAGACCTGATGGTGAAATTTAACCGACAGGCATTCATCGAGGCGCTAGGGGGCAAGACTGGAGAGATCACGGTGAAGGTTAGTGGACAGCTCAGCGATGGCCGGGGCTTTGTCGGGAATGACGTGCTGCACGTCATTTCCAAGGGCAAGGAAAAGCGAGAGCACCATAAATAAACTGCCCCGCCTCCTTTGGGCCTGGGCTTGGGTCAAGCGAAAAGAAGGGTGACGCCTCCACTTTAGTGAGGGCGCCACCCTCATGATGTAAACCCCGGCTTGCGCCCATTTCCCTGCGGAGGTCAAAAACAGCACAATTGCGCTGACGACGCTATCTTTTTTGCAGTCGTTTGACTCCGAGGCCGTTTCTTTTGCTTAGAGAAGGCCTGAACGGCTCGAAGGTGACTGGCGGATGTACAGCCTGGCAACGTGGTGAAGTACTATGGAAAAAATAGGATAGTGGTCGCGGTATCGGATGCGGTGGGCATCCAGGGAACCAACCTGTCTCAGATTATTCGGCCGCCAGGCCCTGACCTGGCGGCCGAAACTACCTCGTCAACCATCTTCGGCCGCTGGTGGTGGAGAAAATTCTTTGCCTTCTGGGAGTCCATGGGCAGATAACCCAATTCATCACAGATCAAGAGGTCTAGTCTGGCCAATGAGTCTAGCTTTGCGCCTAAGGACCGGTCGACGGTAGCGGCTTTGGGGGTACTTACTCTTTTCCAGGGTGGGTCAGTTTTCAGGGAGAATTAACAATCCCCCAGCAACCCCTGCAAGGCGTTGAAGCGCTCACTATTTGCCTCCTCCGCCAGGGGCGGGCAATCCGCCAGGGAGTTTTCACCGCTCAGCAACCTGGCGGTAAAAGCCAGGCAGGTCAACTGGCCGCACTGGCGGCAGTTGGTCCCGGGCAGCCATTTGTATATTTGCAGGGCTGTGGGCCTTTCCTTCTTGGTGAATAACACAGGAATTTCCTTTTGCTGCCGGTGGGTATCGTTGATTAAATCCTTGAGCCAATAATCACTCGCCGGCATGAAATCTTCTCGGCCTGAAGCCTCCTCTCACCCCTTCGCCGGGGATGACCCTTGCCCTGGGAATCTCCGCGCCGACCAATCTTCCCACATCAATATCTATACCGGCTAAGGCCACCGCGATTTCCTCCAGGACCCCCAGGCTCCCCCGGGGTTTGGCGAGGATATCCAAGCGTTCCCTGGCTTTGGCCATGGCCTCGCCGTCCGGCGGTTGGATCGCACCTCTTACTTCTTCCAGCAACGACATCATTTTTCCTCCTTCTTACCCTCACCAGCCTCACCGGTAGTCCCACCATGGTCAACGCCCAGGGCAAAAAGGGCACGAATCGAGGCCCCACCGCCACGAACCAGCTGCCGCAGGCAGATGGAGGGGGAGAACCAGGTTGGCGTGACATCGAACCACCCTCCAAAAGAGGAAAGTGCTTCCAGCCAAATCTGCCGGCGGCAGAGGGAAGGGAGAGCACCAGTCCCGCCAGCGGAGGGCGGGGAGAAAACGAAAAGTCCTCAGCCTCTTTGGGCTGAGGACTTTACCATCATCCCCAGTTTGCTAAATCCCCTTTCACCGTCGGAGAGCTTCTCCTGACTGGCAGGTCTCTTGGCTCGGTTCATCGGCCCTCCGGCAACCGCGCGCCGGGAGCTAAGACGCCGCTGGTGACCAGATGACGAATATTCTCCTTCAACTGCAGGTAAAGAGGAATCTTACTCGTTGGGTCCACCTTGAACAATCCACTTCATCCCCCCTTGACAAGTGAGAGTTTACCAGCTCAGCCGAACGTTTGGACTCGCCACGGGACTTCGATGATGGCGAGGCGAGCTAACCGCCGGTCAGTTACCCTAACCCTCTACCATATGACAATGACGGCTAAAACCCAAGATTTGCTCTTTTGTACTAATTACCTATAAATGTGGCTCGGCCGGTCAAGAGTCCGTCGCGGCCCAAAAAAGGCCAGTAGAAGATACAGGTAACCCTTGTTGAAGTTATTTAGGCTGAGCATACCCTACAGTTAGCGAAACCCGGCGCCAACGAAACTTTCGCCAGCGCCGGGTTCAGCCAATCAACGTGGTGGCCTTCTCGTCCGGGGACTTGATTATTTTCGACGCCACCCCAGAACGAGGGCATCTCAACCGCCGCACTATCTTCATCTGGGACCGGTTTCAGCGTGTCGGGAGCGACTGCTCAAGGAGCCCGCTACAGTGGGGCTGACGCCGTCCTCGCGTACACCTAAGGGTCTGCTCAGCCGCCCGGTAAGATGAGGCGCTGCTTACTGGCCCCGGAGGGCGGAATTGCTAAAGCATTTTCCTCCTGCAAAGTGTCCAGAGCATTGGCCTTAATCATCTGCTTGGAGAGGGTATAGAGGGTGTTGTTGATATAAAGAATTCTCTCCACGTATTTACCCGGGTGCTGCCCGTACTGCCCGGACTTCAAGTAGTCCTCCGGCGTCAAATGAGTGATTCGACCCTTGAGGGTAAACCCATGCTCCAGGTCGAGGTTATAAACATAGGCCCCTTGAAAGACGAACTGTCCATAAGCGGGAGGGACAGGGACTGATCCGGATGAAGTCACCCCACTGCCCGCAGCCGGTTTCTCTTTAACTTCCATCACCTGCACCGGGAAGGCGAGCAGATTATTCTCGCGGTCAAACAGGAGCGCTTTATGGTTATGGAGGAGCTCAGAGTCAGTACCGCGGTCGCCTATGATTTCCTTGAATTTTTCGATGGGATGCTCAACATCGGTCACATCGAAGAGGGCCATCTTCATCCCCTGATAAAAGGCCATGGTTCCAACGACATTGCCCTGCCCGTCCTTCCTGGGCAGTTCCACGGTCTCTTTGCCGAACCCGAGGAGGTGGTTCTCGTCATAAGGATGGAGGTAATCACTATAGCCTGGTATCTTCAAAGCGCCCAAGATCTTGGGGGCGGCGGGATCATGCAAATCCACCACAAAGAGGGGATCAACGGTCTTAAAAGTCACCAGATAGCCACGGTTCCCCAGGAAGCGCACGGAGTAGATCTTCTCGCCTGGCGCGATGTCCTCCAGCTTCCCTTTGATTTTCAGCTTACTGTCGAGGATATAAATGTTGTTTTTTGAGGTATCCTCGCCCTGCGCCCAGGGATTGCCCCTGGTGGTAGCGATGCGGAAGTAGCCGTTATACTCGTCCATGGAAAACTGGTTGAGGAGGGTCCCCGGCACTACCCCCTGGCCCTGATAGGCAAGGAGACCCTGATTCAGGTTGAACTTGTAAATGATGGTGTCGGGAGCCCTCAAGAAGATAGGAGCACGAATTCCCGGTCGACCAGGAAGGACGGGCAGGGGATTTTCCGGTGACTTTTCTTCAAAGTAAGGAGCTGCCACGTAAAGGTTTTGGAGGGAGGCATAGACGTTTTGCCCGACTCCCAGATAGGTGGATACCTTAACCGGCTCCTGTGGACGATCGAGATTGAATCCGGCCAGCAAGAGGTAATTAGGTTCGAGAGGGCCAGGAAAATAATGGATCTCACCGAAGGGTATGGCCATGAAATCCCCGTTAGCCCGAGCGGAGTCGCGGTAAACGGGGGCAACATCGTCGGCTTTGCCTTTCATGATCTGGTAATAATCGAGATATTTGTTGGCGACGAGATAAACGGAGGCCCCAATCTTCCGGGAAGAAACATACTGGCCCTCAATCTCCACCTGCCGCACCAGCAGCGGTTCGGCTTTATTCGTGATATCAAAAACCACCGCCCTAGTGGTGGGACGTGAGAAGGGAACGGGTGCAGGCTTAGGCCAAACGATCATTGAACCGGCCTTCTTCTCCGCAGCCACCGGCGCCTTTTTCTCCGTGGTCGCCTCTCCCGCCGCAGAAGAGGGTTTTGAGGGAACCTGAGCAACCCCGCTCCCGATGATCACCAGATACCGGTCGTCGACGTAAAGTTCGCGGGGTTGCCAGTTTTCTTCCCCAAAGCCAAGAACGCTGACCAGCTTCATCTCCTGGGGCGGATAAGCCTGGACAATTATCACTCGCTGATCATTAACCTGATAAAGATAGTGGCCGTCGGTCTTGACGACATCGGCCTCGTCAACCCCCTCGACCTGGACGTTGGTCCGGGAAAAACTCGCCGGAGCAGCAGTTCTGGCATCCGGAGCCGCGGAATTGGGGGCAGAAGCCAGCGCCGGAACCCCGCCCGGAGGTGCGCTCGCCGTTTTCGGTGCCGCTTCCTGGGCCTTAACCGCGGGGCCAACGAATCCACCGCGGAATCCCTGCGTGGCCGCTTGAGTCAGGAGGGCCACCAGGTTTTCGTAAGAACCAACCGTGGGTAGCTCAGCCTGGCCATCACCGGTGGCCGGGGTGGCTACGAAACCCGTCCTCGCCGGCACTTCCAGGCCAAGATTCTGCAAGATCGCCTGTAAAGGTAAAAGGGCCCGCCTATTGCCAACCTCAAGATCGCTCCCCGTCCCGGCCTGGCCAACGCGAAGGTCCCCGCGGGGAAGGCCTCCCTCGTCCGCAGATGGGGTAAAAGAGGCCTCACCAGGTGGTCCTGAAGTCCGGACTGTCAGGCCAGCAAAGGGAGCCGTCAAGAAAAGGACGATGGTCACAAAAAGGAGAAGGAAGGAATTTCTCATGTTCTGACCCCCCAATTGTCTTTGCCCTATTTAGACGCTCGAGAGGTCTTTTGGTTCCCTCCGGAGACCAACTCCTCCGCAGCTTCTTGCCTGAAGCCTCAGGGTCGGCTCCTTGATAGGTGCGGCCCACAAAGACCACCTTGGGGATGGTCTCGCTAGTTTAAAAAGGCGAAACCGCCGGCTCAGAACCTCGGCCGTTGCGCCGCTGGCCAACCCTCATCCCGCTAAAATGTCCTCTCGACCGATACTCTTCAGGTATTCGGGATAAAGGGCGTAAGCCGGTTGAATGGCCGGTAACAACTTCATGGCTTCCAAAAGGGAGCCCTTTAGGCTTATCTGGCGATTGGTCAGGGCCAGGGTCAGGTTTAACTTGCCGAGCCAGAACTTATGGGCGACGTCTCCTTTCATGGAAAAGACCAGGTTGGGCTCAAGGGGGCTTTCCCCGTTGATGACGTCGAAAAACTGCTCGGTCGAAGGGTTTTTGGCGTTGATGGTGATCTGGGCCTCCGGTTCATGGTAAATAAAACGGATGATAAGCCCGGACTCTTTGATCTTGGCACCGATATCCGGTCGGGAACCGGCCTGCCACATGAAGCCACCCAGGCATTCGTAGAGCTCCTCAGCAGTTCGGAAGACCATCTTCAGTTACCTCCTCGGTGGGCATCTTCGTAGACCAGGGGCCCCCCTTATTCCTGACAGGCACATGCCGGACGGAATAGGTAGAAGCTGTCCTTAGAAGAAGCAACCAGAGGCTGCCCCTACCCTATCCAACCCAGGCCTCACACCTCAACTAGGGCACCCCCGAAGAATAAAGTTATTCTGGGGCATCATCTGCTAGTGCCGCTTCCGGTATGGGGGCTATCCTGAAACATGATGCGGCTAGATGCCTCTTCACCCCGAATCACTCCAGTCCCCGCGTATTATGAACGCTGATCCCCCGTTCCGCAAGGGCGGCAATAAAAGCGTCGGGATCAATGGCTCCATCGGCCTCCGGGGCAAAAACTCCCGTCCGTTCGACCTGACCTTGACCGAGCATCAGGGCGCCGATGGACAAAGGGACGCCAGTGAGATTGTTCATATGGTCTACAGCCTGGTAGACCAGATGTTGCGGTCGACCGTCCTTTTTGCCTTTGATATCAACCCGAATCCCCGACACGGGGGTTCCGGATGGGCCGATTTTTTCCAACCAGGGCAGCAGGCGCTTAATCAACCGGCCCAAGACCTGCTTTTTACCGGGAGTGTTGGTCAACCCCAGGCGGGTGATGGCGATAGCTAAATTGTTGAGGAACTCCTCCGTCAGACCTCCCATCAGGGTCACCGTCTTGAGCCCGCGAATAAAGCGCGGAATAGTCACCGGCTCGGGATGACCAAGGTGGAACATCGAGACCTCGCCTAAAGGCGGTAGGAATTGCACCCGCCGGCGCCCGCTACCTGCCGCCACCTTTATCTCCTTCCCCCCCTGAAAACTGGGTACCTGTCCGGTGAAAATGTGAATGGTGTGCAAGACTACGGCAAATCCCTTGGAATCAGCCGAACTCCCCGCCCAGTAGACGTTGATCTCATCTACCTCGTCCAGTTGGTTAGCCCCCTTGCGGACCTTTTCATAGCGGTAAAAAGGTCCGACGGACCATATCCCCCGCTCCCCCAAATACAGCCACCTTCATCTTTTGTACCTCCTCCTTTAGATTATTGGGTTCACCTCACCCGGGCCGAACATACTCAGGGCGTCATATCAAAAAGGGTGGGCGCGAATCAGGAGCACGTCACCGTCGGGATCGATATCTTCGGCAGAAAAGTTTTTTATTTTTGTATATTCTTTGACCCATTCAAAGCCCATTGTCTATCGGTCGGGCAGCTGTGGTTAAAAGCTTCTCCGCCAGTTCGGCTATCGGCCCAGGCATGACGCTGCCGGGCTCGAGCAACCATTGCCAGCTCAACCCATCGATGACCGCCAGGATGATGGTGGCCAGCGTCAGACGGCTGGTATCGTCGGGATCGAAACCCACCAGTTTCACCAGCAACTCGCCGATCAGATTCCGCCACTCCTGATACTTCTGGCGAAACCTCCGGCGAACCTCTTCGTTGCCCAAGAAGGCCTCCTGCATGAGATAAAAGGTGTTGCGGTTGAGCTCCTCTTCGCGAATGATGGCGGCTAGCGTCATCTCCAGCAAAACCCGCGGTTGTGGTCGTGGACCAAGGCTCTCCATCTGTTGCAATAATCGCCCCGTGATCTTGTCAAAGGTACTGTCCACCAGATCATAAATCAGGCCATCTTTACTGCGGTAATAGTAATAGAGGGTACCCTTGCTGATCCCCGCCTCGCCGGCAATGTCGCTCAGACTGGTCTTTTGCACGCCCTTTTGCGCAAATAGCTTCTCGGCAACCTCCAGGATCCGCGTCCGGTTGTCCAGCATCGTTGGCCTATCCATCCCTTTCCCAAAAATTCCTTCCAGCTGCGCAAGACGGGCCACGCCGGCCCACTCCTCCAGGCGCGGTTCTTCACTTGCCACCTACTTCCTCACGTCAGCCGCCTGACCACGCGTGAGGGTCCGCCCCACTGCTGGTGTCGTTGTTCCCTACAAAAGGGCTATCTCCATACCGCCGTTCAGTTGTTTCCGTCGTACCGGACAACCTCTCGGTCGGCCAGCCGACCGACAACTTTTCCTGTATTTTACCACTGAAGTCAGACGGAATTCAATCTCTTTTTTGATTTTTGGGATTGAAAAATTAATTGTACGGCGTTATAATTAACAGTGTTAAAGGAAGATTATGGAGGATAAGCTATGGCTCGCCTCAAACGGCCCCAATGGCAGGTGGAAGAGCGGCGGCAAAAAATCTTTCAGGCTACGCTGGAACTATTCGACCGGGAAGGTTTTCAGGAAGTATCGATGCGCAAGATCGCCCAACGCGCTCGTTGTTCTCCAACCACTATCTACAACTATTACCCGAGTAAAGATTCTCTCTACCTGGATGTCTTGAAACGAGGATTTGAAATCCTTTATGACCTCTTGAGCCAGCAACCGTCGGCCGAGAATCCCTTACAGACAATCCGTCGTTTTACTCAAACCTTTCTTTGGTTCAGTCAGGAATATCCGCATTATTATGACCTGATGTTTTCCTGGCCGGTACCGAAATTCCTGGATTATGTAGGAACTCCTTTACAGGACAAAGCCTGGGAGGAAAAAGCTGTCGCCTTGCGCAGCCTGACCTTGTTAGAAGACGTCATCACCCAGGGGGTCATACAGGGTCTCTTTCGTCAAAATTTGGATGTGGCCGCTCAGGGGCGTCTTCTTCTAGGACTTTGCCACGGGATCATCGCCTTACACCGCGCCCACATCTGGCCGGAACTCGATACCGAATTTCCTGAACTCTACCACACCGCCGTGGAAAACTTCCTCGCCGGACTTCTGGCCAATCCCTCTGAGGGCTTATAGCCGCTGGTGAGGTCGGAAGAGGATTAATCAGCGCGGTCCGGAGCCGCTGATCCTTATAAGTCTGGAGCGGTATACCGGGGGCAAGACTCCCTGATAGCCTCAACAAGAAGGAGAGGCTGGTTTTAAGACTCACGTGAAGTTAAGCCTGTAAAAATGAGCATGCCCGAACGTGAAAACCGACCACGATCCCCGCTGCTCATGCTGGGGACGCGGCCCTCGCGTCTACGGTCAAAGGGCGGAATTCGCAGCAGTTCTCCTGCCTTCCCTGGCGCACGCCGCGACCAATCGAAAACACCAGCGTGGGCTTTTGTCGACAACTTGCCGAACGGCTCGGATAAGTACCTACCTCCAAGGGGGGAGAAAAAATGCTGGAGAAGAACGCCGGATCAGCCTCCCACTCCCAGCAGCCTTTGGTCAACGTCACCGCGGCCAGGCCGCCTTTTCGGGCCTTACCCAGGCGATGGTTCGCCCAGGTCGAGTCCTATACCACCTCCATCCAGGTCGGAGTTATCCTGCGCGCCATGTCCCTCTACTTCCGCCTCAACCCCGAATTTCGTCGGCACTTGCTCGACGAGAAGACCGGCCGCTACCGTTACGTTTTCAACGCCCGCTTTCTCTTTCGCACGCGTGACGACTCGGTCGTTTTGCACGCGGTGTTTGCCGATGGGAAGTTGCGAACGGCCAGTGGTCCCCTCGCCGACCCTGATCTGACCTTTACCTTTAAAACGCCCCAGGCCATGCGCAAGCTTTTTGCCCTGCGCCGACCAGCTGATCCTTTGACCATGATGCTGGAAAACGAGCTGTCCGTTGAGGGCAACCTGATGTATCTGGCAAAGTTCGGCCATATTTCTAAAGAGATGCTTTTAGGGAAGAAAAAAAGGAGGCTTTTGCGGGAAAGGAAACCCAATCCCAACTTGCAAATCCCCCATAATCCAGAGGCGCGCGCCGCTCACCCCTTGACTCACCGCCCCGTCCTGACTTCGCGACCCCACGACCGGGTGGAAGTGCTGGAAGAACCCTTTCTCAGCCGCTACCACCTGGAAGATTTTCCGCGGCTGCAAGCCTGGCGGGAGAAACTTTACACCACCCCTGGCGAGATCTGCACTGAGCGGCCGCGCCTCCTTACCCAATACTATCTCCAACACGGTTTTGAGACCGACCCCGCAGGGAAGGAGCGCGACCCGGAGATTCGCCAGGCAGAGGCTTTGCGTTATCTCCTATCTCATCGGGAGCCCATCATCCGGGAAGATGACCTGCTCGCTGGCACCAGCACGACGAAAGAAGTAGGGGTCTTGCTCTATCCCGAATTCGGCGGTTCCTTGCTTTGGCCGGAACTTTTGACGGTCGATGAGCGAAAGCTGAATCCCTACCGGATCTCGGCTGAGGATATCGACATTTTAACTTACGAAGTTTTCCCTTTTTGGACTGAGCGCAACGTCATGGAATATACCCGGAAACGTCATCACAACCCCCTCTGTCAGCGACTCGACGACCGCTGGGTCTTATACTTTTCTTGGAAACCGCACGCTGTTTCCCACACCATTCCCAACTTCCCCCTGCTTCTCAAGCGAGGCTGGTTGGATATAATGGCCGAAGCCCAAGCCCGGGAGAAGGAGGCCAAAACGGAAAAAGAGGGCAACTTTTACCGGGCACTGCAAATCGCCGGGGAGGGCGTACTGGCTTATGCCGCCAACCTCCGGCGAAAGGCCCAGGAACTGGCGGCCAACCTTTCTGGAAATGACTCCCGGGCCCAGAGCCGTAAGCAGGAGCTTTTGGCCATGGCCGACGTCTTGGCGCAAGTCCCGGCTTATCCCGCCCGGAACCTGCGCGAAGCCATCAACGCCATCTGGATAGCCTGGGTCGCCCTGCACATGGAGAATATGAACGCCGGTTTATCCTTAGGGCGCCTCGATCTCTGGCTCCAACCGTACTTCTTGTTGGATGCGGCTAAAGCCAAAACCAGCGCCGAGAAAGAAGCGGTAATCCGGCAGGCCATTGAACTGATGGGGCATCTTTACCTGAAATGCGCCGATCATCTCCCGGCCGTTCCGGATATCGGCAACCGTCTTTTCGGGGGAAGCTCTTCCGACCAGGCCCTGACCCTGGGTGGGGTGGAGCGCGATGGCACCAGCGCCGTTAACGATATGACCTATATCTTTCTCAAGGTTACGGAGATGCTGGCCTTGCGTGACCCCAACGTCAACGCGCGCTACTACCCGGGAGTCAACTCCGAAGAATACCTCAAACGGCTGATCGAAGTGAACACCATTACCGCCGCCACGCCTTCCCTCCATAATGACAGCGTGATCATCCCGGCTTTGGTCGAGCAGGGTTTCGCCCTTGAAGATGCCCGTGATTGGGCCGCTACCGGCTGCGTTGAACCGACCAGCGCTGGTCGTCACTTCGGCCATACCAACAGCATGCTCTTGAATACCGTGGCGCCGCTGGAAATGGCCCTCCACAATGGTGTTCACCCCCTCGTGGGAGAGGCCATTGGCCCAGCAACGGGAGACCCTTCGCTCCCCGGCGCCTTCCCCACCTTTGACTCCTTTAAAGAAGCCTACAAGAAGCAGTTGGCCTTTCTCATCGATCAGGCCATCCAGTACAACAACCTTCTCGGCCTCTCCCATCAATATCTCCATCCCACCCCTCTCCTCTCCTCCCTCCTGGAGGGGAGCATGGAGAAAGGTAAGGACGTCATCGAAGGGGGAGCCCGCTACAATACTTCGGGAGCGGCGTTGGTCTCCCTCCCCGATGTCGTCGACAGTCTTTTAGCGATTAAGCACCTCATCTATGAACAGGGAGCGGTTGATTGGCCGACGCTCTTGGCCGCCCTGGATGCCGATTACGTGGGGTACGAGACCCTCCATTCTCGCATCCTCACCAAAGTGCCGAAATTTGGAACCGACAGCCTTGAGGCGCGGGATCTGGCGCAGGAACTGATCGACTTCATCTATGAACAATACCAAAGCCACGAAAATTACCGGGGCGGTCGTTACACCAGCGGTTTTTGGAGTATGTCCAACCATGTCGCCTTTGGTACCCTTTCGGGCGCCCTGCCCAGCGGGCGCCGGAAAGGGCAGCCCTTTACGCCGGGTATCACGCCTTCTCCGGCCGTTACCGATCAACTCTTAGCCAACATCCGGACCATCGCCAGCCTTAATCCGCTCAAAATGCCCAACAATATCGCCTTTAACGTCAAGGTGGCCCCCGGACCCCAGGATACCCACCAGGAGTTCGTGGAGCGCGTGGCGGCTTACGTCAAAACCTATTTTGAGCTCGGCGGCATGCAGATGCAGTTTAATATCGTCACCACCGCTACCCTGCGCGACGCCATGGCCCATCCCGAAAATTATCGCTGGCTCCTGGTGCGGATCTCCGGTTATAACGCCTACTTTGTCGAGTTGAACGAGGATATGCAGAGGGAAATAATCCGCCGGACGGAGTTCAATCTGTTGAATCGTTGAAACCCAACCCGAAAGGAGCGAAAGCCTGGTTGTGGGGAGACTGGTTAAACAAGAACTAACGATGGTCAGGAGATCTGGATGAAGTTGTCCCGGACCAGAAAGTCAGGCGTCGTTAGCTATTGTGGGCTTTGGCGAACCAGGTGCTTATGACCTTTCTACTCATCGTTGAAATAAAAAGGAATGCCTTGGACGACGGCCCCGGGATACGGACAGTGATCTTTTTCAAAGGCTGTCCTCTCGCCTGCGTTTGGTGCCAAAATCCCGAAGCGATCAGCCCCTTTCGCCAAATCATGTACTCTCCCGGCGATTGCCTCGGTTGCCGAACCTGTGAGAAAACCTGCCCCCAGGGAGCCATTAAGATCCCAACGCCTCCAACTAGAGGCCGCCGCGATCTTCTCGCCAGCGCGGTGGGACCCGGGGTCGACCCTATAAACCGCGAGCTTTGCCAGGCCTGCGGTCTTTGTGCGGAAAACTGTCCTAGTTCAGGTTTACGTCCTCTGGGGCGTTATTATTCGGTGGATCAGCTGGTCGCCGAAGTCATGCGCGATGAACCCTTTTATCGAAATTCCGGCGGTGGGGTGACCCTTTCCGGAGGGGAGGCCACCCTCCATCCGCGTTACTTGGGGGCCTTCTTGCCTCGCTTAAAGGAGCGCGGGATTCATGTCATCCTGGAGACCTGCGGCTACTATCACCGGCCATCCTTCGAACAACACCTTTTGCCCTACTTGGACCTCATCTATTTCGATTTGAAGCTCATCGATTCAGAGGAGCACAAAAAATACACCGGCCGCGCCAACCGGATCATCCTGGATAATTTTCAGGCTCTTCTGGCCTCGGGCGCGGTTCCGGTTTTACCCCGTATCCCTCTTATACCGGGAATTACCACCAGCGAAAATAACCTCGCCGGTCTGGCCGCCTTTCTGCGCCGCCTCGGCGTTGCAAAAGTGGCCCTCCTGCCTTACAATCCCCTCTGGGTAACTAAGGCCGACAACCTCGGCCGGCCTACCCCTTACCGGCATTCTTCCTGGATGACGGAAGAGGAAAGGGCGAAATGTGCCCGCTTTTTTGACGGAATAGAGGTGGTTTGAGACAGCTTTAAAAACGGGGAGAAAAGTTTAGAAAGGAAGCGTAGAAATCTCTCCTTTAATTTTGAGAAGGTCTTGCAGGGGGAGGCAACTTTCCTATACAGACCTGCGGAAGCCTTAGGTTTCAAAAAGGCGGCAGGCTGGTGGGCGTTGGCGCCGAAAATAGCCAGTCGTTCGTCATCCTCGTCAACGAAGGCTTCCCAAAAGGCTGCCCTGCTCCGGAGTTTCTCTCTTCGAGCAAAAGGAGTCGCTGACCGCGTAATCTATTACTGGCCCGTTCTGGTGGCTGCCACCAGCGGGTGTGTGATAAACAGCCGGCTGCCAATATGCCTTTTGACGGCCCGCGCCCAGGACCTTATGGCCATCTACGACTCGCTCAAAATGTGTGAGTTTTCCCTTTTTGCTGGGGTAAAGCCAATCCACATGTTGACCTGGCTTAACTACGTTACGGGCTGGTCCATGGACATGAAGGAATCCCTGCAGAGTCGGCCCTCATTCCAGTCGCATCAAAACCTTAATCAGCCCGTAAAAAAGGAACAGGACGGAAAAGGTCAGGGCCATGCCGCAGAACAAAAGATCTAAAGTTTTGAGCCAGACCACAGTGAGTCACTCCTTTTGCACAGAACTTTAACCCAAGGCGCGACGGCAAGTGACTCCCCGACGCAACGCACTGGTGAGTCACCTCGTTTGACCGAAACTCTAACCCAAGGCGCCGACGATGGATAAGATGATGCCACCGGCTACAACCGAGCCGATTTGTCCGGCCACATTAGCCCCCACCGCCTGCATCAAGATGAAGTTGGTAGGATCTTCTTTTTGGGCCATTTTTTGAACGATCCGCGCCGACATAGGAAAGGCTGATATCCCAGCCGCCCCCACCATGGGATTAACCTTCTCTTTTAGAAAAAGATTGATGAACTTGGCAAAGAGCACCCCGCCAGCCGTATCGAAAACAAAAGCCACCAACCCCATGACAAAAATGAGCAGCGTCGTCGGGGTTAAGAAGGTTTCTGCCGTCATGGTCGCACCAATGGTTATCCCCAAAAGGAGGGTGACGAGGTTGGCCAATTCGTTTTGCGCCGTCTTGGACAGTCGATCTAAAACCCCGCTTACCCGGATGAGGTTTCCGAACATCAACGATCCAACAAGCGAAACGCTCATGGGGGCCACGAAACCAGAGATCATGGTCACGGCTATGGGGAAAAGGATTTTAACCCGCCGCGACACCGGCTTAACCGCGGCCTGCATCCTGATCCTTCTCTCCTGCCTGCTGGTCAGGAGCCGGATAACTGGAGGTTGAATGATCGGCACCAGTGACATATACGAATAGGCCGCCACAGAAATGGGACCAAGGAGCTTGGGGGCAAAGAAATTGGCGACATAGATTGAGGTCGGACCATCGGCGGCTCCGATTATCCCAATGGAGGCCGCCTCCTTCAAGTCAAAACCCAGGAGAATGCCCAGAAATATTGTGAAGAAAATCCCGAACTGTGCGGCCGCCCCGAAGAGGATCATGAAGGGCTGTTGTAAAAGGACGGTGAAATCTACCATCGCCCCGACCGCGATGAAGATGAGGATGGGGAACAGCTCCGTTTTGATCCCCGTTTCATAAAGGAGCGTAAGAAAGCCATCGGGCGCTGTGGCCGAAGAAAAGGGAATGTTCGCCAAGATGATGCCGAAACCGATGGGTAAAAGAAGCATCGGTTCGTAATCTTTTTTGATGGCGAGATAAATGAGTAAAGCCCCGATGATGAACAGCAAAAATTGTCCGGGGGTGAGGTGGGTTAAAACCTGGTTAAAGCCGAGCAAGCCCGTTCTCTCCTTTTAACACCCGCTATTAGCAGCCATTTGACAAAAATAAACGAGACCTTCCCGAGGTCTCAATGTCGAAGGCCTTTACCCAGTGCCGTTTAAATCAGTTATGGGTGAAGCCATACTCCTGTAACCTCTTTTCTATTTTCTGCCGCTATTATAACGCAAGTCGAAATGAAAGGCAAGCCATCTTGTTATTTATTTAACATGCACCTGGGCTGGCGAGGTTTTGCAGAAGGACCGCAGATTCTGAACTTGCAGGGCGAAGGTGGCCGGTAAAGACCAATCTTTTTCCCGTGCTGCCCCCTGTTCAAGAGGCATCTTCTTATGATATCCTTTAGTCAAGTGGCGCCCTCCTTTCCAAAATTGCCAACTCCAGTATGACATACTGGAAAATCGGGCGCCACAATCATTTTCAACAAAAATCGGGACTAACCCTGAAAACGGTTTGATTAATACCTCGGGCCGCGCTGAGGAGTTGATGAAGATGGAACACCTTAAAAGGGCTTATTTGGGGCCGTAACAAAAAGTCCTCTCGGGAAGACAGTTTATCTGCGGACAATTGATCCGCCGAATCTTTCTCTTCTTACGAAATCGAGCTTAATGGGGTGAACCGATGAAAAAAGTCGATGTTGTCGTCATTGGAGCCGGGCTTGTAGGTCTGGCCGTGGCGTATCATTTGGCGAAACAGGGCCTGGAAGTGGTGGTGGCCGAACGCGAAGAGCTACCCGGGATGGGGGCCACGGCCTACTGTACGGGTGGATTGCGCTACCAGTTTTCGAGCCGGACCAATATAGAGCTGAGCAAACTGAGCATACCTTTTTATCTCTCTTTTCAGAAAAATACCGGGCGCGATATCTTCTTACGCCAGCATGGCTATCTGTTTGTCACCGCCCGCCCGGTTACCGCCGAAATCTTTCGGGAAAATGTGCGGCGGGAGAATTCCCTTGGTGTTAAGAGCCAGTTATTGACACCGGCGGAGGCCGGAAAGCTCTTTCCTAATCTGGAAACCAGGGACCTTTTGACGGCGACCTTTTGTGCTGAAGATGGTTCAGCCGACCCCAGTGCCGTCCTGCAAGGCTTTTATTCGGAAGCAGTAAAGGCGGGAGCGGAGATTTTATTGGGGTGGGAAGCCAGAGGTTTTGTTATTGAAGGGGGGGAAATGCGAGGCGTAATTCTGGAGAAGGCAAACCCCGACGTTGATACCGCCGGACAGCATGATGGCCTCCCGAGCCCGACTCTCGCCCTGCATGAGCCAGAAAAGATAGACCCGAGCGAGGCGCGACCGGCGGACCAGACGCGCAGCGAGGCGAAGCGGAACCAAAGAGACCCTATGGTTCCGGCTGAGGGGGTCTTACAAGCTACAGAGCTGGCGCAGGCCAGGGGAGATCTCATCGGCAGAAACCGAGCAGGAGGCACCTCCCTCAAGAGAACGTCCACGCTCAGGAAAATCTCCAGCCCGCGGGTGGTAAACTGCGCCGGGCCGTGGGCAGCGCAGGTGGCGCGGCTGGCCGGGGTTGATCTTCCCGTTTATCCTACCCGCCGCCAGGTTTTTGTCGGGGCCCCGCTGTCGGAGTTTGGAGAAAGTACCCCTTTGGTTGTTGACCTCGACACTGGTTGGTATCTGCACCGGGAAAAAAGTGGCAGCCTGCTTTTGGGGGGCACCGACCGGGAGACGCCACCGGGCTTTGACACCCGCGTCGATTGGGACGGTTTTGATAGTGTGGCGCAGGCCGGGCTCCGGCGGGTTCCCATTCTCGAAAAAGTGCAGATTGTCCGAGCTTATGCCGGCCTGCGGGAGATCACGCCAGATTTTCATGCCATAATCGGGGAATCGCCGGAAGTTAGGGGCTTTTATCAAGCCGTTGGCTTTTCCGGCCACGGCTTTATGCACGCTCCGGCCGCCGGAATGATCATCAGCGATCTCATAACTAAAGGCGGGACCTCACGGCTTGATTTGGGGCCCCTTTCTCCGCGCCGCTGGCAGACGGCGGAAATGGTGGGGGAGAAGAATATTTTTTGAGATTAGGCAAACCAAATTCCACGGTGGGCCTGGGGTGCCCCATTTCCCGCTGGTGGACAGGAGGCAGTTGTGGGGTGGGCTTGGAATCCCGTGCTGTGAAAGGCCCGGGTTTCGATTGCGGTTGGCAAGTTTCCTTCTTGCAGGGTGATCCCAAGGATCATTAGTCCTGCGTACGCGGTGCGTAACCCCTGGGAGGCCCGGCTTTACCTATTCTCTTGACTGTCGAAGCTTAACATAGGCAGCTATGATTCTATTGAGTAGACCAGGCGCTTCTCTTCCCGGTGTTTTGTCGCTTTCCTCATGTCCGGTGGGGATCCCACCTTCATTTTCTTCGCCTGGCACGGAAGAAGTCATGTTTATCATCTTTCCTTCCGGTCCGTACAGCTGAGCGAACATTTCAAGTACTTGTTTTTTGACCATTCTCCGTAACGGGATATGGGCGATCATTCCGTAAGTTGCGGCGGATCCACTGGCAGCCGACTCGGGGTGTTTCCTGACGTATTCCACAGAATTCTTGAGATCTGTGAGATATTCTTCTATTACGGCAGAATGTGCCGGCGTTACCGTAACATGAATAGCATCTGGCTTCTGCAATCTGTCCATATGCCAACCTTTCTGCTCCATCTGGTCCGCCACCGCAAATATATTTAAATTAGCGTCGATAGACCGAAAAGAGAAGATACTGGCTTGCGGCCGCCCGATCACCTTCGATCCGGGAATCGCTCTAATTCCCTCCATGAGCTTCCGCGTGCTTTCAATAACCTGCTTGGTGATGCTGACAAAGCCGTCTTCTCCTAAGGCCTGCAAAGAAGCCCAGGCGGCCGCATAGGCTCCACCTGGCCTTGTCCCCAGTAAAGCGGGAGAAGCGAAAACTCCTCCTGGCCACTCGGTGGAAACAAACATCTGGTATTTCAAAATGTCCAGGCTCCTGTAAGTAATGGTGGAGGCTCCTTTGGCTGCAAATCCGTACTTATGCAGATCAGCCGAAATAGAGGTTACCCCGGGAACGCGGTAATCCCATTTCGGAAGACTAATTCCCAGTTTCTCAATAAATGGCAGAATAAAACCGCCCAGGCAAGCGTCAACATGAACCGGTATTCCTCGGGACTCCCCTATCCGGCCCAACTCTTCGATCGGGTCTATAATACCATGAGGATAATCAGGCGCGGAGCCGAGGATCATAATTGTGTTTTTGTTTATAAGCCTTTTGACGGCCTCTACATCAACCTTATAGTCGTCATCAAGGGGCACGTACACGGGTTTGACTCCGAAGTACTCTCCGCCTTTTTCCCAGGCGACATGTGCCGTCTGCGGAAGTATCATCTCTGGATTTTTTGTTCCTTTCTCCGCTCTGGCATAGTCCCTATAGGTTTTCACGGCCAAAAGACAGCTTTCTGTTCCACCAGAAGTCATTACCCCGCACACATTGCCATCGCCATGGAGTAAAGCCGCTGTAATCCAGATGATCTCGTTTTCCAGCCGCTTTAAGCTCTTGAACGCCATTGGATTCAGGGCATTTGCCGAAAAATAATAATTATAGGCTTCCTGTAAAAGTGAGTCATGCTCAGCTCCTAAATAATAAACAAGGCTCCACACCCTGCCTCGCTCATAAGACGGGTCGTCTTTCTGGTAATTCCTCAGCTCTCTTAGAATGTCCTCCTTATCTCTACCTGTTTTTGGTAGCGCAGCAGGCCTCATGATCCTCCCTCCACTTGGGTCAGGGTATGGCTTTAAATAAATATGCCAGAGATATACCCAGGAAATTGCCAATAGCGTAACCCACTATCCCTGTGGTTAGGCCGGATAGAAGTACTGCCCGGTTTTTTAAGGCTGCAGTTACAAGAGGTACAAAAGGCGGAGAACAAATTGCGGAAACGGAGGTGACCAAAAAGGTATCAGTGTCAATCCCTGCCATTCTTGAGAAGATGGCATGTAGGAACATGCTACCAAAGATTGATCCCGCTACAAATAACAGGATGGAAGAGTCTATTTTGATCAGCTTCTCCAAATTGCTCATTGAGGCCACTACAACAGAAAACACATAGATCAGGTACATTCCCAACGGAAAAGTTCTTTCGATTTTTCTGATCCTCGGTGCAAAAGAAAAAACAATGGCAAGGAAAGTTATCAAGAGAATGGTTACAGCGGTGGAATAGGACTCCGGCACAAACCCGCTGATAAAAAGAGAAACCCCTACGATCATTAAGGACAAAAGCAGGGCCACGGCCAGTCCTGCCATAACCCCAGCGTTGAATAGGCCACGGTACTCTTTTAATGATTCTGTCTGACCACTATTTTCATCGAACAAGTCAACTGATATTTTGCTGCGAAAAGGTGGCAGGTATCGGTTAAACAGCCTTTGCGCAATCGATATTACAAAAAACATATATATGGCCGATATTATAGTATCGTAGGTATGAAACAGGATATAAGTATTTGAATCGACATTCAAAGCCATTTTCACAGCAACCAGATTGGGCGTCCCTCCTGTATACACAGCCATGGCCATTCCTGCCAACTGCCAGGCGTCGTGGCTTCGTCCCTGTCTTATAGCGAAAAATAGGATAAAGGCCACTATAACTATTGAAATCACGGCGAAAAACATAGAAAGCATGGCTTTACCGGCAATCTTAAACCATTGCTTTACATCCAGCGAGAATAGTAGAAGCGGCAAACTTACGACGACAGTTGCTTCCGATAGAAGCGATTGTAAACGGCTGAAAGACTGCGGTATTAATCCGGAATTGCCCAATACTATGCCGACTAGATAACATAAGAGAATCGTTCCAATTTTTTCTAACAACGCTAACCGGAAACTAAGATAAAGAATAACGGCCGGGCTAAGAAAATAAACAGCAATGAGGATAATCTCCAACCTCAACCCTCCAGTCTTCCGTGAAAACTGAGAAGTTACTCCGGTTAGGACTATAGGACGATTCTTCCTTAACCTGTTCTATGCCTACCCACAAATTCCCTCCCTGAAAAATGTTTTTTTGGATTTTTAATAAAAGCACATAAAACCAATCCCCTCTGGACGCGGACTCGCCGTTTGTTCACCGCGAGATAATCGTTAAGAGAGGTTGGGTCAGTCAACGAAAGAAGGCCGAAACCACCAAGGCAATGGCCGCAACCAGGATTGTAAAAAAGGTTCCAACTGACCAAAGACGCAACCCGTCGATCTCCTGGTGAAGGCTGGTGACGTCGGTTTTGAAGTCTTTATGAAAGTACGTGAGGTCGGCTTTGACTTCCTGGCGAAGGCCAGCGATGTCATCTTTAACTTCCTGGCGGAAGCCGGCGATGTCATCTTTAACTTCCTGGCGGAAGCCGGCGATGTCAGCCTTTACTTCCTGGCGAAGGCCGGCGATGTCAGCCTTTACTTCCTGGCGAAGGCCAGCGATGTCAGCCTTTACTTCCTGGCGAAGGCCAGCGATGTCATCTTTAACTTCCTGGCGGAGAGCGGCGATATCGGTCTTTGTCTCCAGGCGTTGCTCCTCCAGCCGGTCCCACAAGTTATGGGTTCTAGCGGCCATATAATGAAAACCGCGCGGAGCCAGCTTTCTCTCCCGGCCGAGTTTTCTCTCCCGGGCAGCCGCGACCTCTTTTTTGACCAGATCGACCTTTCCCGGACGCGCTCTCTCAACCATAAGCACCGGTCTCCCCCCTGCAGAAAGATCGGAAGCCAGCCCTCCAGGAAGATTATACCAGAAGGGCTGGCCTCCGTCAACATACGCCGAGAATAGACTTTCTTCTTTTCGCCAAAAGCTCGGATCGTATCAACGGAATGGGGGGTGGGAAGGGGGACTCTGGGTTACAGCTTTCTCTTGGCTTACCTAACCAAATGCGATATGATTCCCTTGAGCCCAACGTTCCGAAAGCAGTGCTCAAAGTGCCCGGACAAAACATGCTCAATGGGGGGATCTCCAGTGGGAAAAATCCTTCGCGACTACTGGTTTGCCTTTTTCATTAATGTCATGATGCTGATAATAGGATTGTCTCTTTACCACCGGCTTCCTGATAGGATACCGACCCACTGGAACATGTACGGACAGGTCGATGGTTGGTCGACGAAAACCTTCGGGGTTTTCTTCGAACCCTTTCTGAGCTTCGGCCTGTTATTGTTGTTTATCGCCATCCCTTATATTGACCCGCGGCGGCAAAACTACCTCAATTTTCAGGGGGCCTATCTACTTTTTGTAAATGGATTTATGCTCTTTATGGCGGTACTGTATGTGGTCACTCTGCTGGCGGGACTTGGGCAACCGCTGGCCGTAGACAAAATCGTCGCTTTGGGCGTGGCCGGCTTGTTCATATTGTTGGGAGGGATGATGGGCCGGGTGAAGTCCAATTTCTTCATCGGTGTCCGCACTCCCTGGACTTTGGAAAACCAGGTGGTTTGGGAGAAAACCCACCGCCTTGCCGGCTACGCCTTCACCGCGGGGGGAATTTTGATCGCCTTGAGCCTCTTTTTGCCACCGGTGGCCCGTTTCGGCGTCATTCTGGGGACAGCCGTAGTGATTGCCGCGATCACCGTGGTCTATTCTTATGTCAGTTTTGAGGCCGAAAAAATGAAAATGGGGAAATAACCGGGCAGCAAGGCGATGGTTTTTTGGCGGGGGGGGGGTTCCGCGGAGTTCTCTAAGGTGGTAGCGCACATTTCACAAGGTACATTTTAGATTGTGCCATGCCAGGTGATGTTCTGTGCCCTTACGGAGAAGTGATATTTTGCCTTGGTTAGCGGCGAATGATTTTTCCCGGCTTTTGCGGCTCAGTGTTAAAGATCTTTTGCGGGTCTTACTTGGATTGCTCTATGAGCGGGACAGGCTGATCAGTTGCCGGGCGATTGAGGCCTTAGCCCTGGTTGTGGCCGAGGGGAGGAAAAGGCGACCGGAAATGGCCCGGGATCTAATTCGGCGTTTGCTTTGGTCGCTCAATGACGAATCCGGGGGCACCGGTTGGAATGCCCCCCAGGCCATCGGGGCGATCATCGCTACCGATCCCGCCGGTTTAGCCGAATGCATTCCAATCCTGTTTTCGTTTCGGGAGGACCCCAGCCTGACGGAGGGGGTGCTTTGGGGCCTAGCCGCCGTGGCGAGAGCGAGACCTGATCTGGTGCGCCCATACGTTTTAGAAATTGGGGTCTATTTGTGTTCTCCCGCTGAGCAAGTCCGGGCTCACGCTTGGTGGGTCCTGTTCAATGTTGAACCGGAACCGGTGCGAACGGTGGACGTAGCGGCTTTGAGCGGGGAGATCTACTGGCGGGGGGAGATGCATACTCCCGCCCAACTGGCCCGTTTAGGAGGAAAATCAACCAGTGCGCTGAAATCGGCAAGCATTTTCCGTGGGCCCTTGGCTACCTGGGTCAGGCGGTAGATGACGGACTCATTTCAGCTACCGGCAACTTCCAGGCCGGAAAGCCGGCAGACCGCCTTTGGGCTGCTGAGGTACTGGTGAAGGCGCTGGGGCCGGAGCAAGAAGCGCAGCGCGGTCAGGCGTTGACCGGCCCGAATGTTTATATGCGACCGGCCTTCAGAGTAACTGCGGTTCAGCCCTTGCCAAAACAGTTGGAGCCGATGAAGTCAGAAAGGTAAGATCTCAAAGGTGTTGCCAGACGAAGGCAGCCATGCTACCCAGACTGTAAACTAAGGTCCGGCGTTTCTGGAGGGAATATGGCGATGACGCAGCCCCGCGTGGTTGTCTTCAGTTACCCCCGCCTAACCCGTTTAATCAAAAGGGCTCTTGTCGGCCTGCCCGTTCCGGTCGAACTGGAATTCGTTGAAGCTGTCTTTGACCAACTGGTGCGCTTGGCCATTGAGCGGGAGGCCAGCGGGGACGTTCACGTCTTTATCTCGGCCGGTTCCAACGCCCACCTCCTCAAAGAGCACCTTTCACGCCCCATCGTTTCCATCGATGTCACAGCCTTTGACCTGTTGCAAGCCATCAGGCGGGCCAGTCAGAAGGGCGACATCGTTGCCGTTGGCCGCTTCTCACAACCGTTGCCGGAGCTGCAAGAGATTGCAGATATCCTCAAAGTAAAGATAAGGCAGTTCAGTTACGATAGTTTTCAAGAGGCCAAAAGGCAGATTGCGCAACTAAAAGAGGAGGGAGTCAAGGTCATTGTTGGAACCACGCTGGCCTGTGATTTGGCAGAAGAGGCGGGTCTCTTTGCCTTCGAGGTCTATTCAAATAAATCCATCCGGTTTTCTTTCCAGCAGGCCTTTGATCTGGCTTGGTCGATCCAAAGGGAGGCGGCGCGCGCTGAACGTCTCAAAGCCGTCTTGGATTTTGCTTTTGAGGGTATTGTGGCCACTGACGAAAAGGGTGAACTGGTTGTTTTTAATCCGGGCGCCGAAAGGATTTTGGGAATCCGCGCGGCCGATGCCATGGGCAAACCGGCGGAAAAGGTCATCCCGAACAGTCGTTTGCGGGAGGTCTTGAAAAGAGGGGAACCGGAGTTGAGCCGTGTCCAAGAGGTGAAGGGGGTGAGGATCCTAACCAACCGTATTCCCATCATTAATCGCGGGCAAGTACTGGGTGTAGTGGCAACGTTTCAAGAGGTAGAAACGATTCAGAGGGCTGAGCATAAGATCAGGCAAACCCTGCTGACCAAGGGTTTTGTGGCCAAAACCCATTTGGAAGACCTGGTGGCGGTAGCGCCGGCTTCCCGGGAACTGGTGGCGCGGGCCCGGGACTATGCCCAAAGCGAGGCCACGGTTCTCATCACCGGGGAGACGGGGACGGGAAAGGAGCTTTTGGCTCAGGGGATTCATAATGCGTCGGCCCGCCATAAAGAAGCCTTTGTGGCGGTTAATTGCGCGGCTTTGCCGGAGCCTTTGCTGGAAAGCGAACTTTTTGGTTATGAAGAAGGAGCCTTCACGGGTGCCCGTAAGGGCGGCAAACCAGGTCTTTTTGAATTGGCTCACCAGGGGACTTTGTTCCTCGATGAGATCGGCGAGATGAGTCCCAAGATCCAGGCCCGCCTTCTCCGTGTCTTACAAGAAAAGGAGGTCCTTCGGTTGGGCGGGGATAGGGTTATACCAGTGGACGTACGGATCATTGCTGCTACCAACCGCGATCTGGTTGAGGAAACGAGGGCCGGTCGTTTTAGGGAGGATCTGTACTATCGAATTAATATCTTGCCCCTGTGGATACCGCCTTTGCGCCAACGAAAGGAGGATATCTTGCCGCTCTTTTTGCATCAGTTGCGTTCCCGCCGTTCCCGATTGGCGGAGCTTTTGGAGCCTAACCAACGTATCCGGGGAATATTGGAAAGCTACATCTGGCCGGGTAATGTACGAGAATTGGAAAGCGTGGCGGAAAGATTGGTGGCCATTTGGGACGGACGACCCGACCACCTGGAGGAAGCTTTGCGGTTATGCATAAAGGCCGGTCAAGCTGTAGTTTTCCCTGGCAAGTTGGTGGGCGAAGCTGATGAAAAACAACGGGAGAGACGGTTACTTACGCCTGACGTTATTGAAGAAGCCTTACGTCTTTCGGGTGGCAACAAATCGGAGGCGGCCCGGCGACTGGGCATAAACCGGGTCACTCTTTGGCGCAAGCTCGTAGCGGCCAAAAAGGCCGAGCTCGCCCGCCAGCAGGTTAGCGAATGACCTTCTTCACCGTTGCCTGTTAAAGACCCCACAAACTCTGACTACCCTCTGCGCAACGCATAACCATCCCCAACAACAGGAATCATCCCCCAACAGAGTTCTCTCCAATTTAACTTTGAAAGAGAAACCGTCCGGAAAACCTACACTTAGCTGGACAAGCAGTTTTTTCGCTTATTATTTATTGTTCGGCCTTGAGCCTGGGCCAAATAATGTAACTGCAAGTAACCCCCCTTATTGCTGCTAGTGCCGCCGCCGTCGGCAGGGAATGGATTTCATCACGTTCTCCAGGTCTGATTATTTCCGGGCTGTGTTGCAGTTGCATCTATGTTGCGGCAACGTTTCATAAATCAATGGCCAGACGCAGCCAGATGCCGACCTGCAGACTTTTGTCTACTGTTGCTGCCTGGAGTTAATGAGTAATCCCCCAAAGGTTGGGATGAACAGGCTATACCAAACCCGCTTGGGCCAGGTACAACAGGGGGCGGCCTCTATACCAAGGCCAATTGGAGGTTGACGCGGGACCCGTAAGGTAGGGGCAGGGTTTCCGCGAGGGAAAGAAAGCGGCAAGGGCCTGCTGGCACATTTCTTGCTCATCTATATTTTCAGAAAAACACTTCGAAAAGGAGGAAGTGAGGGCGAGAGTGAAGGAAGAACCGGTGGACTTCTTCGTTAAGACCGGGAAGGGCGAGCCACCGCTGGAAGGCTTACGGGTATTGGAGCTGGGTTCTATGATCGCGGGGCCTTTTGCGGCGAGGCTCTTTGCCGAGTTTGGGGCGGAAGTGATCAAGATTGAGCCTCCGGATGGTGGGGATCCGTTGCGAACCTGGCGCCATCTTTATGAAGGGACCTCTCTCTGGTGGTATGTTCAGTCGCATAATAAAAAGTCCGTCACCCTGGACTTGAGGCAGGACGGAGCCCGAGAAATCGTTCTGCAACTGGCAGCCAAAGTGGACGTTTTGATCGAAAATTTCAAGCCCGGCACGATGGAAAAATGGGGGCTGGGGTGGGATGATCTGGAAAAGGTCAATCCTGGTCTCATTATGGTGCGAGTCTCGGGTTATGGCCAGACTGGTCCCTATCGGAATAAGCCCGGTTTTGGCAGTATCGGTGAGGCGATGGGAGGGATCAGGTATCTTACCGGTTATCCCGACCGACCGCCCACCCGGGTCGGAGTGAGCTTGGGAGACTCGGTGGCCGGACTCTACGCTTTTATTGGCGGATTATTGGCCCTTCGCCACCGGGAAGTCCGGCAAGGCAAGGGACAGGTGGTAGACGTGGCCCTCTACGAGGCGGTTTTCAGCTTGATGGAAGGGCTCCTGCCGGAGTATTCAGCCCTGGGAGTGATCAGGGAGCGGACGGGGACCATTCTTCCCGGTATAGCCCCTTCGAATACCTACCGTTGTGCTGACGGCAAATACATCGTCATCGGGGGTAACAGTGATGGGATCTTCAAGCGCCTGATGCTGGCGGTGGGGCGACCGGACCTGGCTGAGGATCCGCGTCTGGCCAGGAACGACGGCCGGGTTGCCCATATGGAAGAGATCGACGCCGCCATCTCCGCTTGGACGGCGACGAAGAGCATCGAGGAAGCGCTGGAAGCCATGGATAAAGCGGGAGTTCCGGCAGGTAAGATTTACAATGCCGCCGATATCGCCGCTGATCCTCATTACCGGGCGCGCGGAATGGCACAGGAAACCGAAATCCCGGGCCTTGGGAAAATCCTGGTGCCTGGACTGGTACCTACTCTGAGCGAAACCCCCGGGCAAGTCAGGTGGCTCGGGCCCAAACTTGGTGCCCATAACGAAGAGGTCTATTGCGGACTCTTGGGTTATTCTCGGGAGATGCTTCAGCAATGGAAAGAGAAGGGATTAATCTAAGTTAAAGGGTGGATGACCATGGGTATGACCATAACCCAAAAAATCCTGGCCGCTCACTCCGCTAAAGTGTATCAGGCTCGGCCCTTCCCGGAATTCATGCAGCAACTCATGGGCGCCGGTGGGTTGATCAACTACGTCCGCCAGCGGGTGATGGTTGGACTGACTCAAGAAGAAGGAGTGGTGGAATGAAGCTACCAGAAAAAGTAAAGATTTTTGAAGTGGGGCCCCGGGACGGATTTCAGAAAGTGGAAAAGTTCATCCCCACCGCGGTGAAGATCGAGATCATCGACCAATTGAGCGGGACCGGTCTGACCAAGATTGAGGCGACCTCTTTCGTCCATCCCCGGGTCATCCCTCAAACGAGGGATGCCGAGGAGGTGCTGGCGGGAATCCAACGGCGACCGGGAGTGATCTATAGCGCCCTGGTCCCCAACGTCAAAGGGGCGGAGCGGGCCCTATCAGCTGGTGCGGATGAGATAAATGCCGTCGTCTCCGTCAGTGAAACCTATAATCGCAAGAATGTCAACATGTCGGTGGCCGAATCGTTACAAAACATTGCTGCCGTTATTGCCCTGGCGCGGGAGTACGGTCGAAAGACGGTGGTCAGCTTGGCCAACTCCTTTGGCTGCCCCTTTGAGGGGGAAATTCCTGAGGAGCGGGTCCTGGAGGTGGCTAGGCAGGTTTTAGACCTTGGGGCGGGTGGACTGGTAGTGGCCGATACGACGGGATTGGCTGGCCCGCTCCAGGTTAGACGACTGGTGGGGAGAATCGAGGAGATCTGGCCTGGGCTGGATTTAACGCTTCATTTCCATGATACCCGTGGGTTGGGCCTGGCCAATGTCTATGCGGCCCTGGAAGAGGGGGCTGATCAGTTTGACTGTTCCATTGCTGGGTTAGGCGGTTCCCCGGCGGCACCTTATGCTTCGGGGAATGTTTGTACAGAAGATGTGGCCTTTCTTCTAAAACGATTGGAGATTGAGAGTGGTTTGGATCTACCGGTCTTACTTGAAATCAGCCGAAAGGTGGAGGAGGTGGTTGGTTTTACGGTGCCCGGGAGGCTGGTCAAGGCTGGGTTGAGGTAGTCGCAACCAAGGATTGAGGCAGTCGTTTTGGCCCCATGTGATCATGGGTATGGGGGCGGGGCGCCTCTATTAACTCAAGGACCATATTACCAGAAGGGGGGTTTCTCAAAGTGCGTCGTCAGATCATTGAACCATTAGCTGTCAGGTGGATCTGGATACTTTTTTTGATCTTCTATCTCTTTGCCGTCCCCTGGCTGTTTCCCACAGGGAGCTACCGACCAATCATCATGGGTTTTCCTTATTGGGCCTTTGTCGTCCTCCTGGCCAGTTTAGGAATTGCCTCCCTCACCTCTTTTACCGTTTTGCATTACTGGAACCTGGAAGACTTACTGGGGGAGGAAGGGGCGAAAGAAGAAAGGGGTGACCGGAAATGAAGCAGCAGTTTCCGGTGGGGATTGGTGGGCTCATCTTCATCATGCTCTATCTGGCTTCGGTGATTTTTGTCGGCTGGTATGCGCGGCGCAAGGAGACCCGTGGATCTTTGGATGACTACTTCCTGGGCAACCGGGCGATTGGGGCTTTTGTCCTCTTTTTTACCCTTTACGCCACTCAATACAGTGGCAATACCATGTTGGGATACCCAGGGCAGGCCTACCGCATTGGCTACTCCTGGCTCCAATCGGTGACTTTCATGATTGGGGTCATCACCGGTTACCTCCTGATTGCCCCGCGACTCCACATCCTTTCCAAAAAGTATCGTTATTTGACGCCAACCGACTATCTGTATGACCGGACCAATTCCAGGGCTGTAGCCGTTGTGGCCGCCGTCTTGATGATCTGGGGTCTGGGGAATTACCTTTTGGAACAGCTGGTGGCGGTCGGCCATCTCTTCGAAGGCATTTCTGGTGGGCTAGTTTCATACACCTTGGGTATAATGTTTTTCAGTCTGGTGATGGCCTTCCTGGTCCATGAAGGGGGCTTCCGCGGGGTCATTTGGGGAGACACGATTCAGGGGATCACCCTCTTAGTGGGCCTTTTTATCACGATGGGTTTGATCATGACCACTTTTGGCGGACTGCCCCAGGCAGCCGCCAAGCTGGCTGCCCAGAAGCCAGCTCTTCTGGGTGTCCCCAAGCCCGAGGCCAACCTGACCTGGTACAGCACCTTGTTCCTGATTGGTGTTGGAGCAGCGGTTTATCCCCAAGCGATTCAAAGGATTTATGCGGCCAAAAATGAAAACACCTTGAAACGCTCCTTCGCCGTAATGGCTTTCATGCCTTTTGTCACGACCTTTTTTGTCTTCATGGTCGGGATTGTAGCCGCTGCGGCTTTCTCCCACCTGGGCACAATCAAGGCTGACCAAGTCTTTCCAATGCTGTTGAACCCGGTGATGCAGGGTTCCACCTTTGGCTATGTTATGGGCTTAATTGTGTTGGCCGCCGTAGGCGCCGCCATCATGTCCACGGCCGACTCGGTGCTCTTAACCATGGCCTCGGTAGTCACCAAGGATTTTTATAGCAATCTGAATCCACAGGCTCCGGAAGAACGTTTGGTCCATGTTGGTCGACTGGCGAACTGGGTTATTCTGGTCGTTCTCGCTCTAATCGCCTGGAGGCCTCTGGCCACTCTCTGGCGCCTGACCGAGATCAAGTTTGAGCTGATGATCCATGTGGCCCCAGCCTTTCTGCTTGGGCTTTACTGGAAACGAATGTCGACCTTGCCGACTCTCCTGGGGATGGTTGCCGGTGCTCTTCTTTCTTCGGCCATGAGCCTGAGCGGTTACGCCAAATACCTCGGGATTCACTCCGGAGTTTGGGGCTTGGCCTTGAATGTGCTCATTGTGGTGGTGGGAAGCTTGTTGGTCCAACCGTCGGCAAAAGAGGCGGAACGGGTCCAGAGGCGCCACTTCGACCTTTTTGAAAAAGCGGGCCTGGGAGTACCGCGCGCGGTGGGAGCGATCGGGGTCGAGCCCCGGGAAGAGAAGGGGGCCTCGATTTAGTGACCATAGTTCCGAAATAAGTCTTCTGCTCTGCATTGCGTACCAAATGCGCTCCTTACGGAAGGCTTGGAGGTGATGAAACGCTGGGGATTCCTAAGGGGAAGCTAATTGGCCTGTCGCGCCAAGCCGCTCTCTATTAGGTCTTAAAACAATACTCCTAAAATAAGACGATAAAAAGCTTTCTTCCCCCCTCTCTTCCAGGAGAGGGGGGAAGACGTTTATTCACGCCTGATGAGAAGTTCCCGAGTAAACAGTTCCAAGACGGAAAGATTTATTTTAGGAGGAAATCTTACACCAGTAGAGAATTTATAGAAGAGAACTATTGTTGGTGGGGACAGTCGGTCCGTCGGAAACAACTGTGCGCTAAGTCCCTGCCTACAAGGTTCAGGAAAAAACCGCATCCGAGGGGGGAAGAACATGGGCGGCGTAAGCTCGATCGTAAGAAAGAGGAGCGTGGTTTGGCGACTGTTCTTGGGGTTGGTGATTATCAGCCTACTTTTGGCTGGATGTGGACAAAAGCCGCAGTCGGCCAAACCCAATGAGACGGCGAAAACAGAAACTGGTGAAAAGATCATTGTCGACGGTCTCTTTGAAGAACCCAATAAACTAAACCCGATTTTAGGCCCAAGCATGACCTATCAGACCATGGTTATTCAAACGATGTTCAGCGGGTTGGTCACCATCAAACCTGACGGTTCTATGGTTCCCGACCTGGCCACCGAGGTACCTTCTGTGGGGAATGGGCTCATCTCTAAAGACGGATTGACCTACACTTTCAAGCTGAAGAAAGGCGTTACCTGGTCAGATGGGCAACCCTTTACCTCTCAGGATGTCAAATTCACCTGGGAAACGATCATGAATCCCGACGTTGTTCCCTTGAGCACCGTTGGTTATGACCAGGTTGCCTCGGTTGAGACTCCCGACGCTTCGACCGTGGTTTTCCACCTCAAGAAACCCTATCCTCCGTTCCTCAGCCGCTGGGCCGGACCGATCATCATCCCCGAGCATGTCTGGTCCAAAGTGCCCCCAAAAGAAATCAACAACTCCGAAATGAATATTAAACCTAAAGTGACGCTGGGACCCTTCAATTTTGGGGAATGGGCCAACGGTGACCACATCACGATGGTAAAGAACCCCAAATACTTTGGAGAGCCAGCCAAGGCGGATAAAATTGTCTTCCGCATTATCCCGGATCAAAATGCTCAGCTGGCGGCCATCCAAAATGGGGACATCAACGTGTATTACTTTGCACCCATCACTCAATATAAGCAGTTACAGAACATCTCCGGAGTAGACATTCATTTGTTGAAAGTTCCTGTATGGTGGGAACATATGGTGATCAATCTTAAAAACCCAATTCTCCAAGACATCCGCGTCCGGCAGGCGCTCAATTACGCCATCGACAAGAATGTACTGATTAACCAGGTTTGGCAAGGACTGGCCGTAGCTTCCAGCTCTCCCATTGCGCCTGCCACGTGGGCGGCACCGAAGGATCTGGAACCTTACCCCTTTGATCCTAAGAAAGCCGCGCAGCTGCTGGAGGAAGCCGGTTGGAAGATGGGAAGTGACGGTTACCGGCACAAAGATGGAAAAGTCCTGGAGTTGGTCATCTCTACGACCGCCAAAAACCCCTGGCGAGAACAGAGCGAAAAGATTTTTCAGGACATGTATAAGAGCGTTGGGATAAAGTTGACTATTCGTAATGTCGACGCGGCCACGTTCTTTGGGAGTCTGCTCAAGAGCGGCAAGCCCGGGACGGAACAAGGTGGTTGGGATTTGGCCGAATTCCAGTCGGCCACTTCGTATGACCCTGGTGTTTCTCTGGCGCAGCGTTTTCATACCCGCTCTTTCCCCGACAAGGGGGGCAGCAACTATGGGTACTATGCCAACCCAGAGGTCGATAAACTTCTGGACAAAGTAAATACAACTGTTGACGAAAAGGAACGCCTGGCGATGTTTCGCCAGCTGGCCCAGAGCTTGCGTGATGACCCGGCCTGCGTTTATCTCTATTTGCCTTATGAGATAAACGCCACGCGTGGCATGACCGGATACGTTCCGACGGCCTGGGGTGTAGATACATGGAACGTTGCCACCTGGCAAAAGAGATAGCATCTTACCTTTGGCCGCTTACTCGGTGGTGCCGGTATGGCTACATTGTCTCCAGCCGGCACCACCATCAACCGCTGCAGATCAGCGAGAGCGGAGACTCCTCATCGGGCTGGGGCGGTTTAACGTCTTCCGCCGTCATCGGGGCGGCCAGAATTCGTAACGCTATCTTACATCGGCAACCGTCATTGTGGTGGTATCCATGATTAGTGATAGTGATTGTACCGCGGCAGACGGTTCATACTGGGGGGGAAACTTACCAGCCGGCGTCCCAGTCAGCTGGGCGACTCGGCATCAGAGGGATATGAGGCCGGCACTGCGGACGGAAGGAATTGGCGTTTTCACGTTTGGATGAAACTGCCTGGAGTTGGTCGTAGAATGCGTAATTATCTCGCTCGGCGTCTGCTGCAAGCCATCCCTGTCTTGCTGGGAATCAGCTTGCTCTTGTTTCTGATCATGCATGCCCTTCCCGGCGGCCCCATGGCCATGTATCTTAACAATCCCAATATCACACCTGAGCAGATCGCCAGGATGAAACACGCCTACGGTCTGGACCGCCCCCTTTATGTTCAGTATGTTTCTTGGTTGTCGGATCTTGTGCAGGGAAATCTAGGTAAAAGCTTTGCCGACGGGCGGCCCGTCCTTGACCGTATTCTGGAACGGTTCCTGGCAACTTTGGAACTCATGGGGGCGTCTTACTTTGTGGCCATGGTCTTGGCCATACCCCTAGGGGTTTTGGCTTCTTTGAGACAGTATTCCCTGGCTGATATTTTGACTACGGTATTGGCTTACCTGGGAATATCAATGCCGACTTTTTGGTTTGGTATCGTCTTAATAATGGTTTTCTCCTCTTGGCTACACTGGTTCCCCTCAGGTGGCCGGATCACCCAGGGAGGCGGGGGCCCATTGGATGTATTGAACCACCTTGTCCTCCCGACGACGGTGCTGGCCCTTTACTCGGTTGCGACCTGGAGCCGGTATGTTCGCTCCAGCATGTTGGAAGTCCTCCGTTCCGATTACGTGCGCACAGCCCGGGCCAAGGGACTGTCTGAGAGAATCGTTATTTATAAGCACGCCTTGCGTAACGCCCTCGTTCCAGTCGTTACTGTCTTGGCTTTGGACGCGGGTTATCTTTTTTCGGGGGCGCTGATTACTGAGACCATTTTTGCCTGGCCCGGGATGGGACGTCTGTTTTGGGATTCGGTCCTGAAACGAGACTACCCGTTGCTGATGGGGATCCTGATGATCGCCTCGATCCTCGTCGTCGCGTTAAACCTGCTGGCCGACCTAATCTATGTCCTGCTTGATCCAAGAATACAATACAACTGAAATCGCCAGGAATTAACCCCAGAGACCTCCGACTCAAGTTAGGGCCCAACCAAATCAGAAGGTGGATTGCTTGCTCAGGAGGGCTTGCTCCAGCGCAAGAGCTTATGGAGACTTCTCGATGACCAAATCTTTTCTCTCCAAGGGGGTAAAGCTGAGACACAGACGATGGGTACACCGCTAAAAGCAAAAAGCCTTTCCGCCGAAAAGACCGAGACTCTGCTGGTGATGACCTTAAAGCGTTTTATTCGCCACCGTCTCGCCGTATGGGGAGCAATAACCATAATAATTTTTGTCATTTTAGCGCTCTTTGCTCCCTGGATAGCCCCCTATGACTACCGACAGTATAACTACAGTGCCTTTTTGCAACCTCCTTCGCTCCAGCACCTTCTCGGTACTGACAATACGGGCGCCGATCTGCTTTCCAGGATCATTTATGGTGCCAGGATTTCCTTGAGTGCCGGTTTTTTGGCTATGCTCGTGGCCGTGCTCCTCGGTACTTTCCTGGGAGCCGCGGCGGGTTTTTACGGCGGCTGGGTTGACAATGTAGCCATGCGTCTGGTCGATATCGCCCTTTCCATTCCCTCCCTTTTCCTCCTTCTCATACTCGTGGTCATTGTACCACCCAGCACCATTATGGTCGTTTTGGCCATCGGTGTAACGCGCTGGATGTACCCAGCTCGCATCGTTCGGAGCAGTTTTCTCAGTCTCCGCGAGCTGGAATTTGTGGAAGCAGCGAGGGCTCTTGGACAGGTCCCCGGGCAGATCATCTTCCGGCATATCCTGCCCAACGCTATGGGTCCTCTAATCGTTAACGCCACGCTTCTCGTCGGTCAGGCCATCATCACGGAATCGGTTCTCAGCTTCCTGGGAGTCGGTATCCAGCCCCCGGTACCGAGCTGGGGCAACATGCTTTCAGATGCTCAAAGCTATATCTGGAATGCCCCCTGGCTGGCCATTTTCCCGGGTCTGGCCATTCTGATGACCGTTCTGGCCTTTAACCTCGTTGGTGACGGGCTCCGCGATGCCCTGGACCCACGCTTAAAACAGTAGGCACTCGGCCGGTTCCCCGTTCTGCTAAGTGATAGGTATAAGGTTGTCCTCGACGAAATGGAACGCAACCCGGTGAAGAAAGCCCGGGCATAGTCGCCAGCTGCTGCCGCCGGAGGTGTATGTTACCTTCGGGTGACGATGGAATATGCCTTTCTTGATCCTATGGTCAAGAAGATAAGCCTATGAACTTCATTGACCCACCTGACAGAATGAGGTCAAGAACTGCCTGGCCAATCACTCCGAAGCCATTTGAGCCTTTTTGTTTGAGAGGCGGAAAGCATTACTCGCCGGCTAGGTTTTCTGCGGACAGAGGTCATGGATACCCCGGTTTACGGCGATGCTGCAAGCCGACTACGTCTCTGTTCGGGACTGCAAGCGGGACCTGGAGAGGCTGCTGGTCATGGGAGTCGCGGAGAATAACCGGGCGAAATGGGTGAACATCCAATGTTGGGGGAAAAGACCAATTTACCAGCACGACCAGGGTGGATGGCCGACTCCTTAATCCTGACTCTTATCTTTACCTGGATACTTCTCTATCCCCTGCACGGGCCTTTTCTTGGACTGAGATTCGGTCCCCAGGCGCATATCCAGGGGCACATTTTTGCTTTAAGCCATGGTGCCGGTTTGCTGATTTTCGCCTTTCTGCCTCCTCCCCTGACCCAAAAAGCGAAGATATTGAAGGGCGCCGGGGTTGCGGTTTTTCTCCTGACTGGGGTGTGGACATTCATTCCACCGCCAATTCCCGTCACCTATGTCCTAAATGTCTTGCTCGGCTTTTTATCAGCCTATCTGGTCCTCGCCTGGACGCCCTTATTCATGAATCCGCATTATCCGGCCTTACGCGTGGGGTTGGCCATGGTCAGCAGCAATGTTTTCCTCGGCCTGGCCGGTCTGGCTCAAGGCTTTCCGCCCGACTTGCTCAAGAACATCGCTTCCTTGCTGGGGCTGGCACCGCTTTACGGTGCTTACCTAATGGGAAAAAAGTCTGAGGCAGCGGCCGCTTCCTCTGCAACTGGCACCCACCAGCGCAACCAACTGGCCGCACTCCCAGGAAAAAGGGTTGAGGCAGCCACCGCTTCCTCCGCACCGGAAACCGACGGAGGGAAAGGTGCTGCTGGACTCGCCTTGGCTTTTCTCCTGGCTTATGCTGCCGCGGCTTATTTTTCTGGCGGGTTTTGGTACCGGGTGGTGGCGCCCCTTTTTTATTTCCATTGGCCGCAATTTCCCGGAGCGGATTCCTTCCTTTACAGCGCAGCTGTCCTGGGTTATGCCTCCTTGACGGTCAAGTACAAGTTCTTTAACTGGCTGGGGGCAACCAGTGTTGGCCTTCTCGGAGCTGGCCTGGCCTTTTCGGTGATCGGTCTGGATAAACCGCTGCCCATCGTCGCCACCCTGATCTTTCTGACTCTCGGTTTGGGAGCCACGGACCTGTTTTATTGGCTTAGCCTGCGCGCGCTAGGCAAATACCTCGGTCCCATCAAGAGCTTCGGACTGGGTCTGGGGGCCTCCTTGTTTTTCCTAACCCTACCAGGCATCGCCCTGGATCTCAGGCTTCTGCAGAATCCGCCTGGTAGCCCCCTGGTTGCGGTGTTGGGAGTAGTCCTCCTCTTTCTTCTAGTCCCGTTCCTGGGAAGATTTCGGCCACCTTTGGGCGATGTAAAAACGGACGAGAACAACCTGGCCGGCGATGGTTCCTCCCAGCCGCCCCCATTCTGGTTTAATCTGACCAACCAGGAGAAGAAAGTCTACGAACTCCTCTGCCGGGGGTATACCTACCCGGAAATTGCCTCCAGGCTTTTCGTCTCGCACCATACCGTAAAATTTCACACCAGAAACATCTTGCGGAAAGCTGGCGCGGCTAACCGTAAAGAATTGTTGGGGCAGAAACTATTTCCTGGAGGCAACCAAGCCTTCGATAGCGGGATTTCCAAACAAAGCTCGCCGGAGCATCATTAAAAGATCACTCCCCGCCATCGTTTCTAGGGAAATCGAATCCCCCACCGCTTCCAAATACAGTATATTATGCATTCCGCAATAGACGACATAGGCCTGGGAATGCTCGATTGTTCTGGGGGATAACAATCGTCCGTAGGCGATATTAAAGACATATTCCGGCAGCAAAAGCTCTTGGGCTAGCCCCCAAGCTGCACCGACCAATCCGAAGTTTTCCCCGGCAGCGGCGATCAGGCCTTTCTTCAAGAGTTCCCGCAAAGCAGAGGGAACCTCCTCTTCTGGCCAGGGCCGTTCGCCAACCAGCTGATGAAGGGCATAAGCCAGCCAACTCCACTTTTTAGCCCGACGGATCATCTCGGTGATCTCAGCCGTTCCAAAGGCCATCTTCGGGTTCTCTCCGGCCAAAGCCAAAAGGTTGGCGCGGCGCTGCAAATCCAAGAGGGCCAGAAAAACCATGGCGCTGTTCGGCGCAAGTTGGGCTTGAAAAGGAATATTAATCAGGCGGCTGCTCCCCGTGAACTCTTCCAAGGTCAAAGTACTTTCTTTTATGTCTGGTGGATAGCTAATGGTGAAACGTCCCTGGCTGCTGTCAACGGAACACGCCATTTCTCCCTTATAAAAGACCACCTTATCCACGGGGGCCGTTACTCCCAAAATCCTCATCCGGGAAAACCCCTCTGCCCCCGCCAGCAACTGGAAAACGGCCAGGGCTGTGGGCTGGATAGTGCCGTCCGGGGCAACGATACCTTGCCTGATTAGATCGCTCGCGTCCTCCTCACTTAAAGCCGTCTGTTGCGTAAAAGCGGCCAAGGGTGAAATGAGGTTTTTCTCCGGAAAAGCCTGACCTAACCAGGCCAATTGATTGGGGGTAACTCTAAAAACTGTTGGCATTTGCCTTTTTCCCCTCCTGGAGTATTGATGATAGTCGAGACAACTGCTTACCCCTTCTGCCTGAGGTCTTCTTCGCCCCTATGAAATAACTATTCGGAAGGACCAAAAGATAGGGATTCACTTGCCTTTTCGACAATCCCACCCTTGATGAAATCCTTGGTCTTGTCGCCGAGCCCTTCTCTCAAAACTGTTTTTGTTAACCCTCTATTTAGGGGATTGTTATGGAAGATCTTACCCAGTTCGTAATCATGAACATCCACCGACGAGCCTTTCGGGATGGGTAGCTTGGATTTGATTTTGTCCAAGCCATAATCAGCTAGGGAGTCGAGGGTACCCGTCACGGCTCCCTTCAAACCGCCGCCCAGAGGGTCGTTCCCATCTTCCAGGGCCCCCTGTAGGGCGGAGCCGGTTATGTTAGCCAGACTGGACTTCAAAGGGCTTTCACCCAGCAGATCTTTGGCCACTTCCGTGGACGCGCCAACGAGTCCTTTGACGAGGTGCTTGCCGGCGTTCTTGGGATCAGCCATACCTTCACCCATGCCCCCAGCGACGTTCTTTCCGGCTTTATAAATGGTCTTGATTGACTTCCCCGCCGGCCCGGTGATATGAGAGAGTCCCTCAATGGCCACGTCGGCCCCAAATTCAATTCCTTCGGCTGCTTTTGTCGCCAGATCCCAGCGATAGGCCGCTTTCATGGCTTCCCTGTACTCTTCCTCATCTCTGGCCATCTTCTCCTGGAGTTCGCGACGCTTGGCCGCGTCGGCGTATTTCAGGGCATTTTCCAGCTCCGCCCTCTTTTTTTCAAACTCCTTTTTGATCTTATTGAATTCTACACCGGCGCCGATAGTTCCCCGATCGCGCGCCTGGTAATCGATAGACGCCCCATGTTTGGATAAGGTATTATCCAGATCGTATTCCTTGGCTTCTAATTGCTTAAGACGCTGCTCGATGTCGTTGACATCGAAGCCTTGCCCGGCATACCCCCGGAGGGTGGCTTGCAAAAGGGCCTTTTCTTCCTTGACGGCGATGTAATCGACCTGACGCTGGCGTATCCATTCTCCTTGTGCTTCTTCGGCCGCTTGTTTCTCCGCCTTTTCCTTTTGGATCAAGTAAGCCGCGTATTCCTTTTCCTTGAGTTGATCTTCGAGATATTTCTGGTAAGCTTCATACTGTTCCTTCAGCTTGGCATATCCAGGATCCTTTGGGTCGGCCGTCTCCTTTGCTTCGTCCCATTGTTTTTTTAACGAATCAAGCTCGCTAAGGATCTTATTCCGCTCGCCATCAAGCATCTTTTCGGCTTCGTCATAACTGTTTAGCAAGGTCTCGATTTGTTTTTTAGCGTCAGCCGCTACGGCCTCGGCGATTTCCTTGGCCGCATCTTGGGCTGCCCCCAAGGTAAAGATATCCTTGATTGAGCTGGCTAAAACCGTAAAGGCACCGGTGGCGGCCATGGTGGCCGCGGTATCGACTAGGACGACACCGAAGTTTTCGCTGGATGAATTGGTAATAAAATCGATCTTTATCCTCAATGGTCTCACCTCATTTCGGAAAATTATCGAGCCGCCGCGGGCGTCTCTGGCTTAGCCGTCGAGGGGAGAGGAGAGCGTGTGTGCAACCCCCTCCGTGTCAGCTCGGTCCAAGACACCGACAGCTTACCTGGAAAGAGAGTGCTGCGGACAAAGGGTGATAGCGGGAATTACGGGGCAACCGCCCAGGCAATGCTTGTATTTGGGGCAATTTTGACAACCATTTTGGTAGCGACGGCGAAAAGCGGCAAACTTCTCACTATTCCAGGCCTCCTCAATTGAGCAGTTATCAAGGCTGACGCCAAGAGATGGTTCTTGGGCAAAGCTGCAAGGATAAAGCGTTAAGTCAGGTGATATATAGGCGGAAAAACGACTGGCTTCACACGGCTCGACGAACAGGGGATGAATCTTCGAAGTGAAATTAAGGAGCGCCGGCACGCTGCAGCTGTCAAATCCGGCCTGGCGGGCGTTTTCCCCACGATCAAACAGAGAGAAAAAACGCCGGACGCGGGGATCCGAAACAGAAAGAACGTTCTCCCGGCGGCCCAACCCGATCGGCTTATGCAAAAGAAAGATGATCCGGTTAATGCCCTCCGGCCAATTGCTGTGCTCCACCCTAGAAATGGCTTCATCAATGGTCGCCCGGCTGAGCCAATAATGGATATTGGTCTTGATACCGGCCCCCAGGAGCAGCTCAATGGACTTTAGGGTATAACTACTCCGGTACCAACTCACGGCCACCGCGCCGCAGTACTCTTTGATGGCCGGCAACATCTCTGGCCGAAGGCCCAGACCAGAGGTGGTGAAATTAGGTACCACCTGCTTTTCTCGACAGTAGCGTAAGATTTCCACGAAATCAGGGTGAGTTTCCGGATCTCCCCGTCCGCCCAAGGCTACTTGAAAGATTCGCCCCTGACCCTGATCGATAATGTCCTTGAACCTGGCCAGCGGCATGTTCTCTTCGGCTAAGTGCGGTCCGTCCTGGTAACACTCAATCCCCGCCTTTGTGCAGAGACCGCTTCGCCCATGGACACAGGAGCCCATGATGCCAATATCCAAAAGTTCCGGGAAACCAGCCTGAAAAGGATCATTGCCCGTGTCTACTCCTCCGGGTTCGTAGACATTTGAGCGAATGGAAAGGCCAGTATGGGGATCAAAGAGGCTGACGAACCGGTATTTTTCATCCACTTTCAGCCTGACCACGCCAATAAATTCACCTCTCGGTAGGCAATTGCTTTTTTTGATCGCCTCTGGGGGCGATAAAGGTCCAGGCCAGGCCCCCCAGAAAGGCCAATCCACCCAGGAGGTAGCCGCCGTAAGCTATCTTCGCCATGATCAGCAGACCATCCAGCAACATCCCGACGACAAAACCGGTCAAAAGGAGAAGGGTATGGTGATCGCCATAGGCAACTGGCTTCTTCCGCAGACGAGCATAATCCTTGGCCGCCAGCCGGGCCAATTTAAAAAGCCAACCCTTCTTGCTTTCTCCCAAGAGATAACTCACCGTAAATGAAATCACGAGGACCACGAAGTACTTATCCATCTTATTCCTGGCCCCGGAAAAACGGCTATAGCTGGCAAAATTGTTGGCTACCGCCAGCCCTATTCCCCCTCCCCAAAGGAGGAAAGAATAGCTTTTTTCCCGCAATATCGCGTACGCTTGCCTGCACTCCGGGAGCAACCCGCGTATGGGCTGAATGGCTTTAGTCCAGCCTTCCCGCTTTATCTTGAAAAAGAGCCTTTTCCCGAAGGTGAAAACGATGACCCAATAGATGGTCTTGGGGATGATGTCATTATAAGTGGCCGTCAAGAAAATGAGCGCGGAGGCCAAAGACGCCAGGAAGCCCGGCAAACGCCCGGTATTAAGGGGCCAGAGGATAATATTGACCAAAAAGACGATGCCCAGTTGGATGAGCAGGGTTTTCCCCATTCTTGGGAGCGCTTTTATCCCCTGATGGAATAACCGCCGCAGCCAGGTGAATAAACTTTCCTCCTCTTCACCTCCTTTAGCGAGCTCTTGGTCGATGGACGCTTTCTCTCGTAAAAAAGGGGGTTTTTCTATTGGCCTGCCTGGAGATACCGGTTGGGGGATCCTGGGTAAGAGAAGCTTGCTTCCTGCTTCAGCCATATGATCACCTCGCGCGGAAGTTCGATGGCAATTGATAGAGGCCTTGAGGATGGCCTGGACCAAGGCTCCAGTTCTTGTCAAGAACCATTGGTACCCCACAAGGGCAAATGGCCAATGGCCTCTTCAGCCGCAATTTCGGCCGCCCCATCAGCCACTATCGTATAATCCTCCTGGCCGGACTTCTACTACCCCTTTGGGGGAGTTTTACTGGGAGGTAAACTTCAAAACCACCTACCCCATGACTACCCCGCCTAAAGCACCTCAGGGCGAGGGTTGGGCGGTCACCTCCTTGGTTCATCAAGGGGGTAATCCGTTACCTCAGTAGGGGATTGCCGAAATGGCAGAGGGGCCTGCCTTATCCCCATTCGCCCCCTGGCCTGGGTTGGCCGCCGTTACCTGAGACGGTTGGCAGTTTTAATTAAGAGGGACTGGCCCATACCGGGTTAGCTGGTCTTCGGAGCGGGTGGGGACCGGGACGAGGCGGTTGACGAAAGTAGGGGGTGAGGTACGGTCGAGGCGGGCGGAGAGGCAGATGGAAGGAGTGTGTTCAGTGGACCAAAAGCCGTTGATTGGAATCACCATGGGGGATCCAGCCGGGATTGGACCGGAAATTGTGGTGAAAGCGTTGGCCAAGGCAGAACTTTACCAGCAGGTGCGGCCACTGGTCATCGGGGACGGAGGAGCCCTGGAGAGGGCGTTGCGGGTGATCGGGGTGGATCTATCTTTGCACAGCGTGACCGGGCCGGCAGAGGGGTATTTTCGACCTGGGCTGATTGATTACAATGCCCCTCTGGGCTTCAGGTTCTGCTAAGTCGCTGAAATGCTGGTCTACAACGATGAGATGGACGGCCAGAATATCTCTTGGGGATAGATAATGGACCCTCGTGGTTATCTCTTGGACAACTCCTTCAAGACGTTCTTATATTTCTCTGCAGTCTTGGTTATTCTCTCGACCAACTGCGGGGAAACCTTCTTCTGCCAGTCCTTGTCCAGACCGAGTTCACGCAACTGATGCGGCGGTAACTGAATTCCCTTAAGCTTCTCGATCATCTCGGTCAACAGTTTCCCCTCCTTTCCATTTCCCGTAGTCATATTATACAGTATGGCCTCCTTCTTGACAACGCTCATGTCCAATGACGGGGTACCTGATACTTATTTGAGCATGCCCAGTTTTATGCTGGTTATGACTCAGCTGATCCTAGTGCTACCCTCCGAGGTTCTTACGCACTGATATGGCGAGATGGGCGTTGCCTATTCGTCGTCACCGATCGGGATGGCGGCGGGCGGCGGCCCGGAATGACATAAGGGGAGAGATCATCGGTCCTACGAGGAGGAAATCTTGCGCGACTGGAGAATTCATAGTATAGAACGATTAGCACTTTAGGAGGGAGATTTGGTGGAGATTGCCGGAACCGCCTTGGCTTGGCTCGATGACAATGGGGAAAAGCTCTCCCATTTGGCCGACCGCATCTGGGAATGGGCTGAGCTGGGACTGAATGAGCACCGCTCGGCCGAACTGTTGGCGGATGCTTTGGAAGCCGAAGGGTTTTCGGTACAGAGGGGCGTGGCTGGCATGCCCACAGCCTTTGTGGCCACGTGGGGGAAGGGTGAACCACGGATTGGATTTCTCGGTGAATACGATGCTTTGCCGGGCTTATCCCAGAAAGCTTTACCCGAGAGAGAAGAACTAGTTCAGCTGGCCCCCGGACATGGTTGCGGACATAATCTCTTGGGAGTAGGCGCCCTGGGAGGGGTCGTGGCCTTAAGAAAGGAGATGGAGGCCAGGGGCCTCTCCGGTACGCTCCAGTACTTCGGCTGTCCAGCCGAAGAAAACTTCAGTGGCAAGGTCTTTATGGCCAGAGAAGGGCTCTTTTCTGACCTTGATCTTTGCCTAACCTGGCACCCCGGGAGCCTGAACCTGGTCCACCGGGGCTCCTCTTTGGCCTTGAATTCCATGAATGTGACCTTTCTTGGCCGCGCCGCCCACGCGGGAGGGGCACCTCACCTAGGACGTAGTGCCCTGGATGCGGTTGAGTTGATGAACGTTGGGGTGAACTACTTGCGCGAGCATGTTCCGGAGAAGGTTAGAATGCACTATGTGATCACCGCCGGTGGGCAGCAGCCCAATATTGTCCCTGATCGAGCCCAGGTTTGGTATTACGTGCGGGCCCAGGAACGCGACCTGGTGGAGGAAGTTTATCAGCGGGTCTTGCGTTGCGCTGAAGGGGCGGCGATCATGACTGAGACCACCTGGCAGGTGGAACTGATTGATGCCATCTACAACCTTCTGCCCAACCATGCCCTGGAGGAGGTAGTAGCGGAGGCGATGAAAGTGGCGGGATCTCCTCGCTTTGGCCCGTCCGAGTTGGAATTTGCGGGGCGCATCGCTGAATCCTTTACCCCCGGACAGAAAGAAAAGGCTATCGCCGAATTGCCCCTGGATGAAGAAGCCAAAGAAATGCTCCGAGAGCAGGTATTGAATACAGAGGTAATGCCTCTCCCTCAAGGCGACCTACCCATGAGAGGTTCAACCGATGTGGGTGATGTCAGCTGGGTGTGTCCTACGGCGCAATTCAGCACAGCCTGTGCCGCCGTGGGGACGCCGGGTCATTCCTGGCAGATGACGGCGCAGGTCGGTTCGGGGATTGGTCATGCCGGCATGATCGCTGCTGCCCGGACCTTGGCCCAGGCCGGGTTCACCCTCGTCCTCGAGGCGGGTCTCCGCGAAAAAGCCAGGACCGAGTTCCAAAAAAGGACGGCTGGAAAACCGTACCGGTGTGCCATCCCGACGGAGGTCACACCGGCGTTTGAGCAACTGAAGAAAATCCTTTAGTGCACGTCAATCTTAATCGACTTGGGCTTGGCCTCCTCAGCCTTAGGCAACCTGACCTCCAGAATCCCGTTGCGAAAACTGGCTCGTGCCGCCTCGGCGTTGACCTCCACGGGGAGTGTGAAAGAGCGTTGGAAGGTACCCCAGCGACGTTCCCGGTAATGGTAAGTACGCCCTTCCAAGTCCGGTTCCTCTTTCATTGTGCCGGTGATAGTCAGTATATTCTTGCGGACCGAGAGATCTACCTCATCCTCTTTCAGCCCGGGTACTTCAGTGGTGACGATCACATCATCCTTGGTTTCGTAAATGTCTACCGGCGGGGCCCAGGTGCCGGTGGCCCACTCCCTTTCCGTCGGGGTTCTCCACCACGGGGCGAAGGCGCGGTTGAAGTCCTCTCTCAAACTGGCAATCTCGCGAAAGGGATCCCAACGTACAAGATCAGCCATTGATACCTCCTCCTTCCCAAAGATTTACGTCCCGTTCTTAGGAAAAGCTTCGGCCGGTTGCGCCAACGCAGGTGGGCGTTTTTCGGCGGTCTCCTGGATCTAAGGGATAGGATAACCAATTCGGGGACGGTCCATTCGTTCCAGCCGTGATCAGCTTTTCGGTTGTGATTCCCAGCGAAAAAGGGAGGGCGATCACCATTCCGGGAACAATCCTGGTCGCCGGCGGCGCTGGCTATATTGGCAGTCACGTTGTCCGTGCCTTGCTGGATGTGGGTTACGATCCAGTGGTCTATGATAACCTTTCCCGGGGCCACCCCCAGGCGGTACCGCCCGGGGTTCCCCTTATTAAGGGCGACATCGGTAATACCCAAACCCTGGGACGGACCATCCGCGATTTTAGGGTGGAGGGGGTACTGCATTTTGCTGCCGACAGCCTGGTGGGTGAGTCCATGGCCAACCCGCGGCGGTATTTCGAGAACAACGTGAGCCAGGGATTGGTGTTCTTGCGGACCCTCCTCGAGCACGGGGTTAAGAATCTGGTTTTTTCCTCTACAGCAGCGGTCTATGGCGACCCGGTGGTTCGACCGCTTGACCGCCTGGCCACTGATCGGCCCACTGATGGCCATCTTTCGAATCAGGAAGATTTGCTCTATCTGACGGAAGGTCGCCCTTTGCGCCCGACCAATCCCTATGGCGAGTCCAAGGCCTTCTTTGAGACGGCCCTGGCCCGCTACGCTGCTGCCTATGGGCTAAGGGCCATTGCCTTACGCTATTTTAACGCCGCGGGGGCCCATTTTTCTGGCGAGATCGGGGAGGATCACGAGCCGGAGACCCACCTCATTCCCCTGGTTTTGAAGGTAGCTTTGGGTCAATCGGAAAAGATCATTGTCTATGGTAATGACTACCCCACTCCGGATGGTTCTCCGATCCGCGATTACATTCATGTGGATGATCTGGCCCAGGCCCATATTCTGGCTCTGAAGGTCTTACTGGACCCGGAACGGCCTGGCGGTTTCAAAGCCTACAATCTCGGTAATGGCCACGGCTATTCGGTCCTGGAGGTGATTGAGGTGGCGCGGGAGGTGACGGGGCGGAAGATTCCTTTGGAGATTGGCCCCCGGCGTGCCGGTGACCCGGCGATTCTGGTAGCCAGTTTCGAACGAGCCCGCCAGGACCTCGGCTGGGAACCACGCCACCCGGATCTTAGGCGCATTATCGCCTCGGCCTGGGAGTGGCATCGGAGGCACCCCGGGGGGTATCTGCAGCAAGCCAGGACCCCAGGAAATCAAAAACCCCTTCCGGGAAGACCTTCTTTGGCAGAATAACCTTCACTCCTACCGTCGGGTTGACAATCTGGCAGACCCGTAGGTTAGCGGCGACGCTGATGAGCATACAGGCATCATTAAAGGTGAGCCCCACCTTTTCTTCGAGGAAGGTGCGCATTGCCTCCAGAGCCTGCTCGGCGGCCTGGTCCAGGGTAGGGGCGTCGGCCGTGGTCATGATCTCCTCGGCGGTTTCTACCATTGGGTGGGTTATGTTCAGACCTTCAATAATCTCGCACTTCAGGGTGACTCGGCCCGAGGTTTCGATGCCGGAGATGTTGCTCTCACCGTCGCCCATGGCGGCGTGGATGTCTCCCAAAGATAACAGAGCCCCGTCGACGAAGACGGGCAGATAGACCCGGCTGCCTTCCCGGATGTGGGTGTTATCCATATTACCCCCGAAGGGTCCCGGGGCGGCGGTGGGCCAGGTGCCGGAGGCGGGGGCAGTGGCCAGCCGGCCTACGTGGGGATGGAGGGGGATCTGGATGGATTCGCTAAACTGGGCCGTCCCCTTTACGAAAGGGACAACCTTTATGGATGGCGTCTTGATCCGGTCTTGGAAAGCTCCGTGCCCCGGGATCGCCAGGATGACACCGAAGTCCTCGGTAAGTTCGATCTTCTCGACGTCTACCCGGAGGAATGTTCCCGGCCTGGCCCCCTCGACCTGGATTGGTCCAGTTACGGCGGTCACCTTGTCTTGCTTGGTCGTGGCGATATCCCGGAGCCCTTCGCCGCGACTAAAACGCTCGTGGGTTTCGACCTGGAATTCCTCGCCGGGCAGCACCGTGGCCACCGGCGCATGATTTGGGCTGTAGGAATAAATGAGTTTGTCTTTGCTGACGATCTGCAACTTTATGCCTCCTCGCGCGCGCTTCCCTCATGATTAGAGGTCATTTTATTAATTCAACACAAATAGGCCATCTCCTCTATTACAAAAGCCGCCAAAGGAAGACGAAATACCCGGGACAGAAAGGTTTCTAAACAGTTTAATAAGGGTGCGATTGGGAAACTAGAAGGATTCCTGGCGGAAACGGCGAAATCTTACCAGACAGGGCGGATTCGGAGTGGCCCGAATAGCAAGGGGGTTAAACAGTGAAAGGCCTTATCTTAAGTGGTGGTACAGGTTCCCGCCTGCGACCACTGACCTACACCAGCGCCAAACAGCTCATTCCCATTGCCAATAAACCTATCCTTTTTTATGCCATCGAGGCCATCCGTGACGCCGGCATTGACGACATCGGGATTATTGTCGGTGAGACCAGGCATGAGGTGAAGGCGGCGGTGGGGGATGGGAGCCGTTGGGGGATAAAGGTTACATACATCGAGCAGGAAGCTCCCTTGGGACTAGCCCATGCCGTCAAGATTGCCCGGCCTTTCTTGGGAAATGAGCCCTTTATCATGTTCCTGGGTGACAACCTGGTGCGGGAAGGCGTCACCGCCTTTGTGGAGAGATTCAAGGCCAGTAAACCCGAGGCCTTGATCCTTCTCAGCCGGGTGGACGAGCCGCAACGCTTCGGCGTGGCGGAGTTGCGGGATGGACGAATTGTCCGCCTGGTGGAGAAACCGAAAGTTCCCCCCAGTGATCTGGCTCTGGTGGGGGTCTATCTTTTTGATCAGCATATCTTTGAGGCGGTGGAGGCCATAAGGCCTTCCTGGCGCAACGAGCTCGAAATCACCGATGCCATCCAGTACCTGGTAGAACAGGGACATACCGTGGAACCTCATATGGTGAGGGGGTGGTGGAAGGATACCGGGAAACCAGAGGATGTCCTGGAAGCCAACCGTTTGCTGCTGGAGGCTGTCGAAGCCCGGATTGAGGGGCAGGTGGATGGTTCCTCCAACCTTACCGGCCGGGTGGTGGTCGAAAAAGGGGCCAGGGTGATGAACAGCTATATTCGCGGCCCGGCCATCATCGGCGAAGGGAGTCTGGTGATGAACGCCTATGTTGGGCCCTTTACTTCGGTTGGACCCAACGTGACGATAGCCAATAGCGAGGTGGAGCACAGCGTTATCCTGGCTGATTCCACCATCAGCGATGTGCCGGAACGCATCGACGAGAGCCTGATCGGGCGGAATGTGACCATCACCCGGTCCCAGGCCAAGCCTCGCGCCCTGAAGATGGTGCTGGGAGACAACAGCCGCGCCAGCGTAGGCTAGGAGATCCCCTTACCGCCTTTTGGCGGTGCCAAAGAGTAATGAAACAGCAGCGGCGCCCTGGAAGGAGGTGGTTTGTTTCAGTATAGAGTGGTAACGAACTGCTTTCCCCGTCGGGGTATTTGCCCAGGGTCTTCCAATACCGATGGCAGGTTGACGGAGGGAGGTCATCCGATGAAGTTCATTGACGGCGTTAGGATTAAGCGACTTCGCGTGATCCCCGACGAACGCGGGCGTCTGATGGAGATGCTGCGGTCCGACGACGACATTTTTGAGAAATTTGGCCAGGCCTACCTGACTACGGCTTATCCGGGGGTGGTCAAGGCCTGGCATTACCATAAGAAACAAACGGACAACTTTGTTGTGGTCAAGGGCATGATGAAGGTGGTCCTTTATGACTCGCGGGAGGGGTCACCGACCTATGGTTTGACTAATGAATTCTTCATGGGCGAGCATAACCCCATCTTGTTGCAGATACCTAAACTGGTTTACCATGGTTTCAAATGCACCAGCACCGAAGAAGCGATGGTCATCAACTTCCCGACGGAGACTTACAACTACCAGGAGCCGGATGAGTACCGGCTGGATCCCCACAGTAATGAGATTCCTTATGATTGGGCGCGCAAGGACGGTTAAGGCCGCGGAGGGAGGCTTTTTTGTGCGTATTCTAGTTACGGGCGGGGCTGGTTTTATCGGCAGTAACTTCATCCGTCATATGCTCCGGACTCACCCCGAGCATCAAATCGTGAACTTCGACAAGCTCACCTACGCCGGCAACCTGGAAAACCTGCGGGACGTCGAACAGCATCCAAACTATCGCTTTTTGGCCGGGGATATTGCCAGCCGGGGCGATGTCGAGCGCGCCTTCGAATTGGGCATTGACTGGGTGGCCAATTTTGCCGCCGAATCTCATGTGGATCGGAGTATTGAGGGACCGGATGTCTTTTTGCAGACCAACGTCCTGGGGACGCAGGTGCTCCTGGATACGGCTAGAAAGCGCTGGCTGCCTTCTCCGATAGCGCCGGAGACCATCTTAGAACGGGGCGAACGGCGCCACCTTTTCCTTCAGATCTCCACCGACGAGGTTTATGGGTCTTTGGGACCGGAAGGCTACTTTACCGAGACCACCCTTCTTTCTCCCAACAGTCCCTACTCGGCCAGCAAAGCGGCGGCCGATCTTTTGGTACGGAGTTACCATCATACCTATGGCTTGCCGGTCTTGATTACCCGTTGCTCGAACAACTACGGGCCATATCAGTTTCCGGAAAAGCTAATCCCGCTGATGATTACCAATGCCCTGGAGGGGAAAGATCTCCCCGTCTACGGGGATGGGCTCAACGTCAGGGATTGGATACATGTGGAGGATCATGCGCGGGCACTCGATCTGGTGCTGCACAAAGGGCAACCGGGCGAGGTTTACAACATTGGCGGCAACAGCGAAAGGACCAACCTTGAGATAGTGCGGTTCATATTGAGGGAGTTGGGGCGGCCCGATTCTCTGATCCGTTTTGTGCGGGACCGTCTTGGCCATGATCGACGCTATGCCATAGATTCCTCCAAGATTCAGCGCAATCTTGGCTGGACCCCCTTGCGCCACCTGGAAGACGGCCTGCGGGCCACCATTGCCTGGTACATTGAGAACCGGCCCTGGTGGGAACGCATCAAGTCGGGGGAGTATCGGCACTATTACCAGCGTATGTATGGCGGAAAGTAGGGGTTAAGCTCATTCCCTTTGCACGGTTAGGCCCTCCAGTTATGTTAGTCAGAAAGTAGGGGTTAAGCCTGATGCGTGTCCTCATTACCGGGGGAAAAGGACAGTTGGGCCGGCAGCTGGCGCAAACCTTGAGGGAGGATTCAGCCGAGCCCGCCGCAAAGCCGGGTACGGGAGGGGTTGAGCTTTTCCTTTATGGTCATCAGGAGCTGGATATTACCGATCCCGACCTGGTCCAGGACGTCTTTCGACGTGGGGAGCCGGACGTCGTGATCCATTGTGCCGCCTATACCAATGTCGATGGCTGTGAGCGGGACCCTGACCTGGCCTTCCGCATAAATGCCCTGGGGACCAGGAATGTGGCCGTGGCGGCGCAGAAGGTGGGGGCCAAGCTCATATACATCAGTACGGATTACGTCTTCGACGGCTTCGATGAGGCTGACGGCTTCACGGGTAGCCCAGAATTGACGGGCCGTGCCAGGAAACGGGCTTACACCGAGTTTGACCGAACCAATCCCCTGAGTATCTATGGCCGATCTAAGCTGGCGGGGGAACATTACGTCCTCACCCTGTCGAGGCAAGCCTTTATCGTCCGGACCTCCTGGCTCTATGGCCATGGGGGTAACAACTTCGTGCGGACCATGTTGCGGCTGGCCAGGGAGCGAAAGGAGGAACTTGCCAATGGTGTCGCCATTGATCCCTTGCGCGTGGTGGATGACCAGGTTGGCTCTCCCACCTATGCTGGCGACCTCGCCCGGGTTATTGCCATGCTTATGCGAACGGAACTCTACGGAGTTTACCATGTCTCCAATGCTGGAAGTACCAGTTGGTATGAATTCACCCGCAACATCCTGGGGTTGGCCGGCCTGAAGGGTGTGCCTGTGGTTCCTATCAAGACGGCGGAGTTGGGGCGTCCAGCTCCCCGACCGGCTTATTCGGTTCTGGATAATTACTGCCTGCGCTTGGAGGGTTTTCCTACCCCCCGTCCTTGGCGCGAGGCGTTAGAGGAGTTCTTGGCGACAGAACCAGATTAGAGAATCATACCTCTCTGCCGGGACTGTCACCTGGGGGCATGTCGACATAATATATAGCAAGGTTTTTGCCACCAGCCTGATTTAAAGGTGGTGCGGAGTCAGCTGCCATCGCGGCACCGGCAGCGACCAACCGTATCCCCGTGCCGCCCTTGGCGCGAGATGACAGCAGCAACGCGGCGACGTCCGAGCGGCGCCCTGGAGGTAGCTGGTTTGTTTCAGGGTGGAAGGGGTGGCCGGGGTGTCATTGACGTTTTGTGGAGGAGATGTTGCATGTTCGCGGTGATTATGGCTGGCGGTCGTGGCGAGAGGTTCTGGCCCTGGAGCCGGGGGAATGTGCCCAAGCAGTTTCTTAAGTTGACGGGCCAGGAAAGCATGCTCCAGGAGACGGTGCGGAGGGTCTCGGCCCTGGTGGAGCCGTCCAATATCTATGTCGTTACCGGGGAGGCCTTTGGGAATATGGTCCAGGAACAGCTCCCCGGTTTACCAGTCGAAAACATTGTTCTGGAGCCGGTTGGCCGTAATACCGCACCGGCTTTGGGCCTGGTGGCCCTCCTTTTGGAGCAGAAGGATCCTAAGCAGGTCATGCTGGCCATTCCGGCCGACCATCATATCGGCGATGAGGACCGCTTTATAGCTACCTTGAGTTATGCGGCTTCCCTGGCCAGGCAACTGGGCGCGGTGGGTACCATCGGTTTAGAACCTACCCGCCCTGAGACGGGATATGGGTATATTGAAAGGGGTGACCGGCCTCTGGAGGCTGCCCTGGATCTGGAGGTGGCGGCGGCCGGAGTACCAGGTCCTGACCCGGTTGGGGCCGCACCGTCAGCTGCATCCACGAGTTTCGCCGCTCAGCTCCATATCGGCCCGATCCCGAATCCACGCGACGAAACGACAGCGTCAGTTGCGTCCGCGCGGGCTGCCTTCGCCACGGGTGTTTTTTCCGATCGGTCGGGCAGGGGGGAAGACTCTCCCTTTGTCTACCCCGCCGCCTACCCGGTCTTGCGATTTGTGGAGAAGCCCCATCTGGAGCAGGCCAGGGAGTACCTGAGGGCCGGGCGTTTTTACTGGAATAGTGGAATGTTCATATGGCAGGTCTCCACCTTTCTCGAGCTGACGGAGAGGTTTCTGCCAAAGTTGGCGGGGAGCCTGGATCGTATCCGCGGTGCTCTTGGAACCCCCCTGGCGGAGAGAGTGATCCGCGAGGAATATCCTGGGCTGGAGAGCATCTCTGTAGATTATGGCATCATGGAACGAGCCCAAGAGGTATTTGTGGTTCCGGCCTCTTTCGGCTGGGATGATGTCGGCAGCTGGACCTTCCTGGACCGGGTTCTCCCAAAGGACCGAGACGGGAACGCCGTGCGGGGTTGCTTCGTGGGCGTGGAGGCCAGGAACCTGGTGGTTCACACCAAAGACAAGCTGGTGGCCGCTCTTGGGGTGGAAGATCTCATTATCGTCGAGGCGGAAGACTCCATTCTGATCTGTCCCAAGGACCGTGCCCAGGAAGTCCGCAAGATCGTGGAGAAGCTACGGGAGCGGAAGATGGAACAGTACTTGTAAGATGTGCCTCTGCGTGGAAGCGGATAGCGCCGCCATATCGTTGGACCGGGCCAACAGGCCGGCCAAGGTAGAATTGGGGGAAGACTGATGAAGGTCCGCAAAGCCGTTATTCCTGCGGCCGGGCTGGGGACAAGATTCCTCCCAGCCACGAAAGCCCAACCCAAAGAGATGCTCCCACTGGTGGATACCCCCATCATCCAATATGTGGTGGAGGAGGCCGTCCAGTCGGGGATTGAGGACATCCTCATCATCACCGGACGGGGCAAGAGGGCCATTGAGGACCATTTTGACCGTTCCCTGGAGCTCGAGCATTTCCTGGAACAGAGCCGCAAGCCGGATCTGCTGGAGCAGGTTCGGGACATCTCCCGGCTGGTGGATATCCATTTTATCCGGCAAAAGGAACCGCGCGGGTTGGGGCACGCCGTCCTGCAGGCGCGCCGGCATGTGGGGAATGAGCCCTTTGCCGTTCTGCTGGGGGACGAGGTCTTTGTGGGCGAACCTCCCGGTCTGCGGGAACTGCTGGACATCCATGAAAGCCTGGGCGGGACTGTCATTGCCACCCGGACTGTTGCCAGAGAGGAAACACGTCGCTACGGGATCGTGGCCACCGATGGGGTGGTGGAATATCCCGTTGGGCCTGAGGTGCACCGGGTGGTCGATCTGGTGGAAAAGCCCCGTCCGGAGGTGGCCCCCTCCCGTCGCGCCATCGTCGGTCGTTATATCATCGAACCGGCCATCTTCGATATTCTGGCCGGCTTGTCACCGGGTGTTGGCGGCGAGATCCAGTTGACCGATGCTTTGTGCCGGTTGGTTCGGCAGCAGCCCATCTATGCTTACGACCTCAAGGCCCGCCGCTTTGACGTAGGAGAGAAGCTCGGTTACCTAGAGGCCACCGTGGAGTTTGCCCTGCGTGATGAGGAACTGGGGGAGGGTTTTCGGGACTTCCTGGAGAAGCTCATAAACAGAGAACGGGAACGGGCGGAGAAGGAAGCCGCTGCGGGGAGAGAAGGCTGAGCCGTCCCCTGCCGGCGGATAAGGCCAGCGTGCGGCACTGCGGGTAAAACAGGGGAGGTGGGGCAGAATAGGATAAACAGGACTTATGAGGAAAGGGATATAAGTTGGATCAGGAGGAGCTATTATCCCGGCTCAATTGGTTTTACAGCCTGGAGCTCACGCAGGTGGATAACTACCTGGCTCAGAGCAGGGCTGTGGATGACCCCTATGTCGCCACTGGCTTGGAACGGGTGGCTTCCATGGAAAAGGGCCATGCCGACAAAATCAGCGACCTCGTCATCGGGTCAGGCGGCCAGCCCACCAGGGTTGGTGATGTGTTGTCGCCCATTCTGGGCGCCGCTCTGGGTAAGTTTTTGGGGGCGACCGACGTGGCGACCATGCTAAAAACCAACATTAAGATTGAGGCCAAAGCGGTGACGGATTACCAGAAGTTGATTCGGGAGTTAGAGTCTGACGGTTATGACCCAGCCTTGCTTAAGAGCCTGCAGCAGAACCTGGTCGATGAGGACCTGCATTCCTCCTGGTTTGCCCAGGTTATCAACGGGCTGCCCGACCGCTCCTGGCCCCTGAGCCCGGTGTTGGCCCAGGGAGACTGGCCGGAGCCACCGCTAAAATAGCTGTTTTCCCCGGAAAGTAACCCCACGACACAGGTGTGGGGCCAGGTAAAAGTCACCTCGTCTCTCTTTCTAAGCCTAGCCAGGCCAGCTTCTCCCGGTAAGGCGGGCGAAGGACCCCTCTTTCGGTGATAATCCCGGAGATGAGTTCCGCCGGGGTAATGTCGAAGGAGGGATAAATGGCCCCGGTACTTTCCGGGGCGATGGGTGCCCCGTTAAAGAGCAGCACTTCCCGGGGATCTCTCATTTCTACCGCAATCTCTTTCCCGCTGGGTGTGGATAGGTCGATGGTGTGGCTGGAAGTGGCGGTGTAGAAGGGAACAACGTTGTCCCTGGCCGCCAGGGCCAATAAGTAGGTGCCAACCTTGTTGGCCAGGTCACCGTTGGCCGCCACCCGGTCGGAGCCAACCAGTATCAGATCCGCCATCCCCCTTTGGAGGACGAAACCGGACATGTTATCGGTGATAAGGGTAACGGGAATTCCCAGCTGTCCTAACTCCCAGGCCGTTATCCTGGCGCCTTGCAGGTAGGGTCGCGTCTCACTGGCGATGACCTTGACCCTCTTCCCCTGCTCCACCGCCGCCCGGAGGACCGAGAGGGCTCGACCGCCGTAGCCGGCCCCGGCCAGGGCCCCCGAGTGACAGTGGGTAAGAATGGTATCCCCGTCCCCGATGACCTGGGCGCCAAAATGCCCCAGCCTGATTTCAAAGTCGAGCTGCCTTTGGACTATGGCCAGCACGCGATCTTCCACGGTCCTGGTCAACGCTTCACCCTGGAACGGTTCCAGTTCCCGGGTGATTTCATCAATGGTCTTTTGCAGGTTGACCGCCGTGGGTCTGGTCTTCTTCAAGAGGTCGCCGGCTTCTTTGATTTGCTCGGGGGTGGACTGGTTCGTTAAAGCTGCCAGGTACAGGCCCCAGGCGCCGGCCAGGGCGATAGCCCCGGAACCTCTGATTTGCATGGCCTTAATGGCCACGGCTACTTCATTGACATGGCGGAGGGCCAGGTGGTGCTCCTGAAAGGGAAGTCTGGTCTGGTCAAGGATGATCACCTGTCCGTCTTCAAACCAGACCGGTAATAGCAGTTGCTGTCTCCTCCTGAGGTCGGAGAAGAAGTTTGCCACCCGCTGGGACATGTCCCGCGCCCTCCCTGTTCTTGTACTAGCTGATAAGACGGGCCAGGAGGGCCACCTTGGCCGTATCCTCCACCAGGTCCGCCAGATAGAAGGCTTGCCGGAGGTCTTTTCCCACGGTAACCATCCCGTGCCGCCGCAGGAGAGCCGCCTTGATATTGCTTGAGCGGAAGGCCTGGACGACGAGCGCGGCCAGCTCCTGCGAACCGGCTGGGGCGTAGGGTACCAGGGGCACCTCTCCAAGGCCTTCCGCACTGGCCAGGGTCAATGCCGGAAGGGTTTTCCCGGCTACAGCAAAGGCCGTGGCGAAGGTGGAGTGACCGTGGAGGACTGCTCCCACGTCGGGGCGCTCCCGGTAAATCCCCAGATGGAAATTGATTTCCACGGAGGGGGTTCCGCTACCAGCCAGCAACTCTCCGGTCAGCGCCACCAGGAGGAAATCTGAGGTTTGGGCATCGGCAAAGCTGGTGCCACTGCGCTTGATCAAGACCTGATCGTGGCCGGGGACGCGCTGGCTGATATTGCCACTCACCCCGCTGGTCAATCCCCGGTGGTAGGCCAGGCGAGAGATGGCGACCAGTTCCTTCTTGAGATCTTCCAGATTCATGGTTATCCTCCCGTCCAAGAATAGATTTTCCTCTTTTGGCGCTTGCGGCAAAACAGGGGAGCGCCACAAATCGGCCACGTTTTAAACCATTTTGATAGCAAACTATTGCTGGCCGATTGCACCACCATCCGCCACAGCGACGTTTCATTCCAAGAGAACTGCTCCAGCGGATTGTGCCAAAGCGGCTGGGGGCTTTTCAGAGGTCTCCTAAGCCTGAGAAGTCCCGACAGAGATCACGGCGACGACCCGTCGCCTTTGGCATAAACATCGGGCGGCCGCAGGTGGCGGGCGGACAACGCTTTTTGATAGGTGGCCTCGCAGGCGCAGCCTTTCTTTTCCGGCACCAGAGTTACTGTTTGCAGGAGCAGCTGGGCCAGCCTGGCCTGGTTGGCCTGTACCACTTTTCTGTGGGTATCCAGGTCGGGAGGTATGTCGGAAATCCCGGCGGCCAGGTCGGTGACGATGGCCAGGGTCGAATAGCAGAGACCCAGTTCGCGGGCCAGGGTCGCCTCGGTGGCGTTGGTCATGCCAACGACGTCCATCCCCCATTTGCGAAAGAGCTGGATCTCGGCACGGGTTTCATAGCGGGGACCATTGACACAGATGTACGTTCCGGTGGCGTGAAGGTCTGTACCGAGCTCCTGGGCCGCCTGGAGGAAGCAGTTTCGCAGCTCAGGACAGTAGGGATCGGCCATATTGACGGAGATTTTCCCAAACGAATTAAACCGCCCGCTGGTGTGGTCCACGAACTGATGTAAAAGGACCAGGTCCCCGACCTGAAAATCAAGGTTCAGCGAGCCGACGGCGCAGGTGGCCAGGACCCTCTCCACCCCGGCTTCCTTAAAGGCAATGAGATTGGCGGCGTAATTGACCTGATGGGCCAGGAGCCGGTGACCCTGGCCATGGCGCGGGATGAAGGCCACCCCTTTTCCCCGGTAATGACCAAAGTATACAGTGGCCTGGCCATAGGGAGTGGTTAGCACTTCTGCACGGACGTTGGCGAGGAGATCGTAGAAACCGGTCCCGCCGATCACTCCTACTAGCATGTGTCCTGCTCCTTCCGATAGGGCCTGTGTTTCAGCGGTCTCCTGGGAGACCGCTAGACGAGGCAGTCATGGATTATCGCCCCCTCGGAGTTCCTGGGAACGGGGATATCCAGGAGGGCAGCCAGGGTCGGGGCGATGTCCACCAGGTGGATGGGACGTTCCCGGCGATACCCCTGGCGTACTCCCGGCCCGGCCAGGATGAAAACGGCTTGTTCGGAGCCTTTGCCCAGCTTGACGGTGGGGAGGACGTAACCGTGGGCACTTTGGAACTTCGGGGCGATGAACTTGAACTGCCCGTGTTCTCCCTCGGTCCGGACCTCAGGTCCCATGGCGACGAGGATGCGCTGATCTTGCGTCAAGGGGAACCAGTTGGCTGCCCCGCTATACCCGGGTCGCATGAGGTAGAAAACGTCCCCGCAGCGGTCGCCCCAGAGACCCAGGAGGGGCGCGTCCTCCTTCTTGAGGGCGATCTCCACTGGCCTCTCGCCCGTCTCCGGGTCGCGATAGTCTAAAAGGATGTTGATGATCTCCTCCTGTAACCGCTGATACTCATCCCTGGTCTTGACGATGCCCTGGGGGTCCCTTCCCTGCAGGTTGATATAGATATTCCCGATGTCAGGGCCGGCGTAAGCGCGGGTTCTGGCCCAGTCGACCACCGGTCGGCCGGAGGCGCCGGGGTGCCAGGTTATGAGGCCCTCTTGAGCCAGGAGGTTGTTGATGGACATGGCCTTAAGATGCGGGGTATGACCGTGATCAGAGACCACCAGAACCAGGGTATCTTCGCCGGCCCGCTCCAGGAACTTTCCGACCAGCCGGTCGGCGATGGCGTAAGCCCGGGCTATGAGGCTCTGGTATTTCTCCCCTTCTTCTGGGACAAACCAGGGCGAAAGAGGGTCGAATCTTCCCCAGAAGGTATGCTGGACATGATCCAGAAAGTGCCACTTCAAGAAAAGGAGGTCGACCCCGAGATGATCCAGGAGGTGCACGCCGGCCTCGGCCAGCCAGTTGGCTTTGTAGGCGGCCTCCTCCAGGACCGTTTCTTCGTCTACCCAGCCCCTCTCGTACCCGCGCGTCCCGGAATTCTCAACCATCGGTCCGACGGCATCGACCAGCTCCGGACCGAGGCTGGCCGGCCGGGCCATCTTATCCGTGGCCATGATCTGAGAACAGTAGAGCTTACAGGAAGAAAGATCCGGTGAAAGCTCGGTCAGCTTGAAACGGAAGGTCCCCAGGCGTTTTTCTCCTTCGACGAGGAAATAGCCCTGGAACCAGGGGCTCCACAGACCCGGGGTCAGATCGGCCACCTTGGTTCCCTCGGAGGGGGGCTCTAAGCCCGGGGACCCATCAACTGGCCGGGGGGCAGGATCCTGGGTTGTACTGGCCGGACGGGATCTTGCCGCTTCCGCTTTTCCCCATGGGGTTATTTCGCCGGAAAGGAAAGCGACCTGGGAAAGGGGCTTTACTAATGATGGGGAACCAAGGCTACCTGACACCACTCGGTGGAGGGCAAGGCGATGGTAGGACCCTCTTGCCAGATCATAATGAGCTACAAGCCGGAACTCCGGACCATCCCCCTTGGGGTCCTTATCAGGGGTCAAACGCAGGCGAGCCTCCCTATCCCCGCTCCTTTTTCCTTGGGCCTCCGTCTCCACCGGCTGAAAGGCCAGAACAGTTCCGTCCCTGGTGGCCTTGACGGACCGACCAGCGACAAAGCAGCTACTGGACTTGATCTCAAAGGGTGAACCAGTAGCTGGCGAACCAAGGCCCGCCACCCAGATCCCGTCTCTGGTGACGGGTGGCCAGGCTCCGGGGAAATTCACGGTCGCGCTGCGCTTCCCGACCTCCTCGGCCGCTTCCCAGAAGGTCTGGGCCTGGAGGAGGTCGGACCGGAAGGCGTTGCTCGACTCGTCGAGACTGGTCCCCGGCAGGTGGACGGAGAAATCCACTATCCCATGAGTGCCGGGGTAGGCGCCGGTGACGACAGAAGCCCAGCAGACGGGGGTGACGCCGGGAATGGAGTAATAGGCCCGGCTGAAGGTGCCCTTCTCCATGAGCCTGGTCAGGTTGGGCAGCCGGCCGTCCCGGGAGAATTCCTCGATGAGGTCCGGAACAGCCGCATCCAGCCCGATGAGGACGAGTTTGCTCGGCTTTTTCATGATAATGCCTCCTTGGGGTGCCGACTTGCCCAAAGCAGAGGAACCGGGAAAGTGCTGACAAACTGCGTTTTGATTCTTTCAGCGGTCTCTTAGGGGGGCTTGGACCTCATGAGACGCCAACCCAGCCGCTCTTTTCCGGACCTCTCTTATGACTGCCGCCTCATCTATGGTCAGAAGCTCCCAGTCTTTCATGACCGTCCGGCCGCCGATGATCACCGTTCGCACATCCTGAGGCTGGGTCGAGTAGACCAGGGAGGAATAGACGTCCCACGACGGCGTCAGGTGGGGGCGGTCCGGATCGATGAGGATCAGGTCGGCGTTAGCTCCGGGGGTAATCTGTCCACTCCCGGGAAAAAGCTGGCTACCACCTTGGGTGGCCAGGCGGAGAAGCTGATAGGCATCGGGAAAAGTCGGATCCTCGTTGGCGGCTTTTTGCAGGAAGCCAGCCTGGCGCATGGTTCCGAACATATCCAGCCGGTTGCTGGAGGCGGCACCGTCGGTACCCAGGGCAACCCGGGCACCGGAATGCAGAAGAGCCGGCAGGGGGGCAATCCCGCTCCCCAGTTTGGCGTTGCTGACAGGGTTGTGAGACACCTGCACCTGGCGCCGGGCGATTAGCTCGACGTCGGAAGGCGAGAGGTGGACACAATGGGCGGCGAGAACGGGGACTTCAAAGAGCCCCAGCCTTTCCAGAAACTCTACCGGGGTTAAGCCGTGGTTTTTCCGGCTCTCTTCCACCTCCCGGCGCGTTTCCGCCAGATGGATATGAATGGGGACCCCAAGCTGCCCAGCTAACTGCCTCACCTCCTTCAAATGAGGAGGCGAACAGGTGTAAGGGGCATGGGGAGCCAGGGCCACGCTGATTCGCCCATTTCCCCGGCCCTGCCACCGCTGGTGAAGGTCCAAACCCTCGTTCAGGGAAGCCTCCCAGGCCCGGCTGAAAAGCCCCCTGGCCAGCAAGGCACGGACCCCAGCCTCTTCGACAGCCCGGGCCACCTCTTCGGCATAGAAATACATATCGGCCAGCGAGGTTATCCCGGAGCGGATCATTTCGGCCAATCCCAGCAAGGCCCCCCAGTAAACGTCCTCTCTTGACAGGCGTGTCTCCGCGGGCCAGATCTTTGCTTCCAGCCATTCCTTGAGGGGGAAGTCATCGGCCATGCCCCGCAATATGGTCATGGCCGCGTGGGAATGGGTGTTACTGAAACCAGGCAGCACCAGCAGACCGGTAGCGTCGATGGTTTCGTCGGGCTGCCAACGAGGTAAAGCGTCTCCTACCGGGAAGAGGGCCTTGATCAGGCCATCTTCAACGGCGAGATCGGTTGTTAACGGGGCCCTCGCAGGCCCGGTCATCGTTACTATAGTTCCGCCGCGGATAAGAAGTTTGGACAAGGGGGCATTCCTCCCAGCTCGCGGGGATCGGGTAAAGGGTTTGGAACACTATACCCTCAAGGGGCCCGCCGTGGCCAGGCAGTTACATCTTCTTTCGACCGGTAGCCTTTGCAGGACGTTCAGAAGGAAGCTCTTCAGTTTCTCCCCAGCCTCCAGCATCACCGCGCGGTGCTCCTCGCCCACCAAAACAGTTTGGGAGAGAC
>JAMCWA010000112.1:0-5445 GCA_023475165.1 Bacillota bacterium | reverse complement strand
TAAGCGGGCCTTCGGTACAGACGTAGACACCGTCGGGATGCGAAGGGAGGGCCATTTCTGCGGCAACCACCGTCATAGTCGACCGCATCTGGGGACAGTACGGCTCGGTGAAGTCGGTGTGGTAAAGCCCCGTTTCTCCTCCCTCAAAAAAGGTCAGGGGACGCGCACGGGTGAAGTCCAGGAACTGGTCGACGAAGACGAAGTCACCCAACTGCATGGTTGGGTTGAGGGAGCCGACGGCCGCCGTAGCCAGAACTCGCTCCACGCCCAGCTTCTTCAGGGCCCAGATGTTGGCCCGGTAATTGACCCGGTGGGGGGGAACAGAATGGTCTTCCCCGTGACGCGTCAGGAAGGCCACTTCTTCGCTTTGGTACCGCCCCACGCGCAAGCCGACCTCCCCGTAAGGGGTGGCCACTTTTTCTTCTCTGATATTCCCGAGCATCTTCGGGTCATAAACGCCGGTGCCTCCGATGATGGCCAGTCTCACTTTGGTACCTCCTCATCCTGTTGCCTGGTGCGTTGTACTACTGTCAGCCCACGGCGGCACGAGGCGAATCTATTCCGCCGCGCTGCCCGACGGCGATGCGCTTACCCGGCGTGTGGCGGGGCCGGCCTTGGGGCGGAGCCGGCCTCCGCCGGGCGACGTGGAGCCCGGGTCAATCCGTCGCCGCCGGCGCCAGAAGACCTGAGTCTTTCAGCTCGCTGATGACCTTCCCCTCGCTCTGTCGCGGCCGAGGGAGCCCGGCGAGATGGCAGATGGTCGGGGTGACGTCCACCGTCCAGGGGGGAACGGAGAGGCGATGACCCTTCTTTACCCCTGGTCCGGCCATGATGAAGACCCCCTGAACCGAGCAACCGCCGTATTTGGCCGTCGGAAGATAGGGGTGGTGCATCCCCTGCATGGCGCCGTACTTCGTTGGCATTCCCTCACCCACCGGAGTAAAGCCCGTCTCGGGGACGAGACCGGGATCGATGGGCTCAATGCTGCTGATGTTCAATTGTTCGGCGTAGCCCGGGGTATAGTAGTAAACCACGTCACCGATGTGATCACCCCATTGCCCCATGAAGGCGGCCTCTTCCTTGCGCAAAGCCAAAGTGATGGGACACTGACCATTCTCCGGATCCCGCAGGGAATAGAGGACCTTAATGGCCTCGCTCCTGACCCTTTCATATTCCTCTCCCGCTTCCACAATGCCCTGCGGGTCACGGCCCTTGAGGTTGACCCAGAGGTTTTCCATGGGGTGGGCCCCCAGGACTACTTTGGTCCGGCTCCAGTCCAGCACCTGCCGGCCCTGACCGTCATCTTGGAAGGCCATCAGGCCGGCCTCCACCATGGCTTTTACGGGCCAGACCGTTTTCAGGGTAGGTATGGCGGCGTGATCGGAAACCATCACCACCAGGGTCTCTTCGTCGGCCAGCGTCCGTACGATTTCCCCAACCATGTTGTCTAAGACCCGATACTCGCGCCGGAACTTGTCCCAGTAGGATTCGCCTTTCACCGGATCGTAAAGAGGCCATTCCGGAAAGATCCCGTTTAAGGCTTCGTGATTCAGGCCGTCGGGAGCGTGAATCTGAGCGAAAAGGAGGTCCCAGGGGTACTTCTGACCCAGATAACAGGCACTCCTGGCGATGCCCACGGCCTGGTCGGCGATGGACTCATAAACCTGACAGAGGGCGGTGAGGCTATGCACGAGAGAATCGGACCCGTCCACGCCGGCGGGGAGGGTCTTGGTGGCGTCTTCGCGCCGCCAGGCATCTTCAATCAATTCCGTGGCGATCTCGGCCGGATAGGCCCAGCCGGTAGGGTTGAAAATGGCGCTGCGGTCGATACGCACGCCCTGACCGTCCCGGGAGAGGCTGGTCAAGCGGACCCGGAATTGAGCTTTGACCTTTCCGTATTCGGTCTGGAAATCATCGTAGAGCCAGGCACTCCATTCCCCTGGTTGCAGGACGGCCAGAGGGGAACTGGCGTTCCTGCTTCGAAAAAGGTAAAGGGTATCATAGCCAGCAGCGGAGGTGGCCACCAGCAACACCGGATACACCACCCCGGCGCTTGTGGCGGCTCCTTCGCTATCCCCCAACTGCCATGCTCCGCCGGAAACCTTTACCCCCACCTCCCCGGCGATGAGCAGGCTCCCTTCCAGCGGGGTTGCCTGGGAAGGAGGAAGGTTTCGCCAACCGACCGCCGGTTCTAGCTCCAGGCGGACGGAATGTTCCGATGCCCCCGCCTCTTTGGTGGCGTAACTGGCCGGATAGCTCAGGCGGGCCAGGACGGAGGAGTAGGGCCCCGAACCGTCCATGGTGATCCCGTTCTTCAGATTAGGTGGCCATCCCCCGGGATAGTTGACCAGAATGCACTTCTTGCCTGCTCTTTCGGCGGCGTGCCAGATATACTCAGCCCGCGACAACTGGTTGAGATTGTGGGGAGCGATGTTGGCGAAGGGGGGGAAGATGTTGGGACCCACCCCCTTGGCCGCCTCATAGGGCTCCCCGGGGTCATGAATCCCGAAGGAGTTAAGACCGTGGGTACCTGTCCAGGCCCCGGTGGCCAGAGAAGTCCAGTTGGTCGGGGTATCCACGGGAGGGGAAGAGTACATAGGAGAATATGTCCCTCCCCGCATCAGCCTGGCTACATTGGGCATATTTCCCTCGGCGGTGAATTTCTCCACCATTTCTGGTATAAGCCCATCCAACCCAATAAAGATGACTCTTTTGGCCTTGTTTCCTGTCAATTCCCTCATCTCCTCTGGATTTGTCCACCAAGAACCTGGCGGCTCTAACCGCGTCGATAGTTGCTGATGAGATGGGCCGGGAAGATGCCCCGGTCAGTAATGATGCCGCTGATTAAGGTCGGGGGAGTGACGTCAAAGGCGGGATAGAAGCCTTTGACCCCATCAGCCGCGATCTTTACGCCGGCAAAGGAAGTGATCTCCTCGGGATCCCGCTCTTCGATGGGAATGGCGGCCCCGTTGGGGGTATCCGGATCCGGTCCCCGGTAGCCCAGGATGTAAAAGGGGATCCGGTGGTAATGAGCGGCGATGGCATATTGCAGTGTCCCCACCTTATTGGCGGCTGAACCATCCAGGGCCACCCGGTCGGCGGCGGTGACCACCTTGTTGATCAAACCCCGGGACATACAGTGGGCCGGCATGCCGTCGGTGATTTGCGTGACGGGGATTCCCAATTGGTTGATGGAAAAGGAGGTCAACCGCTGACCCTGCAGGTAGGGCCTGGTTTCCGTCGAGTAAACCTGAAGCGACTTGCCCTCTTCTTTGGCCGACTTGAACATATAGAGGAGAGCGGTGGCGGCAAAACAATGGGTCATGACGCTATCGCCGTCTGCCAAAATGGTCGCACCGAAGCGCCCGGTCCTCTGGGCGGCCGCATCTCTCTCCTCGATCTTGGAGCGCAGGGAATGGAGGATGGCCTGGAAGGGATCGCCGCCCGTGTGCAGAGCCTCCAGACCTGCGGCCAAAAGATCCTTTATCATCCTGGCCAGATGAGCCCCTGTCGGCCTGGTCGCGGTCAACCTGGTCGCGGCTTGCCGCAGCCCTTCGATCTGTTTCTGGCTGGAATCCAGGCGGTTTCGCCTGGCCTCGAGCACCAGGCCATAGCCGGCGGCGATGGCCAGATCCACCGCTCCCTGCACCACCATCTCCTCGATGCTCCTGGCCACAGCCTCGTAGTCGCGACAGGGCAGGAACTCAATTACCCGGGGGAGTTTCCGCCGGTCTAGGATGAGAAGCCGGTCTTCTGCCAATGTCATCCAGCGGTCCGGGTGGATGAGCAGGGGGAGATTCTCATCTTCGTTGAGAATACCGTTCATTTCCCTTACCACCTTTCCGGTAATAGCAGGCGGCCGGGGCCGCTTTTGAGCGGGAGATGGGGGCGCCCAAAGGGACTTTGGGAGAGGTCAGGAACTTTCCTTCCTCAATCCGGCCACAAACTCGTTATAGCGCCGGCTGGTCCAGATTTCGCGCCACCCTTTGGCTTCCCGGTTGGGCAGGCCCCTCAGGAGTTCCCTTTGGATCTCGTGCCCTTCGAAAAGGTCGTAGAGGACGGCGCCCTGGCTCTGAGCCGGTGGTTCAATACCTAAAAGGTGGCAGATGGTGGGGACGATGTCCACCATTCTCATGTAGCCAGCTTTTTCTACCGGACGCTGGTAACCCTTCTTGATTCCAGGACCCTTGAGGAAAAAAACGGCCATATTGGAACTGACCTCAGTACGGGTGGTGGGCAACTGGGGCCCGTGGTGGGCGCCCGGTCGGCCCCAAAGGCGCTGGTGTTTTCTAAACCGATGGTGTCCACCGGGTCGCCGAGGACGCCCCCTCCCGTGGTGAATCCCCAGGCGTAGCCGCTCTCGAAAACCAGGATGACATCGCCGATCCCTTCCCCCCAGAAACCGAGGATGGCAGCATCCTGTTTTTTCAGGGCGATGGCCACGGGACACCGGTTGGTCACCGGGTCGACCCAGGTGCGCAGCTCTCGGATCAGGTTCTCCTGAATCTCCCGGTAGCGCTCTGTCCCCGGTGCGGCGTTGACAAAAAGCTCCAAACCAGGCATTCCCGGCTTCTGGTAGGCCGTGGTTCTTTCCCAATCGATCTGGTCGGCCCGGATCCGCCGGTTGACCACGATCGAGTCCTCTTTGGCGAAAAGGAAGCCCCGCTCGTGGAGAAACCTCTGGATGTCGACCACACGAACATCGGGGGCGTTGCCGTGATCGGAGACCACCAGGACATAGGAATCATCTCCGGCTTCTGCCAGGATCATCCCGATGAGGCGGTCGGCCAGCCTGTAGCTGCGCCGCACGTGATCCAGGTGCATCTCGTACTCTTCTTCCCGGAAGAGGGGGGAAACGGGGTCAATGCCCGAGAGGTGGATATGGCTGATGTGATCCAGCCAGTGCCAGTGCCAGTAAAACAGGCCGCCTCCCTTTTCCTTCATTAAGTAGGCGCCGGCTTTGGCTATCCACTGGCCCTGGTATTCAGCTTCCTCCAGGGCCGTGTCAAAGTCGGCCAGGGAATCGGTGTAGGTGTGGTGGGAGGTGTGTTCTTGATAGGGGCCGAAGCGTTCGATCAACTCCTGGGCCAGCTCCTCTGGTTCGGTGAAACCAGTGGTGGCCATGATCTGGGAACGATAGACCTTCAGACGCTGTCCATCGGGACTCAAGTCCAGCACCTTGAAGCGGAAGGTCCCGGTTTGACACCGGTTACGGAAGACGAACGGGTGAAAGATCCAGTCGGTCCAGGTTCCGGTGGTCGCTTGGGCCAGACGGGATTCTCCATCCGGCCGGGCACAGACCCAAACCGTGTCATAGCCCTGACCAGTCGCATCTAGCAGCAGGAAATATAACTCTTGATCCTCGCCCTGACCCTGAAAAGTCCGTATCTTGAAACCGGCCGCCAGGGGAGGGGAAAAGGAAGAGGGCAGGTGCAACCAGTCCGA
>JAMCWA010000038.1:415-4945 GCA_023475165.1 Bacillota bacterium | reverse complement strand
TTTTTGCATGGCACAATTATCCACGTACATATGGCTGAGATGAACCTGGGGAAAATCCCGGGCCACCTCTGTGACTACTTCACGCCAAAGGCGAGAGCTTTCCAGAACATTGGCCTTGTCCACGGAGAGGAGCCTTTGCCGCCGGTTTTGGGCCAGACGGAAGGCCACCCGAGCCACCCGTTGGATTTCGCCAGAGGAATAGACCATGGTATCCAGGGCCCGCTCCTGTCCATCAGGGAGTTTGGTTCTCCCCCGCGGTTGTCCAAAATAAAGACCACCGGTGAGTTCCCGCACTATGATCAGATCTACGCCCTTTTCCAGGATTTCCGTTTTTAGCGCCGAGGCCCCCCGCAACTCAGGATACAGGCGCGCGGGACGCAGGTTGGCAAATACGCCCATTCCTTGCCGCAGGGCCAAAAGGCCCTGTTCCGGGCTCCGTCCCGCGGGCAAGGAGTTCCATCGGGGGCCACCTATCGCCCCAAAGAGAACGGCATCGGATTCCCTGGCCAGTTGCAGGGTATCCTCGGGTAGGGGCACCCCCTGCGCATCCAGGGCTGCCCCTCCAATCAGGGCTTCCCGGAAGACAAAATCTTGCTGGAAAACCTCCCCCACCCGGCGCAACACCCGGACGGCCTGTTCCGTCACTTCCGGACCAATGCCGTCTCCCGGCAGGACTAAAAGATTATGCAAAAAACATCACCCCTCATTGGGCGGCACCGCCTGCCCGCTCCCGCACATAGTTGATGAGCCCGCCCGCCGTAATCAATTCCCGCATAAAGTCCGGAAAGGGACGGGCGTGGTAGATCTCACCCCGGGTCAGGTTCCGGATTTCCCCTTTTTCCAGGTCCACCTCGACCCGGTCGCTATCCTGGATGCGTTCAGCCGCTTCCCCCGCCTCCAAAATGGGCAGGCCAATGTTGATGGCGTTGCGGTAAAAGATCCGGGCAAAGCTCCTGGCGATGACGCAGGAGATGCCCGCCGCCTTGATGGCCAGGGGGGCATGCTCCCGGGAACTCCCGCATCCGAAATTGCTCCCGGCCACGATGATATCCCCCGGTCGCATCTTTTTGACGAAGGCAGCATCCAGATCCTCCAGGCAGTGCCGGGCCAGTTCCTTGGCCTCAGAGGTGTTCAGGTAGCGAGCGGGAATGATCACGTCGGTGTTGATATCGTCGCCGTATTTCCAGGCCGTACCCTGATAGGCCATACTTTTTCCCCCCTGAAAGGACTTTTCATCTTTTTCAATGCGCCGGAATCAACCGCGGCAGCCGGGATCTTTTGGGAGTGCGCACGAACTGCGTTTTGAAAACGCGCCCGAGCAAAGCCGCCACAGTTTGTGCGCTTGTTGGCGATCGTGCGTTTGGCGGCTTCAGCCAAAATACGCCATAGTCTATGAAAAGCTTGATGACGAGGGTTCTCCTGGCGGCCTTAGCCAAGAGCCGCCATAGTCTGTGCCGCGCTTGATGGCGATCGTGCTTTTGGCGGCTTTGGCCTGCCACCTACCCCTGGGCCACCTCTTGCGGCGCCGCTATCCGGCCCTTCACAGCGGTGGCAGCCGCCACAGCCGGACCGGCGAGATAAAGGAAGCTTTCCGGGTGCCCCATGCGTCCGACAAAGTTACGGTTGGTGGTGGCTATCGCTCTCTCGCCCCGGGCCAAAACCCCCATATATCCCCCGAGGCAGGGACCGCAAGTGGGGGTGCTTACCACCGCCCCCGCCTCGATAAAGATCTCCACGAGACCCTCGCGCATGGCCTGCAGATAGATCTCCTGCGTGCCGGGAAGGATGATGAGCCGGAGATTGGGACTTACCTTCTGGCCCCGGAGGAGGCTCGCCGCCACCCGTAAGTCCTCCATTCGCCCGTTGGTGCAGGAACCGATGACCACCTGATCGATGGTCTGACCTGACAATTCCGAGACACCCCGAACGTTGTTCTTTTTACCATCGGGCGAATGCGGAGCGGCCACCTGGGGTTCCAAACGTGAAACATCAAACTCAAAGATGTTGCTGTAGCTGGCGTCAGGGTCACTCGGGAAAACCTGATAAGGCCGGCTGCTCCGCGCCCAGAAGTATTCCAGGCTCTTGTGATCGGCCTGGAAAATCCCATTCTTTCCCCCCGCTTCGACGGCCATGTTGGCCATGGTAAAACGGCCGTCCATGGATAGTTGGTCGATGGCCGAACCGGTAAACTCCATGGCCTGGTAGAGGGCCCCATCCACTCCAATCTGCCCGATGGTAAAAAGAATGAGATCCTTGCCGCTGACCCAGGGGGATAGGGAACCGTGGTAGATGAACTTGCTGGATTCAGGAACCTTGAGCCAGACCTGGCCGGTGGCCATGGCCGCCGCCATGTCGGTACTCCCGACCCCGGTGGAAAAAGCCCCCAAGGCTCCGTAGGTACAGGTGTGGGAATCGGCTCCGATGACCAGGTCGCCGGGGCCCACCAGTCCCTTTTCCGGTAGCAGGGCGTGCTCGATGCCGCTGCGGCCCACTTCAAAGTAATGGGTGATATCATACTTGCGGGCAAACTCCCGCATTTCCTTGGCCTGTTCGGCCGATTTGATGTCCTTGTTGGGGACAAAGTGATCGGCCACCAGGACGATCTTATCTCGGTCAAAGACCCGTTTGGCCCCGGTTTTTTCAAACTCAGCAAAGGCCAGGGGAGCCGTGATGTCGTTCCCCAGAACCAGATCTACCCGGGCCTGGATCAGTTCCCCCGGTTCCACCACCTTCTTCCCGGCGTGGGCTGCCAGAATCTTTTCCGTGCTGGTCATTCCCAAGTTGATCACTCCCACAAGAACAGAAATAGGAGGTAATGGGTGTTTTTCAGCGGTCTCCTAGGAGACTGCTGACGAACTGCGGTTTTAGTGGTTAACCCGCTCGAGATGCCGTTGGGGCGAGACCGTTCAAAAATGCCCAGATGCTAGGAGCGACAAGGCTCCGAAGCAAGGCGTACCGAGTGGTACGTTGAGCGAGGAGCCGCCGGAGCCACACCGCAGATGGGTGTTTTTCAGCGGTCTCCTAGCCTCAGCTCACCCCACGGTCAAAGGCTACTTCCTTCTGAGGCACATCGACGTGTGCCAGGACGCGGTTAATGGCGTTGAGATAGGCCCGGGCACTGGCCTCAATGATGTCGGTGCTGACCCCCCGGCCGGAGTGGTACTGACCCTCGCGTTCCACCCGGAGAATAACCTCCCCCAGGGCGTCCTTACCGCTGGTCACCGCCTTCAAGGAGTACTCAGCCAGGCGGAGGTTAAGACCGGTGGCCCGGTCCATGGCTCTGAAAACGGCATCCACGGCCCCATCACCAGTGGCGGCTTCCTGGATGGCGTCTTCAGCGCGTCGGAGGCGCACCGTCGCGGTCGGTACAGTAACGTTGCCGCTCAAGACATGAAAGCTATCGAGCCGGTAGGTTTCCGGGACAGTGAAAACCTCATCCTGAACCAAGGCTTCGATGTCCCGGTCGGTGACCTCCTTTTTCTTGTCGGCCAGATCCTTAAACCGGGCGAAGACCCGGTTCAATTCCTCTTCCTCGAGGTGCAGGCCAAGCCCCTCCAGGCGGTCGCGGAAGGCATGGCGCCCGCTGTGCTTGCCCAGCACCAGGCGATTGGAAGGAAGACCGATGCTTTCGGGTTTCATGATCTCGTAGGTGGTTCTTTCCTTGAGTACCCCGTCCTGATGGATCCCGGCCTCGTGGGCGAAGGCATTGGCTCCGACGATGGCTTTATTTGGCTGCACCATCATGCCCGTCAGAGAACTTACCAACCGGCTGGTCCGGTAGATTTGTTCCGTGACAATGTTCACCGGCCGGCGGTAACGCGCCCGCCTGGTGAGAAGTGCCATCACCAACTCCTCCAAGGCGGTATTGCCCGCCCTCTCCCCAATACCATTAATCGTTCCCTCAATCTGGGTGACGCCCGCCTCAATGGCCGCCAGGGAGTTGGCCACCGCCAGACCCAGGTCATTGTGACAGTGCACGCTCAGGGTGATCTTCTCGACCCCTGGGACATTGCCCCGGATTCCGGTAATGAGCTGATGGAACTCCGCTGGCGTGGTGTAACCCACGGTATCAGGGATGTTAATAGTAGTGGCCCCGGCTTCAATTACAGCCGCAAAGATTCGATAGAGGAATTCCGGCTCGCTCCGGGTGGCATCCTCGGCGGAGAACTCCACGTCCGGGGTGTACCGGGAGGCATACCTGACGGCCTCCACGGCGCTGTGTAGGACCTCCTCCGGGGTCTTGCGCAGCTTATACTTCATGTGGACCTCCGAGGTGGCGATGAAGGTGTGGATCCGGGGACGTTCCGCCCCTTTCACCGCTTCCCAGGCCCGGTCAATGTCCGTCTTCTGCGCTCGCGCCAGGCCCGCGATCACCGGTCCTTTTATCTTCTCGGCGATGAGTTTTACCGACTGGAAATCCCCCGGAGAGGTCACGGGAAACCCGGCCTCGATAATGTCCACCTTCATCCTGGCCAGTTGCCGGGCGATTTCCAGCTTCTCCTCCGGGGTCAGACTCACCCCGGGGGACTG
>JAMCWA010000038.1:0-405 GCA_023475165.1 Bacillota bacterium | reverse complement strand
GCCATCGCGCAGGGTCGTGTCGAAGATTCTCACCGGTATGTTTTCCAAAGGGAACTCCCCCTACCTTCCGGTCCAATGGCCTCGGCTGGCGCCGCCCGCGGCGGCCTGGCGATCTGAAAGGGCCAGCGGTATCCCTTCCTCAACGTTTCTTCAGCCAGGGCATCATGGCCCGGAGCTTACGCCCGACTTCTTCGATGGGATGCTCGGCCTCTTTTTTGATCAGGGCGTTATAGACGGGACGTCCGGCTTGGTTCTCCAGGATCCAGTCGCTGGCAAACTCACCATTTTGTATCCTGGCCAGTTGCCGGGCGATTTCCAGCTTCTCCTCCGGGGTCAGACTCACCCCGGGGGACTGCTCGCCATCGCGCAGGGTCGTGTCGAAGATTCTAGATCGGAAGAGCACAC
>JAMCWA010000113.1 GCA_023475165.1 Bacillota bacterium | reverse complement strand
GTTAACGGCATCACCGTTGGGAGAAAAGGGGTTCGGAGCAAAGGTCGCCCCACTGGCAACCGGCACCGTATTATCCACCTGGGCAGCGGTGCTCTGCTGAGTGGCGACATTGCCGATCCCATCGCTAGCGTCAATCTTAAAGGTATATGTTCCATCCGGGACGACGCTTCCCCCGTCGTTTTTCCCGTCCCAGACTTCGCTGTTGGTTCCGGCGGTCCGGGCGGCGCCGTTTACTAGGGTCCGGACCAGGGCGTTCGACCCATCGTAGATCTTGACGGTGACGGTGGCGTTTTCCGAAAGGGTGTAATTGAGGCTGGTGGTATCTTTGAACCCGTCAGCGTTGGGCGAGAAGGGGTCCTGGCTCACCCCCACCGCGCTGATGGTCGGCGGGGTGTTATCAATGGCATAAGTGACCACAGAGGTGACCGAGTTGCTCACCTTATCGCTGGCCACCGCCCGCAAGTCGTAGGAACCGTTTAACCCGCTAGTGTTCCAGGGGAGGGAATAGGTCGACCCGGCGGGGACGGCAGCCGTCCCGATGGTGGTCCAGGTATTGGCCCCGGCCGGCGAATAGGAAAAGGTAACGTCCTTGACCCCGCTTTCCGTGTCAACCGCATCGACGCCGACGGTTGTGGTCCCGCCGATGGTCGTGCCGTTGGGCGGGTTATGGTTGGTGAGGCTCGGAGCGGTAGTATCGTCATAGAAGGTCAAGGCCAGGTAATCGATCCGAAGGTAGGTTCGGAGGTTATTGGGATCGCTGGCCGCCCCGGTGGCCACCTTCGTGTCCTGAATCCTCACCCGCGGGCTGCCGTTATTATAGTACTTTTGGACCTGAGCCGGATCGGCGGCGGAAACGGTGATAGTGGTGTCAGAGGTGGTCAGCTGACCGAAGTTCACCGGGGTAAGGCCGGTGTTTACATAGCTGGCCCCATCGTAGAGCTTGGGATACCAGTAATCATCCACCGAGTTGACCAGGCCCTCCATGGTCAGGACTACCTTGTAGATCTTAGCCGGGGTGGGTACTGTCACAGTGTCCATGGTAAAAGTGGCACCCAGCCTGTAGCTGGAATCCTCGTAGAGGCTCAAGCGGGTGTTGTTTGAAGTCCTGGTGTCAGAGGCAGTACCACCGGAAACCGTTCCGTAGGTCATACTGACGGCATTGGCCAGGGTAGTGTAGCTCCCGGCCCGGGAGACCAAAGAATGGGTGAGAAAACCAGCCACCGTCAGAAGGCCCAGCAAAGCCAGGGCCAGGCGCCGGTATCCTCGCGCATTTCTTAGCATCTTGACACCTCCCGTCCGCCGAGTATGCTTTCTTTGCCTCACCTGTATCCCCAGATCTGGATCCGGTCGTTTCCCCGGTCGGCCACGTAGATCCGATCCTGGGCGTCCACGTAAAGCCCCATGGGGTAGGTGAACTGCCCCTTCTCGTGGCCCGGTTCGCCGAAGCTAAAAAGCTCCTTACCTTCGGCGTCAAAGGCGCGGACCCTTCCGGCCAGACTGTCGGCCACATACAACCGGCCCCGTTTGTCGAGGGCCAGACCGCGAACCATGGAGAATTTCTCCTTTCCGTCTTCGGCTCCTGTCAGGGTTCTCAAGGGGTGCCCCTCCTGATCAAACAGCTTCAACTGGTAATTCCCGGAGTCGGCCACCCAGAGCCGACCGGCCCCGTCCACGGCCAAACCTTGCGGGTAACTGACGGTTTGGTCCGGATTTTTTATGGTCCGAACCACCCGGCCATCGTCGCCGGTTACCACCACCTGATGATTGGCCAGGTCGGAAATGTACAACAGCCCCTGCCCGTCGCTAGTCATATCGCCGGGCTTGTAGCCCTGATCTTTTCTGATGAAGAGGCCGACGAATTCTCCGTTTCGAGTGAACTCTGATACGGTCAGGTTGGCCGAATCCGCCACCAGGAGATTCCCATTCTGGCGGAAGGCCAGGCCATAGGGATAGTTGATCTGCCCGGGGCCTACCCCTGGGACACCAATGAAACGAACCGGCTTACCCGTGTCGTCAAAGACGGCCACGCGGTGGTTGCCTGTATCAGAAATATAGATAAGTCCATCCCCATCAACCACAGCCCGCATGGGTTGCCGCAAGGAGGTATCACTTGAGCCAGAGAGCCCCGCCAGGAAGACGGGGCGGTCGGATCCGGCCCTAGCCCCGGTAAAAAGATGGAATTGGTCCCGCTCTCGCAGAACAGCGAACAGGAAAACCAAACTCAAGGTCAAGGCGATGGCCAGAATCAGGACCAACCGACGTCCTCGCAACTACCTCACCCCCGAAAGTCCGATGCGCACAGCGCGACTCGGGATTGTGATTCTTGCCATTATTTTCTCAAAAGTCCCCTTAAACTGGGCAAGGTGTCAAGAAAAGCTCTTGGCACCCTGGAGGCCAACCTTATGTCACTGGCGGGGAATCTCTTATCTGCATCTCGACTGGGGAGAGGGGCATCCCCCGCCGGAGGCGAGTTTCCGGAAGATTAATCCGGAACCTACCCCACGGCGGGGGCCAGCCCCCCGCTCTCCCGGGAAGGGCTTTCCCGGGACAAGACAGAGGTAATCTGTTACTATTATCACAAGCGCTCTCGCTCCAGCGGAAGCTGTGATCTTCTCGCGCTCGGCCTCGTACGGCTGTCGGAGACGTCTTTGGAGAGATGGCCTTACTTGTCGTGGCAATCCTCACAGATGTTCAGCTTACCCTGCCGCATCAAGCGGGAGGATTTCGCGCCATCGTTTCTGACCGCCAGGGTCCCGTGTGCCACATGGCAGGTCAGGCAGGCGATCTTGTCAGAAACCGCACCGCCCCTGGGGAGGGCACCGCTCGCGGCTGTAGCACCGTCGGTAGCTGTGGCGATGTTGCTCCAGGTGCCGTCAGGTGCCGTGCCGCCATCACTGGTCCCGGTCTTCACCGCATTGACATCGACGGCATGGCGGTACTTGCTGGTGTAACCACCACTCGCCGTGCCGGCGCTGGTGCTCATGACATAGTCCAGGTGGCAGCCGGCGCAGAAGCGACTGGTGTTGGTGTAGGTGGCCGTCTCCTGGGCCGTCGAGGTCGGCGTGCTGATACGCGAGTTGGCATAGGTGGCCGTGAAGGTGGCCCGGGGATAGAAGTCCAGAAACAGGTACTCGTTGACGACTAGAGTGGGAGCCGCCGTGAAGTAGACCTTCCCGTTGGTGTAGTCCACACCGTTGACAAACGGGGCAACACTGTAGGCAGTGTCAATGGTCGGTACACCGGCGTCCGTCCAAGTGTAGGGAGCCGCCGCTCCGGACCTCTTCCAGACCTTGGGGACATAGAAGCCGCCTTCGGCCCAGGGAATGAGATAGGCATTGGCCGAATTCAGCTTCCACATTTTGTTCGAGGCGTCGCTGGTATCTACCACAATCTTGGCCAGCTCGTTCTCCGCGTCGTGCGGCACCTTGTTGGGTCCCAGCAACAGGATGCGGGCGTTGTCGACGTTCTTCTTCCCGTGCGGGTCATGGCAACTGGCGCAACTGAAGGTGGTGAAGGTGTTGTTGGTGGAAGCCGAACCGCCAAGATCCGTCCCGACCGCCTTGCTGGCCTGGTCGTTGGCCGGGTGCATGGACTGCACGCTGCCGGCAGTCTTGACGAAAGTGCCGAACAGACCGGCTAGGGACACCTTCGTCGTCGCATCCGTCGTGTTCTTGACCTGACCATCCACAACATTGTAGAGGCTGCCTGTCCCGTCATGGCAGTAGTCACAGGTGCCATAGGTGGTGTTGGCCCACAACAGGTTCTTCCCCACCGCACCGTGCATGGTATGGCAATCCGCGCACAGGTTGGAGTTGGTGGAAAAACCACCGTGGGGGTCCCGACCCAGGTAGGTGGCCGCCAGAGCCGTTCCGGCCGAGAACAAACTGACTAGAAGGGCCACCAGCAGGATCACGCTTAACTTCTTCATTCTTTTTCACCTCCTTTCCCGGCAAGGTTATCTGGCTGGACGACCCAGCCAAGGGTTGCATTCCTTTGAGACGGTTGAAGCAGGTCAGGACTCCTTGGCTTCATGAAAGATCCCTCCCTTTTTCTGCCGGCCAGACGGCCTCAGCCCGGCCTTTGTCGATGGTTTCCGTCTCCTCGAAGATCAATCCTTCCGGCCCATTTCCAACTTCGACAGCCTCAGAAGAACTTCCACCCTGAAACAAACCAGCTACTTCCGGGGCGTGGCCAAAGGCGGCATGGGCATCTGGGAGACCGCTGAAAACCCCCATCTGCGTTGGCGCAATCCGCCGAAGAACTTCTCCTAAAAATGGTGCGTAACTGTAGCGGATTGTGGCGCAATCGCCAGGAGAAGTTCTCCGAAAATGTTGCGTAACTATAGGCGATTGTGTCGCACCGGCGGCTCCCCGCTCAACGTACCACTTACTACGCCTCGCTTCGGAGCCTTGTCGCTCCTGGCATCTGGGCATTTTGGAGCGGTCTCGCCCTCGCGGTTCCACTGTCGGGTAAACTACTCAAAACGCAGTTCGTTAGCACTCTCCTAGTACCCGTACACCTTGACCCCATGGTTTTGCGTATCCGTCACGTAGACTCGCCCGGAGGAGTCGACGAAGATCCCGTTGGGGAACAAGAACTCGTTGTTTTCCGTACCCATCTTCCCGAAGCGAAAGTACTCCTCCCCGGCCAGGCTTAAACCGTGTACCTGATGAGACATGCCAGCCACCACCAAAACCACATCCTTGTTGCTGATGGCAATGCCGCGTGGTAAACCAAAGGGGTTGTTGTCCGCCGAAGTTGACCCTTGAAAGAAGCTCAGAAACTGGCCCTTAGGATCAAAAACCGAGATTCGGTAGTTGTTAGAATCGGCCACATAGATCTTACCCCCCTTATCCACAGCCACCGCGTTGGGGAAAGACAGGGTCTGGTCACCGGTCGGTTTTATCTCCAGCACCTTTTCCCCGCTGAGCTTAAAGACGGAGACGCGCCCCTGCAGCTCCGCGACATACAGGAGCCCGGCGCGGTAGTAAAGACCAGCGGCCGAACCAACCCGGTCCGGGCCCGCCAGCACGCGCAGGAACTTACCTGTCGCGTCAAAGACTTGAATGCGGCGGTTGTCACGATCGGCCACATAAAGGAGTCCATCCTCATCCACAGCCAGCCCATAGGGGAACTGGAACTGCCCCTCTTTCGTCCCCGCTTGGCCGAAGGAGTTGACGAACTTCCCGTCCAGCTCAAAGACCAGCACCTTGTTCAATTCGGCATCAGAAACGTAGATCTTCCCATTGCCCACTGCCACCGCCATGGGTTTTTTCAGCTTGTTTTGCCCTTCGCCGTAGAAGGCGAATTTGAAGCTGGGGGATTTGGGCTTGATGACGGTCACCGGAATGTTGGCGGTGATGGTCTCAACGGGATTACGCCTGGTCAGATAAAGGGCGCCAAAACCAATGGTTCCCATAAGGGCGATTACAAGAAGGGCGATGATCAGATTCGTCTGTTTCATGGTCCTGGCCGGAGGACCCGGCCCACACCTCACTTTCTTACGCCTGAAGACTGTACCCGCTCCGGCGGCGCCAGCCTTTTGGCGGCCCCGCGCAGACTCCTCTCCCCCGAAAAAGGCCCCTTCCTTTCGAGCGGCATTTCCCATCCGTCTTGGCGGCGACGGGGCGCTTACTACAGAGGTCCTAGACTACTTGCCTTTCACCCGTTGCAAGGCCTCCGCCGCCTCTTTCATGCTCGGAAGCAACTTGAGGGCCCCTTCCAATTGCTCGATGGCTTGTTTCTTATCTCCCAGCTTCTCGTAGGTCAATCCCAGGTAATAAAGGGCATCGGCCGAGGCCGGGTCGGCGGTCTGAGCCCGGTAAAAGGACTGCAGGGCCTCCTGATACATCCCCTTGCCAAAGTAGGCCTGACCCAGGAAGTAGTTGGCCTGGAAGAAACGGCGGTTGGCATCGCACAGGGGCACCAGCACCTTGATGGCCTCATCGTATTTCTTGGTTTCCACGTAAAGGTAACCCAGGTTAAGGGTAGCGGTGCGGTGTTCGGGCTCCAGTTGGAGGGCCTTTTGGTATTCGTTTTGGGCCTGGTCGTACTTTTTCATCTGGAGGTAGGCATAGCCCAATTCCACCCGGTAGTCAGCGTTATTGGGGTCGGCCTTGACCTTGGCCAGCGCCTCCTTATACTGCCGTTCCCGCTGCGAGGCCTGGTCAAAACCGCTCCAGAAGAAGCGTTGGCCCACCCACATTCCGGCGAAAAGGACCAGGATCCCGAAACCAACCAAAATAAGGACAGCTGACCTCCTGGGAACAACCCTCTCTGCCTTCTCGCCCCGGGCCAGGTTGATGTTGTCCATAAATCTTCTCCCTCTCGTACAGAAAATGGCTCGCCATCCTGTGAAATGCTCGCGTTCCGTGATGCCTTCTTCTTGTGCTCCGCATTGGGCGACGGCCAACCCTCCGCCTGCCCCGCCTATTTGCCCTTATCCTGATGGCAAGTCAGGCATAGCCCATCCCCCTTTTTCCGCAGCATGTGGGCAAAACCAGCTCCGTGCGGGTCGTGGCAACTGCCACAGACCAACGGCCGGCCGTTGGAAGGGCTGATATAACCCCCTCCCACCGGGTGGGCCGACATCCCGTTGTACATACCGTTGGTGTGGCAGGTCTTGCACAGGGAGATCTCCTCCTTCTTTAAGAGGGGCTGGTTCTTTGAGCCATGCGGGGTGTGGCAATTGACGCAAGCTCCCTTCCCCGCCCCGAGATCGACCTTTCCGTGGGCAATCGTCGGGTAGTAGTCCCCCTTATCCGCGTGACACCCAAAGCAGAGGGCGTTTCCACCCCCGCGGAGGAGCTTGCCCACGTCCCCGGCATGCGGAACGTGGCAACCGCTGCACTCCAGCTTCTCTCCCACGGGGTGATGGGAGGTGGCGGCGAAATCAGCCTTGATCGTGGCATGGCACTTATAGCAAAGATCTTGCTGTTTCGGCGTTGTCAACAGCCTGGCGGTCCCAGAGGCATGAGGACTGTGACACTCAATACATTGGCCTGCGGCGAAAGGCTGATGCTGCACCAGTTTTTTGAGTTCCGCCCCCGGACCCTTGTGGCAGGTGTAGCAAAGGTCGGGGACCGCCGCCTTCAGCTGGGACGGGTATTTGGACCCATGCGGGTCATGGCAACTAGTACATTGTCCCTGACTGAAAGGCGGATGCTGCACCGGCTGAGCGTTGTCCTTAGCCCGGTTGTGACAGGTGACACAGAGCTTATTCGGAACCACCGTCAGTAAATGCTCGTTCTTAGAAAAATGGGGGTCGTGACAATCGGTGCAAAACCCTTTGGCGACCGGGTCATGTTTATAGGTATCTCCCTTCCCGGTGGTGTGGCAGGTGGAGCAAAGAAGGTTCTTTTCCACCCGGTAACCCGGCTGGGAGTTCAAGTCATGTTCGGTGTGACAGCTCAGGCACTCTCCCGCATCTGCCGGGGCGTGCCGGGAAACCAGAAGCTTATTCTTCTCCAGATCCTTTTTCCTGGCGTCACTGAACTCAAAGTGGCAGAGGGTACACTGTTTCTTCTCCGGGGTCGGGACCAGCGTCCCTCCCCCCACCGAATGGGGGGTATGGCACTTGAGACATTTCCCCTCTTCCTCGCCCTTCTCATGGGGTTGCGCCCCCGGACGCCGGGTGTGGCAGCTGATACACAGCTTATCATCAGGCGTGAGGGCCTGCGCGGCGGCCAGAGAGCTACCGGACATCACCAGCCAGACCAGGAGCGGGAGAAGGATAATCCATCGCCCGGCTCCCCTCAAAACGAGGCTGAGTCCTGTTTCCCGGTCTTGATCCATGCTTGGATCCTGCTCACGGTCCATAACAGCCTGGACCCAAGATCTCTTTGCCATTCTCCGCTCTTTTTCTCCCTGTCACCCTGGCCACCCCATCTTGTCTGTGAGTTCTTGTGGCTATCGACCTTCTTTTCTAAAGCGACTCCTGTAGATTACAGCCAGGTTAATTCGGCCAGAACCTATTCCTCTTCCTCCGTTTCAAGAACCCCTTTCTCCAGGGCGGCCAACCTCAACCTTGGTCTGTCTATTACTTCCCTTGCAGGCTCCTCAGCTTCTCCCTGAGGGCTTTATCCTGCGGATCTATCTCCAGGGCCTTCTGCCAGTCGGCGGCCGCCAGCGCCCGCTGCCCTTTGGCCAGGTAGATTTCCCCGCGGTTGGTCAACAGGGCCACTTCTTCGGGCGGCCTGAGGTAGGCCGAATCCGCCACCCGGTTGTATTCCGCCAGGGCCTCATCTGGCCGGCCTTCTTTGAAATAGAAGTTTCCCAAGAGAAGATGGGCACCGGTGAACTCCGGCTCGATTTCCAGGGCCCTTTTCAGTTCTTCTTCCTGAAGATCACGACGCCCTTGGACTTGATAAAGCACGGCCAGGTTGTAATGGGGTGCCGCCAGTTCGGGAGCCGCCTCCACCACCCTGAGAAGTTCCGCCGTCGCCTCTTTTAATCGTCCTGCGCTCTCCAGGGCCTGGGCCAAAGCGTATCTGGCGGTGGCATCCTTGGGGTTCTTAGCTATGGCCGCCTGCAAGTTGACGATGGCCTGGTCCAGACTCCCTCGACCGTAAGCCGTCAGCCCCCTTCTGGCGTAGGTTTGGGCCGAAGGCTCCCGCCCCAGCTTCTCCAGGATCCTGTCCCCGGCGTCCTGGAGGGGGAGAAAAATGGCCAGACCTAGCAGGAAACCCAACAGAAGGGTCACGGTTCTTCGGACCAAGGTCGTCACCGCCAACCATTCGTCGTGGTATTCGTTACCCTTTCAGTCACCGGCGCCACCGCCGTTTCATCACCTTGTTCCCGTATGACAGAGGGCGCAGTGTCGCGAATCGTGGCAGCGGAAGCACTTGGCGGCTCCTTCCTTTTTCACCGTTTTAGGATGGACGCGGAGCCAGTCTTCCCCGTGTCCGTTTTCATGGCATTGGGCACAGTAGGTACGGGCCGGGGCTCGCTGGTCAGCCGACTTATCGGCGTGGCAAACCAGGCAACCCTCTGGGCCCGGCCCCGCAGCCGTCTTGTGGTTCAGCGACCACGTCCCGTCGTGCGAAGGAGGCCGTTCGCTATGACAATTAGAACAAAAATCATTCCCGCGGATCGCCGCCACCACGGGTGTTCCCTTCGGGGGCAACCCCTTCCCCAGGGCCAGGGCATGGCAGAGGAGGCATTTAGAGAGATCCTCCCTGGCCGCCCTGCCATGCTCCGTTGACCAAGCCGGGACCAAGTGGTTCGCAGGCGTCTTAATTCCCTTGTGGCAAAGGCCGCAAGAGTAAGGCGCCCGCTTGCCATTGTGACAATTCATGCATTCGCCCATTTTAGGGCGATAGTCGGCCGCCTGAAGATGGTAGATGGTTTCGGCACTCGACGCCCCAGGCGGGGCCGCCTCAACCGAGCTTATTCCGGCTGCGTCCGTGGCTCGCACCGACCCGGGCTCAACGATCCGGGGGAAACCCTTCTCGACGATCTTTTGGGTGATCCCACCATGGGCGACGGTACTGTGACAATCGACGCAAGCCGTCTGGTATTCACTAATATGTTTCTGGTGAGGGACCTTGAGGTCACCGGAGGCCGTCACTTCCCGCCTGATGGTATGGCACTTTTCACAGAGGCTATTCTCCACCGGGTGTTCGATCTTGAATTCCTTGGGCCAGGAACGGCTAAAGTGCCGGTAGACTTGCCGGATAGCGCCGAGAGCATCCAGCACAAAACCTTTTGGGTCGGGACTCAAATGGCACTCGGTGCAGGCGACCTGCCGGTGGGTGGAGAGCTGCCAGGAAACCACTTCGGGGGCCATCTCATGACAGGAGGCACAAAACTCGGGCCTGGTCATCCTGCCCCCAACCCAGAACAATCCGACAGCCAAGAGGAGCAAAGCCGCCAGGAAGAGGTGTCTCGCCCGTAAGAAGCCCCGCAACCCTCCTGTCGCTTTCCGCTCTTCAGCCGGGCTCGGCAACCCCCGGCCTGACCCTGGCCCCTCCTGGAGAAGATCCCCCGGTTTCATCCGCGCACCCCCAAACCCGGGTGTTTCTTCCGTCCTATGTAGGGTCCCCAGGAGTAACGGTCTTCCCCCCACCTGCCGGTCTCCCCATAGATTATGATTTCGGTCACAATCTCTCAGAACAGAGGATTGAAAGAACAGAAAAACAACTCCGGTATCCTAATTCCGCGAAGGTGCTCAATGCCATAGTTCTCTGATAATTACTCTTACTCTATCAATGTTTTCGGCACTTACCATCTCCTGGTGATAGTTGCATCTGTCACCGACTTACTCTTACGTTATAATCTATTCGCCAGGTTTGTGAAAAATCCTCCAAAAAAACTTGTCCACGAGAAAATAATTTTTTGTTTTCGCTTAGCCGGGCTAATGAGAAAGAGAGCTGTTATCTCTCGGTGGGCAGCGAAAAGGTTATGAGGGCGCTACTGACGAACTGCGTTTTGAGCGATTGACCCCCGAGACACCGTCAGGATGAGACCGCTCAAAAGGCTCCAGACGTGAGCGGCAACAAAGCAGATGGTGTTTTCTAGCGGTCTTCTATGGCCTCACCACCACCTTAATGGCGGAAGGGTCCCGATCGGCCAACTCAAAAGCTTGCTTAATTTGGCTCAGGGGAAATTCCCCCGAGAGGAGAGGCTTAATGTCAACCATTCCCTCCAGCACGGGCCGCAGGACGCGGGGCGTCCAAACGTAGCGCTCTTCGTTGGTATGGTGGACCAAGGTAGTGGTCCGAATTTCAAAACCGTCGTCGTGCCAGCGCCCGATATTCAAGGTAACCGGAGTGGTGACCCAACTGTAAAAAACGTAGATACCGTTCTGTTTGAGCATGGCCGAGCCTTCGTTGATGGCCTTCTCCGTCCCCGCCGCTTCCACCACCACATCGACCCCCCGCCCATGGGTCAGGTCTTTCACCATCGCCACCGGATCCTCTCTTTTGGCATTGATGGCCGCGTCGGTGCCCAGTTTTCTGGCCAGTTCCAGTTTCCCGTCGACCACATCGATACCGATGACCTTCCCGGCCCCCTTTCGCTTCAGGACCTGGGCGATGATCTGGCCGGCAAAACCCATCCCATAAACCACGGCCGTGTCGCCCAATTGAATCCCGGAGTGCATTCCCGCATACATGGCGCAGGCAATGGGCTCACCCAAAGAGGCCAAGTCCATATCCATCCCTTCCGGCACGGGCTGCAGACCGCCAACCGGTACCTTGAAATAATCGGCAAAGGTATTGCACCAGTTGAAGGCCATGACCCGGTCACCCACCCGGTACTCGCGGACCCGGGACCCTACCTCCACTACCGTTCCTCCCCCCTCATGACCGATGTAAAAGGGCAGGGAAATCTTCTCGGGGATATCCCCCCGGTAGATGGTCTTGTCTGAGCCACAAACGCCGGAGAGGTGAGTCTTGACCAGGACCTCATCCTCCTTAAGTTCCAGGGTTCGCTCGCCCAGAACGATCCTTCCCGGGGCTTCCAATATGGCTGCTCTGGTCTTGATGGACATAGACTTCCCCCATTCCTGCCCTGGCCCGGCGCCCCACGATGGAAGAAGGGAAAGTGCTGGCACGAGATCTCACCCCTGAGCAGGAGCCGCCGGATCCAGGCACTAGTGTATATGGTATCCCATTTCTCCTAAGAGCGGAGAGATTCCTGCCGGGTGTGGTTCTACCTGTCAGAATCTTACGGATCCGCGACCCGCGGCCTTTGCCAGGTTCAACTCAGTCGGCGCGAGAACAGTCCTCAGGCTAGCAACGCCCGACCGGCGTCCCGGAACTAGGAGACCGCTGAAAAACACCCATCTGCGGTGTGGCGCAATCTGCAAGAAAGAACTTTTTCATTAAAGGGGCGTTACTATTGTAGATTGTCGCTCCGGCGGCTCCTCACTCAACGTACCGCCCAGTACGCCCCGCCTCGGAGCCTTGTCGCTCCTAGCATCTGGGCTGATTTGAGGTCTTGGCCTTACGATTTCCGGGCGACTTAACCGCTCAAAACGCAGTTCGTCAGCGCTCTCCTAGGAGACCGCGGAGGGAGGTGAACCGAGCAACCGCCTTTCAGCTACGCAGGAGAAGGGACAGTCGGCGGCGAAAATTAAAGAAAAGCCGGCCGATCTGGCGACGGATCAGTCAGGCAAAAGGAACAACACGGTAAAAGGAGCAATAATACGGTCGAGAAAGGTACTCGTGACCGGTTTTGAACCCTTCGGCGAAGAGCGTACCCATATGCACCCAAATGTCGATCGTTAATCCGGCTACCATCAAAAAGCTGCAGGGTTGATCGCAGGACAATTTTCAAGTGGTCACTTGACATCCAGGTCGTTTCTGGGACCGCCATTGAGGCCCTCACTACAGCCATTGAACCGGAAAAACCCACGGCCGTGCTCTCCGTAGGCCAGGGCGGAGGTTGGGCCCAGATCAGTTTAGGGCTGGTGGGCATCAACATCAACGATGCCCGAACCGCGGACAGTGCCGGAAACAGTTCCAGGATGAACCCAACGGCGTCGGAGGGGAGCTTGACCTAAGGAAAACGGGCACACCCTTCCCTTCAGACGATTACTTCGGGAGGATCATAACCTTGCCGCGAATTTACCGGCTGTTTTTTGCTTCCATCCTACTCTTGAGCCTCAATCTTTACGGTTTGGCTGGGTGCGCCGGAGATCCAGCCCGGGCTCAAAAAGCACACTCCGGGCGGTCATCACTTAATTCGCCGACTCCATCGTCACCACCGGCCCCTCTCAACCAAGGCACCCTCTCCCTGCCTGAGTTGCCGCCTCGGCAAGGAGCAAAAAAGAACGCAACTGAGAGCAGCACCGGGCGTCCCGATGAAAAGGAGGGTTCAATCCCCGAAAGTAGCACCCCTCCCAAGAGCGTTGGCAAGCAGGCTGAGCTAATCTTCCATGGGTCGCGGCAGACTAAGAAAGTGGCTTTGACTTTCGATGCCTGCGAAGATGAGCAGCCACGGGGATACGATGCCAAGATTACCGAGATCCTCAAAGCCAGCCAGGTCCCGGCCACTATCTTCCTGGGCGGAAAGTGGGTCGAATCCCACCCCGCGGCGGCGCGTGAACTCGGGTCCTGCCCGCTATTTGAGCTGGGTAACCATTCTTACCTCCACCCCGATTTCAGCAAGATCAGCCTTGAGCACATGCGCGAAGAGATCCTGCGCACACAAAAGATAGTCGAAAAAGCCACGGGGCAAAGACCGCGGCTCTTCCGCTTCCCTTTTGGCCGTTATACCCGCCAGGCCCTCCAGGTGGTCGAGGAGCTGGGGTTGAAGAGTATCCAGTGGGATGTGGTCACGGGCGACCCTGACCCCAACATCAAGGCCGCCGACATTGAACGTGAGGTTTTCCGCCTAACCCGCGGCGGCTCCATCATCATCATGCACATCAACGGGCGAGGCTGGCACACCGCCGAAGCCCTGCCGAAAATAATCAAAGGGCTGCGAGAAAAAGGCTTCGAATTCGTCACCGTCTCGCAGCTCTTGCTGGAAAAACCTTGAGTGGCAGGGTCCCCCATTGACGTCGCCGGCATAACCTCGAAGCAGCAAAGTTCGGCCCGCTAATTCAGCCTCCCAATATGCCCGTTCTAATAGTCAAGGATCCGATGAGGGGCCAAATGTATACGCCTGGCTTTGAAGGTCTCCCCAGGGGAGGTTCTCAATCGCTTTTTAACCAAGGAACTCGCCCGCTTCTCACGTCTTCACCCATCTGCCCCCGAACCCCGCCCGAGGAAGAGAGGTTTCAACCGCAGGCCAGTGAGGCCGGCGTACTCTGGAGATCGGCTATGCGCGGTGGCCTCTCCAGAGCCTCCCAAATGGCCGTGGCCAACCAACCCGCGCAGGTGGCGAAGGCGGCCCCAGTCCGCAGCTGGCCACTGTGCCGGTCGATGGTCTCGCAGGCGTATCCGTTGTCCATGGTCGCCCGGGTCACCTGTTTGAGGGCGGTCAGCCTCTCTTTCCCCGCCAGAAGCTCGTTGGCCAGAGCCAAGACCCATGGCTGCGGCACGTGTGGGCAGGCCGGGGTAGCGAAGAATCCCTCCCCGCTCCAATAGGGGTTGTGCGGTCCTTTGATCCAGGAGACCGTGTTTTTGTAAATAGGGTCTTCCGGCGAGCAAAAGCCATAGTAGGCCAGGAGCATCAAGCTGCCGGGCGGCTCATCGTACAGGACGTATTCGCCACCGGGCTGGAAAGCCCAGGCAAACATCGGACCAGCCGGTCCCGGCACGACCCCATACCGGTAGAGGTTGTCCCTGAGAGCCGCCGCCTCCATTTCCAGTTCTTTGGCCCGCGCCTCGTCTCCTTCCCAACGATACCATTGGGTCAAAAAGCGCAAACCGGCCCAGAGCAAGGCATTATCATAGGTGACATAAGGAAACTGGGCCGGGTCATCGGAAGGTAAAAGGAAGGTACGGTAAAGGGCCAGCTCCGGATGGCGCTGCGTGGCCAGCTTTTCAAGAATGTTCTTCCGACCGCGCCTCACCTCCTCTTCCTCCAGAATCGACCGGTCGCCAGTGGTCAAAACGTAACGTTCCAGGGCGACGAAGAAAGCCGCCAATTCATCCAGCTCAAACCCGGGATAAAGGACGCCGCCATCCAGGTAAAGGGCGTGAACCCCGGCATTCTTGGTGTAAAGGGCGAAAGCAGCCAACAAGGCTTCACGCGCCGCTGATGGGTCAGCCAAAAGCAGGGCTGGGAAACTCCAAAGCAGACTGTCGCGACTCCAATGCGCCGCGCTTACGTAATAGCGCGGACTCCGGGAAGTGACCAGCACCACCTGATCGGTGTCTAACGTCCGACCCCGGGCGAAAAAGAAATTGAAAAACAGGTTCTGGTGGAAACGGCGGCTGAGTTGAGGGTCGGCGATGAAACGCCGCTGGAGCCGTAAGGCCTCCAGAGTTTCCTCCCATAAGCGGGCCGTTCCCCGCCGGGCCAGATCGATCCCGGCCGTGGCCGCTCCGTCCGCTTCCGTACCCAACGTTATAAAGAAGGCGAAGGTCCTCTTTTGCCCCGGTTCCAAGCGAAGAGTATGGAATAAGCGGAAGCCCAGGAGTCGGGAGGAGAGATTGTCGGCGCGTAAGTGAAGGCGACTAAGATCCATCCCTGCCGTCGCCTCCGGGGCACCTCCAGGTCCCGCTTCGCCCAGCGGCCTTTTTCTCTGGGACTCGTAACCAGGAGCCGTCGCCGCCGGAGTGACTTCCTCCGGCCTCACGGGTCTTTCGCCGGTTACACCCTCCTCCTCCCACCAGGTGAACTCCGCTCCTTCCGGCCACCCCTTAATGGCCAACGCCAAGATGGGAAAACCGGTCATGGCCTCGACCACCAGGCTCCTGGTCCAGGGATAAAAGCGGACCACGCGGCTCCCCTCCAGGCTGCGCCGGTGAAAAACGGTGAGAAAGCTGCGGCCGACCCGCCCGCTCAAACCTAATTGGCAATCTCTTCCCTCGTCCCCCAGATTCTCTATTTCTAGTTCGGCCACAAACCCGCGGTATCCGGCGGGGGCAAAATAGGTCAGGTTAAAAAGTAAGTCCTGAAAGCGTCCCCGAAAACGCGGCATCCAGTCTTCGATTAGATCGGCTTCCAAGTTTCCGGCCAGCTCGATCCTTTGCCCAGCCACCCTTAATTCTGGCTGGAGAAAAGGCCAGGCTTCCTCCTGCCCTTCAGAAACTCGACCCGTGAGCTCCAAGAGCCCCCGGGCCGTAGCCAAAAGAGCATTGACGCTCATGATGGCGGCATCGCTTTGCCTTATCTCCGGGATGGCCACATACTCATTGGCTAGCGCGAAATAGCGGGTTTGGTCTTGCTCTTCCTGCGGCACCGTTAAAATCCGTTCTGAACGATTGGACTCCGCTGGGCTCAATTGGCTGGCCATAGGCGCTCCTCCTTGAAGCACAATTCTCGACCCGGATGTTACTCACCCGGCAGGTGATCCACTGTATGCTCACCAACGCCGGCCTGGATCTGAAAGACCTCGACAGTATTTTTGCAGAGGCCCTTGACGCTGGCGATATCAGGTATTAAAATGATTACAGCTATGTGCATGGTGCATATAGATGAAAACAGCCCGGTGGTGGTTCAGATGTGTAGCGGGCATGCGGATCAGCGCAGTTGCCCCCGCTGTCATCACGAGGGGACCAGGCTGGAACGTTTCATCGAACCATCCCTCCTGCTCCTCTTGCGCGAGAAACCGGCCCACGGTTACGAGTTGATGGACCGATTGGCCGAACTATACCAGGGGAATGTCCCCGATGCCGGGACGGTCTACCGGAACCTCCGCCGCCTGGAGGAAGCCGGCGCCGTGATTTCCACCTGGGAAACCGGCGGTTCGGGTCCGGCCCGCCGTCTCTATGAGCTCACGGCCACGGGGGATGAACTCCTGGCGGCCTGGGTCATCACCATTCAGCGCCATCGCGACGAATTGAACCGCTTTCTCGATCGTTACGAAAGGAGGTGAGTATGATGTGCTGCCACAACCGGCTTCATGCCCATGACCCCCATGGTAGTCACCCCTGGCCAGGTGAGGAGGAGCACTGCTGCTCCGGTCACCACGCTGAGGGGCATGGCCACCTGGCTTCGCATCGCGAACACCGGCATCATCATCGTTCGGGACAGTGCTGCGAGGAGGGTCATGACCCAGCAGGAGCGGGCCACCACGTTCACCACTACAGCCCTTTTCCGCGGCACCATTTGAGTAAGGAGGCCCTGGTAGAAGAACTCAAAGCGAAACGCTCTGCCTTGAAAGAAGCCCTGGGTTACGTCGAACGTTTTTTGGCTGATTTAGAAAAAGCTCCGGTTGAGGATCCTCCGGCCACAGAAGCTTGAACGTCAAGAAGTCAGCCTCAATAGATTAAGAAGACCAGAGGCCCGACTTGACCAGCGGTGGCCAAGATCCTGGTAAACCAGTCCCTTTTTCCATCCGTTTGTATTCGTCGTCCGGCGCCTGAAAGTAGCACGTCAACGGCCTTCTGGAGGACGGCTTCTATGACCCCCCTTACGCCGGGGGTTTTCTCTTTTAGGGACGCTGGGCCACGAACATCTGGCCGGCAGTAGAAAGCTAGGCTAGCATTCATTATAGCATTGCCTCCCAAAAAATCGATTTACCCAGTCGCAAATCATGACCCGCAAAACAAACAGCCTTTCTGGCTTGGCGGCCTCGTCTCAGCAACTTTTTCTGATGAATTTTTTGCGGCAAAGAATTTCACGCTGAGTCGTCTCGCAGCTTAGGAGACACAATTCTGGCGGGCTTGCGGCGCAACGTCAGGCGGAGAAAACGTGACCAGGATCACTTTTCTTCTCTGCGCTCATCACAGAAGGGTGCGGTTAAGGATGCTAAATTGAGGTTAAGACCGGGTAAGGAGGTCGGGAAAAATGTCCGCCACCGAACTTTTAAAAGAAGAACATCGCGCCATTAAACTTATGCTCAATATTCTGAGGGAAGTCGCTCAAAGACTTGAAGCCAACGAGAAAGTCGATCCACAAGATCTCAGTCAGATGGTGGAATTCATCCGGGTCTTTGCCGACCGCTGCCATCACGGAAAAGAGGAAGACCTGCTCTTCCCGGCCCTGGAGGAGACCGGCGTCCCGCGCGAGGGCGGCCCCATCGGCGTCATGCTGGTTGAGCATGATGAAGGACGAGCCTACGCCCGGGCCCTGGCGGAAGCCGTCGGGCGCTACCGGGACGGAAGGGAGGATGCCGTCAGGGGAATCATTGAAAACGCGCGGAATTACGCCAACCTTTTAACCCAGCACATTGACAAAGAAGACAATATCCTCTATGTCATCGCCGACCTCCACCTTTCGCCGGAGAAACAAGAAGCGCTCGTAAGAGAATTCGGGCGAGTGGAAGAGGAGAAAATCGGGGCCGGCCGTCACGAGGAGTTCCACCACCTCCTGCGTCGTCTGAAAAAGACCTACCTGGGGTAGGGTTTTCCCGAAAATCTGGTCACGATGGTTTCTATCAGCAGCACGCGGAACGTCACGTCACTCACCCGCGTCTCCCACGTGCGCCAGTCAGGCGCAAGTTGAACCCGCTCGGCGAAGGGACCACTGGACTTAACGGCCAGGGCCCCCGCCGGAACGTCGTAGAGCCCTTCCGGGCGAAGCCATTGCCGCAGCCACTCCAGATACGCCGCGAGGCGCGGACGGCGGGCCAGAGGCGCAATGCGGGCGAACATCTCGAGCACGATCAGGCCATAGTTCCATCGCCCCATACCCGCCAGCTCATCCGGCGATGGCAGGTGGACTTTCCATCCCTTGACGAAGGGCCGCCCTTCCAGAGACACATAGCCGATGCGCTCCTCCAGGTTGTCATAGACAGGTCCGAGTACGTAATCCACTACAGCGTCAAGATGATGACGCCCCTCACCGGCATTGAGGGATGGGCAGTATGCAAACAACTGTAACAGGTAGAGGTCGGGGATTACCGGGTAACCAAGGACAGGGTCATAGGCCGCCTCCACAACTCTGGGTGGGTCACCCCGCACTGGAGCCATCGCGGTCGGGCCACTCACGAACCTGTAGGCGGCTTCCAGCAGTTCCCGTCCTACCGTGACCACCGCTGGGTCGTCGCCATAGCCGGCATGGGCTAGGAGTCCGGCGGCGATGCAGCGCGCGAAGCTCACCATATAGCGTCGCCGTCGGGTGCCCTTCATGTACGAGGCCAGATCGTGATAGTCTGCATCCGCAGCACCTTCGCGCGAGAGCAGGCGCCGGAGGAAGGCCGCCGTTCGCTGTACCGCCTCACTCTCTCTCCCCCAACCGTACTCGATAAGGCGCGGGAACTGGACCTCCGTCATCGAGCGCGGGTCCGCGTGTGAGTCACCCGTGTGCAGGCGCCCCGACCAGGTGCCGTCAGGGTCTTGGGCTAACGCCAAGTTCAGGGCCGGACGGTAGGCCTTCACCGCACGAAAGGCCGCCGCCAGCTCCGGGTCATCCACCGGCCGGCGCAGGATATCCCGCAACGTTCGATAACGGACGGCCGCACAACCGTTCTCACACAACCAGGACGTCGCTTCCCCGGCAGCCAAAGTTCAACCCTCCTCACCTGCCACTGTCCGTCACAGATACTTAGGAGATCGCCTCCCCAGCTAATTCTAATAACCTCATCTGACGCTTTGCCTTTCCATGACCTCCCGCATCGCCGGAGAGGCCACCTTCCACCCCGGACGTCCCAAGAGTTCCAGGGCGCCTGCCCATCGGCCGCCGTGATGATGCTGAACTTGCGCTACCAGATGCAGGGCGATTTTCCCAGCAGGGTAGCAGGAATTTGGATGTTTTTGGCGAATGATTTTACTTCGGTGCCTGGTACATGCTCGAGCAGTCGTCCCTGTAGAGGCCGCCAGCGCCAGGGCCGGGTTTAATCGGGCAAGCTGACGTAGAAAAGAACAGACCGCTGTTCCACTAGAGAAAGGAGAATTGGAGTGCGTCGCCTGCTGCTTTTATCTCTACTCATGACTTTTTTCTTCACCCTTTTCCCTTTTCCGGTGGCCGCTTCTAGCCTGGCCCACGAGATTTGGATTTTAGAAACTAAAATGCAGCAAGCCGAGAACACCAAGAACTGGTCAGAGGCAGAAAAGATTTATCAAGCCTTGATCCCTCTGTACACGCAACAGCAGGATTGGATTAACGTCGCCCTGATGTACCAACGTTTGGCTCAGATCTATTATAACCGGAAAGAATACGACCGGGCCACCGAAGCCTGGGATCAGGAAGCGGCCTTTTGGACAAAAGTCAACTACCTGGATGACGCCGTCATCGCCCGCCGGCACGCCAATACCGTTCGTTCAACAATCAAAGTCTTTGTCGCCCGCTCGGCGGCGGCCGTAGGCGATCGCTTCTATTCCGGCACCCCCTTGGAGCCCAAAACCGGCACCTATCTTGGGGCCTATGCCGAGCGCGATCCCGCTGTTCACGATATCAGTACCTGGAGCCGCTTTTATACCGAGGGTCTCCCGGCCCTGACGGGGAAAAAACACGCCGCTTATCTCCTTTACGTTACCTGGGGGCAACCTCTTCCCTTCACCCATTTCCAAAGGGCGCGGGCCGCCGGAGTAGCCCTGCAATTAGCGGTCCAACCCCTTTTGGGTTTGGACACTGTGCGAGACAACTATTACCTCAAGGAGTTCGTGCGCAGCATCGCCGCCACTGGGGTTCCCGTTTTTATCCGCTTTGCCGGTGAAATGAACGGCGATTGGGTCCGCTGGGGCGGCAATCCAGCCCTTTACAAGGAAAAGTTTCGCCTGGTGGCCAAAGCCATCCACGCCGGGGCCTCCAATGCGGTGATGGTCTGGGCGCCGAACGACTTCCCAGAAAAGAACATGGATGATTATTATCCGGGAGACGACGCAGTGGATTGGATCGGCGTTAGTTCCTACAGCACTTACGAGACACACAGTGACCCGGAAGGAAAAGAAGATCGGACGAGTCAGTTAGATCGCTTCGCGGACGCTTACCAGCGCTATAGCCCCAAAAAACCTTTTATGCTCGCGGAGACTGGTATCTCCCATCACAATTATCGTCTGGATAAAGAGATCAAAGATTGGGCCCTGGCCCAGATGCGGCGGTATTATGCGGCCCTTCCTCGACTTTACCCCCGGGTCAAGGCCATCTTCTGGTACGACGTCGACGAGGGCAACCTCATTCAAGAGACAGGTCGTCTAAAGAATAATTACCTTCTTTCTCGGGACCAGGACATCCTTAGCACCTACCGTAGTATGATCGCTGATCCTTTTTATCTTTCGGAAATCGGCCAGGAGGCCGGGCAGGTTTATCTTCCCATTGAAGAAGCCGGCTTAAGTTCCACGGTCAACGAAATCAGCAGCTACATTAAGGTCTTCGATCCCTTCGTCAGCCGGGTGGATTATGAAGTGGAAGGCCGCCTGGTGGCCTCAAACCAACAACCACCATATTCCGCATCCATCGACTTTTCCCCCTGGGCCGGCCAGCCAGTAAAGCTCACCGTTAAGGTTTATGGACGTGACGGCACAATGGTGGCCCAAAGGGATATTCAGTGCGCCGTCGGCAGCGCCACCGTCAACCTGGATGGCCAGCTTCTTGACTTTGACGTTCAACCGGCCAGCTGGGGCGGGCGCCTGTACGTACCTTTACGTCGGTTGGCGGAAAGTTTGGGCGCACAGGTGACGTGGCAGCCGGATACGCGCAGCATTCGCCTGACGCGCGGCACGGATGAAGTCATCCTTTTCCTGGATCAGGTCCAGGCCCTGTACAACGGACAGTCCATAAAGCTGGTCGCACCGCCATACCTGGCTGGCGACCGCACAATGGTGCCCCTTCGCTTCTTGGGCGAGAGTTTTGGCCTGACCGTGGATTACGATATACTGAAGAAAGTGGCCATCCTCCGTAGCCAGCCGTAGCCGGAGATTTCGGCCGGCTTTCGCCCTGCCGGATACCAAGCGTTCGGTCGCCGTGGCGACCAAGGAGGCTTGAGTTCTGTAACCGTCTCTTTGCCATTGAGCGGGACCTAAAAGACGTTTCTCCGGAGGAACGTTACCAAAAACGACTGACCAGAAGCCGTCCGGTCTTGGATGCCTTTCGAAAAGCTCCCCAACCTGGACATCAAAGATGGCGACGTCTTAGACGAAGTCCTTCCCTGGTCCGCTTCCCTGCCGCTTCACTGCCGCGTCACTAAATAAGACCCTAACACAGTCCCCGCCCATTTGAAAGGTGGGGACTATTTTACGCTTACGTATATATAGATGGTAGGCGCTGGCCGGAGCCAGAGCCCTGTGGCGACATAAAAAGCCCGGCAGGGTTCCCTGCCGGGTGCTTTGCTGTAATTGATTTACTTTGGATAGATCAATCAGGACTGCAAATCTCCTTGACCACAAGAGTTTTCAATGTGATCGACCAGAGATTTTACTTCATCAAACCAGGGAGCAACATCACTGGCTTCAAATTTAATTAGGTCAGCATAATCAGCTTTCTGGCGGGCATCGAACAACCTGTTATATAATGTTCCAGCCGAAGGGCTAACCAAACCAGCTTTAACGATCTTCTGGTGGAAAAGTGAACGGATACCTGAATGTTTGGCTGACGATTAACCCTTGGCAAGGAGAATGGCAGAAGCGGCGTAGAAACAGGCATAATATAACCTGTTAACGGAAGTACGTATATGGCCTTCCGAAAAGAGCAATTCCGCTTCAACTATAGCTTCTTTGGCACGTTCTATCCTGTACAGGATTAACTGCTTAATTTCTTCTTTCACAGAAGTATCCCCTCACGTTTTACATTCTGGATGAAAGGCATGGCCTGGTATAGAGGGGAATTCCACTCCTGTTCGCTAAAAACCGCTATAGATAAGGCTGCTCCTGTTTCTAACTCTAGTGGGTAAAGCTTCTCGCGGATCGCATCTTCCAGGTGCCAATTAACAGGTCCTTTCGTAAGGATTATTATATCATAGTCCGAATCTGGTTCGGCATCACCACGAGCCCTGGAGCCATATAGTATTACTATCGCACCTGGAACAACTTCGCGAATAACATTACGGCAACGTTCTAATAAACGTTGTTCCTCATCGCTTGGGTAGTGACGAACGACTCGGTAGCTTGTCTGGCTACTCTTGTCCTTAATAGCCACGTTAGTAACCACCCCTGCTACTATTATACACTATGGCTACAAGTAAAACCAGTATTTTCAAATTTAAGGTCGTGTCGTTAAATCATTTGGATGTACGTAATGTCAATCCCCCACACGTGGTTGGGCGCGGTAATGCTGAGCCCCCGGAGTAGATAGGGGAAGACCTGATGCTCGCTGTTGCGCCGGCTGAGATTAGGGCCTGGGCAGATCCCGGC
>JAMCWA010000060.1 GCA_023475165.1 Bacillota bacterium | reverse complement strand
GGGGGGGGGGGAGGGACCTTCCCCCGGCCACGGTGGAGGTCATTGGTCGGGCTTATGGTACATATATCCTGGAGCGGGGGGGCCGCGAGGTCGTTGTCGGCCGGGACAACCGGGCCTCTTCTGATGAGTTCCGGGAGGCCCTGGTGGCCGGGCTGCTGGCCACAGGCTGCGATGTGGTGGATATTGGCCTGGTGGTAACCCCTATCTTCTACTTTTCTCGGCTTCATTACGGTATCGACGGGGGCGTGATGATCACCGGCAGCCACAATCCCCCGGAGTTCAATGGTTTTAAGCTGGCCCTCGGTTACGCCACCATCTACGGCGAGGCAATTCAGGAGGTTCGCCGGATGATTGAAGGTGGGCGTTTCGCTTCTGGGCGGGGGAGCCGGCGCAGCAGCGATCCGGTTCCCGCTTACCTCTCTGCCATCAAGGAAAGGATCAGACTGGGGCACCGCCTGAAGGTGGTGGTCGATGCCGGTAACGGTACCGCTGGCCTCTTTGCCCCCCAGCTGCTGGAGGACCTGGGCTGCGAAGTGGTTCCGCTCTATTGTGAATCTGACCCGCACTTTCCTCATCACTTCCCCGATCCGGTCAAGCCGGAGAACCTCGGCGATCTCATCGCCACCGTTCGACGGACGGGATCTGATCTGGGGGTGGCCTTTGACGGGGATGCCGACCGCATTGGCGCTATCGATGAAAAAGGAAAGGTCATCTGGGGTGACACCCTGATGGTCCTCTACTGGCGAGAGATTCTGCCCCGTCATCCGGGGGCTCAGGCCATCATCGAGGTAAAGTGCTCTCAGGCGCTGGTGGATGAGGTGAAACGCTTGGGAGGCCGTCCCTTCTTTTACCGGACCGGCCATTCCTTGATCAAAGCCAAGATGAAGGAGATCGGGGCCGTCTTCACCGGGGAGATGTCCGGCCATATGTTCTTTGCCGACGAGTACTTTGGCTATGATGATGCCCTCTACGCGGCGGCCCGACTGCTGCGCCTGCTTTCCTATTCTCCTAAGAGCCTTTCCCAGATGACGGCCGACATTCCCAGGTACTATTCCACGCCAGAAACCAGGGTGGATTGCCCAGACGGAGATAAATTCCGGGTGGTGCAGGAGGTCAAAGATTTCTTCCGAAAAGACTATGAGGTCATTGAGGTGGATGGAGCCAGAATCCTCTTCCCCGAAGGTTGGGGTCTGGTACGCTCCTCCAATACCCAGCCGGTCCTGGTGGTCCGAGCGGAGGCCAGGTCTCCCGAGGGCCTGGAGGCCATTAAGACCAGCCTGGCGGCGAAGTTGAAGCAGTTTCCCAGCGTAGGGAAAATGGAGTGGTAGAAAGGGGCCCAGCCGTGATCGGCTGGGCCTGACTAATACCGGAGAAGCTTTCTGAGCGGTCTCGCCCTGGCAGTGTTTCACGCGGGTTACCACTCAAAACGCAGTTCATCAGCACTCTCCCAGTCTGCTCAGACCACTACCCTGATCTTACCTTTTCTCCAACAGGGGCCGCAGATCAAAGAGCCGCGGACTGTTTTCCGCCACGTTTTTCGAGCGGGCCCTTCGCCCATGTCCCAGGATTTCGTCCCGGCAGATGTCCCCCAGATGGCTCAAGGAGACTATGTTTTTGGCCTCGGCGATTTTCTTGAAAATGTGGAGAGCCAGATAGTAGTTATCGCCAAAGTCACCGGAGACGGCAAAGTTCTCCCGCAGAAGTTGTGGTTTTCCTTCGGAATTGGTGGTATTGGTCCAGTTTTCCTCATGGCATTTGATATAAAGGAACTGCCCACCGCTGGGAGACCGGTCTGCGCAAAGGTAGTAACGCGTAACCTTCAGGCCGGTCGCCAGGGACTCTCGCCGCGTGACTTCCTTGACAATTTCTGTGCTCAGGGACAACATTTTTGCCTCCTCTCATCGGTAGGGAGCTCAAATTGAACCCGGGAAGGCCTTCCGGCGCGCCAGCCACTTCCATTCGCGGGTGAGAAAGGTATTTCGACGAAGTTTATGTCATATCCTGCCGCTGGCAGGAAACATTTGTAGTGATTTCTCGACAGGGCTTTTCCGATGGCCGGCGTTCCTGAGGAAGATAAGCTGGCTGGATCTAATTCCGCCCTGCGGCGCCATGGGACGAGAGACCTGAGCCGAGGCCGGCGTCCTCGGCGGTAGACTACAAATTCCCTGTAACGGGTGGGCTTCAATCCTCCCCTTTTTCCCCCAAAACCCTTCGACATTTCTCGACAAGGACTGAGTTTGGAATCATCTCAGGACCTGGGTTTTGGCTTCCGGCAGCAGGCGCGAAACGGCCAAAGAGCTTCCCAGCAAGAAGAGGCCCGCCACAAAGAAGAGGGAGCGGATTCCCAGGGCTTCCGCCCAAAACCCCCCGAAAAGGGGTCCGGCCACCGCTCCCATCTGACTGAAGCTGTTGGAAATGCCATAGGCTCGCCCCCGGAAATCGGGAGAAACGACCCTGGCCACCAGCCCATTGGTAGCCAGAGAGACACCGGCCAAGGCCAGACCAAAGAGGAAACGGAAGAGGCCGAACTGGAAGGTGGTCTGTACGGCGGCCTGAGGTAAGTTAAAGAGGCCGGCGATCAGGAGAGAAAGCACCATGACCCGCTTGAAACCGATCCGGTCACCCTGTTTTCCCCAAAAGGGGGCGGCGATGATAGCGGCGAGACCAGCCAGGGAAAAGATGACCCCGGTAGCCAGGGAACTGTCGGCCTGCTGACTCAGCTCGGCGATATACAGGGCGATAACCGGTTGTAAGACCATCAGGGCGGCCTGAATGATCAGGGAAATGATCAGGGCGGTGGCCAGAGTCCGGTTCTGGAAGGCTTCCCTCAAGTCGCCCAGGATATTGATGCCCTGCTCCGGTTGGCGGTGCCGGGTCTCCTTGACCCCGAAGATGACGATGACCGTGGCCAGAAAGATGGTCAGGCCGGCCAGAAAAAAGGTCTCCCGGATCCCCAGGAGGTGAGAGAGAAGGCCGCCCACCAGGGGGCCCAGGACTGTTCCGACGGCTGACCCCGTCTGCAGGAGCCCCAGGTAGCGCCCGATGAGCTCCTCAGGGGTGTTGGTGGCTACCAGGGCGATGGAGGAAGGAATGAAGCCGGACATAAGGCCGTTGACTACCCGCAAGCCCAGGAGCTGGTAGGGATTGGTGACAAAAGACATCAGCAGATTAACCGCTCCGATGCCGAGACCCGCGCGGATGATCATGACCTTACGTCCGTAACGGTCGGCCAGGGAGCCCCAGAGGGGTGACACCAAGGCACTGGTGAAAAAGGTGCTGGAGAAGAGGAGGCCAGACCAGCCTTCCGCGTCGCTGCTTACTCCCAAATCTTGTCGCAAGAATAAGGGCAGGAAGGGACCGACCAGGGAAAAACTGATGGAGGCCAAGAGGGTTCCCAGCCAGAGGATATAGAGGTTCTTGACGTGTTGTGACATAGTCCCATAATCGCCTCGAGACAAAATACTTCGACACCGGAAGAAAAGTCTCCTCTCTATCGGCTTCTTTTTTTTCCTGAGGTGAGATATAATTTAGCCAGCTTGACCGTCGCGGCAAGGGCGTGGGCGAGAACGAATGGCTTTCTCGCTCGAAGCTGACGGCCACGAAAGGGCGTTGCAGAGAGATGAACTATCGGGAAGCCCTGGACTACCTGGATAGCTTCTATCGTTTTGGCGGCCAGCTAGGCTTGGAACGGCTGCGGCGGATTCTTTTCCTGCTGGGCGATCCCCAGCAAGACCTTAAGGTAATCCATGTGGCGGGAACCAATGGCAAGGGATCGGTGACCGCCATGGTGGCCCGGGTTTTGGAGATGGCCGGCTATCGGGTGGGACGATATACCTCGCCCCACCTGGAAGACTTCACCGAACGCATCAGTATCAATGGGCGAGACATTCCGCGCGAACGGGTGGCTGAACTGGTGGCCCTGGTCAGACCAGCGGTGGAGAAAGCCATCGACGAGGGGTATACTCCACCCACCGAATTTGAGGTCATCACGGCCCTGGCCTTCCTCTATTACCAGCAGGAAGGGGTGGACTTTATCAGCCTGGAGGTCGGCCTGGGCGGTACATATGATGCTACCAATGTCATTCCTCCCCCTCTGGTGGCCGTCATCACCTCCATTGGGCTGGACCACACCGAAAGATTGGGAGAAACTAAGGAAGAGATCGCTCGAGAAAAAGCCGGAATCATCAAGGCCGGTTCTCAGGTGGTAACTTCCGCCCAAGAACCCGAAGTGCTGAAAGTGATCGTGAATCGGGCTGGGCAAGCGGGGTGTCCCCTCTGGCTCGCCGTCCCGCAGGACTTGGTGGCCCCCGCACCTGCTGGCGAGGTGCGCCGGCGGCTGTTACCGGAAGCCGGACCAGACTCGCCGGACGAACAGGCGGATAGACCGGCTGGGGGCTTCTCAGGGAATTTGAGCCATGCTTCCACCATTGCTGCAGGATTGGTTCGGGAATCCGCCGTTGCTGGGGCGGGAAGTTTAACCGGGGTGGTCAGTTGGACCGCAAGGGAATCAACCCTCTCTGGCCAAGTCATCGATTTGACCGGACCCTTTGGGAAGTTGGCAGGGGTCAAACTTTCTCTCGTCGGTACGCACCAGCAACAGAATGCGGCCACGGCTGCGGCTGCCATAGGAGCACTGGGGGCGCAGGGTTTTCCGATTAAGGAAGAAGACCTCCGCCGGGGTCTGGCCACCACTACCTGGCCGGGTCGGTTGGAAGTAATACAGCAGAGACCGCTCCTGATTTTGGATGGGGCCCACAATCCTGACGGAGCCCGCGTCCTCCGGCGGGCTATCAAGGAGATCCTTCCACCAGGGAGAATAATCCTCATCACCGGAATGGTGACGGGTAAGGCCTCGACGGAGGTTTTCTCTGCGCTCTTGCCCTTGGCTCACCTGGTGATTGTGACGCGAGCCGAGACGACCCGGGCCGCCGATCCGGGGGTACTGGCTGCGGAAGCCCGGCCCTTGGCCCGGGAAGTCTTGACCATTCCCCGGCCCGAGGCGGCCTTGGATCAGGCCCTGGCCCTGGCTAGGGAAGACGATATCATCCTGGTGGCCGGGTCCTTGTATCTGGTGGGCGACATACGCGGGGTCCTGAGAAGAAGGGGTCTGTTAGATGACCAGGCTGCCTTTGGCAGTGCCAGAGAGGAATGAAACAATGGCAGTCCGGTGACGGGCGGGCGATTGCCGGCGGAGCGCTTCCACCGAGTCGTGATGCGGCCGGCGAAGGCGACCGGAGGCGAGGACGCAACGCCCGAGCGGTGCCATAGCGATGACGAACTGCGTTTTAAGCGGTTAGCCTGGCCGGGGAGAAGTAAAGTCATAATCGCCGGGGGATAGAAATAGTGATTAACGCGATAGTTCATATTGAAAGACCGGAGCCACAACACAACAGAAGCGCCCTTTCAACGGCCTGTGGCTCACGGGGAGATGATGATGATGATACATATGCAGAGGGTAACACTGCATGACGTTCCTCCCTTTGATCTGCCGGCCTACCTGGTTTTCACCAGCTCTCGGGAGATGGCGGCAGTCTACGGAAGGGATGTCGGCAGTAAGCTCGATCTAGAAGAAAACATCCTGGTGGCAGCACACCGGGGGCTCTGCCGAACGGGGGGCTACACCATCCGCATTGAAAGCGTCCAGGCGGCCGAGCGGGAGGTCATAGTGCGGTTGTCCCTCACCGACCCGCGTCCGGGGGACTTCGTCACCATGGTTATGACGTACCCGCGGGATATGGTTCTGATTCAAAAGTCCACTCTACCGTCGCGAGGGGATCTGATCTTCAAATTTGTTGGCCCCGGCGGTATTGTCATGGCCCAGAAAAGAGTTAGCCTCTGAAGCTGCCTGGAGTGGTCCTGTCTTGGGTAATACCTCAGAAGCCACTTCTGCCCTAGGAGACCGCTGAAAAACCCCCATCTGCGGTGTGGCGCAATCGGCAAGAAAGAGCCTTTTTATTAAAGGGGCGTTACTATTGCAGATTGTCGCTCCGGCGGCTCCTCGCTCAACGCACCGCCCCAGTACGCCTCGCTTCGGAGCCTTGTCTCCTTCGCATCTGGGCTGATTTGAGGTCTCGCCCTAACGATGTCTCGGGCGCTAACCACTCAAAACGCAGTTCGTCAGCACTCTCGTAGGAGACCGCTAGAAAACACCCATCTGCGTTGACGCAATCCGCCGAAGAACCTTCCTCAAAATGCGGCGTAACTGAACGCCAAATACCCCTCTGGCAAGGGACGGGCTTTCTGCCGGCCCTCTTTTTGTCAGGATGTGGGCGGCTTGTAAAAGACAGTAAGTGAGTTCAATTGACTTGTCAACATAACATGCCTATGGTAGACTTATTTTGATTGTTCTATCCCCAACTCCGAATACCAAGACTAGTCTTGGGGAAAATAATTCCAAAGCAGGGATAAAGGACAGAGGATTTTGTCTAGAAACGAAGAATATTAGAGATGATGTTGGAGAAAGTCACCTCGGGGAGGAGTGGAGGTTTGCGAAAGGATAGAAACTGGTTAGTCCTTGTGGTTTTGCTGGTTATCGGGGCCTTTTTGGGAAAGGTGGCCGGTGAGCTCTTATCCAGGCAACTTCCCCTCTTGGCAAAGTCCTATCCGGCAGGGATGGATCCCATTCATTTTGACGTTCTCGGTTTCCTCAACCTGACCATCGGTGTTCGCTTTTATCTGAATGTGGCTTCTGGAATCGGCATGCTCCTGGCCATCTTGCTTTACCGCCGGGTATAGGAGGAGAAGTGATGAGGAGAATCATCCTGGCCTCGGCCTCCCCTCGCCGGGAGAACCTTCTAAGGCAGTTGGGTCTGATCTTGGAGGTGTTTCCCAGTGACATTGATGAGTTTATCCCGGAAGGCGAACCGCCTTATGAGGTGGCGCAACGCCTGGCGGTGGACAAGGTCGAGGATGTGGCGCCTAGATTCAAAGATGCTTTAATCATCGGGGCTGACACCATCGTAGTATACGAAGATCGCCTGATGGGCAAACCTGCCAACGAAGAAGAGGCCTACGAAATGGTCAAGACTTTGCAAGGTAAATGGCATGAGGTCTATACCGGAGTAGCGATGGAAGACGCCGACACCCGCCGGTTGGCCATCAGTCACGAGGTCAGCAGAGTAAAGATGCGCCGCTTGACTTATCAGGAAATCCGTGGATACGTGGCGTCGGGTGAGCCGATGGGCAAGGCTGGTGGGTATGCCGCTCAAGGTCTGGGGGCTATCCTGATCGAAAGGGTGGAAGGATGCCACTATAACGTCGTTGGTTTGCCCTTGTTCCGGGTGGCCTACATGCTGGAAGGCTTCGGGATGAACCTTCTCACCGGCCTGGGTCTTGAGGATGTTCCGGGCTGGGAGAATCGCAAGGCGATCCTTGGTTCCCTGGATCCCAGGGCCAAGCTGGGCTTTCGGGGATGGAAGGGAGAGGAAAAACGGGACTGACCCTGGAAGACTTTAGTCTAGAAGCCGCCCGAGCGACGCGGCAGATGAAGTTTTTCTGCGGTCTTCTGGCTATGGATGCAGCGGGGGGCTCTTCCGTACCGTCTTCTGGTCTGGCTCCGTCTTATGGACTATCACTTGAGTATCAAGGACCTCCCCGAGGCTGACCGGCCCCGGGAAAGGCTTTTTCGTTTTGGGCCGGAGGCCCTATCCAACGCTGAGCTCTTGGCCCTTTTGCTGCGGACGGGGAACAAGGGTGAATCCGCTCTGGATTTGGCCCACCGCCTCCTTTCCCTGGCCGCCAAGCAAGGGGGTGGTTTTCGTTACTTGATAACCGCCTCCCTGGAGGAACTAAGTCATATCCGGGGAATTGGTGCCGCCAAGGCCAGTTTGATCAAGGCGGCGCTGGAGATCGGCCGGCGTCTGGCCATTAGCACGGAGACCAAGCCGGTGGTGAAGTCGCCGCGCGATGTGGGCAACCTGGTAATGGAGAAGATGCGGTATCTGGATCGGGAGCATTTTGAGGTCTTGCTCCTGGACACCAAGAATCAAGTCCTGGCCATGGAACTCATCTCGGTGGGCACCCTCAATAGTTCCGTGGTTCATCCGAGGGAGGTGTTCAAAGTGGCCATTAAACGTAGTGCGGCCGGGATTGTGCTGGTACACAATCATCCCAGCGGCGATCCTACGCCCAGTCGGGACGACCTGGAGGTTAGCAGGCGCCTGGTGGAGGCAGGACGCCTACTTGGGATCGATGTGCTGGATCACGTCATTATCGGTGACAACCGGTTTCTCAGTTTCAAGGAAGCAGGTTTGAGCTAAGGAAAGGGGTACGAGGATGCTCAATTTCATTTACAACTATTTTTCTCGTGACATGGGTATCGATTTGGGAACAGCCAATACCCTGGTTCATGTCCGTGGCCGGGGGATTGTCCTTCAGGAGCCGTCGGTGGTGGCCATTAAGCGCGAGACTAAGGAGATCCTGGCCGTGGGTAATGAGGCCAAGAGAATGATCGGCCGCACACCAGGGAATATCGTCGCTATCCGTCCCCTTAAGGATGGGGTCATTGCCGATTTTGATGTTACCCAGATGATGCTAAGGTATTTCATCCGTAAGGCGGGCGGCGGAAGGAGCCTCTTCCATCCCCGGGTGGTAGTGGGAGTACCCTCCGGGGTAACAGAGGTGGAGAAGAGGGCGGTGATTGAGGCTACCCAGCAGGCTGGGGCCAGGGAAGCCTACACCATCGAAGAGCCCATGGCCGCGGCCATCGGGGCGGAGCTACCGGTGGAAGAACCGACGGGTAACATGGTCGTAGACATTGGCGGCGGAACCACTGAGGTGGCCATCATTTCCCTGGGTGGTATTGTCACCAGCCGTTCCATTCGTATCGGCGGCGACGAGATGGACGAGGCCATCGTTAACTACGTTAAGCGGACCTACAACCTGATGATCGGTGAAAGAACGGCGGAAGAGGTCAAGATCGAGATCGGCTCGGCTTTCCCCCAGGGGAAGGAAGAGTCCATGGAGATCAGGGGCCGCGATCTGGTCAGCGGTTTGCCCAAGACCATCCGGGTTACCGGGGAAGAAATAATGCGGGCTTTGACGGAGCCGGTGGCGGCTATTCTGGAGGCGGTCAAGGTGACTCTGGAAAGAACACCGCCCGAACTGGCCGCGGACATCATGGATCGGGGAATCGTCATGACGGGCGGTGGTTCGCTCCTGCGGGGCTTTGACCGCCTGGTCAGCGAGGAGACAGGAATGCCTGTCCATCTGGCTGAGGAGCCCTTGCTTTGCGTGGTACGTGGTACAGCCAAAGCCGTGGAGGACATTGAGATCTGGCGGAAGGTGCTGAATACGGGAAAGACCCTCGGCTGAAGCGGGGTCCTCCATTAGCTGCTTTTCGCGGAGGTGATCCCATGGGCTGGCTCCATCGACATCGCTGGGTCCTCATGGCCACAGTTTTGCTCGGTCTCCTTCTCTGGACGATTGGTGCTACCCGGGGCCCGAGAACCAGCTCCACCTGGCCGGAGTCCCTCCTGGGAGACCTCCTTTCTCCGCTACAAGGGGGGATAGCTCGAGCGGCCTGGGCGGTTCAGAAAGTCTGGCAAGGTGCGGCCCAATTGACTAACCTCCGGGCGGAGAACGAGACGCTGAGAAAGCAAATGGAGGAACTTTCTGCGGTCAAGCGGGAACTGGCGGAGAAGGAACTGGAAAACCAACGCCTGCGTCAGCTTCTAAACTTTGCCACGAGCAGCGGGTACCCGACCGTTATGGCCGCGGTCACCGGCCGAAGTGCCGATAGCTGGTTTAACCAGATAGCTATTAACCGCGGGGCCAGAGACGGCATCGCCCCCAATATGGTTGTGGTTACCAGCCAAGGGGTGGTGGGCCGGGTGATCCGGGTCACCGAGAGGACAGCCGCTGTCTTGCTGTTGACCGATCCAGAAAGCGGTATCGGGGCCATGGTCCAGCGCTCCCGGGATACCGGGGTGGTTGCCGGTGAACTGGGCTCGACCAGCTTGATGATGAAGTTTTTTTCCCGCGAAGCTGACGTCGCACCCGGCGATGTAATAATGTCCTCGGGTCTGAATTCCTATTACCCCAAGGGTCTAATCATTGGTGAAGTGGTGAAGGTAGGGCGGAGCGACTACGGATTGGTCAAGTTTGCCCAAATCAAGCCCTCCGTTGATCTTAACCGTCTGGAAGAGGTCCTGGTTATAACCAGAGGACCTGGTTCATAACCGGGAGACCGCGGGAAAAACTTCGTCTGCTGTGTCGCTAACTGCGGAAGTAGGAAGTTAGGAGCCGGAAGTTGCAGCTTCAAGAAAAAAGGGGGGTAACCGGGTCCGAGGTAGGCCGACCAATGGTCTACTCTGCAGCAGCGAGGCCTCAGGACCTGGGCGGGCGATGCGGATCTGGCGGGCTGTCCTTATCCTTTTCTTCACCCTATTGGTCCGGGATTCCTTCTTGACCGCGCTGGTACCCGGGTGGCGTCCAGAACTGCTCCTCCTCATTACCTTACTTTATGGAATCAGGTGGGGCCAGAAGAAGGGAGCCTTGCTCGGGGCGATAGCGGGTGGAATCGAGGACCTTTTTCTGGGTCGTTACCTTGGGCTGCATCTTTTCGGCTACCTTCTGGCCGGAGTGGCAGCCGGCTGGACTGGTCGGCGCTTCTTTCGAGAAAACCCGCTCATCCTCATCGGTCTGGTCTTTGCCCTGACTTTAGTTCATCAGGCCTTCATGTATTTGCTGTTGAGTTCCTTTGGTTTTCCGGCCAGTCCGGTGAAGCTGCTCACCCGGGTAGCCTGGCCTCTGGCCTTCAGCAATGCGGTTTTCGCCCCGTTTCTCTATCAGCCGGTGGCGGCTATTCCTTTGGAACGGAAGGTCTCGATTAACATCTGAGAAGGGGAAAAAATGCTGGCCAAAGAGGTGGAAAGGCGGATTGCCGTCTTTCTGATTTTCACCATATCTCTCTTTTCGGTTCTGGTGCTGGAGCTGGGCAATCTGCAGATCCGGCAGGGAGCGGTCTTTGCCAGTCTGGCCGACGGGCATCGCATCAGAACCATCAAAATAACCGCGCCGCGGGGTCTCATCTACGATCGTTCGGGGAGGCTTTTGGCTACCAATCGACCGGCCTATACCCTTTCCCTGTGGTTGATGAAGCTCAAGGAGCAGGATCTGAGACATACCCTGGACCGACTCAGCTCTCTTCTTGGGGTCGACCGTGAGGAGTTGAACAGGAAGATTCAGAGCCAGATAGGCCGCTCTTATGAGCCGGTACGGCTTCTTAGGGACATCTCTCCCGAGCAGCTGACCCTGATTGAGGAGAATAACCCCGATCTCCCGGGCGTCATTATCCAGGTTGAGCCGATCCGGGAGTATGTGGAGGGTAATCTGGCAGCCCATGCCTTAGGATACGTCGGGGAGATTAACGAGGAACAATACGCACGTTTGAAGGAAAAGGGCTACACCCCCGGAGAGATCATTGGTCAGAGTGGGCTGGAAGCGGCTTATGATGAGTATCTGCGGGGCCAAAACGGCGGCAAACAGGTGGAGGTTAACCACCGCGGCCGACCCGTACGGGTCATGGGTACTATCGATCCCATCCCCGGGAAGAACCTGGTGCTGACCATCGACGCCAAACTGCAGGCGACGGCGGAGAAGGCCCTGGAAAAGGCCCTGGACGAGCTGCAACATAACCCTTATGATCCTCGTCCCAACGCCAAGGCTGGGGCGGCGGTGGTTATCGATGTCCGGACAGGGGAGGTCCTGGCCCTGGCCAACCGGCCGACCTTTGATCCCAATGAATTTGCTGCGGGGATTTCCACGAAACGCTGGAACGAATTGAGCCGGGACCCTGGCCATGTTTTCAATAACCGGGCCATCGCAGGAACCTACCCGCCTGGCTCAACCTTCAAGATGCTAACGGCCATCGCCGCCCTGGAGGAGGGTAAGACCACCCCTGAGGAGCAAATTGTGGACCATGGTGTCTACTGGATCATACCAAAAAAAGACTGGAAGCCCGGCGGGCACGGGCTAGTCAACGTGGTCAAGGCCATCAAAGAATCCTGTGACATCTATTTTTATGAGATGGGACGGCGTCTTGGTATTGACACCATCGCCAGGTATGCTCATGAATTCGGCCTCGGACAGAAGACCGGGATCGATCTGCCGGGAGAGGCCGCCGGGCTTTTGCCCTCCACTCTCTGGAAGAAGACGGCCTATCAAACCAAGAATCCACCCTGGATCAGAGAGCCGCAGTGGCTCTTGGCGGAAGACTTAGATGCCGGCATCGGCCAGGGCTATCATAACTATACCCCGCTGCAAATGGCGGTTTATGTCAGCATGATTGCCAACGGGGGTACTCGCTACCGGCCGCAACTGGTCAAGAGGATCGTGGACAATGAAGGGGAAGCTGTAAAACAGTTCACACCTGAGGTGTTGGGGCAGGTTAACCTTTCGGACAAGACCCTCGCCGCTGTTCGGCAAGGAATGCGCCAAGCCAGCCTTCCGGGCGGAACAGCGGCCGGGAGTTTCTGGAATTACCCCATCTCGGTGGCCAGCAAGACCGGGACGGCGGAAGATCCGCCGCGGGACGATCAGGCCTGGTATGTCGGCTATGCCCCTTTCGACAAACCGGAGATCGCTGTGGCCGTAATCATAGAACAGGGCGGCCACGGCTCTTCGGCGGCTACCCCGGTGGCCAAGGCCATTTTTGATGCGTATTTCCACCTGGGAAAGGAAGCACCCCCGGCTGGACAACCTGAGCATTGATAATCAACAAAAGGAGCCATATTTCGTCATTTGTCGCAGCCGTAGGCGGAATAGAACAATGATCGCCTTATTTCTCTCTCTGACCGCTTGTGGCTCGGGAGAGTTTTTTATTTCGAGAAGGAGGAGTTTTGAGGCTGCATCGCGAAAATACAATAGCATTAAGTTCCTGAAATAAAAGAGTTCTTCCAGGTGACGAAGGGCGGCAGGGACATGGTCAAGCGGGAAGACGTGATTTTCAAGGGTACCAAGACAGGGGTTTTGATCCAAATCAATTCGGAACAGGAAGACTTTGAGGTGGTTAAGGCCAAGCTGGCCAACCGTTTATCTTCGGCGGAGCGTTTCTTGCAAGGAGCCGAGGTTACCATAGATATCGGTGGCCGGAGCCTATCTTCCCGGCAACTCCTGGAACTGGAGGATATTATCTATCAGCGCTACGGACTTAAGGTGTTGAAGGTGATTCATGGGGAAGGGGGGGAGGCGAAAGAGCCGGCAGGAGAGGGGTTCTCTGGGGACAAGGAAAACTGGAGTCCAAGCGAGGGTGGGCGTCGGGGTGAGGAGGTTAGCCCTGAAGCCACCCTACTGGTCAAGAGGACACTTCGTTCCGGGCAAAGTATTCGCTATTCGGGAAATGTGGTGGTCCTGGGAGATGTGAATCCTGGGGCCGAGGTTGTGGCCAGCGGTGATATTATCGTCATGGGGGTCCTGCGCGGGGTGGCCCATGCCGGCGCTCAGGGGAACGACCGGGCGGTGGTGGCGGCCTTTCGGTTACAGCCAACGCAGTTGCGGATCGGCAACTACATCAGCCGTCCCCCCGACAACGAAAGTAACGAGCCGCCCAGCGGTCCCGAGGTCGCCCAGATCAAGAACGGGCTGGTGGTGGTGGAGGCCTATCAGCCCCAAACCCTGTCTGGATGAAAGAAAGGTCACCGAGTTCAGTTTTGGGGAGGGAAAGTTCTATGGGGGAATCTCTGGTGATAACTTCCGGGAAGGGAGGGGTTGGCAAGACTACAACCACCGCCAATCTCGGAACCAGTTTGGCTCTTTTGGGGCGCAAAGTGGCCCTGTTGGATGCCGACATTGGGCTGAGAAACCTGGACGTAGTTATGGGTTTGGAGAACAGGATTGTTTTTGACTTGGTGGATGTAGTGGAAGGGTATTGTCGCCTCAAACAGGCCCTGATTAAGGACAAGCGCTTTGAGGGGCTCTACTTGTTGCCCGCGGCCCAAACCAAGGACAAGACTGCCGTGAGTCCGGAACAGATGAAGGGCGTAGTAGGGGAACTGAAAGAGGAGTTTGATTACGTTCTTATCGACAGTCCGGCGGGCATCGAACAGGGCTTTAAGAATGCCGTCGCCGGGGCTGATCGGGCTGTCATTGTTACCACTCCCGAGGTGGCGGCGGTACGTGATGCCGACCGCATCATCGGGCTGATCGAGGCGGCGGAACTGCCGGCACCCAAGCTGATCGTCAACCGCATTCGCCCCAGCATGGTCAAGAAGGGTGATATGATGGATATTGACGACATGCTGGAGATCCTTGCCATCGAGCTCCTGGGCGTTGTTCCGGAAGATGAGATGATTGTCGTCTCGACCAACCGGGGAGAACCGGCGGCTACCTTGCAGGGATCCAGAGCCGGTGAGGCATACCGCAATATTGCCCGGCGTATCCAGGGGGAACCGGTTCCTCTTATGTCATTGGAGGCGGAAGGTGGCTTGTTGAAGCGATTGAAGAAGCTAATGGGATTTTCCAGTTGAAAGGAGGAGAGGGTATGCTCGACCTTCTCAACAAGGTCTTCCCCAAGGATAATAGGAGCAAGGACATTGCTAAGGAACGACTTCGCCTGGTGCTGGTGCACGACCGGGCGAGCGTTGCCCCTCAGTTCCTGGAGCACTTGAAAGGAGACCTGATCGAGGTCATTTCTCGTTATATGGAAATAGACGACAAGGGAACCGAGATCAATTTGACCTCAGGGGAAGAGTCCGTCGCCCTGGTAGCAAGTATTCCCATTAAAAGGATGAAAAGGCACGCCGGAACCTGGTAGATGAAAATGGGCTTGTGTTTTGAAGCGCAGCGGTTTGCAGTGATAAGGTGTGAGAGAAGCTACCTGGAGGAGCAGGTTTTCTCATAGAAAAATCGCGGCCCGGGAGGTATAATGTTTATGTAAACGCGGCTGGCTAGGAGACCGCTGAAAAACCCCCATCTGCGGTGTGGTGCCATCTGCAAGAAAGAACCCCTTATTAAAGGGGTGTTACTATTGCAGATTGTCGCGCCTGCGGCTTGGTGCTTAACGTATTTCTCTATACGCCTCCGCGCCAAGCCTTGTCGCTCCTAGCATCTGGGCTGATTTGAGGTCTCGCCCTCACGACTTCTCGGGCGGGTTAACCACTCAAAACGCAGTTTGTCAGCACTCTCCTAGGATGTGAACCCCTTGCTGGAAAGACGCTTCTTAAAGCAAGTCGATTACGGTTTGTTCTTGAACGTCTTGCCCCTTCTGGTCATCAGCCTTCTGGTTGTAGCCAGCGCGACCAAGGCCAATACCGATATCCCCGACCGTTTTTTCTTTGTCAAGAGGCAACTCCTTTGGATAGGTCTGGGGACGGGGGCGGCCTTTTTGCCCATGGTTATTGACTATAACGCCTTGGCGCGCTGGGCGAGGTTACTCTATTATATCAATCTGGGGCTGTTGTCGGCCGTCCTGGTGGCCGGCCGGTCTGCCCTGGGAGCCCAGCGCTGGATCCAGATCGGCCCTTTCCCTCTTCAGCCGTCAGAATTAGCCAAGATCATTATGATCATCACCTTAGCCAACTACCTTTCGCAACGGGAAGGGAAGTTGAAGAATCTTCGCGATCTCTTACCCAGCTTCCTTCATGTTGGGATACCTATGCTCCTGATTTTGAAACAACCCGACCTGGGGACCAGTCTGGTTTTTCTGGCCATTCTGATCGGGGTGTTTTTTTTGGCGGGAGCCCCGGCCAGGCTGTTGATCTACGTTTTTGGGGGAGGACTGCTGGCGGGGATTCTGGCCATCTTCCTGCACTTTCATCTGGGCCTCTGGCTCCCCCTGGAGGGCTACCAGTTAATGCGTCTCATCGTCTTCATCAATCCGGAAGCCGACCCCTTGGGGGCCGGCTACCACATCATTCAGTCTCGCATCGCCATTGGCTCAGGGGGCTGGCTGGGGAAAGGCCTTTTCGCCGGAACGCAGAACCAGTTAGATTTCTTGCCGGAACAGCATACCGACTTTATCTTCTCCGTCACGGGCGAGGAACTGGGATTTTTCGGCGCTCTGACGGTTCTGGCCTTGCAGTTTTTCCTCATCTGGCGCGCGATGAGGATCGCCGCCGCGGCAAAGGACCCTTTCGGGCTTCTCTTGGCCGGTGGCGTGGCCTCCATGTTTCTTTTCCACGTTTTTATCAACGTGAGCATGACCATGGGGATAATGCCTGTAGTCGGGATACCTTTGCCCTTTGTTAGCTATGGTGGTAGCGCCATGATCACCAACTTCCTGGCTATTGGACTGCTGCAAAGTATTTGGATGCGAAGACAGAAGATATTGTTCTAGGAGATCCCCATGCCGCCTTTTGGCGGCGCCATAAAGTAATGAAACAGCAACAGGGTGGCGACGGGCGGGCGATTGCCGGCGGAGCGCTTTCACCGAGCCGGGCCCCGCATCCGGCAAAGCGAGGCCCGAGAGGCCGGACGGCGGCACGGACGCCGCCGAGCGCCGCTCCCAACGGATGGGGAATCGGCGCGATGCCGGCCGGAGGGCCGAACTGAGCCGCGATGCGGTCGGCACAGGTGACCGAAAGCGAGGACGGCAACGCCCGCGCGGCGCCCTGGAAGTAGCTGGTTTGTTTCGGGGTAGACCGCTGAAAAACCCCACTTAAAACGCAGTTCGTCGGCGGTCTCTGGGAGACACGCCGATGGGGGTTTTTTAGCGGTCTCCAACTTTTGCACCAGACGGCATCACGCCTGCGTCAGTTCCTGGACTTTTCGCGCATAACGCTGGGCCAAATCTGCCGCATCTTCCAGGGTGGAAGCCTCACAGTAGATCTGACAAAGGGACTCAATGGCATCGGGGAGGATAAGGGCGCGGCCTTTTTCGAAATGGAAGGTTACCCCCTCCAAAGATTCTTCTTCTACCATACTCCCGGCTTCCTCGGACAGTTGCCTGAGGACGCGACCTTTTGCCTCCGGACCACAGACAACGGATAGTTGGGTTTGGACGAAGGTTGGCAGGCTCGCGATGAGTCGGTCCAGACTGGTCCTCTCTTGGGCCAAGGCCTCCAGGACCATGAGCAAACCGGTGAGGGCGTCCAGCTGGTACAGCCAGAAGGGGACTCGCTGGTATAGTCCCCTGTCTCGCGGCGTCGCCTGGTCTTTGGCAGAGGGAGGAAAGCCAATCACCCGGGCCGTTTTTCCCATTTCCCAGGCCTTATCAAGAAGGTTGGGCAAGCTGGAGGTGGTTCGTAGGACTTGGCCCTTTTCCAGGGCCACCAGCCTTTCCGCTGCTGACGGGGCGGTGATGGGCAAGACGATGGGACTCTCGGGATGGCGGTGCAAGCTGAGCTGAGTAGCCAGGAGGGTATAAGTCCCGCCCTGAACGATTCGACCGGTGCCAGTTAGTAGGACCAGTTCTTCTCCGGAGGGTCCGATGACAGCAGCGAGTTCGGCACCCCAGTTCTGCTGCGCCTCGCGAGCCGACTGGATCAGTTCTGCCGGGATGGAGAGTTCCGGCGATTGCACGCCGTCTGTCGGATCTGGCGGGGGGACTGTCCCTGGCCTCGCCCTTTCCCCCCTTCTTGAAGGTGCAGCGGTGTGGTCATCCCCAGTTGGGGGGGAGAAGGGGGCCAAATCGTCCGGTAGATCGGCCTTTCCTTTTGCCACAGAATCAGGTTGGTAAGGAATATAACGAATTGTCCAGCCCAATTCAGCGAACAGGGCGCTCACGAGGTCAGTGAGGGCGGTAGGAAAAAGGGCGACCAGGTGCTGGGGCCAGCGTTTTAAGGACAGGGTATCTATCTGCTTCAGCAGGTTTTGCCGGTAGGCGTCCAGCATCCCTGTCTGGAGAGAGACCCGGCCGGCCGAGCGGGGTTCAACCCGCCGAAAATCGTCCCTTTCCAGGGCATTTCCCAGCTTCCGCTCCATTTTCTCGGGGATATTAAGTCCGCGGTGATCGAAGAACTCCAAGCTCAAGCTACCTTGGGAGCGAAAGGCTGCCTTCAGGTGAATCCCTCCCTGTGACTGTAAGGCCAGGACAGCGTAGCGAGTAACTGGGGTGAGCACGGCTTCTTTGCCCAGGTCGTGGACATGGACCCCGGTTGACAGTAGTCCGGTGATCAGGGCACCTTTTAGCATCTCGGCGGCGGCCTCGCCATCACTTCCTACAACCACCCAGGAACCTCTTTCCATATGGCTGCCGAAGGCTGCTCCCAGTTTGGCGGCCAATTCCGGGGTTATGTCAAAATTGGCTCTTCCGGTAATCTCTTTATGGCCAAATAATGTCTTGCGTTGTGTTGCTCCCCAAATGAGGTGGTCGCTTAGAACCGCTTCATTCTCCAGGAACTTGGCCGGCCAGACCTTAACCTTCGGCCGTACCACCGCCCCCCGCCCCAGGACCACATCGTCAGCCAACACGGCTCCCTCAAAAACAGAGGCCCTTTCCGCTAAACGAACGCGGTTGGCCAGAACGGAACCGCGCACCTGCGCCCGGTGCCCCAACTGGGAGCGGTCCCAAATGATGCTGCGTTTAGAGGAAGCGTTAGTCTCCACCAAAACGTCCCTGCCCAGGATGGTAAAGCTGTCCAGCCAGGCCCCGGGACCAAGGCTGCTCCCTTCACCTATAACCACGGGAGGAACCAGGCGGGCCTTGGTATCTATGGATGCGCCGCGGGCGGCCCAGATGCCGGGCGAGATCAGTTCTCCTGGCGGGAGGGTCTTTATCTTTCCTTGCAGGAAGTCAAAACTGGCCTGACGGTATTGCTCCAGATTTCCGATGTCACACCAGTAGCCTTCCGCTACAAAGCCAAAAAGGGGGGCTTGGGCGGCCAGGAGGGAAGGAAAGAGATCCTGGCTAAAATCGTAAGGGCGATCTGGGGGTATGTGCTCTAAGACCTGTGGTTCTAGGATGTAGATGCCGGTATTGATGGTGTCGCTAAACACCTGGCCCCAACCCGGTTTCTCCAAGAACCGTTTGATCCTCCCGTCCCTGTCGGTTAAGACGATACCATACTCCAGGGGGTTTTCCACCCGGGTCAAAACAATGGTGGCCAGGGCGCCCTGGCGGCGGTGGAAGGTAATGGCCTGGCTGAGGTCAATATCGGTGATACCGTCCCCGCTCAAGACCACGAAGGTCTCCCGGAAGTTCCGAGCGGCCTGACGGACGCCGCCTGCTGTCCCCAGAGGGAATTGCTCTAAGGAATAGCTGAGGTTTATGCCCCAATCTTGCCCACTAGTGAAATAGCTGGTGATGGCTTCCGGGAGATAATGGAGAGTTGCCACCGCCTGAGTCAGGTTATGTTGACGAAGCAGGTGAAGGGAATACTCCATTATCGGACGGTTCAGGAAGGGAACCATGGGTTTGGGACGCCCGCAGGTCAGGGGTCGCAAACGGGTTCCGTTGCCTCCAGCCATTATGACCGCCGAACGGGTCACCGTGTTACACCTCCTAGGAGAATTCTGACGAACTGCGTTTGGGAGTGCTTAACCTGTCCGAGCGGCGCCTTGGAAGTAGCTGGTTTGTTACATACTAGCTATTTCAGCCGCCTTCTCCGGTTCCGCTCAGGCCGGCCACCCTGGAGTAGCCTGGTTCTGGTGGCGTGGACTGCCCAGGCCAGACGTGGGGCGACGCAGTTTTCCAGGGGCTCTCCTGGTATTCGGAGAGGACCTCTTTATAGACCTGGATGGTGCTCTTGGCGATGTTGGACCAGGAGAAACCTTTCTGCACCTTTTGCCGGGCCTTTTCGGCCAACCCGGCGCCCAGTTCCGGGTTTTGCAGAAGCCGCAAGACGGCCTCGGCCAGGTAATAGCTGCTCCCCGTCACGGTCCGCAGGCCATCCTTTTCGTGTTCCACGATCTCTTTCAAACCACCGGCGTTGGAAGTAACTACCGGCACCCCGGCGGCCATGGCCTCCAGGGCGACGATTCCGAAAGGTTCGTACAGGCTGGGGAAAACGGCCACGTCGGCCACCCGGTAGAGACGGGCCTTGGTCTCCTCGTCCACATAGCCGGTGAAATAGACCTGCTGGTGGATTTCCAGGGCGTAGGCTTGTCGTTTCAACTCATCTTCCATGGGACCGCTGCCGGCAATGACGAACTTGACGTTGGGGTATACGGAGATGATTCTGGGGATAGCATCCAGCAAAACCTGAACCCCTTTTTCAATGACCAGTCGTCCAATGTAGAAAACTAACTTCTGGTCGGGGGAGGCATAGAGGTGACGAAAGCCGGGGTCGGCCGTTCGGAGGCGGAAGGCGGCGGGGTCGACCCCGTTGTAAATTACCCTGACCTTGTCCGGCGGGAGGTGAAAGACCCGGAAAATCTCCTCCTGCATGTACTTACTGACGGTGATTACCCGCCAGGCCTCATAACCCAGGAGCCATTCCACATCGTTAATGAAGTGTTGCCAGGGGTCATGGAGCCCATGGTTTCGGCCGTGCTCAGTGGCATGAACGGTGGCGATGAGGGGGACATGGTAGGTGTGTTTAAGGGTTTTGCCGGCCAGGGTTACCAGCCAGTCATGGCCGTGTATAAGGTCAAAGGGCCCCTCGTCATAGATTAACCGGTTGGCGGTCTCCAGGAGGGCGAAATTCAAAAGCAAGGCCCAAACTGGGAAATTTGGGGTTCCCAAGGTGGGTGGCTGAACCCGGTGAACCCTGACCCCCGCCATTTCTTCCCTCTCAGCCAACCCCGGTCCGCCGGAGGTGACCACGGTGGTCTCCACCCCTTCCCGGACCAGGGCCCGCGAAAGTTCGTAGACATGGTTGGCCAGTCCCCCGATGACGCGTGGGGGGTACTCCCAAGACAACAGCAAAAGACGCAAGTCACTTCACCCCGCAGAGAGCTTTTCTCGAGGAGGAGAACGGAGCCGGCACCAGCGAGGGGCGCTGACATCTCACTTAAGTAGAATGTCCAGACTTGACCACCTTCATTCTTTGATTTTTGTCTGGCCCTCCCGGTGGCGGCATAGATTAGAAGGAGAAGAAGAGGTCGGCCTGAGTCGAGGCGGCTGAAGGGAGAAGGGCCTGTGTTAGCAAAACATTTGGCCTCACTTTTTGACCTGCCGGGTGATGTTGTCTTGAACCTACCCCGCCTGACCATGGTGGGCAACTTGCAGGTAATCATCGAAAACCATCGTGGGGTAGTGGAATACTCACCCCGCAAGGTGATTATTGCCTATAACCAGGGTCGGGTGATTCTAGAGGGGGAGGAATTGGTCATCGGGACGATCCAGTCCGAGGAAATTGCCGTCACCGGGAGGGTAAATAGCCTTCTCTTCTGTCAAAAAGGGGAGTAGGGGTGAAACCATGTTTTTCAGGGGGGCCAGCCACTATTTCAGCGGTTTTGTGGAATTACGGGTAGAAGGGTCGGCTCCGGAAAAACTGGTCAACCTGGCCTACCTGCGCGGAATCGAGTTTTGGGATCTTCGCCAGAGAAAGGGTGCCCTGAGCTTCTCTGTTTTGGTTGAGGATTTCAAAGACCTGCGCCCCTTGGCCAGAGCGGCCCGTTGTCGGGTGCGAATCCGCCGGCGGGTTGGGTTCCCCTTCTTACTGCGCCGAGCCAAAAGGAGGAAAATCCTGCTCATCGGCCTCCTGGCCTTCATTTTAGTCCTTTTTTATCTCTCCACTTTCGTCTGGTTCGTTGAGGTTGCCGGTCTAAAGAATCTTCCCCCGCAAAGATTGCTGGAGCGGGCTCAAGAATTGGGCTTGGAGCGGGGCGCGGCGAAGTCGTCCCTCCAACTGAATCAGATTGAACGAGGGTTGCTCGATTCCATCCCGGAGCTCTCCTGGGTCAAGGTCAATATTCATGGAACGGTGGCCGTCATCGACGCGGCGGAGCGTTCTCTCCCTCCGCCAGTGGAGGTGGCCGGACCTTGCCACGTGGTGGCGGCCAAGGACGGCCTGATCGTATCCCTACTGGTGCTTTCTGGTCAGTCCCAGGTGCGAAACGGGGATACGGTCAAAAAGGATCAAATCCTCATCTCCGGCCGGCTGGGGGGACAGACGGTGGAACAGGCCGGCCAAAAAACGGTTCTGCCGGCCCGCCTGGTAGAGGCCCGCGGAGTGATCCGGGCGCGTGTCTGGTATCAGGACTATGCAGAAACCCCCTTACGTCAGGTGACGCGGATACGAACCGGCAGGACCGAGGAGCGCGAGGTGTTAAGGATTGGCGACAAGGAGATAATATGGAAAGGGGGCGGCCCAGTCAGTTTTCCCCTTTATGAGGAGGAAAGAAGGTCTCTCCTTTCTTTACAATGGAGGAAATCGCCCGTCATTGTCGAATCACTAAGAATAGTATACTATGAACTTGAAGAAAGACAGCAGACCCTGACAGTGGAAGAGGCGAGGGTGAGGGCCAGACAGGCCGCACTAGAACGTATTCTGGCTGCTCTTCCCCCAGGGGCGGAGAGGACGGAAATCCGGGCCTCCACCTTTCACCTGGATGGAGCCGTGGGCGTCACGGTAACGGTGGAGGCCATTGAGGAGATAGGCGTCCGGCGCCCATTGACCAACGATAATCCGGCGCGCTGATATTCTTAGAGCAAATATTCCTGAGATGGGAGATGAGAGAGAACGTTGTCCAGAACCCCGGAAAACGAGGGTCAGGAAAAAAGAGTCAGGGTTGACAGCGATCGCGCTACCGAACTCTTTGGCTACCAGGATCAAAACCTCAAGCTTATTGAAAAGAGCTTTGCCGTTCGCCTGATCCCCCGTGGCAATGAGGTCGTCCTACAGGGAGAGCGGGAGGAAGTGGATAAGGTGGAAAAACTGCTCCTGCGGCTCAATGGGGCACTGAAAGACGGCCATCTCTCCTCCGCCGAGATACGTTATGCCTTGCGCCTCACCCGGGAGGGCAAAGAGGAGGTCCTGGATGATCTCTTTTCCGAAGTGGTGGTTGTTACCAACCGGGGGCGTCCCCTGCGCCCCAAAACCCTGGGTCAAAAAGAATACGTGGATGCCATCAAAAAATCGGGCATAGTCTTCGGTATCGGACCGGCCGGGACCGGTAAGACCTATCTGGCGATGGCCATGGCCATCGCCGCCTTCAAGAACCGTGAGGTGAACCGGATCGTCCTGACTCGTCCGGCGGTGGAGGCTGGTGAAAAGCTGGGCTTCTTGCCCGGTGACCTGCAGGAGAAGGTGAACCCCTATCTCCGGCCCCTCTATGATGCCCTTTTTGACATTCTGGGGGTGGAGACCTTCGAGAAACATCTGGCCAAGAACCTGATCGAAGTGGCTCCCCTGGCCTACATGCGCGGTCGAACCCTGGATGACGCCTTTGTCATCCTGGACGAAGCCCAGAATACGACACCGGAGCAAATGAAGATGTTTCTAACCCGCCTGGGTTTTGGCTCGCGGGCCGTGATTACCGGAGATATCACCCAGGTGGATCTCCCCAAGGGGCAATTTTCTGGCTTGGAGCAAGCACGGCAGGTTTTGAAGGATATAGAGGGTATTTCCTTTGTCTATTTGACCGAGAGAGACGTAGTTCGCCATCCCCTGGTGCAGAAGGTCATCAAGGCCTATGAGGCCTACGAAGGCAAGAAGGGGGAAGAAGAAAACCCCCTCTTTCCGATTCAGGAAGAGGTCAGAACCATTGACTGACTGGTATTGCCAGGGCTTGCCTTTGGCTTGGCCCAGTTCGCTTGGTACCATAGAGTAAGAGGTTGGGATCATTCAGGAGAAGACTAATGGGTCTTTTGTCCGCCGTCCAGGGAGGTCTAAAAAGGAGATTGGGACAAGCCTTCTCTCGCTACTCCGTTTTGCGGAGGGTGGTTTGGGGTTTCATTTTTTTGTCCTTTTTAACCCTTATTCTCTATAGCAGCCAAGTACCGGAACAGTACAACCTGCAGGTCGGCTTACCGGCACCCAAGGACGTCCTGGCTTCGCGCGATGTGATCGACCGGGCGAAAACCCAAGCCCTGCGGGAACAAAAGGCTGCCTCTGTCCCCCTGGTCTACGACTATAACCCCAATGCGGAAGCCGAGATGGAACGTCAGGTGGCTGAGGCCCTGACTTTGGTCAAGAAACTGCGGGATGATGCTTCTCTGACACCGGAGCAGCGGGCGGACAATCTGAGTCGTCAATTGGGTCTGGCGCTGCCTCCAGCGGTTTTGCAGTCTCTTTTGTCTTTGGATAACGGAACCCTGGACTTTTTGCGTAACCAGGCCCAGTCAATCATCTTTCGCGTGATGGAAGCCGGGGTGGAGAAAAGCACGCTGGAGAAGGTTCGGGCCGAGGTTGACAATCAGACTACCCTCCTGCCGATCCCCAAGGAACAGCAGCTTTTTATCTCTGCTCTCATCAAAGGGAACCTGCGGCCAAACCGGGTCCTAAACGAGGTAGAGACGGCCAACCGGCGTAAGGAAGCCATGGATTCCGTGGAACCGGTACGGATCGTAAGGGGACAGTTGATTGTAGGGCGTAACCAAACGGTCACCGCTGAGCATATTCAGATCTTGAAGGACCTGGGTTTGGATAAGACCGGGCTCAACCTGCAGGTGGCCGTGGGGTCGGGACTAATTGCGGCGTTGATGGTGTTCCTGGCGGCCATCTTTCTCCGCCTCTTCCGCCGAGAGGTCTACGAAGACGAGGCCAGGGTCGTTCTCATCGGTCTGGTAGTCATCGTCACCATCCTTTTGACGGAAACGCTGAAGACCTTTTCTGGTTACCTGGCTCCGGTGGCTTCGGCCACCATGCTCTTGACCACCCTAGTAGAACCAAAGCTGGCCATGTTGGGTGCTTTTCTCCTGGCTACCATTGTCGGCTTCCTGAATGGGGGCGATATGCGTTTCCTTTTGGTTGCGTTGACCGGGGGTTTGATCGGGGTCTACGGGTTGGCCAGGGTGCATCAACGGGCCGATTTCATGCGCGCCGGGTTTCTGGTTTCTCTAGGCAACGTAGTGGGCATCATTGGCATCTCTCTGGCAGGGATGAATCTATCGCCCGAGACCTCCCTCTGGGAAGATTCCCTATGGGGGATTTTGAATGGATTGCTGTCGGCCATCATTACCATCGGGAGCCTGCCTTTTTTGGAGAGTCTCTTTGGGATCATGACCCCGGTTCGGCTATTGGAATATTCCAACCCGGCTCATCCTCTACTGCGCAAGCTTCTGGTGGAGGCTCCGGGAACCTATCATCACAGCATCATCGTGGCCAATCTGGCCGAGGCGGCAGCGGAGGCGGTGGGGGCCGATCCCTTGCTGGCCAGGGTTGGCTCCTATTACCATGATATCGGGAAGACCCGGCGACCCTATTTTTTTATCGACAACCAGTTTGGGATGGAGAATCCTCATGATCGCCTGTCACCCCGGCTGAGCACTCTCGTCATCACCTCTCATATTAAAGATGGGCTGGAGCTAGGCGAGAAATATCACCTCCCCGAGGCCATCCTGCGCTTTGTCCGGGAACACCATGGGACCAGCCTGGTCAGTTACTTTTATGCCCGGGCCAGGGAGAATCAAGGTGGGATCGTCCAGGAAGAAGACTTCCGCTATGGGGGGCCAAAACCCCAGTCTCGTGAATCGGCCATCGTCATGCTGGCTGATTCCGTGGAGGCGGCCGTGCGGTCCCTGGATCACCCCTCAACAGCGGCCATTGAGACCATGGTGAAGAAAATCCTGCGGGAAAAACTGGAGGATGGGCAATTGGATCAGGTTGACCTTACCCTGCGGCAAATTGACGTGATTGGAGGGGTCTTTGTCCGCTCTTTGACTGGTATCTTTCACCCCAGGATTGATTACCCGGATACCCTGCTCAAGGAGATGGAAGGGAGGCGTGAGGATGCAGGTAACCGTAAACAGTTATCAGGATAAGCTCGAGATTTCTCCCGAGCTGGAAGAACTGGCGGTCCGGGTGGCCCGCCGGACCCTTCAAGAGGAAAAGGCTCCACCGCAAACTGAGGTGGCCGTCACCTTCGTCGATGACCAGTACATCCAGGAATTGAACTACCGCTACCGGGGGCGGAACGAACCCACCGATGTCCTCTCCTTTTCCATGCGGGAATCGGTTGGCGAGGAACCCTTTCCGCCGGAGGAAAGCAACCTACTCGGGGATGTGATTATCTCCCTGGAAAGGGCCGGGGCCCAGGCCGCGGAGTACGGCCACAGCCTGGCGCGCGAGGTAGGCTTCTTGACGGTGCACGGGATCTTGCACCTCCTTGGGTATGACCATGGCGAGGAAGCGGGCGAAGGGGTCATGTATTCCCGACAGGAAGAGATCTTGCAGGTGTTGGGGCTGAAGAGATGAGGCCTGGGAGAACGCTGACGCGCTGGGTTTGAGTGGTTACGCGGGGTGATGGACCACGATGAATCTACACAAGCTGTTAAGGAGCTTTGCTAATGCCGGGAGGGGTCTTTGGCAAGTCTGGCACGAGGAGCGGAACATGCGCCTGCATACCGCCGCCGCCTTTGCTGTCCTCTACCTGGCCCATTTAATCCCGCTGGCCAGGTGGGAGAGCCTGGCGGTAGCGGGGACGATCTTCTCGGTGCTGGTCGTGGAAGCCCTGAACACGGCCATTGAAGCGGCCGTTGACCTGGCGACCAGCGGGTATCACCCCCTGGCCGCCAAGGCTAAAAACGTCGCGGCGGGAGCGGTCCTCCTGACGGCGGCCAATGCCCTCCTTCTAGGCTATTATGTCTTTTGGCCGCACCTGGGGGAACTCCACAGGGCTTTGCTCAGGCAGGCCGAGACCTCGCCTCAGATCCTGGGCCTGGCGCTCCTGGTTCTTCTCCTGCTACTGAGGACGGGATGGCGGGGGTAAGAAATTCTCCTAAACGGTATACATTTGCCGCGGGACGGACACAATCGACCATAGTTCACGCCCCTTTTGATAGAAAACCTGCTGCCGGCCGATTGCGCCACAATCCGCCATAGTCACGCCTCATTGAATTTAATAGGAACTTTCTTCCTGGCGGATTGCGCCTAAGCAGAGGGGGTTTTTTCAGAGCCGGTTTGAAAACGAGATGGAGGATGGGTCATGGCCAAGCGCTTCCGTAACTATCTTTTGGCGGGACTGATTGTTCTCTTTCCTATTTACGCCACATATTATGTTATTATAGTCCTCTTTAACTTTATTGACGGGATGCTCCGGCCTCTGATCGACCGCTACCTTCCTTACCATATCCCCGGATTAGGCGCCCTTCTGACCATAGGAATCGTCTTTTTGACGGGACTCTTAGCGACCAATTTCATCGGCCGGCAGATCATTCGTTATGGTGAGAACCTGCTCTTGCGGATGCCCTTTGTCCGGAACGTCTATCTTCTTTTCAAGCAGATAGTTGACGCCTTTTGGGGACCGGGCAAGGTCACCTTCCGCCAGGTGGTCCTCATGGAGTTTCCCCGCCAAGGCATGTACAGCATAGGCTTTGTCACGGGAGAGGGTGTGCGCGAGGCGGAAGAGCGGGTGGAGAAAAGTATGGTCAGCGTGTTTATAGTAACCACGCCCAACCCTACCACGGGGTTTCTGTTCCTGGTTCCGCGAGAGGAACTGGTTTACTTGGACATGTCGGTGGAGGAAGGCCTGAAGCTGGTAATATCAGGTGGGATCATCAGCCCATCTTATGAACAAGTCGCCGAACAGGTTTCTAAGAACGGTTCAGCCAGTCCGGATCAGGTCCTTGACGAATCCCAGCCCTAGGGGACTGCTTGGAAGACTACCAAAGGAGGTGAAGACCTGGTAGGGGAGATCTGAGGGAAATCTTGACCTCTTAGGTCTTGCCAGAACCAGGGAGTCCAATGCCCATGCCTGCCGGGAAGGATTCGAGCTACTTCCGACAGCGGGACCTGAGTCCGGTTTCAGGAGGGCCCTTGCGGAAAGCACCTACCCTTTTGGTATCCCTTCTCCTGGCCGCCATGGTTCTGCTGACCGTAAACGGGTGTGCCAGAAAACCGACCGCGGAAAAGCCAGGACCGCCGACCGTGGTCAACCCGGCTCCCAACCCTGGCTCGGCCGGCCCAGCTCCGGCACCGGTTCCGACCACCTGGCAACAGGAAGCCGTCTCGCCCTTTACCGGAAAGAAGGTTAGCGCCGAACTGGTCAAACGGCGCCCCCTGGCGGTGATGATCGATAACGCCCCGGCGGCGCGGCCGCAGGCGGGCCTGAACAAGGCCGACCTGGTTTACGAGGTTCTGGTTGAGGGCGGAATTACCCGGTTTATGGCCGTCTTCTTGGAAAGCGATTCTGATTTCCTGGGACCGGTACGCAGTGCCCGCCATTATTTCCTCGATCTGGCCCTTGGACTGGATGCCGTTTACGTCCATGTGGGCGGCAGCCCCCAGGCTTATGAGGAAATACCGCTCTTGAAGGTGGACAATCTGGACAACATGAAGGTAGGGCCTCCCTTTTGGCGGGTATCCTCACGCCAGGCGCCCCATAACCTTTACACCAGCACCCTTAAACTTCGTCAGGAGATGGTGGGCAGGAAGATGGAAAAGGAGACAGTTCCCAGTCCTGCCTTTACCTTTGGCGACAAGAAAAGTATGGGTGACAGAAAAGTCAGCACGGTGGCCATCTATTATCCCGGCGGCTATCAGGGGTACTACATCGACTACCACTACGAGCCCGGCGGAGATGATTTCCTGCGCTATATCAAGACGGAGCCGCACCGCAATGAAACGAGTGGAGAACAACTACGGACCAGGAACATCGTCATCGTCTTTGCTGAAACCAGACCCATTCCCCAGGACGACGCCGGGCGCATTGACGTGAACCTGGTGGGAGCGGGGAAGGCGCTGGTCTTTTCGGCTGGGACAATGCGGGAGGCCAGATGGGAGAAATCCCCCCGCCGTGCCCCGCTCAAACTGATCGGCGGTGATGGGAAATCAGTCCCCCTGGCCGTCGGTCGGACCTGGATCGAGGTGGTCCCGGCGGACACGAAGGTTGAGGTTAAGTAGCTGGAAAGAAGTGTTGGGAGACTACTGGCGAACAGCGTTTTGAGTGGTTGACGCGTCCAAGAAAAGCCGCCATAGTCTGTGAGGGGCTTGATAGCGGACGTGCTCCTGGCGGCTTTAGCCAAAAGCCGCCAAAGTCTATGAGAGGCTTGCTAACGAACTGCTTCTGGCGGCTTTAGCCAAACTGCCAGGGCGAAACCGCTCAAAAAGCTGGCCCGGGAGGGTTTCATGCAGGAAACTAACTTTCGTTCGGGCTTTGCCGCTGTGGTTGGGCGACCGAATGTGGGCAAATCGACCCTGGTTAACGCCCTCATAGGGCAAAAGATCGCTATCGTCTCCGATAAACCCCAGACCACCCGGAATCGTATCCTGGGGGTCTTGACACGAGCCGACGCTCAGATCATTTTCCTGGACACCCCGGGAATCCACCGGCCACAGCACAAACTGGGTCGCTACATGGTGGGAGTAGCCAAAGAGACCTTGACCGAGGTAGATGTAATCCTCCTGGTGGTGGAAGCCACGACCGCCCCCGGGGCCGGTGACCATTTCATTTCCTCGTTATTGAGGGAGACCAAGACCCCGGTCTTTTTGGCCGTCAACAAGATTGACCGAGTTAAGGCTGCGGCCATCCCCGGGATCATGGCGGCCTACTCCTCACTGGCGGATTTTGCCGGGGTCCTGCCTATCTCGGCTTTGCAGGGAGAGAACCTGGATCGCCTGACCAGTGATCTTCTGAGATTGCTCCCTGCTGGTCCTATGTATTACCCGCCGGATCAGGTCACTGATCAACCGGAACGGGTCTTGGCTGGGGAACTGATTCGGGAGAAAGTCCTCCAGCTGACCCGAGACGAAGTTCCTCATTCAGTGGCGGTAGAGGTGGAGGAATTCCGGGAAAAGGGTGATTTCCTCTACATCCGGGCGCTTCTCTATGCGGAACGGGAGTCGCAAAAGGGAATACTGGTGGGAGAAGGTGGTCGGCGTCTAAAGGAGATCGGCACCCTGGCCCGTCAGGAGATGGAAAGCCTTTTCGGTAACCGGATTTACCTCGACATCTGGGTGAAGCTGAGGAAGGACTGGCGTAACCAGGAGACCAGTCTACGCGGCTTTGGCTACGACCTGAACCTGGTCCGGGATGGGGAGAGGGATTGACCAGAAAGGGAGTCGACCGCCGCTCGCGGCAGGTGTTAGAGGCCACGCCGGTCCGAAGTGCGGAGCCCACCGGAGGGCTGAAGCTCTGCCGTGATACGGTCGGCGAAGATGACCGAAAGCGAGGACGGCAACGCCCGAGCGGCGCCCTGGAAGTAACTGGCTTGTTTGAGGGCAGATCCTGGCGTCAGGCATGATTACATTTCCCCTTGGTTAAGCTAGAGGGTGGCGGTGGGTATTCTTGAACTCTTACCGGGCAGAGGCCCTGGTCTTAAAAAGTCAGGACTTAAATGAGGCTGACAAGCTCCTGACCCTTTTTTCCCTGGAAGATGGGAAGATTCGGGCGGTGGCCAGAGGGGCCAGAAGATCCAGGAACCGTCTTCTGGCCCCCAGCCAACCCTTTTCTCATAGCCATCTCCTTCTTTTTCCCGGCAAGGGCCTGGATACTGTCAGCCAGGGTGAAATCACTGAATCCTTCCGCAGTCTGCGGGAGGACCTGACCAAGATGGTCTTTTCCTCTTATGCCGCCGAACTGGTGGATGAGTTTAGCCAGGAGAGGGACAAAAGCCCGGCGGTTTTTTACCTCCTGTTGGAATTTTTTCGCTTCTTGTCTCAGGATAAGCCGCCGGAGATTGGTCTACGCTTCTTCCAATTGCAGTTATTAACCTCGGTGGGCTTCCGCCCAGAGCTTGGACAGTGCGTCAATTGCGGGGCGGTGCTGGATGGCGGGGCGAAGTCGGCACCCCCCGCTTTCAGCCCGGCTTTGGGTGGTGTCCTATGCCCGCGGTGCAGTAGGGAAGCGGAAAAGGTTATGGGTTTATCCGCGGGAGGTCTGGCCTCGCTCCAATTCCTCTTGACGGCAACCTGGCCGACTCTGTCCAGATTCCGTCCGCAGCCAGAACAGATGGCGGAGTTGGAGCGTCTCTTGGAGGCCTACATTGATGAGCGGCTGGAGAAACGCCCCAGGGCGCGGGAGTTCTTGCACTTGGCGGTTAAACCTGATGAAATATAGGTTTGGAGGGAAGGTTATGGAAGAGGAACTTCGGAAAATTGATGCCATCCGTGAGAGAACAGGGGTCAGCTACAAGGAGGCCAAGGCGGCTCTGGACGGTGCCAATGGCGACGTCGTCCAGGCCCTCATCCACCTGGAGGAAAGGGGAGGCTGGGTAGATCGGGTGCAGGGGGTGGCCGGTGAGATATCGGGAAAGCTTGCCGCTCTCTTCCAGGAAGGAAACGCTACCAGGATCAAGGTCAAGCAGGACGGTCAGACGGTGGTGGAGATCCCGGTGACCGTTGGGGCGATTGGGGTCCTGGCTGCACCTTACTTGGCGGCGGCCGGAGTAGTGGCGGCCCTGGCCACTCGTTCCACCATAGAATTGGAACGTCCCAAGAAGAACGGCCCCCAGCCGCCTGGGACAGAGGAGACGTAATGAACGGGTGGAATCGTGGGTTTTCCCGTCCCGAGAGCTTTCGGGACGGGCTTATTGTTTTTTGGAAAATGTCTTTCAGAAAAATGGTTTTCAGAAGGAAATGACGACCTGCGTGGCGTATTAGACCAAGTATTCGCCGTGGGAGGACGTTATCATGATCCAGCCCATAGTATATGTAGTTTCTGATGCCATCGGCGAGACGGCCGAACTGGTTACCAGGGCGGCGGTCAGCCAGTTCAATTCCGGCCATGTGGAGATTCGTCGCGTCTCTCATGTCAGCAGTCTGGTAGACATCCATCGGGTGGTCGAGGAGGCCCATGAGGCGGTCGCTGCCATCATCTTCACCATCGTCCTGCCGGAACTGCGGGAGGCGTTGAAGAACGAGGCCGATGCGCTGGGTATCCCCAATGTCGACATCATGGGCCCGGTTTTGACGGCACTTTCCACCATGTTTCAGGCCGGTCCCAGGCTGAAGCCGGGTCTTGTGCACAAGATGGACGAGGAATATTTCCGGCGAGTGGAGGCAGTGGAATACACCGTAAAATACGATGACGGCAAGGATGCCCGGGGGCTGGAACGAGCCGATGCGGTCCTCGTCGGCGTTTCTCGATCCTCCAAGACCCCAGTCAGCCTCTACCTGGCCCAACGGGGTTACAAGGTGGCCAATTTTCCCCTGGTACCGGAAGTACCGCCACCGAAGGAACTCTTCTCCCTTTCCCCTGGTAAGGTGGTGGGCCTGACAGTTTCACCTCGCCAATTGCAGAGGATTCGCGTGGAACGTCTGAAGGCCTTGGGCCTGAGCGTAGGGGCGAGTTACGCCGATCCGGAACGTATCCTCAGAGAGCTGGAATACGCCGATGGCGTCTTCCGGCGTCTGGGCTGTAGCGTCGTGGACGTCACGGATCGGGCCGTTGAGGAGACGGCCAGTCTCATCGTGGAATTGCTGAAACGGGAAAGCAAAGCTTGACCCTGGGAGACCGCTGAAAAAACCCCATCTCCTTTGTTGCTAACTACGGAAGTAAGAAGTTAAGATGGAGGAAGGTCCACAGTTTCTTGAGAGATCGCTGTAAAAGGCAACTTTTAAGGAGGTCTGACCGGTGACAGGGAAAGGGATCTATCTCTTTGAAGAGGGTCGGGCGGAATGGCGAGGGCTTTTGGGGGGGAAAGGGGCCAACTTGGCGGAAATGACCAGGATTGGATTGCCGGTACCTCCCGGATTTACCATTACCACTGCGGTCTGCAATGAATATAACGCCCTCGGTCGGAGGTTTCCGACGGGGTTAGAGGATGATTTGGACCGGTCCTTGGGTCAACTGGAGAGGAAGACGGGGAAGGTATTTGGTCGGCGCGAGAACCCCCTTTTGGTTTCCGTTCGTTCGGGGGCCGCGATCTCCATGCCCGGCATGATGGATACCATCCTTAACCTGGGCTTGAACGATGAAACAGTGGAGGGGTTGAGCGCCAACACCGGTAACCCACGTTTCGCCTATGACTCCTATCGACGCTTCATCCAGATGTTCGGCAATGTGGTTTTGCACCTGGAACACCGCCGCTTCGAGCAGATTCTGGAGCAGCATAAGGAAAAGATCGGGGTGCAATATGACCAGGAAATTCCGGCGACTGTTTTGCGGCAGGTGGTCCAGGATTACCTGGCCCTGATCCTAAGGGACACTGGTTACGCTTTCCCTCAGGCACCCCGGGAGCAGTTGATCATGGCCATCCGGGCCGTTTTTGATTCCTGGGATAACCCGAGGGCCGTCCTCTACCGGCAGATCCATAAGATCCCGGATAACCTGGGTACTGCCGTTAATGTCCAATCCATGGTTTTTGGCAACATGGGGAATGATTCCGGGACCGGGGTGGTCTTCACGCGAAATCCTTCCACCGGCGAAAAGGTCCTTTATGGAGAATACCTGACGAACGCCCAAGGTGAGGACGTCGTGGCCGGGTTGCGGACGCCGTTACCGGTGGCCAAGTTGAAAGAGGATCTTCCCGAGGCGTACCACCATTTGGTCAGGGTGACGGAACTGCTGGAGGAACACTACGGCGACATGCAGGACATCGAATTCACCGTGGAAAAAGGACGGCTGTTCATGCTGCAGACCCGGAACGGCAAGCGTTCGGCCGCGGCAGCCGTCAAGATCGCAGTCGACTTGGTGGAAGAGGGCAAGATAAGCAAGGAAGCGGCCCTCTTACGGGTGGAGCCAGAACAGGTGGTTCAACTCCTGCACCGTGGAATCGATCCTTCCAGCCAGACCCAGGCCATTGCCACCGGTCTCCCGGCTTCGCCAGGGGCGGCCACAGGGGGCATCGTTTTCGACGCCGATGAGGCGGAGAGCAAAGGTGGCCATGGTGAAAAGGTGATCCTGGTTCGCCCGGAGACAGCTCCCGATGACATGCATGGTATTGTGGCCGCCCGGGGTATTCTCACCAGCCGGGGCGGGATGACCTGCCACGCCGCCATTGTGGCTCGGGGTATGGGCAAACCATGCGTGGTGGGCTGCGAGGCTTTGCGGATCGATCTGGAGGGAAAGACCGTTACTGTTGGGACCCTGGTCCTGCGGGAAGGAGATATCATCACCATTGATGGGGCGACGGGACGGGTCATCCCCGGCGATGTCCCCAAGGTGGAGCCCAGGCTGAGCCCGGAATTCCGGACGCTTCTAACCTGGGCTGACGGGATTCGCTCTCTGGGGGTGCGGGCCAACGCTGATACCCCGGAAGATGCTGCCAAGGCCCGAGAACTGGGGGCGGAGGGCATCGGTCTCTGCCGGACCGAGCACATGTTTATGGCCCAGGATCGTCTGCCGGTGGTCCAGGAGATGATCATGGCTGAAACCAGCGAAGAAAGGAAGGGGGCCCTCAGTCGTCTCTTGCCGATGCAGCAGGGTGACTTTGAGGGGATCTTTCGGGCCATGCAGGGGTTTCCAGTGACCATAAGGCTCCTGGATCCCCCCCTTCACGAGTTCTTACCGGACCGGGAGGAGCTCTTGGAGGAACTGGCCAATTTGAGGGGCCGGGGGGCCAGCGCGGCCCAGATCAAGGAGAAGGAAGACCTTTTGCGTAAGGCCCGCTCCCTGGCGGAAGCTAACCCCATGCTGGGTTTTCGCGGCTGCCGTTTGGGTCTGGTTTACCCGGAAATCTATGAAATGCAGGTGCGGGCCATCTTTCAGGCGGCGGTCCGGCTTCTGCAGGAAGGGACCTCCCTAGTACCGGAGGTCATGCTTCCACTGGTGGGCCACGTTAACGAACTAAAGGTCTTAAAGGAGCGGATAATCCGAGTAGCCGAGGAGGTCATGGCTGAAACGGGCCAACGCTTCCACTACCTCATTGGAACCATGATTGAAGTTCCCAGGGCGGCCCTGACCGCCGGGGAGATTGCCAGGGAAGCCGAGTTCTTCTCATTTGGCACCAATGACCTGACCCAGACTACTTTCGGTTTCAGCCGTGATGACGCCGAGGCCAGATTCCTGCACCACTACCTGCACGAAAAGATTCTGCCAGAAAACCCCTTCATGGTCCTGGATGGCGAGGGGGTGGGCCAGCTCATCCGCATGGCCACCGGTAGCGGGCGCCAGACGCGACCAGGGCTGAAGGTGGGCATCTGCGGGGAACACGGCGGTGATCCGCAGTCCATCGCCTTTTGCCATGACTCGGAATTGAATTATGTCAGCGCTTCGCCTTACCGGGTACCCATCGCCCGCCTGGCCGCCGCCCAGGCTAGGATTCGGGAAAGGGAGAGGAAGCCCGGAAGCAATTCCTAGAGGAGAGGGCTAACGAACTGCGCTCGGCCATAGAGGTGAGATTCCTATGGAAATCAGGGAGATGACGGAGGAGCTGGAAGGGAGGCTCCTCTCTCCTTTTGCCGCCAAAAGTGGCCGGAGTCGGGGAAGGGAAAGGGAAGAAGAACCCTGCCCGGTACGGACTTCCTTCCAGCGCGATCGCGACCGGATCGTTCATTCCAAGGCCTTCCGTCGTCTTCAGGGCAAGACCCAGGTCTTCATCATTCCGACGGGGGATCACTACCGGAATCGCCTTACCCACACCCTGGAGGTGGCCCAGATTGCCAGGACCATCGCCAAGGCCCTTCGTTTGAATGATGATCTGACCGAGGCCATTGCCCTGGGACATGACCTGGGCCATACCCCCTTTGGGCATGCCGGCGAGCGGGTTTTGAACGAGCTTTGTTCCGGCGGCTTTCGTCACAATGAGCAGAGCCTGAGGGTGGTGGAGGTTTTGGAACAGGGGACGGGTCTGAACCTTACCTGGGAGGTGCGCGACGGGATCCTGAACCACACCGGACCGATCTGGCCGGCCACCCTGGAGGGACAGGCAGTGCGTCAGGCTGATCGGGTGGCCTACATCAACCATGACTTGGACGATGCCTTGCGAGGAGGGATTCTCCAGCTGGCTGATGTACCTACCAACCTACTGAAGACCTTGGGCTACACCCATTCCCAACGCATCAATACCCTGGTGCGGGATATTATCGTCAGCAGTTGGGGCCAAAGGGAAGTGAAACTCAGTCCTGGGTTGCGAGAAGTTGCCGATGGACTGCGGCAATTCCTCTTTGATCGGGTATACGTTGGGTCCCTGGCCAAGAAGGAGGAGACCAAGGCCATGCGGGTGGTGGAGCAGCTCTATCTTTTTTATCTGAAGAATCCGGAGGAATTGGAGAGTCGTTCCCCCGATTGGCCCCAGGAGGTAGCGGTTCTGGATTATGTTTCAGGTATGACCGATCGGTTTGCTCTGCTCAAGTTTCGCGAGTATTTCCTACCAGAACCGTGGAGCTCGGCCGAATGAGGTTTTTGCAGACAAATTAAAAATCCCTCGTGGAAAAGAAGGTACAGGAGAATTTTTGCCGAATATAAGATAAAAGTAAAAACCGTTGGCGCGGTTCCGGGGGGGAGACGTCGTCGGTTTAACCGAAGAATTAATTGCCAGGATTGGCCCAGACCAAGACTCTGGATGTCTCATCCTTCAGTGGATGAGTTTTTTAGTGGGGGTCTGGCGCTGGAGGCGACGGGAGGAAGATAATTCCTTTACGGCGGTCACACTCTCGTAAAGACATGTGGCCCTTTTGATGATCCAACAGGGCACCAGGGGTGTTCAATATGAAGGGCTATTGGGGAGACGAATTTTTGGAGGAGGTCCGAGGCAAGAGCGATATCGCCGACGTCATCTCCGATTATGTTCGCCTGAAGAAGACCGGTAGCCGGCTCTATGGGCTTTGCCCCTTTCACGCCGAAAAGACCCCCTCCTTCAGCGTCTCGGTGGAAAAGCAGCTCTTTTATTGCTTTGGGTGTCAAGCTTCTGGAGATGTCTTCTCTTTCATAATGCGCAAGGAAGGGCTGGATTTCCCGCAAGCTGTAGAATTCCTGGCCCGGCGAGCTGGCCTCTCCCTGCCGGTCAGGAGGGAGGGCGACCAGGCCGCCTGGAAGGAACCAGTTTACCGGGCCTTGGATCAGGCGGCCCGTTACTATCATTGGATTCTACTGAATTCTCCCTCCGCCCAGCGGGCCAGGGATTACCTTTCTCGGAGGGAAGTTTCTCAGGGGTCCATTGTTCAATTCCAACTGGGGTTTGCCCCGCCTGTCCGGGATGGGCTCCTGAGGAGCCTGCTGCGGAAGGGTTTTTCGGTGGAGTCTCTACTGGAGGCCGGGCTCATCATGAAGGCGGCGGAGGATTCACTTGCCAATACCGGCCCTTCACCGGAGGGGAGCAATTACTACGACCGCTTCCGGGGCCGAATCATGTTTCCTATTCAGGACCACCGCGGCCAGGTCATAGGCTTCGGGGGGCGGGTCCTGGACGACTCACAACCAAAGTACTTGAATTCCCCAGAGGGAAAGATATTTAAGAAAGGGAATAACTGGTATGGGTTGGCCCAGGCCCGGGCCGGCATTAGGCAGACAGGCCAGGCCATTGTTATGGAAGGGTATCTGGATGTCCTTATGGCGCACCAATTTGGTTTTAGGAACGCTGTGGCTTCTCTGGGGACGGCCTTGACCAGGGAACAGGCCCACTCCCTCTCCACGCTGGCCGAAGAGATCATCTTTTCCTACGACAGTGATGCGGCCGGCTTTTCGGCCACCCAGAGAGGGATCGAAATCCTTCGGGAATTGGGGAGCCGGGTCAGGATCATCGAGATCCCGGAAGGGAAGGATCCCGATGAATTCCTCCGAAAGAAAGGGCCCCAGGAGTTTCGCCGCCTGCTGACGGAAGCTGTCCCAGTCATGGAGTATAGAATGGAGCAGGCCCTCCGTAACCTGGACCGAAGCAATCCCCGGAGCCGTCTTGAGGCCACTCAACGGGTCATTCTCATCTTGAGGGCTATCGAAGACCCCGTCGAAGCTCAGGTTTTCCTGGAAATGGCGGCCATCCGACTGGGGGTTCCCGAAGAGACGATAAGATTTCAGGTGAAAAAACAAGGTTTGCCCCGAAAGAAGAGGGAAAACTGGGATAGAACTGGGAAAAAGGGGCATAATACCAACCGTGATGAAGTAGAAAATAATGGATATGATGGCCGGGTGAAAACCGAACGAGAGATTCTTAAGCTCCTCTTGCAACGGCCGGAATTGAGGGAACAGGGCCGGAGTCAATTGGAGAAGGAGGACTTCAGCGATGAGTCCTGCCAGCTACTCTTTCAGAAACTATCCTTCTCGCAGGACTCAACAAGCCAGGACAGTTGGTTTGCCCCGGGGGATTCTCAAGATCGCTCCTTGTTGGAGTTGGTTTCGCGTCTGTCTTTGGAGACCATCAGCTATGATCAACCCGCCCGTGCCCTCAAGGCCTTGATTGGGGCGCTAAAAGAAAACCGGCGGCGCCAAAGACTCCTGGAAATTGAAAAGAGGATCAACGAAGCCGGGGGGGTCTTAGACCCGGAACTGGTACAAGAATTTCACCAGTTGATGAGCCGCAGTAAAGGTTCACAGGCAAAGGGTATAGACCCAAGTGGGCCGCCCTGGGTTTCTTGAAATAATATGGAAAACTCCGCCGAACCTGCGTTCACCAGAAACAACATCTTAACAAGAAAAGCTCTCCTGGCGAATTGCGCCACGCATGTGGGGGTTTTTCAGCGGTCTCCTGAGGCCGCAAAGGATCTGGGGGCCCAGGGTGAGGGGAGGGGGGAAGCATCTTGGAAAACGTAGGGAAAATGGAAGCCTTTAAAGAACTGATCGCCCGGGGCAAGAAGCGGGGCTCGTTGAGCTATTCCGAGATCATGGACACTTTGCAGGGAGTAGAGCTTTCCCCTGAACAAATAGACGAGATCTATGAGTCTCTGGCTGAGATGGGAATTGACGTTCTCCCCAACGGGAAAACGGCGGAGGCGGCCCTGGGGGAACCGGAGCTGGATACGGCGTTGGAGCCGGGCCTGGAAGCCGAACTGGAGCCTCAGCCCGTCCCGGAAGAGGTGGAGATCGACCTCAGTGCGCCCGAGGGCATTAGCATTGATGACCCGGTACGGATGTATCTCAAGGAGATCGGACGGGTATCCCTTCTTACGGCGGAAGAGGAAGTCGAGTTGGCCAAGCGGATTGAGAAAGGCGATGAGGAGGCCAAACGCCGCCTGGCGGAAGCCAACCTGCGGCTAGTAGTTAGCATCGCCAAACGCTATGTCGGCCGCGGGATGCTCTTTTTGGATCTGATCCAGGAAGGGAACCTGGGGCTGATCAAGGCTGTGGAGAAATTTGACTATCGGAAAGGATATAAATTCAGCACCTATGCCACCTGGTGGATCCGGCAGGCTATCACCCGGGCCATCGCCGATCAGGCTCGCACGATCCGCATTCCCGTCCATATGGTGGAGACGATTAACAAGTTGATCCGCGTTTCCCGGCAGCTTCTGCAGGAGTTGGGCCGGGAACCCACCCCGGAGGAGATCGGCCAGGAGATGGAGATCCCGGTGGAGCGCGTCCGGGAGATTATGAAGATCGCTCAGGAGCCCGTTTCCCTGGAGACCCCCATCGGAGAAGAAGAGGACAGTCACCTGGGGGACTTCATTGAAGACGAAGACTCCCCGGCACCGGCGGAGGGGGCTTCCTTCACCCTGCTGCGGGAGCAGTTGGAGGAGGTCTTAGACTCCCTTACTCCCAGAGAGGAAAGGGTCTTGCGTTTGCGCTTCGGTTTGGATGATGGGCGCAGTCGGACCCTGGAGGAGGTTGGGCAGGTTTTCGGGGTCACCCGGGAGCGGATCCGGCAGATTGAGGCCAAAGCCCTGCGCAAGTTGCGCCATCCCAGTCGGAGTAAGAAGTTGAAGGATTTTCTGGAATGAGTCTTTTTATGCCGGCCGACAGGTGGCGGAGATGTCGCGATACCTTGGAAAGATCCGCCAGATTGGGGTTGTCTTGCACCAACCTGACCGGGTGTCCTGGCTGATTTTGTAATGGGCGATCTTCAAAAAGGGGATTGACTGTGTCGCCATCTTTGCTATAATTACTGATGCAAATATAAATTACATTCCTCGATAGCTCAATGGTAGAGCATCCGGCTGTTAACCGGAGGGTTGCAGGTTCGAGCCCTGCTCGGGGAGCCAGATCAACGAAGCCCACGAAAAGCTGGGCTTTTTCTTTTGGTCTTCCAAAGCGCCAGGCGATTCAGTTGAAATGCAACGGAAGCTGTGCTATAATTCTACTTGTGCAAGTCGCTGTATGATGGCACTAATGCTTCGGCTGGGTGGTCAGGTCAAGTCAGGACGCGATACTCCCGAGGCAGGACGTAGTCAACGCCTGATGAGTCTTGGGCTGAGGTATCACTTTAACCTATCCGTAAAAGTTCCCCAGTCCGGCGGCTTTGTTACGAAACAACCTTTTAAGCTTTAAGCGCCCGTAGCTCAACTGGTAGAGCATCCGGCTCATAACCGGACGGTTTTGTAGGTTCGAGACCTACCGGGCGCACCAGTGCATTATCTCCCTGCTTTCTGCAGGGAGTTCTTTGTGAGTACCTCCAGCAGGACCGGCGGTGCAGGTTGCCGAAGCGAAACGGCCGGGGAAGGCACCGGCGGGCGACGCGCCAATCGCCTAGGAGAGTGCTGACGAACTGCGGTTTGAGTGGTTAACCCACTTGAGATACCGTTGGGGCAAGACCTCAAAGCAGCCCAGATGCTAGGAGCGACAAGGCTCCGAGGCGAGGCGTACTGTGCTACGTTGAGCGAGGAGCCGCCGGACGGCGCGTCAGCGCCGCCAGGGGGTCTAGGGGAGGGACTCCCCCAGACATTAGGGGGTGCTCAGGCATCGTTAGGTGCCGCCGAAGGGGGGCGTGCCCCCCTAGCGGAGGCGGGCGGAAGCCCGCCTGACACGCAGATGGGTGTTTTGTTTGAAGTGGCCATTGACACTTGTGCTCCAGCGGTCTCCTAGTGATGTGCCATGTGCCGGTGCCAGCCGCATCAGAGCGGTCAGTTGCCCGACCGGCCCACCGCTCCTTGGCCCGGTGCAGTTCAAACTGTCATCCGGATCAGCGTCCGCCCAAATGCTACCCTAGGCCACTCGCGAAGCATCCAACGCTGTAGAATCAGACGGCACCGTTATCCTTAGAAATCTTCATGTGTTGGTGCTTTTGTCGGCATAAGGTTAACTCGGTTCGCACTGGGCATATTTTGCCCCTTGATCTTGCTTCTGCTTTAAGTTATAATGATTGGTGTTCTAAAAGGCCCCATGGTCTAGAGGCCTAGGACACCACTCTTTCAAGGTGGTAACTCGGGTTCGAATCCCGATGGGGTCACCAATTAACGGGCGGTTGGCTCAGCGGTAGAGCGCTTGACTCACATTCAAGAGGTCACAGGTTCGATTCCTGTACCGCCCACCAGGAAAATCAAGGCTTCCGGGGTTTATCGCCCCGGGCTTTTTTGTCTTATGTGTGCGTATATTGTGCGGGCTTTTGGCTTGTGTGCCGCTGGCCAACAGGTTCGATTCCAGTACCGCCCACTAGGAAAACTAAAGCCGCAAGGGATTGCGGCTTTTTGCACGCTTTTTTTCTACGCATAAGGCGGCTGTCCATCTTTAGCAGGGGGAGAGGTGATTCGCGATGTTTCATGCGCCCTGCAGTGCGCTGGGCAGTCTTCTTACTGAGGTGGAGTCGCTCCTGACCGTCCGCTAAACTGGTCTGGAGGTTGGCCACTGACGGAGCTTACTGCTTTCGAGAAACGATGGTTGCCCCCGCCTGGTTGGTAGCCATAATGATCATCTCGTTAATGTTCACATGAGGAGGACGGGTGGCCGCGTAGAGTATAGCGTCGGCAATATCGTCGGCGGTGAGGGGTTCCACACCATGGTACACCCTCGCCGCCCGGTCTTTGTCGCCGTGGAAACGCACTAGGCTGAATTCCGTCTCGACCATCCCGGGCGAGATTTCCGTAACTCGAAGGGGGGTATCGACCAGCTCCTTTCGTAGGGACTCCGAAATGGCATGGACACTGGATTTTGTGGCACAGTAGACGCTGCCTCCCGGGTAAGCCTCGTGGCCGGCGATGGAGCCGAGGTTTATGATATGCCCCTCGCCGCGGGCCAGCATCCCTGGTAGGATGGTGTGTGTGACATAGAGGAGGCCTTTTACGTTTGTATCAATCATCCCCTCCCAGTCGGCTACATTCGCTTCGGCCAGTTTTTCCAGTCCCAGGGCCAGGCCGGCGTTGTTGACCAGGATACTTATGGCTGACCATTCCGTTGGTAGCTCACCGAGGATCTTTTCAACGTGTTCCCGCTGCCTGACGTCAAGGGTGATAGGGAAAAGAGCATCACCAAGTTCTTCCCGCAAGGCCGCCAGTCTTTCGGTGCGACGGGCGGCGACGATGACCCGGCCGCCGGCCTGAACCAACCGGCGTACTGTGGCCTGACCGATACCACTGCTAGCCCCGGTGACCAGGGCGGTTTTTCCTTTCAAGTCCAACATCGGGGTCCCCCTCCTTCATGGTTGTTTGTCCTGGCAGAGGTTGCACAAAAACAGTCACAGCATTACAATTCGCCGTAGGATGAGTTTTCTCCTTCTGTTTTTGGGATACCCGGGATACTTGCCTCGACCAATTTGGAGGTGCTCATGAGTACGCTACTTATCAAGGACGCGTCCTACATTGTGACCATGGATGAATCCCAGCCGCTTTTGCGGGATGCCTCCATCTTTATCCGCGACGGGCAGATTGAGGCCATCGGGGAGGGGTTATGGACCCAAGCGGACGAGGTGGTGGCGGCCAAGGGAAGGATAGTTTACCCGGGCCTGGTCAATACCCACCACCACCTATACCAGGTTCTGACCCGCAACCTGCCCCGGGTTCAAAGGATGGAGCTCTTTGACTGGTTGAAAATACTCTACCGGCTTTGGCGGGGAATCGACGGAGAAATGGTTTACACCGCCGCCCAGGTGGGACTGGGGGAGCTGGTACGCTATGGGTGCACCACCTCCGCCGACCACCATTATGTTTTCCCGCCTGGCCAGGGGGACCTCATCGATCGTCAGATCGAAGCGGCCCAAACCCTGGGAATCCGTTTTCACGCCACCAGGGGGGGGATGTCCCTGGGAGAATCCGCAGGAGGGTTGCCCCCGGACGACCTGGTCCAATCCAGTGCTGTCATCTTGAAGGATTCCCAACGTCTCATTGAGACCTACCATGACCCGGCTCCCCTGGCGATGACCCGGGTCGCCCTGGCTCCCTGCTCACCTTTCTCCGTTACTGCTGACCTGCTGCGGGAGAGCGCCGCCCTGGCCCGCGCCTACGGGGTGCGGCTCCATACCCACCTGGCGGAAACTAAGGACGAAGAGCGCTTTTGCCTGGCCACCACGGGCCGGCGTCCCCTGGACTACATGGAAGAGGTTGGCTGGCTGGGTGAGGACGTCTGGTATGCCCACGGCATCTATCTCAACGATGATGAGCTCCAAAGGATGGCTTTCACGGGAACGGGTGTGGCCCATTGCCCCGTCTCCAATATGAAGCTTTCCTCTGGGGTGGTCAGGCTCCCGAAAATGTTGAAACAGGGGGTGCCGGTGGGTTTAGCAGTAGACGGCAGCGCCAGCAACGATGGATCTGACCTGCTGGCTGAGATCAGGACGGCCTACCTGCTCCACCGCCTGCAGTATGGGGGAGAGGCCCCTACTGCGGAGGAGATCCTGGCCCTGGCCACCAGAGGCAGTGCCCGCCTTTTGGGGAGGGACGACATCGGTGTTCTGGCTATTGGCAAAGCCGGCGACCTGTTTATAGTATCGACTGACCGTCTGGAAATGGCCGGGACCCTGGAAGACCCGGTCACCATCCCGGCGGTGGTGGGGATCAACCGCCCGGTGGATATGACCGTGGTCAATGGTCGCGTGATCTACCGGGATGGGGTATTTGCAGCCATGGATGAGCAGGGAGTGGCCCGGCGGGCGGAAAAGATGGCTCACCGGCTCTTGCGGCAGATCTGAAGCTTATGGCGCGTACTTAGAAGAAAATCATTGGCGGGTGAATGCCTGTCGGTGGGTCAAAAGGTCTTCCCGGAGGTCTTTTGCCAGCAGGAATCTTCTTTCGCCTGTCGAAGTCTTTTAGGGTGTTTAGATCCGGGTGTCGCCTCAGCCACAGGTAAAATCGACGGCCGACCGGAAAGAGGTGTTCAGGATGGCCTTTCCGCCCGGTTTTCTCTGGGGCACAGCCACCTCCTCCCATCAAGTGGAAGGGGATAACCGGAACAACGACTGGTGGGAATGGGAGGAGCAAACTGGGCGAATCTATGCCGGACAGCGGTCAGGGGAGGCCTGTGACCACTATCACCGCTTTCTCGAGGATATCGAGATGATGGCGGCCTTAGGTCTGAACGCCTATCGCTTCTCCCTGGAATGGAGCCGCCTTGAACCGGGACCAGACCAGTTCTCTACTCCAGCGATAGATCATTACGGAGAAATGATTGCTGCCTTAAAGGCCCGGGGTATTGAGCCGGTGGTGACCTTGCACCATTTCACGATCCCGCGCTGGTTGAAGGAGGCCGGCGGCTTCCTCAATCCGGAGGTAGTTTCCCTCTTTGACCGCTACACCAAAGAGGTGGCGAGGGCCCTGGGTAAGGAAGTTACTTATTGGGTGACTATCAATGAACCCATGGTCCTGGCCACTCAGGGCTTCCTCCTCGGGCTTTGGCCGCCGGGTCACAAGAATCTGGCGGAAACCCTCAAGGTCGCCCGTCACCTCCTTTTAGCCCATGGGCGGTCTTACCGTCGTCTCAAAGAGGCCCATCCCGGAGCGCTGGTGGGTCTGGCCAAACATTACCGGATCATCGATCCCCTGCGGTCCACTTCTTGGCTGGACCGGTTGTCGGCGCGGCTATTGGATTACATCTTTAACTGGGCCTTTACCGATTCGGCGGAAAGGGGGCGTCTAAAGGTTCCCTTCGGCTGGGGGCAAGGAGTGAATGACCTGGCCGGAACCCAGGACTTCATGGGGGTAAACTACTATTCGCGGGACATGATTAGTTTTGATCTCCGCAGTCCGACCACCCTCTTTGCCCGGATGAGGGTCAGAGAGGGGAGTGAGACCAACGACCTGGGATGGGAGGTCTACCCGGAAGGGCTCTATCGCCTGCTGATGGCCCTGAAGCGTTACCGTAAACCCATTCTCATCACCGAGAACGGTATCAGCACCGGCGATGACCGGCAGCGGGAGCGATTCCTGCGGGAGCATCTTCACCAGGTAGAGAGGGCACTGGGGGATGGGGCCGATGTGCGGGGGTATTTTTACTGGTCTCTCCTGGATAACTTCGAATGGGCGGAGGGCTACCGGGCTCGTTTCGGGCTGCTGGAAGTGGACTTTGCTACACAGGAGCGGATGCCGCGGCCAAGCGCTCGGCTCTATGGACGATTGGCCAAGGGGTACGGTGAAGGCGCGTGATCTTTAACAATCTCCCCTGAAACAAACCAGCTGCTTCCAGGGCGGCGCTCGGCGACATCCTGTCGCCGTGGACTCCAGGCCTCGCTTTGCCGTATGCGGCACCCGGGTCGGTGAATCCCTTTACCGACAATCGCCCGCCCGTCGCCATCCTGCTACTGTACTTGATGGCGCCGCCAAAGGTGGCATGGGGGACTTCCTGAAAACTGCCTTGTTGAGCTCCAAGCCGCCGGAACGCCAGAGCAGATGCGGGCATTTTCAGCGGTCTCTCAGCGATTAAGGAGGGACATCTCTTGCACTTACCCCGTTATGAGCACAAGCACCCGCCTATCCGTAACGTCAACCAATTGGCCGATGAAAGGATGACCTTGGGTGATCGGGTAGCCGATACCGTCACCAGATTTATTGGATCCTGGGGCTTTCTCCTTATCCAGTCCGCCCTTTTGATCGCCTGGATCACTATGAATATCCTGGCCTGGGTGAGGCACTGGGACCCCTATCCCTTCATCCTCCTCAACCTGATTTTGAGCTTTCAGGCTGCCTATACTGCCCCAGTCATCATGATGAGTCAGAATCGCCAGGCCACCAAGGACCGGCTCATGGCTGAACATGACTACCAGATCAACCTCAAAGCCGAAGAGGAGGTGAAGGCGATCCTGGAGCATCTAGATTATCAGTCCCGTATCTTAGAAAGGATCTTAGCCAGGCTGGACGGAGAGATAGCCGGGCCGGGAGAGAAGAAAGACTCTCCCGCCCAGGCGAGCGCTGACAAACTGCGTCTTAAGTAAACGCCAATTCCAACTGGGAGGGAACATAATGCAGTACCGTCGATTGGGGAAGAGCGGTCTCAAGGTTAGTGAAATAGCTCTGGGGAGCTGGTTAACCTACGGGGCATCCGTGGACAAGGAGGTGGCCAGCAAGATCATTCATCGGGCCTACGAGGCTGGGGTCAACTTCTTTGATACTGCCAACGTCTATGCCCGAGGAGCGGCAGAAGTGGTCGTAGGGGAGGCTCTGCGGGACTTCCCTCGGGAATCTTTTGTCCTGGCTACCAAGGCTTTCTGGCCCATGGGGGAAGGTCCCAACGACCGGGGGCTTTCCCGCAAGCACGTCATGGAGCAGTGCCATGCCAGCCTGCGCCGTTTGGGCGTTGACTATATTGATCTTTTCTATTGTCACCGCTATGATCCAGAGACGCCGTTGGAAGAGACCCTGCGCGCCCTGGACGACCTCGTTTCCCAGGGAAAGGTACTCTATGTCGGTGTCAGCGAATGGACAGCCGCCCAGATCGCCGATGCCGCCCACCTGGCTCGCCAGATGAATCTCGATCCCCTTGTTGCCGACCAGCCCAATTACAGCCTGATCAACCGGCGGATCGAGGCGGAGATCATGCCCCTTTGCGCCCGGGAGGGGATGGGTATCGTACCATTCTCTCCTTTAGGACAAGGGATTCTGACGGGTAAATACCGGCCGGGACAGGAGGCACCCGCTGGCAGCCGGGGGGCGGACCCCAAAACCAACAGCTTCTTTAACCGGATTGCCACCACTGATAGGTTGGAGAAGGTGGCGGCCCTACGGCCCATTGCCGAGAAGAATGGTTTAACTGTGGGTCAATTGGCTCTGGCCTGGCTTCTTGGCCACCGGGAGGTCTCCAGCGTTCTGGTGGGAGCCACCCGGGTGGAGCAATTGGAAGAAAACCTAGGAGCCTCGGGGGTACCCCTGTCGTCGGAGGACACTGCCCGGATCGAAGAGATCTTCCCAGCCTAAGGTCGCCTTGGCCGCCCCGAAACCCTCCAAGTGCCAAACGCCCCGGGTGGTTAACCCGGGGCGTCATGAATCTTGGACTCTCTTTCAGTGAGGCGTGGCCGGCAGATATCTCCGGACGGCCTGCAGTACTTTTTCGGCCTTGGAGTCACGTTGTTTCTTGGCTTCAGCCTCCAGGGCCTGCAGTTGCTGGGGACGGATGAGGTCCTGGATAACACCTTCATTCTTTCTGGCAAAATCCTCATCCAGCTCAGCCGCCCGTTTCCAGCTTCTCAGGGTTTCTAGGAGGGGGCTTGGCGACGGGGCCGGGCCGCGAGCCTTCCCGTCCGGGGCTTTGTCACCACTTCCTCCTGTGAGCAGAGAAGCCACCCCGACCAGAAAATGAGCCCGGCTGTCCTGGGGTGCCAGAGAGAGGGCTTGCTGCAGGTGCGGCCTGGCTTGGGCTGGCTGGGCCTGGCGGAGCAGGAGTTCGCCCAGGTTCAGGCGCGGCTCAGGGTTCTTCGGGTCGCTTTGGGCCAGAGCTTCCCAGCGGTCCATCGATTCCGAAAAACGACCCAGCAGGGCGTAGGCCACAGCGATGTTTCGAAGGGCATTAATATTCTTGGGGTCTTTTGCTCTAACCCTCTCCCAAAGCCCGATGGCCTCGAGCAGATTGGTTTCCCTTTGGCTGCCTTGGCCTTGCTGGACCTTGGCCAGAGCAATGTTATAAAGGGCGTCGGGATGCTCGGGGCTGAGTTTGAGAACCTCCTCCCAGGCGGCCACCGCTTCCGCCAATTTACCCTGCATGGCTTGGGCTTCCCCCAGATTCACCCGGGCGGCAATGTCCTGGGGCGACAATTTCAGATAGCTCTTGAGCTGGTCCTCAGCCTGTGCGAACTGACCGGAGGCCAGGTAGGCCACGCCCAGGTTGTAAACGACGATGGGGCTCTGGGAGCCCAATTCCAAGGCGCGCAGGTTTTCCTGGATCGAACGGTCGTAAAGACGCAAATCGAGATAAACGGCACCGAGGTTGTGATGAAGCTGGAGGTGGTTGGGGTCCAGGCTCAGACCTTTGGCCCAGTACCGGGCGGCGTTTTCCAGTTCGCCCTTGGCCAGGTAGACCTCACCCAGGTGAAGGTACATGACAGGATGCTCGGGGCCGATGTCCAACGCCTTCTTCATCTCGTGAATGGCTGCGTCCCACATCCCCTTCAGGGCATAGACCTTGCCAATGAAGTAGCGGGCCTGTCCGTAACGAGGATTGATCTTTAGAACCTGTTTCCAGGCCTCAATGGCTCCATCCAACTGGTTTTTTTCCGCCCGGGCGACGCCAAGGAGATAGTGAGCGGAGACGCGGCGGGGGTCTAATTTGATGGCCTCCTCCAGTTCGGGGATGGCTTGGTCGATCAGGCCTTTCTCCAGGTAGGCCACCCCCAGGTCATGGTGAGCCGCCATGTTCTTGGGATCTTTCTCCAGGGCACCCCTGGCGGCTTTGATGATGGCATCAAGGGTCTTTTCGTCCGGCACCGGTCCGGAGGGACCGGCCGGCTTATCCATTCCTTCCAGGAGGTATTCGGGTTGGGAGCCGGTTGTTTTCCTCTGCTCCCTCTCCTCCTTCAAGAAACGATCCGAAAGGGAAACAACCTTGTCTTTCTTGTCTCGCCTATCCTTGGAATCCTCCACCTGCTTACCTCCTGCTTCAGGGCAATCCAACTTCCCCTTGGTCTAATTCTTCCCTGCCTTCCTAGGGTAGATTCGAGAAGGCCGGGGAAAAATCCTTCCTGGCGGCCAACAAAGAAGGGATCTTGCAGCAGGAGTGATCGCCTTTAGTGTCGAAGAAAGAACTTGTCTAGACCAGGTCGATGCGGGGTAGTCGATGTGGGGCAAGCGCAGGGGCACTCTGGATCAAGTTCCCGTTCTGAGTACGATTTTCAAGGAGTGATTCGATGATGAAGTGGCCGGAAGAAATCGAAAGACTGATCGAAAAACTTAAGGGGAAACCAGCGGTGGCCATCAAGAACCTGACGTCGGGGGAGTCCTATTTTTACAATGCCGAAGAGATTTATCCCGCCGCCAGTGTCATCAAGCTCCCCCTATTGGTAGGGCTTTTCAAGAAGGCGGAGGAAGGTCTCCTATCTCTGCGCCAGCGCCACCCCCTGGTTCAGGCCGAAAAGGATCTGGTGGGAACCATAGGTTCCGGCATCTTACAGGACCTGGAGAACGGGCTGGAACCCACCGTGGCCGACCTGGCCATGTTGGCTATCTCCGTCAGCGACAATATCGCCACCAACATGCTGATCGACCTGGTGGGGATGGACTACGTCAATCAGACCATGGGATCCCTGGGTTTCCAGGCGACCAGAATGATTACCAAGATCGGGAACTATGCGGCCATGGCCCAGGGCCACGACAACAAGATCAATGCCCGGGAGATGGTCACTCTCTTAGAGCGGCTCTATCATGGTGAGGTGATAAACCCCTCGGTTTCTGAGGGTATTCTGCGGATTCTGAAACGGCAGAAATTCTCCCACATCGCTGCCCTCTTACCTTTGGGGACGGAGGTGGCCAGCAAGAGCGGGAGCCTGAAGGGAATACGGCATGATGTCGGCCTGGTCTATCTGCCTCAGGGCGCCTTTGCCATGGCCGTTTTGACGCGGGAACTGGAAAAGCCGCGGGACGGCGCTACCTTCATCTCCAAAGTGGCCTGGAAGTCCTATCAGCGTTTCCAGGGGCGCCGGAGAAAAACGGTAGCTTGATTGCGGACGGCGGGGCTGCCGCTGGAGCTTGTGCGCTTATTTACCTTAAATACCCCCGGGAGTATCATTGACAAACTAGCTGGCGGGCTCTATATTTAAATTCGGAACGATTTTCAGTCCCCAAGGTTTTCAAGAGGTCGTTGCCTGGGGGACCGCGGACGGGGGAATCTGCATGCCCGCTAAGATCATTGAAAAAATGTGTGTCGGCTGTGGTAATTGCGCCCGGGTTTGTCAGCAGGAAGCTATCAAGATCATGGCTGCGAAGGCGGTGGTTGATCCGTCCCGCTGTGATGATTGCGAGCTATGTATTGAACAATGCATAAACGGGGCCATCACCTTCTACCTTGCCGATGCGGCCGGCGGGCAATGAGTCTTCTTGGCCGGGATGTATTCGCGAGAGGCTTAAGTCCTTTTTGTCCTGGTCAGATACTTGCTTCCTTTTGCGTCTTCGGCAGTGACTCTGATTTTCTGATGATCGGTTCTGGTTTCGTGATAATAGCCTCCCGAGAGGGCAGAATAGTGGTGGAGCCACAATTCTTTGGAGGTGGAGAAGATGCCTCGCAATCGCAAGGATGACAGAAATCAACCTGTCGGCCCGGTCAGCAACCTGGATCTAAATCGTTTTCAGTATGAAGTGGCCAACGAGATCGGTATTGACGTCAACCGGATCCAGGACCGTAAGAACCGGCGGAATCAACAGCCGGGGACCAAGGGGGCGACGGCCTCCCCCGGGGACAACCAGACCAACCGTAACCAGGATGACAACCAGCAGAAACGGTGATATTCCGCGGGAAACGGCTCTTGACAGATTCGACAGTGCCGGCGGCCTTGAGCTGCCGGTAGTTTTTTTGTAATCATGATGGCCTAAAAAGACTCCCGCCGTCCGGCCTCCGGGCCTTGCTTGGCCGGCGCAGTTTTCGGCTGGTTGAAAGCCCTGAACGTTCGCGCCCCGGCCCTTTCCCAGCCGGGTTAACACGCGAACCGCAGTTCTTGAACAGCCTCCCGGGACTGTTTGTTGCCCAGTCACGTCTCATTGCCCAGGTCTGGCTGGTTGTGATAAAATTATATGAAAGGACTAAGGAAGCGCTGTCGGAAGGGATGGAGCGACGCTAATGGAAATAGGTCTTGTGGGTCTGCCGGGGGCCGGGAAGACAACCATCTTTAATCTCTTGACCATGGCCGAGGCCGAGGTGTCCAAATTCGGAGGCCGGGCGGAAACCAATCAGGCCATGGCCCGGGTGCCAGATCGACGCGTCGATTTCCTCTCCCGTCTTTACCACCCGCGCCGCACCACTTACGCCCAGATCAAGTTTACCGATATCCCCGGCTTGGCCCACGGGGGAACCACGGCCTTCCTCAAGAAACCGGAAGTTAATGATGCCCTGGTCTTTGTGCTCCGAGCCTTCTCTTCCCAGGACCTGCCCAACCCCGCAGCGGATCCCCTCCGGGATTTTGCCGATATCAATCTGGAGCTTTGGTTGGCTGATCTCGACTTGGTGGAAAAGAGGGTCCTCAAGCTTGCCGAAGGTCGGAAGATAACCAAAGAGCAGGAAGCCGAACTGGCGGTATTGCGCCGTTGCCGGGATCAACTGGAGGGGGGAACCGGGATGAAGCAGATCCCGCTCACCCCGGAAGATAGGCAGATCCTCAGTCATTATGCCTTCTTGACCGACCGGCCCGTGGTCCTGGTGGTCAACGTCGACGAAGAGCATTACCGAAAACAGGATTATCCCAAGCGGGAAGAACTCCAGAGGGAAGCCCAGGAGCGCGGGGTCCCCCTGGTGGAGATCTGTGGTCAGTTGGAGATGGAGATCAGCCGCCTTTCCGAGGAGGATCGTCAGGCCTTTATGCAAGATCTCGGCCTGGAGGAGACGGGCATAGAACGTCTGGCCCAGGCCGTTTATCGCCATCTGGGGTTGCTCTCTTTCCTCACGGCGGGGGAGGATGAGGTTAAGGCCTGGACCATCAAGCAAGGTACCAACGCCAAGGCAGCGGCGGGGAAGATCCATTCCGATATTGAACGTGGTTTCATCCGAGCGGAGGTCGTCAGCTATGACGACCTGGCTGCCTTGGGCTCCCTGAACAAGGCGCGGGAAAAGGGGCTTTTGCGCCTGGAAGGCAAAGAGTACCTGGTTCAGGATGGGGACATCATTAACTTCCGGTTTCATGTGTAGGTCCAAGTTCAAACATCTGATCTCGGTTTTCATGGGGGAGGATTTCCTGTGGAGATAACCTTTATCGGGGCTACACGAACCGTAACCGGATCCTGTCATCTGGTGGACACCCCGGCTGGGAAAATCTTGGTGGACTGCGGGGTTTACCAGGGTGGAGAGGAACTGGAAGAAAAGAACCACGAACCCTTCCCCTTTAACCCGAGGGATGTTCGGTATGTTCTCCTGACGCATGCCCACAATGACCACGTTGGCCGATTACCCCTTCTCTACCAGCGTGGTTTTGAGGGGTTAACCTTCTGCACCCCGCCTACGGCGGCGTTAGCGCGGGTGGTGCTCTTGGATAGCGCCCACCTGCAGGCCATGGAGGTGGAGTGGCAAAACCGGAAACGGCAACGAGCCGGGCTGCCTCCCCTGAAGCCTCTTTACAGCAGTGACGATGTCCTGGCCTGCCTGCCGAAGATCTCGCCCGTCTTCTACCATCAACCCCTTGAGCTGGGGCCGGGTGTGCAGGTCGTCTTTCACGATGCCGGCCATATCCTGGGGTCGGCCGGAATCGAGCTGCGGATTTCCCCGGCGGCTCCAGCGGCTTTTAAGGGCGGAACCCAGGGCCCCAGCGGACCCTCCGGTGATCAAGAGACGACCGCGGCTGAAAAGGAGGCACCGGCTCCCTACATCATCTATTTCACTGGTGATCTTGGTCAAAGGGACCAGCCCATCGTACGGGATCCGGAGATCCTGCCCCGGGCTGATGTCCTGGTGCTGGAGTCCACTTACGGCGGGCGGCTTCACGAGGGAAAAGGGGAAAGACTGGCCGAGCTGGCCCGGATCGTCAATGAGACTGTTCGGCAGGGAGGGAACGTGGTCATCCCAGCCTTTGCCCTGGAACGGACCCAGGAAGTCGTCTATGAATTGAACCTCTTGTCCGAGCAGGGGAGCATTCCCAGGGTGCCCATCTATGTTGACAGCCCCATGGCCGTTTCGGCCACGGACATCTTCCGGCATTTCCCGGAGGACTTTGATCAGGAGACAAAAGACCTTTTGGCCAAGGGAGATGACCCATTTGATTTCCCCGGCCTGCATTATACCCGGACGGCGGAGGAATCAAAGGCCTTAAACCAGGTCCGCGGGGCGGTCATTATCTCGGCCAGCGGCATGGCTGATGCCGGACGGATCAAACATCATCTCAAGCACAACCTCTGGCGCCCGGAATCGGCGGTGGTCATTGTAGGCTACCAGGCGGAAGGCACCTTGGGCCGTCGCCTTTTGGACGGGGCCAGGAAGGTCAGCATCTTTGGCGAGGAAATCTCCGTACATGCCAGAATCTACTCCCTCCAAAGCTATTCGGCTCACGCCGACCAAGGGGATCTTTTGGCTTTCGTCGAGGCCATGCCCCAAAGACCTCGCCAGGTCTTCCTGGTGCACGGTGAGGAGAAAGGGATGCAGGCCCTGGCTGGCGAGATCCAGCGGCGCCTCGGCCTGCCGGTTGCGCTTCCCCGGTTTGGGGAGAAGTTCCGGGTGGGTCCTGCGGCGGCCCGGACCGCGCCTGCTTCCGAGACGGCCGGGCCTGCGTTGGAAGAGGAGACGGTCAAGGGGCGGCTGGAGGATTTGGAGAGGGAGTACAGTCGCCTGGTCAGGGTTCTCAAACTGCTGACAGCGAAACCAGGCGGAGCAGGGGTGCCTTGGGACCGGCTGCGACAGCTCTCCCAGGAAATAGGTCGCCTCAGCGGTCTCCTCGAGCAGATGGCGGCTCGCGGCGAAGATAACCTTAAGGAGACTGCCTCCTAATAAGACAAAGCCTAGGAGACTGCTGACGAACTGTGTTTTGAGCGGTTAACCCGCCCGAGTAGTCGTTAGGGCAAGACCTCAAATCAGCCCAGATGCGAAGGAGACAAGGCTCCGAAGCGAGGCGTACTAGATAGTACGTTGAGCGAGGAGCCGCCGGAGCGACACAGCGGGTGGGGGTTTTTCAGCGGTCTCCTAATTCAGGGTGTGGGACGGCTATGAGTATAGAGGTTGTGGCCCTGGTGGGCCCCAGCGGGACCGGGAAAAGCCACCGGGCTCAACTGGTGGCCTATGAAGAAGAGGTTGACGCCGTCGTCGATGACGGCCTGTTGATCAAAGACAGCAAGATCCTGGCAGGAAGATCGGCGAAGCGGGAAGCCACTCGGGTGGCGGCCGTCAAGAGGGCCCTCTTTGTTGATCCGGAACAGGCCCGGGAAGTCAAAGAACGACTCCGGGAATTAAACCCCCGGCGGGTCTTGGTATTGGGTACCTCGGTAGGCATGATCAGGAAGATTTCTGAGAAATTGGACCTTCCCGAACCGGTCAAGATCATTGGGATCGAACAGATCGCCACCTCCGAGGAGATTCGCCGGGCGATGAGAATCCGCCGCGAACAGGGGAAACACGTCATCCCAGCCCCCACCTTTGAGGTGAAGAAGACCTTTTCCGGGTATCTCGTCGACCCGTTGCGCTTTTTTCTCCGGGGCAAGGCCGAATCACCGGCCCGGAACCTCGTTATTGAAAAATCGGTGGTCAAGCCCACCTTCAGTTCCCTGGGTAAGTTCTACATCGCTGACACGGTGGTGGCCTCGGTCGCCGCCAGGGTCGGCTCGGAGGCCCCGGGAGTGGCCCGCGTGCTCAAGGTCCTGGTGGAATCCCGGCCCAACGGGGTCGAAATCAGTCTGGATGTAGGCGTCAAATACGGGTTCAATATCCCGACTGTCTTGGAACAGGCCCAGCGACAGATCAAGGAGATGGTGGAGTACATGACAGCCCTCAACGTCCTGGCCATCAATGTAGCGGCCCGCCGCCTCCATCTGGAGTAGGAAGGCCATCTTTTTTCAAAGGGGGATCACTTTGCCAGACAAGGTCCTGGTGGTGGACGACGAAAGCTCCATTGTCCAACTAGTAACCTTCAACCTGGAGAAAGAGGGCTTCCAGACGGTAGCCGCTCATGACGGTTTGCAGGCCCTGCAGGTAGCCAGGACAGAAAAACCCGATCTTATCATCTTAGACGTAATGCTGCCAGGTCTGGATGGCTTTGAGGTCTGCCGGATCCTATCCCGGGAATTGACGGCCCCCATTATCCTGCTTACGGCCAGGAAGGAGGAGATAGACCGGGTAGTGGGCCTGGAAATTGGGGCAGATGATTACGTGACCAAGCCATTTAGTCCCCGGGAACTGGTGGCCCGGGTCAAGGCCATCCTGCGCCGCCGGGACCGCCAAGAGGCGGAGCGGGATACCCGGGCGGTCACGCGGGGGGCCCTGCTCATCGATCTGGAGCGTCACCAGGTCCTGGTTGGGGGACGGGCCCTGGATTTGACCCCTACTGAGTTTGAGGTCATCAGGCTGCTGGCTGCTCACCCTGGCCGGGTTTTCTCCCGCGAGGCCCTTTTGGAGGCTGCACGCGGCAGCGATGCTTACATCGACCTGCGCACCGTCGATGTTCACATCCGCCACCTGCGGGAGAAACTAGGGGAGAACCATGGCGATCCGCGTTATATCGAAACCGTCCGGGGGGTAGGGTATCGCTTCAAGCAAGACGGGGGGAAAGAGCAATGAAAACCTGGCCGCGCCGCCTCGTACTGGCCCTTTTCCTTCCCTTCGGGGCCCTGTTCCTCTTTTCCTTCCTCCTTTTTCTACTGCCTCTGGAGGGCTGGTCCTCAACCGCGCTCTACTGGATGTTCTGGCTCTTCTTCTTTTTCACTTTGACCTTATCTTTCTACCTCCTATCTCGGGCCTTGAGCGCCATCAATGGGACCTTCGCCGATATCTCGGCCGCGGTGGAACGGATCAGGGCCGGCGATCTTCGGGACAACGTCTACCTGGAGCTGGACGAGGAGTTGGACGGCCTCGGGACTAAAATGAACCGGATGATGACCTCCCTACGCGAGCGTCTGGACCGGTCCTATCAGGAAAAGTCCCAGCTCGAGGCCATTTTAGCCAATATGGTCGACGGCGTCATCATGGTCAATGCCCGGAAACGGATCCTTCTTCTGAACCGGGCGGCTCAAGAGATCTTCGGACTGGAAGGCCAGGAGGTCTTGGACAGGCATCACCTGGAGGTTCTCCGCAGCTACGAACTGGATGGCAAACTGGACCAGGTTTTTGGGCGCGGTGTACCCATGGTTCAGGAGCTGAAGGTTTTCTACCCGGAGGAAAAGCTTCTGGAGGCCTATCTGGCTCCCGTGAAAAACGAAGACGGGTCCATCACCGGGGCCATCATGGTGGTCAGGGACATCAGTCAGAGGGAGAGGCTGGAGAGGATGCGACGGGACTTCGTCGCCAACGTCTCCCATGAACTCCTCACCCCTTTGACTTCCATCAAGGGGTTTGCCGAAACCCTTCTGGAGGGGGCCCTGGAAGACGCCGAAAACCGCCGCCGTTTCACCCAGATCATTGATCAAGAGGCCGGCCGGCTAATACGTCTCATCAACGACTTGTTGGACTTAAGCCGATTGGAGGCGGAGGGATTCCAGGCGCGGCGGCGGGCGGTGCATCTGGGCCAGGTGGCGGCTGGGGTGGCCAACCTGTTGACCCCGGTGGCCGAGAAAGGGGGAGTATCCCTGGAAACCTCCTTCCCGCCAAATCTGCCGCCGGCGGAGGCCGACCCGGATCAAATCGCCCAGGTCCTGACCAACCTGGTCGATAACAGCCTCAAATACACCCCGGCCGGTGGCAAGGTGGTCATTGCTGCGGAAGAAAAACCGACCCAGATCATGGTCACCGTCAGCGATACCGGCATTGGGATCCCCAGGAAGGATCTCCCCAGGATTTTTGAGCGCTTTTATCGCGTAGACAAGGCCCGTAGTCGCAGTTCTGGGGGGACGGGGCTGGGTCTGGCTATTGTTAAGCACATCGTCGAGGCCCACGGTGGACGGGCCTGGGCCGAAAGCGATGTGGGCAAAGGGACCAGGATCCATTTTTTGTTAAAGAAGTGGTCGTTCTCCCAGGAAACGGCGCCACAATGAACGTAGACCTGCCGTCGCGGGCTTTCCCGTGCCGTTCTAACTTTCGTTCTCTTAACATTTCCTTAACATTGTTCACCGTTTAACATTAACAAAAGCTTGTTATCATAGGGACGAAAACCAAGGCCAAGACCAGGAGGGTTCGTGATGATAATAAGCAGGAGTTTTAGAGTTTTTGCGGCAGTATTAATGGTGTTTTCTTTGTTGGTGGCAGGCTGTGGTGCCAAAAAGTCTACACCTGAACAAACCCTTAGTGGGAAGGTCACCTTAAGTGGTTCTACCGCCCTCTTACCCATGGCCAAACAGGCTGCCGATCTCTTCATGCAGAAGAATAAAGGCGTCTTGATTAACGTTAGCGGTGGTGGTTCCTTCACCGGTCTAAACCAGGTGGCGGCCGGCAACGTGGATATTGGGATGTCCGATGTCTTTGCCACTTCCGAATACAAGGATAAGGGACTGGTGGACTTTCAAGTCTCTGTAGCCCCCTTCATCCTGGTGGTCAATCCTTCCGTAACTGTGGAGAACCTGACGGAAGCCCAGGCGCGGGATATATTCACGGGTAAGGTCACCAATTGGAAAGAAGTCGGAGGGAAAGACGAGAAGATCACCGTCGTTACCAGGACCAAGGCCTCCGGCTCCCGGGCCACCATCACGGATATTGTCTTGAAGGGGCAGGATTTCACCACCGGCGCGGTGGTACAAGATTCCAACGGGGCGCTACGTGAGGTAGTGGCCAAGACTCCCGGCGCCATAGGTTTTGTCGATGCCGCCTATGTCAATGACGCCGTTAAGACCCTGGCCTACAACGGTGTAAAGTATACGCCGGAAAACGTCAGCACCGGGAAGTATGTCATCTGGACCTACGAACACCTCTACTCCAAAGGAGAGCCGAAAGGGGCCACTAAGGCTTTTATTGACTACATCCTGAATGCAGAATTCCAGAATAAGTATGTGGAGCAAACGGGCTTCATCCCGGTAAGCAAGATGCAGGTCAAGAAGTAGCCCGGCAGCCTGCCGAAAGGCTATCTTGGATAATGAAGGGCTGTGTGATCATCAGCGGGGCATCCCCGCAGGCTGAGTTCCCTCTGGAAAATGCTTGCGGCAGGACGCTTCACCGGGGGCTTTGCCTTTGCCGATAACCCGCGACCCCGTCAAGAGGGGCCGCGGGCATCTCCTTATTGGGAAGGACGGCGAGCACCATGTCCTACGTCCGCTACCAGAATCGCTACATGGCCATGGTCTTGTTAGGAGCGGCGATCCTGGTCATTATGACCATTGTGGCTATCATCGGTTTTGTGGGTCGGCAGGGTCTTTTGACCCTGAGCGACGTCAGCTGGCGAGAGTTCTTTCTCAGCCCCCATTGGAACCCGACCAGCGGGCAATATGGGGCTTTGGTTTTCATCCTCGGTTCCCTGGCCGTAACCTTCCTGGCTCTACTCTTTGGTGCGCCTTTGGGTCTGGCCGCTGCCATCTACATGGCCAAGATCGCCGGTGGACCGATGCGTGACGTCATGCGGGCTGCTACCGATCTTTTTGTGGGGATTCCTTCCGTGGTTTACGGGTGGATTGGCTTGACGGTCCTGATCCCAGTTTTGCAGCGGTTGACCGGACAGAGCGGCTTTGGTCTCCTGCCGGCGGCCATCGTTTTGGGGATAATGATCCTTCCCACCCTGGTCTCCATTTCGGAAGACGCCCTGCGGGCCCTGCCCATCAGCCTGGAAGAGGCTTCCCTGGCTTTGGGGGCCACCCGCTGGCAGACCATTTGGGAAGTTCTCTTGCCGGCAGCTCGCCCTGGTATCTTGACGGCTATGGTCCTGGCCATGGCTCGGGCTATTGGAGAGACTATGGCGGTGCAAATGCTCATTGGCAACACCCCGCAATTGCCCCGAGGCCTGATTGCCCCCACTTCAGCCTTAACCAGTGAGATCGTTGTGGAGATGGCCAACACCCCTTTTGGTTCCACTTGGAACAACGCCCTGTTCCTCATGGCCCTGGTTCTTCTCCTGATCTCCTTAGCCTTGATACTATTGATTCGCTTTATTTCCCGGGGAAGACTTACCTAGGAGACCGCTGAAAAACACCCATCTGCGTGTCAGGCGGGCTCCTATAGCGGGAGGGGTATTCTTGCCAGCCAAAAAAGCCGACCGGGTTGCCACAGCCGTCTTGACCATGGCCGCCCTGTCTCTCATCTTGATCCTGGCCTGGTTTTTGCTTTACGTCCTGCGCCGGGGGTTACCCGTCCTGACCCCGCAATTTCTCACCAGTTCCCCCCGCGAGTTAGAGGCGGGGGGAGGGGTGGGGCCGCAGCTCTTCAACTCTTTCTACATCCTCTTTCTTTCCCTGTTCTTTTCTTTGCCGGTAGGTCTGGGAACGGGGGTCTATCTGGCTGAGTACGCGCGCCCTTCCCGCTGGACTGACCTGGTCCGTTTGAGTGTGGAGAGTTTGGCCACCGTTCCTTCCATTGTGCTTGGACTCTTCGGGATGATAATTTTTGTCAATTTCTTCGGTTTAGGCTTCACCATTCTCGGAGGTGCTCTGACTCTGGCTCTGCTTAACCTGCCCCTTCTGGTCCGGGTTACAGAGGAAGCCATACGAGCCGTGCCGGTATCCTACCGGGAGGCCAGCTTGGCCCTGGGGGCCACTCAGTGGCAGACTGTTCGCCAGGTGGTGATCCCGGCCGCGCTTCCCGGCATCATCACCGGTGTTACCCTGACCGCCGGGCGCGCTCTGGGGGAAACGGCCGTCCTTATTTATACGGCCGGGACCAGCGCCTCCCGGCACTTTTTTGACCTGGACCCCTTCAATGCCGGCGAGACCCTGGCGGTTCATCTCTGGTATGTGCGCGCCGAAAGCCTGGTTCCCGACGCTGGCCGGATAGCTGACGGGGCGGCCGCCTTGCTCATCATAGCTGTCCTGGTTTTCAACCTGATCCTGGGTCTCCCCGCCCGTTTGGTCCTCAGGCGCCTTACTACTGGGGGTCACAGGTAGGAGGAAAAGGCCTTTGCTGACCAGAGCCAGAGAAGGATTTTCGATGGAGAAGGGAGAAATCTAGATGCGGGTGATTCCAGTGCCGCGAGCCAAGGGGGATTGCCAGGTCAGAAGTGATGGCAGCCAGAAAATAGAAGTCAAGAATCTTAACGTTTATTACGGGGGATTTCAGGCCCTCAAAGACATCAACGTCAATATTAAGAGTAACCGTGTTACCGCCCTCATCGGACCGTCAGGTTGCGGTAAATCCACCTTTCTCCGGGCTTTGAATCGGATGAACGAGTTGATCCCGGGAGCCAGGGTCAGCGGACGGGTGATCCTGGACGGTGAAAACATCTATGACGCCAGGATTGACGTCGTCAATCTGCGCCAGCGGGTGGGGATGGTCTTCCAAAGACCAAATCCCTTTCCCATGTCCATTCTTGATAACGTTACCTATGGACCGCGGATCCACGGACAGAAAAACCCCCGCCTGCTCAAAGAGATTGCGGAAAGGAGCTTACAGGCGGCAGCCCTCTGGGATGAGGTCAAGAGCAAGCTCAACCGGCCAGCCTTGACCCTCTCCGGTGGGCAGCAGCAGCGCCTGTGTATTGCTCGAGCCCTGGCGGTGGAACCGGAGATACTGCTGATGGATGAACCAGCCTCGGCCCTGGATCCGATCTCCACCTCCAAGATAGAGGACTTGATCCATGAACTGAAGAGCCGATATACTATTGTGTTGGTGACGCATAACATGCAGCAGGCGGCCCGCGTTTCCGATGATACCGGGTTTTTCCTCAACGGGGAATTGGTGGAATGTGGCATTACGGATCAGATCTTTACAAACCCTCATGACAAACGGACGGAGGATTACATTACGGGACGGTTCGGATGACGACCAATCTATAAAGAAGGATGATGTCTATGACGCGCCAGTCTTTTCAGAGTGAACTGGAAGATTTGCAGCAGTCCATTCTTAAAATGGGCACCCTGGTCGAGGAAGCCATCTATAAGGCCGTTAAGTCTTTGGCTATGAAGGATTCAGAATTGGCCAATGAAGTCATCAAAGGAGACGATGTGGTCGATGACCTGGAGCTGGAGATCGAAAAGAAATGCCTCCGCCTATTGGCCCTTCAGCAACCCATGGCCTCCGATCTTCGGGTCATCGGGACGGCCCTTAAGATTGTCACCGACCTGGAGCGGATGGCTGATCACTCCGTGGACATCGCCCGCGTTACCATTCGCCTGGAGGGACAGCCCCTGATCAAGCCCCTGGTGGATGTACCCAGAATGGCCGAGATTGCGCAGAAGATGGTGCGGGATGCCCTGACCGCCTATGTCCGGCGTGATACCAACCTGGCTGTGGCCGTGATCGCCGACGATGAACAGGTGGATCACCTCTATTCCCAGGTCTTCCGGGAGCTTTTGACGTATATGATGGAAGACCCCAAGACCATCCGTCAGGCCACGCAGTTGCTCTTTGTTGGTTCCCATCTGGAACGTATCGCCGACCATGCCACCAACCTCGGGGAATGGATCATCTATATGGTGACGGGTGTCCGGCGAGAACTCCATGACATCCTGGACGAGGAACTGACCACCTGAAATTATGCCTATCCCGCCGCGGCAGGAGATTTTCCCCGGGATTCCTCCAGCTCACTATTGCTCACCGGGGTTTTCGGCAGGAAATTGGACTACCGGGGGAGAATATATTAATTATCAGAAGAGAAGAAGAAGTCCCCTCGGGAGTGGCCAGGATGGAGCTAAGCCTTGGGTTAGAACAGAGACAACGTCTCATTATGACCCCGATGTTGCGCCAGGCGATGGCTATCTTACAGCTTCCGGCCTTGGAGCTGAATACCTTTTTGCGGCAGGAGGTCTTAAACAATCCCCTTTTGGAGATGCAGGAGGAAGCCACTGACTCCGACGAGGGCGGCCCCCCGGAGGAGGATGCGGAATGGATGGAGTACTTTTCCGACTCCAGTGATTTGGGTTTGAACTGGGGCGAACGAAGAGAGCATCGCGCCCCCCTTTTTTCTCAGGGTCTGAGCCTGCAAGAGCACCTGTCTTTTCAATTGCAGCTTTCTCCTTTGACTGGAGTTGACCGGGAAATTGGGGAATTCCTCATCGGGTGTCTGGATGGCAATGGCTACTTGCAGTGCGGCTTGGACGAGGTCGCAGCCCGGTTTGCCGTCTCTCTCCCCCAGGTTGCGAGTGTTCTTAAAGTCTTACAGGGTTTTGACCCCCCTGGTGTCGGAGCCCGTGACCTATCCGAGTGCCTCCTTCTGCAGCTGGATTCCCTGGGGGAAGGGGAGAATAAGCTGGTTCGCCTACTCATAACAGAAGGCTTAGAGGATTTGGCGGCCGGTCGCTATCAGCGCTTGGCGACTTTTCTGCAAGTGCCCCTTGCACGGCTGCAGGAAGCCATCGATGTGATACGTCGGCTGGACCCCAAGCCCGGGAGCCGCTTCGCGGGGGCGAGAGAGACGGGCTACTTGACGTCCGACGTTACCGTGGAGAGGGTTAACGGGGAGTATGTCATCTTGGTCAACGATACTATCTTCCCCCGCCTGCGTCTTAGCCGCTATTACCATAGACTGCTGGAGAAGGGCCTGGAGGTGGAACCTCAAGTACGCCGGTATCTCCAGGAGAAATTGAAAGCTGGCCTCTTCATCCTGAAGAGCATCGAACAGAGGAGGCTTACCCTCTACCGGGTTTGTGAGTGTGTGGTCAGGTTTCAACGAGACTTCTTTGATCATGGAGTGAATCGCCTGAAACCCCTGACTTTGCGCGAGGTGGCCGAGGAGATCGGTCTGCACGAATCTACCGTTAGCCGAGCTACCACCGGCAAGTATATGCAAACCCCCTGGGGACTTTTCGAGCTGAAGTTCTTCTTCTCGGGAGGCCTGCAACGGGAGGAAGGCCCCAGTGTCTCTTCCCGTTCGGTGAAAAGAATGATCAAAGGCATGGTGGAAAGTGAAGATGCCAGGCACCCCCTGAGCGATCAGCAAATTGCTGAGCGTCTACAGGCTTCCGGTATCGACATCTCGCGGCGCACGGTAGCCAAGTACAGGATAGAAGCCCAGATTCCGCCCTCCAACCGAAGAAAAAGATTCACTTGAGAAGGGGCGTCAAAAGGGATGAAACCTTCTTGCCTAAAGCATCTATTTTTTTTATAATGGATGGGACAGAAAAGTGGGTAGCGGTAACAAAATTGTCCCGGTTTTAGAAAGGCTTTTTTTGGGCAATCTCTGATTGAATGAGGTCAAAGCCCGGCAACATGACCCATCTCCCTTTTGGCGGAGGGGCTTTTGGTGGAAGTTGATGATCTTTATAAGCTGCAAAGATTAGTGGCCCCCGAACTTATAGAGGTGATTCGCACCCGCCACGACATCCTCAGGGCCGTGCTGACCTGGGGGCCAGTCGGCCGGCGCAGTCTGACCGGCCTTCTCGGGATTAACGAGCGTGGACTCCGGAGCCAGATGGATTTCTTGAAAGAGCAGGGGCTCCTGAATCAGGATCTGCGTGGGGTCACCCTGACCCAGGAAGGCGAAGACCTTCTCGACCGTCTTAACGAATACATAATTGGGCTCAAGGGCGGCGAGAGACTGGCCGAAGAGTTGCGCTCCGAGTTCAACCTGGAGAAGGTTATCATCGTGCCGGACGATTCGGGTCGGCAGCTGGGGACCAAGAGACACCTGGGACGAGCGGCGGCGAGAATCTTAAGGCGTGTCTTGGAAGATCCCCGGTTGGGTTTTACGGATAGGCTGGTGCTGGCAGTCTCCGGTGGTACGACCATGGCCGAGGTGGCCCGGGCGGCGACCCCCTTAGCCATCACCAGAGAGTTAACCGTGGTGCCGGCCCGCGGTGGACTGGGTGAGGAGATCGAGATTCAGGCCAACACCATCGCTGTGGAGTTAGCTCGCCGCCTGGGGGCCGGTTACCGTCTCCTGCACCTACCGGACAACCTTTCCGAGGAGAGTGCCTTAGCCCTGGCTCAGGACCCGCATCTGCAAGAGATCCTGGACCTGATCCGATCCGCGCAGATTTTGGTGCACGGCATTGGGATGGCGGAGGAGATGGCCCGCCGCCGGGGGATATCAACCCGGGAGATTGAGGAATTACGCCGGCGAGGGGCTTTGGGGGAGGCCTTTGGATATTACTTTTCTCAGATGGGGGAGGTGGTACAGGCGGTGCCCAGCGCCGGTTTGCGTTTTGAGGACTTGCCGGAGATCTCCCTCCGAATGGCGGTAGCGGGCGGAGCCGGTAAGGCTTCTGCCATCAGAAGTGTCTTGTTGGCCGGGCGGCACCATTTTCTGGTGACCGACGAAGGGGCGGCCCGCAGGATGAGGGAATTGAGGGAGGGCTTCCCGGGAAAGAACCTACCTCCTGAACCAGCTTGAGGTGGCGAAGGTACGATTAAATCCTGAAAGGAGTGGTTCTGCATGGCCGTGAAGGTAGGCATCAATGGTTTCGGGAGCATCGGACGCCGTTTTACCAGGATCGCTTTGGGACACCCAGGTGTTGAAGTGGTGGCCGTCAACGACATCACCGACGCCGCGACCCTGGCCCATCTCCTGAAATACGACTCCAATTATGGGATTCTTGACGCTGAGGTGAAGGCCGCAAAGGACACTATCTACGTCAATAATCAAAGTATCAAGGTCTTTTCCAAAACCGATCCCGCTCAGATCCCGTGGAAGGAACAGGGCGTCGACGTCGTCATTGAATCAACGGGAAGGTTTACTGATAGGGAGAAGGCCGCCCTCCATCTTGCGGGCGGAGCGAAGAAAGTCATCATTTCCGCCCCGGCCAAGGGGGAGGACCTGACCATTGTCTTGGGGGTTAACGACAAGAGCTACGACCCAGCCCGGCATCAGGTAATCTCCAACGCTTCCTGCACTACCAACTCCCTAGCCCCCGTCGCCAAGGTCCTCAATGACCACTTCGGGATCGTCAAGGGTCTGATGACCACCATTCATTCCTACACCAACGACCAGAGGATCCTCGATCTCCCGCATAAAGACCTGCGCCGGGCCAGGGCGGCTGCTCTCTCCATTATTCCCACTACCACCGGGGCGGCCAAGGCCATTGGGCTGGTCTTGCCTGAGCTGAAGGGGAAACTAAACGGATTCTCCCTCCGCGTCCCTACCCCCACGGTCTCCGTGACCGATCTGGTGGCCGAGGTAAGGCGTTCCACCAGCTCCGATGAGGTCAACGCCGCCCTGCAGCGGGCGGCGGCGGGAGAATTGAAGGGCATCCTGGCCTACTGCGACGAGCCACTGGTTTCCATGGATTTTAAGGGCAACCCGGCCTCCTCGATCGTTGATGCCGGTTCGACCATGGTGGTTGAGGGGAACCTGGTCAAGGTGGTGGCCTGGTATGATAACGAGTGGGGCTATTCCAGCCGCCTGGTGGATTTGGTGGAGTTTTTGGCAGAAAAGGGGCTGTAGGCGTATCGTGGCGGACCGCAGTAAGCAGGTGGTGATTTTTTTTGAAAAAGACGATCCGCGATGTGGACCCGGCTGGCAAGAGGGTCCTGGTACGGGTGGATTTCAATGTTCCGGTAGACAAGGCGGGGGCGATCACCGATGACAGCCGGATCCGAGGGGCTTTGCCCACTATCCGCTATCTGCTGGATAAGGGGGCTACGGTAATCCTGGCTTCCCACTTTGGACGCCCCAAGGGCGGGCCGGAAGAAAAATACCGTCTCACCGAGGTGGGACGACGTCTGCAGGAACTCCTTGGGCTACCGGTAAGAAAACTCGCTGATTGTGTCGGCCCTGCGGTAAAAGAGGCGGTGGACCGGGCGGGCCAGGGGGAGGTCATCCTCCTGGAGAATGTTCGCTTTCATCCGGAGGAAGAGAAAAATGATCCGGGTTTTGCCCGTCAGTTGGCGGAACTGGCCGACCTTTATGTGAACGATGCCTTTGGGGCGGCCCACCGGGCCCACGCTTCCACGACCGGAGTGGCGCAGTATCTCCCGGCAGTGGCCGGTTTGCTCATGGAAAGGGAGATCCGAGCCCTGGGAGAGATCCTGGAAGACCCTCGCCGGCCCTTCCTGGCCATTATCGGCGGGGCCAAGGTCTCCGACAAAATTGGGGTCCTGGAGAGCCTGGTGGAGAAGGTGGACACCCTCGTCATCGGGGGCGGGATGGCCAACACCTTCTTTTTGGCCCGGGGCTGGTCTGTGGGGAAGTCTCTGTCGGAAGCCGACGAGGTTCCCGTGGCTCAGCGAATCATGGAGCGGGCACGGTCTAAAGGTGTCGAGGCGCTCTTGCCAGTGGATGTGGTGGTAGCCAGTTCCTTCTCGGCCGAGGCCGAAAGGCGGGTTGTGGCTCCGGACCAGATTCCCGGCGATTGGACGGCCCTGGATATCGGCCCGACCAGCGCGGAGCGGTTTGGCCAGGCCATTAGTCAGGCCGCAACCGTCTTTTGGAACGGACCTATGGGCGTCTTCGAGCTGGAACCCTTTGCCGCCGGAACCTTGGCTATCGCCCGGGCGGTGGCGGCAGCCAACGCCCGGACCGTCATCGGCGGCGGCGATTCCGTGGCGGCCGTGGAAAAGGCCGGGGTGGCCGACCAGATCACCCACATCTCCACGGGAGGCGGGGCCTCCCTGGAATTCATTGAGGGCAAGGCGTTGCCAGGGGTGGCGGCGCTTCAGGAGAAATAGATTTCCAGGCGCGTCAAAAGGGCTCGTCCAGAAAGGGGTGACAAACTTGGGGGACGTTAGAGGACGTCGGGTAATCCTGGCGGCTAACTGGAAAATGAACCAAGTCACGGCGGAGGCCATCGGCTTTATCTCGGACTTTTTACCCCGGGTTCAGGGACGGGAAGACCGCGAGGTGGTGATCTGTCCATCCTTTCCGTACCTGAGAGCGGTGAAAGAAGCCTTGGAAGGCAGTTGGGTCAAGCTGGGGGCGCAGAACCTGCACTGGGCGGAAAAGGGAGCCTTCACCGGTGAGGTCTCCCCCCTGATGCTTAAGGACGCCGGTTGCCAGCATGTGATTGTGGGGCACTCGGAGCGGCGCCAACACTTTGCCGAGACGGATGAGATGGTGAACCAAAAGCTGAAGGCGGCCGTGGCCCATGATCTCTTACCCATCCTCTGTGTTGGGGAAACCCTGGCGGAACGCGAAACCGGGCGCACGGAGGAAGTAGTCCTGCGCCAGATGAACGGGACACCGAAAAGTTCACCTCCGGCCGCTGTTACCAAGTTAGTCATTGCTTATGAACCGGTCTGGGCGATCGGGACGGGGCGCTCCGCTCAGCCGGCTGACGCCCAGATGGTGGCTGCTTGGTTGCGACGTACCGTAGGTGAACTTTTCGGTGTCCCGGTCGCGGAAAGGGTGAGGATTCAGTACGGTGGCAGCGTTACTGCAATGAACATTGGCTCCTTTATGAGGGAAGCAGATATTGACGGTGCCCTGGTAGGTGGAGCCAGCCTCTCTCCGGAAACCTTCGCGGCCATCGTTAATTTCTGAATAAGGCCGTCCCCCAGGCTGCCGCCGGCGCCCTGGAAGTAGCTGGTTTGTTTCAGGGTAAGTGCCGGCGAAGTTTCCGATCAGAAGGAAGGATCGCAGATGAAGAGTCGACCGAGGCCCGTAGGCCTCATTGTTTTGGATGGCTGGGGTCTTTCCGCCGCTACGGAGGGTAACGCCATCGCCCAGGCCCGCAAACCGGTCATGGACAGGCTTTACCGTGACTACCCTCATTCCCGGCTCTTGGCTCACGGGGAAGCGGTGGGCTTAACCGATGACCAAATGGGCAATTCCAACGTGGGACACCTCAACCTGGGGGCCGGCCGTATCGTCTATCAGGACCTGGTGCGCATCAGCAAGAGCATAAGGGAAGGGGCATTCTTCCAAAATCCAGTTTTGCTGAAGGCCTTTGCCTTAGCGGAACAGGCTGGCGGGGCCGTTCATCTCCTGGGGCTCCTCTCTGACGGCGGCGTTCACAGCCACCAGGAGCACCTTTACGCCTTGCTGGAAATGGCGCGCCGGCGGGGTTTCACTCGTGTTTTCGTCCATCCCTTCCTGGATGGACGGGACACCCCTCCCACCAGTGCGCGAGGGTATATGGAACACCTGTTGCGGGTGATGGGGGAAAAGGGTGTCGGACAGGTGGCTACGGTTATGGGACGTTACTATGCCATGGACCGGGACAGGCGCTGGGAACGAACTCGCCTGGCCTATCAAGCTTTGGTACATGGGGTGGGAGAGTTGGCCCCCGATCCCCTGACCGCTCTTGGCGCCGCCTACGCCCGTGAGGAGACAGATGAGTTTGTAAAACCGGTGGTCATAGTCGGGAAGTCGACGGGACCTCGGGAAGTCGCGAAGGGAGGCACCATTGGCCCCAAGGATACGGTTATCTTCTTCAATTTCCGGGCCGATCGGGCGAGACAGATCACCCGTGCTTTGGCTGACCCGGACTTTTCTGCTTTTTCCCGGGGCCCTTCTCCCTTATCTGATCGCCCTTTGGCGGTGGCCTCTCCCGGGGCCAGGGCCGAGGAGAGCCGGACTCTGTTCCCCCTCTATCTGGCCGGCTTTACCCAGTACGACGAATCCTTCCCCTTGCCCTCGGCCTTCCCGCCGCAATCTTTGAAAAACACCTTCGGCGAGGTCATCAGCCGGGCTGGTTTAAAGCAACTCCGGATCGCGGAAACCGAAAAATACGCCCACGTCACCTTCTTTTTCAATGGCGGTGAAGAGACCCCCTTTCCGGGAGAGAAACGCCTCCTGATCCCCTCACCCAAGGTGGCCACCTATGACCAGAGGCCGGAGATGAGTGCCAGGGAGGTTACGGAGGCCTTGCTGGGGGAAATCAAAAAGGGTAACTTCGATTTCTTTCTCTTAAACTATGCCAATCCGGACATGGTGGGGCATACCGGGGTATTGGAAGCGACCGTACGGGCGATAGAGGTGGTGGACCAGTGCCTGGGACAGGTAGTGGCAACAGTCCGGCAGGCCGGCGGTGCCGCCATGATTGTGGGGGACCACGGGAACGCCGAGTGCATGGTTGATCCGAAAACAGGGGAACCTCATACTGCCCATACCTCCAATCCGGTTCCCTGCCTCTTAGTGGATGATTCCCGGCGGGAGGTAATCTTGCGGAACGGTGTCCTATCCGAAGTGGCTCCCACCCTTTTGGAGATCCTGGGATTGGAAAAACCGGGCGAGATGGATCGGGAGTCATTGATATCGATATCCGGGAGGGATTTAACTTGAGTACTATCAGCGAGATTCGTGCCCGGGAGATCCTGGATTCCCGCGGCAGTCCCACCGTTGAAGTTGATGTTTACCTGGAAGATGGTACTATGGGACGGGCGGCGGTACCTTCCGGGGCTTCCACGGGCTCACGGGAGGCCGTAGAACTTAGAGACGGCGACGAGAAGCGCTATCTGGGCAAGGGGGTGCAGAAGGCCGTTCACCACGTCGGCACGGAGATCGCCCCGGAACTGGTCGGGGAGGAAGCCCTGAACCAGGTAGCCGTTGACGAAATCCTCATCGGCCTGGATGGGACTCCCAACAAGGGCCGCCTGGGGGCTAACGCCATCCTGGCTGTATCCCTGGCGATAGCCAAGGCGGCGGCCCAATATAGCGGGCTTCCGCTCTATCGCTACCTGGGCGGGGTTGGAGCACGGGTCCTGCCGGTACCGATGCTGAACATAATGAACGGCGGTAAGCACGCCGACAATAACGTGGACCTTCAGGAGTTCATGGTGGTGCCGGCCGGGGCCTTCAGCTTTTTTGAAGCGATTCGCTGCGCCACAGAGGTGTACCACCATCTTAAGGCTATTCTAAAGAAGAAGGGTCTCAGCACGGCTGTGGGTGACGAGGGCGGGTTTGCCCCCGACCTGCGTTCCAACCGGGAGGCTCTTGACGTTATCATGGAGGCCATTGTTCGGGCTGGTTTGAATCCTGGGAAAGAGGTCTACTTGGCCCTGGATCCGGCTGCTTCCGAGTTCTACGGCGAAGGCAAGTACATTCTGGCGGGGGAAGATAAGGAGCTGGATTCCTCCCGCCTCATCGACCTGTATGAGAAATGGGCGAAGGAATACCCCATCCTTTCCATAGAGGATGGCCTGGCTGAGGATGACTGGGAAGGATGGAAGGAGATGACCCAACGCCTGGGTGGCAAGATCCAGTTGGTAGGGGACGATATCTTCGTCACTAATCCAACAATTCTGGCGGAGGGAATCGTCCAGGGGGTGGCGAACTCCATTCTGATTAAGCTTAACCAAATCGGGACTCTGACGGAAACCCTTCAGACAATGGAACTGGCCCGTCGGGCCGGCTATACTACGGTTGTTTCCCACCGTTCTGGTGAGACGGAGGACGTCACCATCGCTGACCTGGTGGTGGCCACCAATGCCGGAATGATTAAGACCGGCGCCCCGGCCCGTACCGAACGGGTGGCCAAGTACAATCAACTACTGCGCATCGAGGAGGAGTTGGGAGATTCGGGAACCTTTGCCGGGATAAAGGCGTTTAACTACCGGACAGAGCCGGCCCTGTAGAGAGGAAACGGCCGAAGAATCATCTTGGAGACATCCGGACTTCGGGCCTCGCTTCGCCGGATGCGGTGCCCGGCTTGGTGAAAGCACTCCGCCGGCAATCGCCCGACCGTTGCCACACTGCATCTGTTTCATTCCTTTAGGGTGCGGCCACAGGCGGAATGAGGGACTACCCTTATTTCTACCTGGGCGGCTTTGGCTCAAAGGGAAGGAGGTTATCCACTGGGGCGTGATCGTCCGTCAGTAAAGGCACGTCCTCAACCTCCAGTGGCTTTTGGTAAAGACTGGCGGCGTAATCGGCCAGTCTGGGCACCTTGATCTGGCCACCTTTGGCCATATCAGCCGCCTTTCTTATAAAGACCTCTCGAACCAGGGGTTGGCCTTCCCCGGCTACCAGAATAATGTTGCGCAGGGAGGCCGGATCGTTGTTCTTCTCCCAGAGAACGGGGAAGAGGTAACGGGTGGGGAAGACGGCGGCAAAGGTCCGGTAGAGGGCACGGAAGACACCGCTCCCATTTCCCTGAAGCGCCCCGATGAGGTTGGCTGCTACCAGCCCCCCTGGTTTCAGATGGGCTTTTAGCTCGGAAAGAAACTCCTGGGTGGTCAAGTGAAAGGGGATGGAGTCGGCATAGTAAGCGTCCAGGACAATGAGGTCGTACTGCCGGGAAGAGTTCTGTAGGAAAACCCGACCGTCCTGAGCCCGGACGTGGAAACGGGATGAATCGTCCGGGAGGAAGAAGTACCTGCGAGCTACCTGCACTACGGCGGGGTCCAGCTCGGCCACGTCAATCTTCATCTGCGGGTAATCCTTGAGGAACTTTTTGGGGGCTGAACCACCCCCCAGCCCGATGAAAAGAACCTCTTCAATTTTCGGATTGATAACCAGAGCCAGGTGGAAAAAGTCCGTATACTCAAAGCGGGTGGCGTAAGGGTCGGTCAGGTACATGCCGCTTTGCCAGGAATTATCAAAACGCAGGTAGCGACTATCTTGGCTTTCGACTACGCGGATGTGGTGATAAAGGCTGTCGGCCTGGTATAAGGTCTTCCAGCCTACCGGCAGGTCACTCTTGGTCACGTTGCTGTTCCTGGCCGCCCACGGCTGCCAGACAACGCTGAGAAAGAGCAAGAGGACGAGGGAGAGTGTCAGACTATGCCATTTCCGCCGGGCCAAAAAGGCCGCCCCGCTCAGGAGAACCAGCAGAAACCCCAGACTGCGGGTCAGATCAGCTACGCCCCAGGCCGGGATGAGATAAAAGGCGGTCAGGAAGGTGCCGAGGATACTACCAACGGTTGACAGGGCATAAAGGGTTCCAGCGGAAGAGCCAAGGGCGGTGAGGCGGGAGGTCTGGAGGCGTATGGCCAGAGGAGAGACCATCCCCATGAGCACCGAGGGCAGGAAAAAGAGGAGCAGAGAGAGCAGGAGGGAACCGGAGCGCGGCTCAAGTCCCATTTCCAGGAGAGAAGGTCCCAGACTGGCCGAAAAGGCCGGGACGAAGGAGGTCAGAAGTCCGGCCAGGAGTAGGGGCCAGCCCAGGGCTTCCAGGAGGGGGAAGCGGTCGGCCGCCAGGCCCCCCAGGAAGTAGCCCAGCGAAAGGGCGGCCAGGAAGATCCCGATCAGGCTTCCCCAGACGTAAATGGAATTGCCGAAGAAGGGGGCCAGGATGCGGCTGCCCAAGAGCTCCAAAGACATGAGGACGCTGCCGCTCAAGAAGACCAAAAGATAGACCAAAGTTTATTTCACCTCGCGGGCCCCTGGGGTTAAACGACGAAGAACTTACATGAAGAACTGACTCAAAGAAGCCAACTTTTCGTATCATTATACCACAGAACCTGGATTAAATCATTCGGGAGACCTTCTTTACGGGTGTTCCCGCCAGGCCCATCGGAATACCTGGCGTTGTTTTTTCCTTTCACTTGTGTTAGAATAACATGTGATTGACCGATCTGGGGGTGAGATCCCTTGTTGATGACGATTGCCACAATTGTACATCTCCTCGTCGCCGTTGGCCTGATTACCACAGTCTTGTTGCAGTCAGGCAAGAGTGCCGGTATCTCCGGGGCTATCGGCGGGGGGGCCGAAGCGATTTTTGGAAAGAAGAAGGGTTTGGATGAGGTGTTGGGCCGGATTACCACCTGGCTGGCCGTGGGCTTTATGATCACCTCACTGGTCCTGGCCTTCCTCCATCACTAATTTTGCGATTGTGAGAGACATTACTGGCCGTGTTTTTGGGAAAACTTCACCTGGCCCAACCAGGTGAAGTTAGACTTTAGATTGGGGGGATTTCCCGTGAACCGTCAAGAGGCTCTCGGGCTGGTCAGGGAAAAGGTGGTCAACCGGAACCTGGTGAATCACATGCTGGCGGTGGAGGCCATCATGCGCCGTCTGGCCCGCCACTTTGGCGAAGATGAGGAGCGTTGGGGGATGGCGGGACTACTCCATGACGTTGACTATGAAATGACCAAAGATGACCCCGAGCGGCACAGCCTGGTCAGCGGTCAAATGGTACAGGATTTAGGCTTCGACGTCGAGATCGTTGAGGCTGTCAAGGCCCACAACGAAAGACACGGCCTGCCTCGGACGACTCTGATGAGCAAGGCTCTTTATTCCTGCGATCCTCTCTCCGGCCTCATCGTGGCCGCCGCCCTGATCCGCCCGGAGAAGAAACTCGCCCCCGTGGATGCCAAGTTCGTTCTAAACCGTTTTGGCGAAAAGTCTTTCGCCAAAGGAGCCAACCGGGAGATCATCAAGTCCTGCAGCGAGCTGGGACTCAGCCTGGAGGAATTTCTCGGGCTGGGGTTGGAGGCTATGCAGGGAATCGCTGGGAGCATCGGCCTTTAGGAGACTGCTGACGGGCTCCGTCTTGGGTGGTTGACCCGCCCAAACAAAGCCGCCATAGTTTTCAAAAAGCTTGATAGCGAACATTCTTCTGGCGGCCTTAGCCAAGAGACGCCATAGTCTGTGCCGTTGATGGCGATCGTGCTTCTGGCCGCTTTAGCCCAATCGTTAGGGCGAGACCGCTCAAGAATGCCTAGTTGCAAGGAACGATAAGGCTCCGAAGCGTCAAGAGAAATTCATATTTTGGAGAGGAGAATAGACCCCCTGACCTTCTTGGTGCAGGGGGTCTCGTTTCTAGGCAGTGTCCGGGAAAACCCTCATCTGGCCTGGACCAATACCGGTCGGGGAAACTCGCGCTCTTCGCCGGAACGGAAGCGGTGAGCTTCCTTCAGCGTGTCGCTGCGCAATCCCACCCGCAGGGCCTCCACGGAAAGGATATCGAAGACCTGCACGTTGCCCAGGTTGACGTTGGGACCAAAGCGTAGGATTAGTTCTTCTTGTTGATTCTTCAGGGGCGCCTCCCAAAAGATGTCTTCGGGGGAGAAGGAGCTGGCTATTGCTTCGAGCTGTCCCCATTTTATGTTACCTTCTCGATCAAATATCCCGACACCCTTACCTGACTCGCGGGCTTCCAGGGTAACCTTGAATGCTCCCCAGGAGAGATCCTGGGCGATCATATCCAGGAGGGTTGAGAAGTCAGGGTTTTCCCTCAAATCCTTCTTGCCGACCTCGGTTAAGACCAAGAAACCACTATCGCGGGCCGACTTGATGGCTTCTTCCCGCCGCTTTTCGTCCAGCTGGATGGTGCCGTCGGAGACTTCCAGGGCAGTAAAACCCAATTCCCTGGCCCGAGCCAGGAAGTCCTTCAGACGACCTTGCAGGATGGCCACTTCCAGAAAGGTCCCGCCGGGATAAACATGAAGATCAAGAGAGCGGAGGAGGGCGATCTTTTCTTCCAGGAGCTCTCTTGAGTAAAGGGCCGAGGAACCGAAGGAAAGCTTCAGGAAGTCTATGTAATCACCGGCCAGCTCCAGGAGATCCCTGGTTTCAGCCAGCCCCAGGCCCTTGTCGATGAGCATGGTCAGACCTTCCTGACGGGGCTTAGTTTTGCGGCCGGGAATGGGGTAATCAAAGACTCCTACCCAGGCCTTGGCCTTGTTTCCATTGCCGAACATGTTTTCACCTCCAGCCATTCCTCCTATAGACTATTCACGGGGCGGCGCAGAGGTAACCGGGAGAAAGGGATACCCGGAAGTCGGTCCTTGGAGAGCCAGATCGTAGTAACAGAAGTTCCCGCCTGGTGCCAGGGCCTCGCTCCCACCCAGCCAGTTCCAGTTCCCCTGGGCACCGGGGAAAACGAACCCCGGACCCACTGTTTTTGGTGTGAGGGGTAGGATAGACCCCGGGCGCGGCCGGGCACTCCTTGGGGGCAAGATGGCCTCAGTTTCGAATCTCTTCGTAGAATCAGAAGCCGGGGCATAGGGCACGAGAACCTGGGTATAAGAGTGAACTGGTCCCTCCGCCTGTATCCTGACCAACTGGCCAGAGGAGGAATAGCAGCCCGTTGGCCGGAGAAGGCGGACCAGGCATCCCTTCCCGTCCGGTGTGGGTATCCCCAGTTTAGGCAGGTAGATTTCTCCCGTGGACAGGGACTGGGCTGGAGCGTAGCCCTCTTGCCAGGCCTTCTTTTCGTGAACCCAGCACGCCACCTTGAACCAGCGATAGTGGTTTCTT
>JAMCWA010000109.1 GCA_023475165.1 Bacillota bacterium | reverse complement strand
TTCTAGGCAACAGATTTGCCTCTGTCAAGCTCTATTTTTTCAGGGTCCCGCTGAGCGGCGTCGAAACCCAAGTTAGCTGAGGCCAGGGCAGCGGGCCCCTGGGTCCGGGCGGCCGGTACGCCCACCTCGCGGTTCAGAAATCGGCCGCCCCCGCAACCTTTGAAAGCAGCCCTCCTTGCAGCAAAGCCACCGCCTTTTCGATGTCGGGCGCCAGGAAGCGGTCTTCCTCCAGGGTGGGGATGTCGCGACGGAGGAGTTCATGGGCCCTTCGCCCCAGCGGTGACAACCGGTGGGCGCCAAGAAAGTCCACGGCCTGGCAGGCGGCCAGATACTCGATGGCCAGAATGCGGGTGACATTGTCCAGGATCTCCCGGGCCTTGCGCGCGGCGATAGTCCCCATGCTAACGTGATCCTCCTGATTGGCCGAAGAAGGGATGGAATCAACGCTGGCTGGCGAGGCCAGGATCTTGTTCTCGGAGACCAGAGCGGCGGCGGTATACTGCAGGAGCATCATCCCCGAATTCAGGCCCCCTCGCGGGGTGAGAAAGGCCGGCAACCCGCTCAATTGTGGATTGACCAGTCGCTCGATCCGTCTCTCGGCGATGTTACCCAGCTCAGCGAGGGCGATCCCCAGGTAATCCATGGCCAAGGCCACGGGTTGTCCATGGAAATTACCGCCCGAGATGACCTCGGCCTCTTCGGCAAAGATCAGAGGGTTATCAGTTGCGGCGTTGATCTCGCGCTCCAGGACCTGAGCGACATGGCTCACGGCGTCTCGGGAGGCGCCATGCACCTGGGGCAGGCAGCGCAGGGTGTAGGCATCCTGAACCCTGATCTCTCCTGGATCGGTGGTAAGTTGACTCCCTTCCAGAAGCTGCCGGAGATTCGCAGCGACCAAGGTGCTGCCGGGATGGGGGCGAACCATCTGGATTTTGGGGTCAAAGGCGGCAGAGATGCCGCGCAAAGCCTGCAGGGTGAGGGAGGCGACGATATCGGCGGCCCGGAGAAGATTTTGGGCATCAAAAAGGGCTAGGGCTCCGATGGCGGTCATGACCTGCGTGCCATTGATCAAGGCCAGACCCTCTTTCGCCGAGAGAACCACCGGCGACAACCCGGCCATGGACAGAGCCTCCCTCCCGGGTAGGACCCACCCTGCCCGGGGTATGCCCCGCCAGGCTACGCTCTCCCTCCCAGCAGCACCGGAAAAAGGGGAAGGAAGCTCGCGCTCCACCGGGGTCGGGCCTGCCCCATCCTCGTCTTGCTCCAAGTCGTCCCGACCCTTACCACTGCCCATCTCCCCGAGAGAAGGAATTCTGGTATCCTCCCGCCAGACCTCGCCCTCACCGATCAAAACCAGAGCCATGTGCGCTAAAGGAGCCAGATCCCCGCTGGCTCCCAGGGACCCTTTCTCGGGGATGACAGGATGGAGGCGTCGATTGATCATTTCGATCAATAATTCCAGGGTGGGCAGCCGCACGCCGGAATGTCCCTTGGCCAAGGCATTGGCGCGCAGAAGCATGATCCCGCGCACCGCCTCTACCGGCAGAGGTCTCCCCACCCCAACGGCGTGGCTCAAGATCAGATTTCTCTGTAGCTCCGCCACCTCCTGGGGCGAAATGACGGTGTCACTGAACTTACCAAAGCCGGTGGTAATTCCATAAACCACCCGAGACTCCGCCAGCAGTTGATCCACCATCCGAGCCGCCTTTTCCACCCTTCCCCGGGCTGATTCGGACAGGGTAACCTCAGCCCCGTGCCGGGCCACGGCGACTACCTCTGATAGGGACAGTCCCTCCCCGGTCAGGGTTATGTTGTTCAAGTTTCGCTCCCCCCATCCTAAGAGAATGCTGACGAACTGCGGTTTGAGTAGTTAACCCGCCCAAGATACCGTTAGGCAAGACCTCAAATCAGCCCGGATGCTAGTAGCGACAAGGCTTGGCGCGGAGGCGTATAGAGAAATACGTTGAGCACCAAGCCGCAGGCGCGACAATCTTCATTAGTAACGCCCCTTTTATAAGAAGGTTCTTTCTTGCAGATTGCGCCACACCGCAGATGGGGGTTTTTCAGCGGTCTCCTTGGAAAGAAACGTCCTTCTGTCGGCCGGATACCTTTGACCTGTCCAACAAGTATAGAACCTACCTTTAAGATAGGCCCTATCTTCCCCTTTGTCAAAAACCCAAGGTAGCAGTTTAACGTGGTGAAGCCCCCACTCAACATCTCTTTTCCCCTTTCATATTATGTAATAGCCTGAGGAGAGGAGGGATACCGTTTGGCGATAGCACCAATGCAGACCAGAGATCTTGGCCTGATCATGGCCCTGCGCCCCTATGTCAGCCCGCCGGCCCAAAAAGTGATAGACACCTTCCTGGAGCTGGTGGAGTTGCAGGCGGAGGCCGGGCCAGACGTTTTTGACCCGGCCTGGCTGAAGAACCACGCCCGGGAGATGGCGATCAGCGCCCTGCCTTTGGGGCTCCTCTATGTTCCAATGGTTCTGTCACAAGGACTCACCAAGAGAAAAGGTGGGACCGCTTAGGCTGCCCCGGTTCGGTACCTTCTTGTGAGCCTCCTCCCGGGGATGGCTGGCATCCGTCTTGAATTTTCCCCGCTCAGGAACTTTCCCTTGACCCCCGGAATATCTTTTAATGTGCAGCCTTCGGCAAAGGGGGTCAATGAGAATGAGCCTGGACCTGGAAAAGCTCTTTGGTCAAATGGGGAACTTGGAAAAGGAATTGCGGGAAGCTCAGGAACGCCTCAAGAAGATGACGGTAGAGGTCTCCTACGGCGGGGGAGCGATTAAGGTGGTGGCTAACGGCCAGCAGTTGATCAATCAAATCTCCCTTCTCCCGGAACTGGTCCGTTCGGAAGAGCCGACTGTTCTGGGGAGCATGATCGCGGGAGCCGTCAATGACGCCCTCATGAAATCACGGGAAATGATCGCCTCGGAGGTAGGCCGCTTTCTGGGAGGAGGCCTTCCTGGTCTTCCCACTTTTTGAGCCCGGCGCTTCCCAACGGGGACGAGTTCGACTTGCTAGCTCAGCCTGGTCTGCCTGCCCAAGGAGAAGATCGCTGCCGCAGTTGCAGACGGCACCTGGCACAAGACCCCACTGGCGCTATTGAGGAGGAGGTATCATCTCTTGGAGCCAAATGCCCCATCGCCACCCGAAGAGCAGCGTCCCGGCCGTGCCGCCTCCCTGGTGACCCTTTTGAGCAGCCTGGACGGGCAAAGACTTGATCCAGCCCGGCTCATCGCCATCCTGGCCCTCTATGATGTCATGGCCGTCATGGAGACTTTAGAGGGGCGTCCTGCGACTGCTTCCCTACCCCCCTCGCGTTCCGCCATGGATAATCTACCCTCTATGGCCGCCAGTCTTCTCAACATGCTGCAGGGGCCGGCTGGGCAGAAGATCAACCCGGGCGCCCTGATGAACCTGGTCAATCTCCTGGGGAGTCAGTTGGGTCAGCGCACGGGTCCCGCTCCGCCGCCGGATGAGGAGCATCCGGTCACGGGGGAGGCAGCAGCAGCTAACCCCCGTTCTCGCCTGGATTGGCGGCGAGACTGGCGCAAGTCCCCCCCGGAGGGAGGTGCTCCTGACACTAATTCTCATTCCGAAGGGCAGGGCTAAGTGCTGCGGCCCTGGCGGTGCCAGCCAGGGCCAGTTTGGCATTCCTAGCAATGCGGAACTTCTCGCCACCGCTGAAATTCTCGCTGGCGGTGCTAGCCAGGGCCAGTTTGGTATTCCTAGGGGGAACTTCGGTTATAGCGAGAAGGAGCAGGGCCGCCCCCGGAAGGGCGGCCCTGAACATTAAATCGACCAAATCCTGTTCTCCCCTGCCTGCAAGTGGTTTTCAGCGATAGGTAATCGCAACTACGCTGGTCACCCCGGGTTACTAGATGAAGAACCAGAAGGAGAGAATCAGCAGAATCAGGATCAGAAAGAGCATGAAGGGAGGCTGCCCAGCCCATTCCTTGAGATTGGCCATTCTAAACCCTCCTTTACAGTATTGTCCTTTGAACTCGACTGTTTCGACCGGAGTTTGGAGCGATAGCTGAAAGAGGTGACGGAGGGTGGCGCTTTCCAGGTTTCATCGAGCTGTCTTATCGTCAAGAGCTGCCCTCGACCCGGTGAAAGCGAAATCCTCTCCAGCCACATTGTCCGCCCCAGCAAGCTGCACTTTGATCCTAGGTTGAATCCTTCTAGAAGAAGAACCAGAAGGAAAGGATCAGGAGGATCAGGATCAGGAACAGCATGAAAGCGGGCTGCTCACCCCATTCCTTGGTCTCGGCCACAGCAAACCCTCCTTTTGGATCTGGTCCCATCGCCACCAAACTTAAGCTGATGGCGCCTGTCTCGCCCTCGTCCATCTTCGCCAGGGCCTTCTAGAAGAAGAACCAGAAGGACAGGACCAGAAGGATCAGGATCAGGAACAGCATGAAAGCGGGCTGCTCACCCCATTCCTTGGTCTCGGCCATCTACTTTCCCTCCTTCCATTAGTACCGCCTGCACAGATTAGTCTAGAGCACAATGATGAACGGGAACAAGAAGAGAAAGATAATGATTATGAGCAGCCAGAAAAGCCAGTTCCCTGCGATAACCTTCTCTTTGGACATCCTTCTCCCCCCCTTCCCAGCTCTGCCCTTCTGCGGCAGGTCAATATATCTTATGTCAAAGGTCTTCCCCAGGTTACTTACAGGAGTTTGATCCCAAGCGGCGAGATGCTCTGCCGGTCGGAACGAACTCGTCGGGATGAGGCTCTCCACGACCCGATACCGTGAAAAAACCAGGGGATTCCCGGATGTCGAGGATCGTCAGGACTCTCCCCTTACCAACGGCCCTTCGCGACCCTCGCCAGGGCTTTGTAAGCATCGATGTATCCTTTCCCCTGAGCATTGACCTCATAACCCCGATCCTCGGCCGCCTCCTGGAGGATGGATTTAACCTGATCCGGAGTCAGGCGCGGGTTCTTCTGGGCCATTAGCGCTACGGTCCCGGCACAGAAAGGGGTAGCCATGGAGGTTCCTGACAGACTCATGTACCATTGGCCAATCCTGCCCTCGCCGCCAGCCCGATCTATGGTTCCTCGCGGCGCCCGCAAAGAGGTGATGCCTTTGCCGGGGGCTAGCAGGTCTGGTTTGGTCTCTCCTTCCACCGTGGGGCCGCGACTGGAGAAATCAGCGATACCATCGTCAGCCCGATCCGCAGTTCCCTTATCGTCCATGGCCCCGACGGTAATGATCCTGGGGTCGATACCGGGACTATCAATGGTGCCCGCCCCCGGACCCTCGTTACCGGCGGCGGCGCAGACCACGATCCCCGCGTCCCAAGCCTTCTCCACTGCCAGACAGAGGGGATCATCCTTAGCCGGGCCAATGGCTGTGCTGCCGAGGGATAGATTTAACACCCTGATGTTATACTTGCTCTTGTTTTCCATGCACCACTGGATCCCTGTAATGATTTGCGAGTCCCGGCCGCTCCCGTTTCCATCCAGAGCCTTTACTGCCACCAGATTGGCCTCCGGCGCTACCCCTTTATACTTCCTCCGGGAACGAGTCCCGTTCCCCAAGACAATACCGGCGACATGGGTCCCATGACCATTGTCGTCATAGGGAAGACTGCTGCCCCGAACCAGGTCATGAAAGGCCACAATACGATTAAATGGTGTATAGAGGTCCGGATGAAGGTAAACACCGGTATCAATGACGGCAACTCCTACCCCCCTTCCCGTCAAACCCTCCCCCCAGGCCCGCTCGGCCCCTATCGTGGGTGAAGCCACATCCAACAAGGCGCGGACCTCCCGGTCTGGATAGATGCGCGCCACCAGGGGATGAATGGCCAATTCCTCCAATGCCTCTTCTGTTATTTCTCCGGCCACCCCGTTGATCAGAGAGAGGTGATGGTGGAGGCGCAAGCCTGGCAGTTCTCTTTTGGCCAGGCTGAAGGACAGCGGCGCACTTTCAAAAAGGACGATGATCCGAGCTGGCCCTTCCTTTCGTCCCAGCGCCTCAAGGACCTGGGCATGAATCTTCTCCGGCATATCCTCACCTCTTACCCGTTTGCCTGGTACTCTATATCATCTTATGGAACCAAGACTTCAAGTGTTACTCGCCCGGGGCATTGGCGAGCCTCAGCTCACGCAGAAGCTAGCGTTACCGAGGTGGGGTAACTGGGAATTCCCAGGAACCAACGGGGAGAGGGCCTCATATTATGTACTGAACTGTTGTGTACTCATGCTTTGAACCATTAGGGGGGATAACTGTGGGCCTTTTGCCGTTGGGAGAACGTGAGGTTAGCCTGATCATGGCTCTGAAGCCCTTTACCGGTCCCAAGGCCCAGCGATTCATTGACGTCTTGGCCGACATCCACCAACGGCCGGTGGCGGCTGGAGTGGAGATCTCCGGGCAGGATTGGCTCAAGGGTGAAATCCAGCAAATCGCGGTCAACGCCTTTTCGCTCTTCTTGATCCTCATCCTCTTGCTTCTGGCCCAGCCGGCGGTTCCGCCACCTCCCTCCGACGGTCAAACCTCCCGGGTTCGGCGGTGAGATCTGGCCGGCGGGATCCGTCGGGCGAACATAGGGCCTAGGAGAGTGCTGACGAACTGCGTTTTGCGTGGCTAACCCGCCCGAGATCGTCCATTTCGGTTGCCGCAGCTAACTCTGGCTGATCTGGCCGGGGCTGAGGACGTCCTGTCACTAGCATAGCAAGAGCACGCAAAAACCCCCACCGTTTCGGAAGCGGTGGGGGCTAGGCCTCATTTCCCCTATTCAGTTTGCGGCCTCCAACCTTTAACCTCAAACCCCGGTCTTCTTGGGCTTAATGACGGACACCGCCAGGTTCTCCGGCGACAAGTGCTCCCGAAGACTCCGGTTCACATCCTCTGGCCCCAGTTTCTCTAGGACCTCCTGGTAATCAAAAAGGCTGGTCTCCCGAAAATAGAAATGGTTAAACTGATAGGCCAGATTCTCCGGGGAATTAAAGAGGGAGATCAGTCCCCCCACGGCCTTCCGTCGTTGCCGTTCAAAGGCGGCTTCGTTGACTCCCTGTTGCTGGGCTTGCTGAATGCCCTCAAGGAGCAGATCTTTGAGACGCTGCGGATCCCTGGTCTCCCCACCGATAATAACGGCGGCATAGTCCCGTTCCGCCATATACTCATAGCCGAACCCCTCGTCAATGAGACCCTCTTGATAGATCCTGGAGTAAAGCTCGCTGCTCTTCCCCAAGAGGGCCTCCAGGGCGGTGGTAACGGCTACCTCCTTCTCCAGCAAGCGCCTCCCGGCATATCCGGTCGCGTTGTCCTTGAAGCCCAGGTTAAGCATGGGCCGCGAGACCACCATCTCCTCGACGATCTCCCTCTGCCGGACGGAGGGAGGTTCCTCCGGATAGAGCCGCTTGATCTGGGACTGCGGGGAGAAGCCCTTACGAGCCTGGTTATCCGCCACCTGCTGAATCACCCTTTCCGGGTCCAGATCTCCCACAGCCAGGAAAACCATATTGCTGGGGTGATAGAAGGTTCGGTAGCACTGGTAAAGCAGGTCCTTATTGATGCGGTAGATGGACTCCACGGAGCCGGCGATGTTGATCCGCACCGGGTGAACGTGGTACAGGGCTTCCAGCAGGTTCTCCTGGACGCGCCAACGGGGCATGTCCCGATACATCCGGATTTCCTGCTCGATGATCCCCTTTTCCTTTTCCACATTCTCATCGGTGAAATAGGGCCGCTGGACAAAATCCAGCAGGACCTCCAGGCTGGCCTCAAAGTTGTCCGTTGCGGAAAAGAGGTAAGTCGTGGCGACGTACTCGGTATAAGCGTTGGCCGAGGCCCCCAATTTGGCGAAACGATCAAAGATATTCCCGAATTCTTCCTCAAACATCTTGTGCTCCAGGAAGTGGGCGATGCCGTCGGGAACCTGAAGGTCCACCCCTGTATCGGGAACCACAAAATGCGAGTCTACGGAACCATAGTGGGTGGCAAAGGTGGCATATTTCTTGTTGTAGCCAGGACGTGGTAGCACAAAGACCTTCAGGCCGGAAGGAAGTACCTGGGAGTAAACGGCCTCTTTCAGGATCGGGTTGGTCAGGACCTCCACAGTCAACGCATCTCACCTACTCTCTGACTGCTATTGAGAAAATAGATGGTGTCAGGCTTGATTCGCCCGGCCACCCGGATGACATCCTCTCGAGTTACTCCGATAATCCCTCGGATCTCTTCCTCGGTGGATAGGGGTCGATCGTTGATGAGCCCTTCTAAGTAAGATAGGATCCGCCGGCCGGGGCTATCCTCTTCCTCCTTCAGTTGTGAGATAAGGGCTTTTTGGGTGTTGTCGTATTCCTCCTGGCTGATCCGTCCCGCCGCCATATCGGCCACCTGCTCCTCAATGATATCCAGGGCCCGCTGGTAATTACTGGATTCAATCCCTGAGGAGATAAAGAGTAGCCCTTTGGTCGTCTCCAGCCGGGAGACGGCGTAATAGGCCAGGCTGGCCTTTTCCCGCACATTCAGGAAGAGCTTGGAATGGGGAAAAGCGCCGAGGATGCCATTATAAACCACCAGTCCGAAAAGGTCGGGGTCAGAGTAGGGGATGTTAGTCCGGTAGCCCAGGATCAATTTGCCCTGGTTGACATCCTCCCGGTCCATCACCCTTTTGACTTCGGTCACCTCTTTTTCTGCCGCCCCGGCCGGAATTTCCCGCCCTCCCTCGCGCGGAAACCGCAGTGTCTCTTCGAGGAGGTCCGCGGCGGTTTGAAAATCCAGATCCCCCACGACAAAGACATCTATGGGATTGGCTTGTAAGAGGCCCTGGTAGTAGCGGAAGAGATCGGCGGCAGAAATGGGTTCAATGTCCTCCCGCCGGCCATAACGGAAGGTGGCATAGGGCTCTCCCCGACACATCTCTTCCACGCAGCGGGTTAAGGCGTATTGTCCTTTGTCATTGATGAGTCCCTCAATGGTCCGCCGCAGGGTGTCCTTCTCTTGATCCAGGTAATCCTGGCGGAAGACCCCTTTTTCCGTCACCGGACGCGTCAAGACATCCTGGAACAGATCGAGCCCTCGGCGCAAGAGGCCGTCTGGTTGGACCAGGAACCTCTCCCCCACCAGGTCCAGACGCAGGGAGAGCAGGTGACGCTCACCCATTTTGAAGACGTCGGTACGCAAAGATGCCCCGTAGAGCTCCTCCAGCTTCTGTGCCAGGATCTGAGTGGTAGGAGCAGTTTCCGATCCCCGCCGCAATATGTAGGAAAGCAGGGCGTCCCTGGTAGCGTTTTCGTTATTCAAATTCTGGTGCAGGAAGAGGTTTACGGTCGTCGTCTTAAACTTTCTTGTCGTCTGGACGTGGAGCCTAATCCCATTCTTCAGAAGGTGTTGACGGAATTCCGGAGCCACGTAATCATCTCCTAGCTGTTTCATTCAAGGAGCCCTCTCCTTCTGGCTTTCTGGCAACAAAGTAGATCCGGGCGGTAGTTTCCTGAACCGGGAAGACGGTGTAAGCCGTATAGGCGGCTTCCAGTTGCCAACCCGCCCCCCGCAAACGTTGAATAATTTCTTCTGTCAAGTATGCCCTCTCCTGATGGACTTCATCAAATCTTTCCCATAAACCGCCCCTTTTCAGAAACCCGGTGAGGGTTATTTGCCAGATTCCGGGATCAGGGATATACTCATTGTTCCAAAAGAGGACCAGACCCTCCCGCTCAATCAGGCTGGCGCCACTGTTCAGATGAGACAACCGGTAATAGGAATTCATGTCAAAAATGAAAAGCCCGCCTTCCGGCACGGCCTCCTTGACTCGCCGGAAAACCAGCTCCAGGTCCTCACCTTCCAGGATGTAGTTCAAACTATCATAAAGACAAAGGGCCAGGTCATGTTTCTCCGCCAGGTGCAATTCCCGGAGATCCTGCTGATAAAAGGGGATGTCCAGCCCGGCCTCTTTCACCTTTTCCCGAGCGACGGCCAGCATACTGGCCGATCCGTCCACCCCGCTAACCTGGTAGCCCCTTTTGGCCATGGGTAGGCTGGTGTTCCCCGTACCGCAGGCCAGGTCCAGTACCTTTTGGGGCTGACAGTGATGCCTCCTGAGGAGCTGTTCCACATAATTCGCCCAGCCCTCGTAATCCACCCCGGACATCACTTCATCATACACCTCAGCAAACTTTTGGTAGGCGGGCAATGAGAATACCTCCCTTCCCGAGCGGGATGCCGCGGGGCTGCCCTTAATTTTTCGCCGTCCCGGTGGCAAATTCCTCCTTGGCCGAAGGCTTCATGTCCCATTTAAAAAGCCCTTCCCCGTAGGGGAAGGGCCGCAAGTCGCCGCATTCCGGATTTAGATGGTTGTTCCTCCGTGCCGTTTAGCGATCACGCCCTGGCCGTATCTCGGGTGGGTTTACCGCTCCAACCGCAGTTCGTAAGCGGTCTACCCTGAAACAAAACAGCCACTTCCAGGGCGCCGCGCGGGCGTCGCCGTCCCCGCTTTCGGTCACCTGCGCCGACCGCATCGCGGCTCAGTTCGGCCCTCCGGCCGGCAATGCGCAAACTCGCCGTCCCTAGCTCGGTTGCGCTCGCCGGCATCCGTGCCGCCGTCCGGCCTCTCGGGCCTCGCTTTGCCGGAGGCGGTGCCCGGCTCGGTGAAGGCGCTCCGCCGGCAATCGCCCGCCCGTCGCCACCCTCCTGCTGTTTCATAACTTTGTGGCGCCGCCGCAGGTGGCATGGTGGTCTCCTAGGAAGCCTTTTCCTCAAAGTTGTTCAGTAGTTCGTCCAGTTCCGGTCCCTCCAGGGTCTCCTTCTCCAAAAGGGTTTCCGCGATCCGAATCAGCTTACCCCGGTTTTGGTCTAACAGGGCCTTGGCCTTGTCATAACATTCTGTGACAATACGGTGGATCTCCCGGTCGATGGAGGCAGCCACTTCTTCACTGTAATTTCGGTCCCGGGCAATGTCCCGGCCCAAGAAAATGAGATCTTCCTTGATCCCGAAGGTCAACGGCCCCAGTTCCTCGCTCATGCCGAACTCCATGATCATCTTACGGGTCATCTTTGTAGCTCGCTCCAGATCATTGGCGGCACCGCTGCTGATTTCCTTGAGCACCAATTCCTCCGCCGCTCGGCCCGCCAACAGGGCCGTAACACCATCCAGGATCTCCGAACGGGTGGTGAAATAGCGATCCTCCACTGGTAAGAATTGGGTATACCCCCCGGCCGCGCCCCGCGGGATGATGGTCACTTTGTGCACCGGGTCAACGTTGGGCAAAAGCTTCCCCGCCAGGGCGTGCCCGGCCTCGTGAAAGGCCACCAGTCTCTTTTCCCGGTCGCTGATGACCCGGCTCTTGCGTTCGGGACCGGCCAGCACTCGGTCGATGGCTTCCTCCAATTCCTGCATCCCGATGCGTCGTTTCCGGCGACGGGCGGACAGGAGAGCGGCCTCATTAATCATATTCGCGAGATCGGCACCGTTAAAACCCGGGGTCCGCCGGGCCAGAACCTCCAGGTCCACTTCCTTGTCCAAGGGTTTACCCTTGCTGTGCACCTTAAGAATTTCCTTGCGACCATTGATATCGGGACGATCGATAATGATCTGTCGATCAAAACGGCCCGGCCGGAGCAGGGCCGGATCCAGGACATCGGGCCGGTTAGTTGCCGCCATTACAATAATCCCTTCGTTCGGCCCAAATCCGTCCATCTCTACTAATAACTGATTAAGGGTCTGTTCCCGTTCATCATGCCCCCCGCCGTAGCCGGCTCCGCGCTGACGGCCGACGGCATCGATCTCGTCAATGAAGACAATGCCTGGGGAGCTCTTCTTCGCCTGCTCAAAAAGGTCGCGGACCCGAGAAGCCCCTACACCAACGAACATCTCCACAAAGTCAGAGCCGCTGATGAAGAAAAAGGGAACCCCAGCCTCACCGGCCACAGCCCGCGCCACCAAGGTCTTCCCAGTACCGGGCGGTCCCATGAGGAGGACCCCCTTGGGAATCCTGGCCCCCAGCTCCAGGTACTTTTTCGGATGCTTCAGGAAATCCACTATCTCTTTGAGCTCTTCCTTGACCTCATCAATCCCGGCCACGTCTTCAAAGGTGACTTTCTTCCGGTCATCGCTGTGCAGCCTGGCCCGGCTCTTGCCGAATTGCATAACCTTGCTGCCACCGCCCTGGGTCTGTTGCATCATGAACAAGAAGGCCCCCACCACGATGACCACCGGCAGAAGGGTCGACAGCAAGGTGGTCCACCAGGGCGGCTGTGGTGCCAGCTCAAAGGTCGTTTCGACCCCCTTCTGATCCAGAAGACGGTAGATGGCGGGGTCCTCCGGAATGATGGTGGTAAACTCCGTCCCATTCTTCAGTTTTCCGCTGACCGATTTCTGATCAACAATCTTTACCGTCTGGACCTGGCCCTCATTGACAAAAGAAAGAAATTTGTTGTAGCTTATTTGCTGGCGCGACTGTTGCTGCGTTTGAAAAAAATTCGTCGCCCAGACCACTAGAAACAGCAGTACAAGGTAAAAGGCCAGCGTCCGGAAACCTTTATTCAAAAAATAACCTCCTTCCGGGGGCTCGGCAAGCAGATACCTATTCACTTTATTCTACCACACCGGGCAGCTACTTTACAACAAAAGGATAAAAAGCCGTGGGAAAGTCCAGCGGCCTGGCGACTGCTTGGCAAAGACCGCGAGCCGCACAATCCGCCATAGTCTGAATCTCGTTTGACAGACAAATTTTCTGGCGGATTGCGCCTAAGCAGACGAGGGTTTTTCAGCGGTCTCTAGGAGACCACCCCTATCTGCGTTGTGGCGCAATCTGCAAGAAAGAACCTTTTTGTCAAAGGGGCGTTACTATTGCAGATTGTCGCTCCGGCGGCTCCTCGCTCAACGCACCGCCCAGTACGCCTCGCTCCGGAGCCTTGTCGCTCCTAGCATCTGGGCTGATTTAAGGTCTCGTCCTGGCGATGTCTCGGCCGGGCTCACCCCTGAAAGCGCAGTTCGTCAGCGGTCTCTAGAGTGCTCCTGCTTCTTCGGAATTGAGACCTTGGTCTCTACAAATGAGTCGTACCGCCCGTCGCGAATCCTCCTTTAGTTTATGCCCCTCACTCAAGCGCAGTCCCGGTATCCAGACAATGTCCGGACCGGAGACCACCAGGGGCAGGTGATCGCGTAACCGGCGGGGTACCTTCTGCGCAATGAGAAAATCCTTGAGTTTGACTGGAGCGACCGTTCCCAGGGGCCAAAACCGGTCGCCGACCCTTCGAAAGCGAACGGCCAGAGGCAAGATGAGCGTCTCCTCATTCAACCAGGCCTCCCACTCTCCCGTTCGACCCCAGCCCAAGAGGCCGTCTTTACCTGAGTAGCCAGGGGGATTTACCGTAGAGGTCAAAGTGTCCCTCTCTGCTTCAGCCAAACCGGTTTGATCAGCTCTCGGAACAAGACCTGATCTTGACAGTGGGACCCTGTCCGCCTGGATGACGATCCCCATCTCGGGCAGGTGGACCAGGCCCGGAACCGGGAGAACCAACTGGCCCAGAACCGGAGGGCTCTCGGACCCGGTCGGCTGCCTTGACCCCGGCCTCTCCTGACGGCCGGCACTGACCCCGCTTTCTAACCCCTGCTCTGGTTGCACCTGCAACGTCAGAAAACGGTAATCCCGGTAGACCCGTACCCCCGGCAGGTGAACCTCCCGCCCCCCCTCCGGGGCCATGACCAAAGCTTCGACGGCCTCCAGGTGCTTTTGTCCAATGCCCTGCAGGCTACCCCGCACCTTTTGCAGAGCCAGGCGCAGAACCCAGCGGCGCAAGCCCGGTGGGTCGGACCTCAGTCCGGCGATTTCCAGGGCCAGCCTGGGGATGGCGTAATAGCCCGGTCCCGGTGCCCTAAAATCCCCCGGGGATGGCCGCAGCGGTCCCGCTGTGACCTCAGTGATCTCGCTTAAACGCCTGTGGGCAAGCCCCTTGATCCATTCATAGTCCAGGCGTAGGGTCTCCGCCAGACGGGCGAGGTTCCGGCGAATCCTGGGGTTGTAATCTCGCTCCAGGGCGGGCAATAGCTCCAGACGTATCTTGTTCCGGCGAAAGCGAGTTTCCAGATTACTGGGGTCGCGTCGCGGTTGCAGGCTTTTTTCGCGGCAGTAGGTCTCGATCTCAGCCCGGCCGACCTCAATCAGGGGGCGGATGAGCCAGAACGCGGCCTGATCGTCCTGGCCGACCTCGTCCCTTTTTGAGGTCAGGGCCCGAGCTTGGGTCTTATCGTCAATACCAGTAAGGGGCGGTACTGAGCCGGCGGCTACTAACGACGTTGAGAGCTCCCGCAGAGTCACCGGCCGCGCCGGCGGCATCCCTGCCAGACCCTCTAACCCGGCCCCGCGCAAGATATTGAGAAGAACCGTCTCAGCCTGATCATCGCGGGTGTGACCCAGGGCAATGCGGTTAAGACCGTTTTCCCGGGCGGTCTGGTATAGAAAGCGGTAGCGCACCAGCCGGGCGGCTTCCTCCAGCGACAAGCCCTTTTCCTTTTGGAACTGTCTCACATCGAAGCGCTCTATGGTACTGGGGAGCCCCAATTTCAGAGCCGTCTGTCCAACAAATTCCGCTTCTGCTTCCGCCTGTCGACCCCGGAGCAGGTGGTTAAGGTGAAAGACCCAGAGGGAGAGTTGGAAATCCGGTGCCAGCTCTCGCAACAGGTAAAGGAGGGCCAAGGAATCAGGGCCGCCCGAAACCGCCACCAGGACTTGATCGTCTCTGGCCAGCAGCCGATATCGTTCGATGGTGCGCCTGACCCGCTCCTTTAAATCCATCCTGAGCCTCCTGGGCGTCTACGTCTGAGGGCCGGCATTATTCTAGTCTCAGATAGGCACTGTCACCAGCCGCAGCGAACGGCGGCGACCCGCCCGCAAACGGTGGATATCATAATTATAGTGGAAAAATGGACCGGGCTCAACGCCAGGTTGGCCGGGACGCTGCCGGGAAAGGCCCTTTGGTTAGGAACGACACAATTCACCATAGTCGCGCACCATCTAACAAGAAAAGCTTTCCTGGCGAATTGCGCCACGCAGATGGGGTCTTTCAGCGATCTCCCAGGGGCCGGTTATTCCCGGCGCTGACTAACCGCACCACCATGGCCGTCATATCATCCGGGACCTCATTCTTATAGTTGGCCACAGCCTTGTCCACCAAGGCCTCCGCCACTTCGCGGGCTTCGGTGGCCTTGAGCCGGTTCAGAAAGGCAGCCACCCAGTCCTCCTTTTTGGTTAAATCCCGTCGCGAATCCAAAAGGCCGTCACTGACTATGACGATGAGGTCGCCGGCAGTTAAGGTTTTCTTAGCCTCCTCGCCGTCCACGTCCTTCAAAATGCCCATGGGCAGGCTGGCCGAGCGGACTATGCTCACCCGATCGCCCTGTTTGATGAAACTGGGGGAAGCCCCAATCTTCAAGAATTCGGTCTCGCCGGATTTCAGATCGACTACCGTCAGATCCACCGTGGTAAACATGTCTTCCGGGCTGCGCAGCAAGAGGATGGCATTGACCGTCCGAACCGCCACGTCACGGTGAAACCCAGTCTCCATGAGTTGCTCCAGCATGGCCACGGTGGCCTGGCTCTCCATAGCCGCCCGGGTGCCGGTGCCCATACCGTCGCTTAGAAGAAGGAGCAGTTTTTCGTCGGGGAGTTCCTTATAAAGGTAGGAATCGCCGGAGATGATATTCCCGCCCTTGGCCCGGCGGGCTACCCCCACTTCGTAGGAGAGGGTGCGTGAGGGGAGGAGGCTTGTCTCCCAGATGTTGGTGTTGAAGCGCACGTTTTCGCGGATCTCCCGGGCCAATCCATCGATGATCTGGGAGACCCCCCGTAGCTGTTCCGCTACCACGCCGCGGGCCTCCCGCAGGCGCTCTTGCCACTCCTTGTTCAACCGGCTCAGCTCGATGAGATAATTGATGGTGGAAATGACCTCTCCCAGCCGCAGGCAACGCCGCCGGAGCTCCTCCGGCACCTCTTGGGCCTTAAGGCTCCCATGCAGCTCGGCCAGACTCCACAGATCGAAAATCGTCTTGTAGGTCTTATAGAAGTCCTTCTCCCAGCAAGGCCGGTACATGTTGCAATTCTCACACACCCGCACGGCCACGGTGCTGAAAAAGCGTGGCAGCGCCTCCTGTTTCTCCGGTTCGACGGCCACAGCCGTCTGCTGAAAGGAATGAGAAAGCTCCTTGAACAGCCCGGCGAATTCCCCCAGGCGCTGAGAGGTAAGAACGCGGATCCTTTCCTCGTGATCAGTCATAGCCTGGGTATTCTCGGGAGTGCCGGGGAAATAACGAGCCGGCCAGGCCAGGTAGCGTCTGGGAAGAACCAGAAAGGTTCCGGCGGCCAGGAGGCTTTCCGCCAGTAGAGAGGTCATCTCGCTAGAGCTGTCGAGGTAGAGACTGAGCACCAAGAAAGAGGCCAGGTAGGCCAGGGCCGGCCAGACCTTGGGAGAGCCCCGTAGCAAGCCGGCCATTAACCCGCCAAAGGCATAGAGGCCGATGGCCCCAGGGGTCAGACCGGCCAGGCTGGTCAAAACCCCGGTGATGATGCCGGCGGTAGCTCCCTGAGGGCCGCCGCCCAGGTAGGCAAAGATCAGGGTGACCAGGGAAATGAGCACCCCCGCGAACCGAATTCCGCTCAGGGCGATGGGGGCCAAACCGAGAAGGGCTGCACCCACCAGCAGAAGGGCGGCAAAAATCTCCTCAACCCGCAGCACTCGATAATCGGACAGACTCAGGTTAAAAAGAGGGAGGGCATACATAAAGATCCCAGTAGCCAGGGTCGCCAGGATGGCCTCGAGGGCGATGTTAAATAAGTTGGCGCTGGTCATCTCGGTGACCAGGAGAAAGGGAATTCTGACGATCAGAGACAAGACCAGGGTGATTACAGCCGCCTTCCAGGTCCGACCTTCTCCTACCCGGAGAAGCCGCGGTAAGAGAAAATAGACTCCCAGCAAAGACAAAAGGAGCCCAAGACCACGCCACCAGTCACCCAGGGTCAAAGTGCCCAGCAGAAGGAAGAAGGCCGCCCCCTTGTCCCGTTCGCACTCTTTGACCCGCAGCGATACAAAGTAGGGTAGGGCAAAAGGGGATAGCTGCCCCAGGATGAGGGCGCGTCCTAAAAAGAAACCAAAGAGATTATAGGGGAGATTCTCGCGCCGGTAGATTGGTGCCAGGAGCTTGGCCGGGGAAAAGGAGGCCACTCTTTTCTTTTGCTTCTTGCCCACCACCTTCACCCTGGTCGTCGGGGCATAGCTGGTCCTTTGAAAAGCCTCAATCCTCTCTTTACTTAGCAAGGACACCACCCGTCCTTTGCAGGAAATGATTTGCCCAGGAGCGTTGTTATCACTTCTATTTTAGCTGATCATCCTTGAGAACCATGTCAAACCGGGGGTGGCGTCAGAAAATTTTCATTGACAAGGGTTGACAGAAAGGGAGGGTAAATGCAGAACAGAAGATGATGTCGAATGGGGACGCGGTTGTGGTAGCCGGATATTTGCCAAGTCATCTGCTAGGAGACGCTGAGTGAAACCTCGACATTCTATCATCTTAAAAGAGGAAAATGACTTTCTAACGAGAATAGAATATCCTAACGCCAATTGTCGGAGTGACGGATTATGTATGATCTTAGAATCGTGGTCGAAGAGGTGCGCGGATTTTGCGATCTGCCGATGCAACCGGGGGATTACCTTGAAGTTAAGGGCGGACGTATCCATATCCCTGCGGGCAAGTTTTTTTGCCTGTGGGCTCTGCAAAGCCTGATGCCCATGATCCCCGCTAAACAGCGCCATATTGTCGAGGAAAACGATTGGCTCCCCCACACCGATCGGATGATCTGCCCTGACCCCAACGGTCTGGTGGTCTTTCGTTTCGAACAAACTCCCGCCGGCCACCTGCCACCTCAATCGCCTTCCGTCCCGGGCCAGGAGTCGTCTTCGCAGTCGTCATCTTCAGGGCCTCCGGAAGACTCCACGAGGGGAGTAGCGCGACAAACGCAAGTACCGGCGGACAGGACCTTCCCTCCCGCAGCCGCTCCGTCCAGCGTGCCGGCGGGCGGCAAAGAGCAGCGCCCAGCCAGCTCCTCGACGGGGCAGGCCGGGGAAACGGGTAAGGCTAGTGCAAAACCGTCCCCAGACATCCCGCCGCGCCTTCTGGTAAACACGGCCGTTTGCTCCGGCTGTCGCTCCTGTGAGTTGGCCTGCAGTTTCGCGCACGAGGAGAGCTTTGACCCGACCGTTGCCCGAATTCAGGTCAAGAAGGACGAGCCGGCCGGTCTGGACTTCCCGGTGGCCTGCCGTCAATGCGGTGTCGCCTCCTGCGTCAACGCTTGCCCGGAAGGAGCCTTGAGCCGGCATCCCGTAACCAGGGCCGTCCGCCTGGATGTCTCGCGTTGTACCGGCTGTCTTCTCTGTATGAAGGCCTGTCCCTTTGAGGCCATCCGCCCCCATCCCCGGACCAATCTCCCCCTAATCTGTGACCTGTGCGGGGGTGAACCGGCCTGCGTGGCCCGCTGCGCCACGGGGGCCCTGCGTTTCGGGAAGGCCGGAGAAAACCCACCTATCGGCTACCGGGCTCTAACCCTTAAACGTTTTCCAGGCTAAGACCTTAAATCAGCCCCAATGGCAAGGCGACAAGGCTCCGAGGCGAGGCGTACTGGGTGGTACGTTGAGCGGGGAGCCGCCGGAGCGACAATCTGCAATAGTAACGCCCCCTTAATAAAAGGTTCTTTCTTGCAGATTGCGCCACACCGCAGATGGGGGTTTTTCAGCGGTCTTCTAGCTCAGCGATTGGTGCGATAACCTGACTCTAGAGAGGTGCTTACCCTTGTATGGCTACGCCGGCCGGATCTTGCGCATTAATCTGACCAGGAAAACCTGGGAGACGGAACCCTTGTCAGAAAACCTGATCCGCAACTACCTGGGAGGCCGGGGTTTCAACATCCGCCGTCTCTTTGACGAGGCTCCCGCCGGACGGGATGGCCTGAGTCCGTCCAACCCGCTGATCATCGGGGTCGGCCCTCTGAACGGAACCCTTTTCCCGGGAGCGGCTCGCTTCAATGTCAGCGCCATCTCACCCCAGACGGGGATCCTGGGGGATTCCAATGCCGGCGGCTTCTTCGGTCCGGAGCTGAAGTTAGCCGGTTTCGATCAGGTGATAATCGAGGGTCAAGCCGAGGTCCCGCTTTACCTCCTAATCCAGGACGGCAGCGTGCAGTTCCGCCCGGCCGAACACCTTTGGGGGCTGGATGTCTGGCAGACGGACGCTGCCCTCCACCGGGAACTGGGAGATCCCCGGGTTCAGGTCCTGGTGGCCGGCCCGGCCGCAGAAAAGGGGGTCAAGTTTGCCGGTCTCTTCGCCAACCTAGTCCGGGCCGCCGCCCGCACGGGGATGGGAACGGTGCTGGCGGCAAAACGGGTGAAGGCCATCGCGGTACGAGGGACCTTACCGGTCCGGGTGGCCGACCCCAACACCTTCCGGCGTCTCCTGGCCGAATATGACCGGCGCATAATCAACCATCCCGAGTATGAAACCCGGGTCCGGTTGGGTACCACTAAACTGGTCTCCGCCCTCAACACCCTTGGAGCCCTCTCCACGTACCATTATCAAAGCGGGCGTTTTGCCGCCGTCGACCAGGTCAGCGGTGAAGCCCTGGAACAGCGCCATAAGAAAAAAGCCAAGGGCTGTTTCAGTTGCACCATCCCCTGTAGCCGCTTCTTTGAGATCAAGAAGGGACCGCAGGCGGGGCTGAAAAGCGAGGGTCCGGAGTTTGAAGGCCTGGCCGGCTTCACCAGCAAACTGGGTAATGCCGACCTGGCCACCGGCCTGAAGGCCGTGGATCTTTGCAATCGTCTGGGATTGGACCTGATGTCCACTGCGGAAGTCCTGGGTTTTGCCATGGAGGCCCACCAGCGGGGCATGATCAGCCGAGAAGAGGCCGACGGCCTGGATTTGACCTGGGGGAACGGCTCCACCATCCTGACCCTCATCCAAAAGATTGCCCGCCGAGAGGGTTTGGGCGATCTCCTGGCCGACGGCGTCAAGGCCGCCGCCCAGCGCCTGGGCCGGGGTAGCGAGTCCATCGCCATGCACATCAAGGGTCTGGAGTTTTTCATGGCCGAACCGCGGGGTATCAAAGGCTATGCCCTGGGTTTGGCCGTGGCTAGCCGGGGCGGGGACCACCTCCGTTCCGAGCCCTCTTTCGAATTCTCCAACGATGCCGCCGAGGGACTAAGGCGCTTTGGGGCCGCCGAGAGCGCCTTTCGGTTGGAATACAGAGGCAAAGGCCGGCTGGTCAAGCACTTCGAGGAACTTTCCGCCCTGGCCGACGCCCTAAACGCCTGCAAGAACACTATCGTCAACATGGAGATTCTCTCTTTCGCCGACACCGCCCAGCTGCTGGAGGCGACCACGGGGTTTTCCCTCTCCGCTGAGGAAATCCAGCAGGCGACCGAACGGATCGTCAACCTGGAGCGGCTCTTTATCGCCCAACGCGGTATCACCCGAGCCGATGACATCCTGCCCGCCCGCTTCCTGAAAGAACCCCTCCCCCAAGACAGCGGCCCTTCCGCCGGCAGCGTGGTGGAGTTGGAGCCAATGCTGGATGAATATTATGAGGCCCGCGGCTGGGATCGCGAGACGGGGCTGCCGACGCCGGAGAAACTGGCCGTCCTGGGCTTGCTTTGACGCCCCCGGACAAACTCACGGCTCTTGATCGGACCTGAATGCCCCAACAAACCAGCTACTTCCAGGGCGCCGCTCGGGCGTGGCCGGCTTTGCTCTTGGTCGCCTCTGCTGACCGCATCACGGCTCGGTGAAGGCACTCTGCTGGCAATCGCCCGCCCGTCGCCACCCTGCTCCCACCTTAGATTCTCCGTTATTTCTAATAGGTCAGCTTTTCCTCCAGGAAGCCCTTCAGTTCCGTCATCTTCAGGCGCACCTGCTGCATGGTGTCCCGATCCCGCACCGTCACGGCCTGATCCTCCAGTGTTTGGAAGTCCACCGTCACACAGTAGGGGGTCCCGACCTCGTCCTGGCGACGATAGCGCTTGCCGATGCTGCCGGCCTCGTCGTAGTCCGTCATGTAGTAACGGCTCAGTTCCTGATAGAGCTTGTACGCCTCCCCGTTCAGCTTCTTGGAGAGGGGAAGGACCGCCACCTTAATGGGTGCCAGGGCATGATGCAGGTGGAGAACCACCCGGGAATCGCCCTCTCCAAGGTCCTCCTCGGCGTAGGCGTCCACCAGGAAAGCCAGCAAGACACGATCGACGCCCAGCGCAGGCTCGACGCAGTACGGAATATACTTCTCGTTGGTGATGGGATCAAGATAGCTCAGGTCCTCGCCCGAATGTTGCGCATGCTGCTTGAGGTCAAAATCAGTACGGTCGGCAATACCCCAGAGTTCTCCCCAGCCGAAGGGGAAGAGGAACTCGATGTCCGTGGTGGCGGCGGAGTAGTGAGATAGTTCCTCCCTGGCATGATCCCGTAGCCGGATACTCTCCTCCCGGAGGTCGAGGCCAAAAAGCCAGTTCTTGGCGAAGTCCTTCCAATAGGCGAACCACTGAAGGTCTTCCCCCGGCTTACAGAAGAACTCCAGTTCCATCTGTTCAAATTCCCGCGTGCGAAAGATGAAGTTGCCCGGCGTGATCTCATTCCGGAAGGACTTACCGATCTGGCCGATGCCAAAGGGGAGCTTCCTACGGGAGCTCCGCAGAACGTGCCTGAAGTTGACAAAGATCCCCTGGGCTGTCTCCGGACGCAGATAGATCAACGCCTTGGAGTCCTCGGTGACGCCCTGATAGGTCTTGAACATCAGGTTGAACTGGCGGATGTCGGTGAAGTCGTGGGCGCCGCAATTGGGGCATTTAATCTGGTTTTCTTCAATGAACTCTTTCATCCTCACCTGGCTCCAGCCAGCGGTATTGACCTCGCGGCCTTGGGCCTGGACGGCATCTTCAATCAGCTTATCGGCCCGGAAGCGCGTCTTGCAGACGCGGCAATCCATCAAAGGATCGCTGAAACCTCCGACATGCCCCGAAGCCACCCACGTTTGCGGGTTCATGAGGATGGCGGAATCGAGCCCAACATTATACTGGGACTCCTGGATGAATTTCTTCCACCAGGCGCGCTTGACATTGTTTTTGAGCTCGACCCCCAGAGGCCCATAGTCCCAGGTGTTGGCCAAACCCCCGTAAATCTCGGAGCCTGGATAGATGAACCCGCGGGTCTTACAAAGGGCGACGATCTTGTCCATGGACTTTTCGGTGTTTTTCATGACTCGGAATTCCCACCTCCGTCGTTCTTATGCCCATTGGTTTTGCGGTGTCCTCAAGGGCCACGGCTAAAAGCGCTTAGGATTCTATTTGTGCGGACCCCGCTATCTCCGCCTGGCCGGCTCGATGTTGATCGGCCGCCCCTTGATGGTGCTTCGCTGCATGGCGTCCATTACCCTTCCCGCCACGTCCCTGGGCACCTCGACAAAGGTGAACCGATCATAGATATCGATCACGCCGATAAGGTTGCCGGGGGTACCCGATTGGCCGGCGATGCTCCTGACAATGTCCGCCGGGGTGACGTCTTCAGTCCGGCCGATGTTGATGAACAGGCGCACCATCCCCGGCTCGGCGCCTGTCTCGCCGAAATCTTCAGGCCCCGAATCGTCCCGGGACCTGCCTTTGTCCCGGTCGTAGGCAGCGCCCGGCCGATAGGGGACGTCGGCGCCGGAAGCGCGTCCCCCATCCCTGCCGCGGCCCGCCGGGACACTGTCACCGTCGGACGCAAACCCCCGATCCTCGGCCACAAGGCGCAATGCCGCTGCGGCCAGCTCAACCGGATCGATATCAGTGGAGAGCTCGGCCACCATCGCGCGGTAATCGTTGAGATTGGCTTCCGCGGCCACCTTGAGTAACTTCTCCTTAAGAACCTCACGCTGCTTGTCGGCGATGTCCGAGAGGGACGGCAAGTCCCGGCGCCTGATGCGCGTCTTGATAAGCCGCTCGATCAGGCGGAGTTGCTGAAACTCCCGCGGTTGGATGAAGGTCAAGGCCGTCCCGGTCTTCCCGGCGCGACCCGTACGACCGATGCGGTGGACGTAGGACTCCGGATCCTGCGGGATGTCGAAATTGATCACGTGGGTGACGTTCTCGATGTCAAGTCCCCGGGCCGCCACGTCCGTGGCGATGAGCAACTCGATCGAGCCCTCCCGGA
>JAMCWA010000024.1 GCA_023475165.1 Bacillota bacterium | reverse complement strand
ACCTCGCCAAAAGCCCGGGAGAAAAGGGAGACCACGCTGATCTGATAGATGAGCATCAGGAGCACCAGCAGAAAGCCGGGAACCGGGCCCAGGATCTCTGGGATGAATTCTACGTAGGTCCGCCCCGGATAGCGTCCTATGAGGAAGGTCATCACCCAGGCTGCCCCCAGGGCAATGGCCCCACCCAAAAGGGTCGATAACCACCCGGCGGTACCGGCGATGCGGTCCACTTCCCTGGGAAGCGTCAAGATACCTACCCCCACGGTGGCTCCAAAGATCAGGCTGATCAATTGCCAGGGGGTGATGGTCCAGCGATCAGTCCTTGCCATCCTTCTGCTCCTCACCCTCCAGGTAGTCCTCATAGGCGCTGGTAGTCTCCGCCTGCCGCCGGTCGTCTGCCGTAGCCAGGTGAGACGGTCTGATCTCCATGGACCAAAGCGGAAAACGGAAGAAGGTATCCCGCCACTCCCTGCCCTTCATCGGGGTAACCGGTGCCAGGTAGGGAACACCAAAGGACTCCAGGGAGGCCATGTGGATAATGATGAGGATCAAGAAGAGCACAATACCATAGAGGCCCAAAACCGCCCCGGACACCATCACCGGAAACCGGAGCACCCGGGTGGCCACGGCCGCAGAATAACTGGGCATGGCAAAGGAACCAATGGTGGTGAGGGCAACGATGATTACCATCAACGGGCTGACGATTCCGGCCCGAACGGCGGCTTCGCCGATGATCAGCCCCCCCACAATCCCAATGGTGGGCCCGATGGGGGCCGGCAAGCGGATGGCCGCCTCTCTGAGGATTTCCATAGCCATTTCCATCAAAGCCGCCTCCACAAAAACCGGAAAGGGCACCGTGGACCGGGCACCGGCAATGGCCATGGCCAGGCGGGTAGGAAGCATCTCCGGGTGAAAAGAAAGGAGGGCCACGTAAAGGGCCGGGAGGGTTAGGGCGGTCAGGGAGGCCACAAAGCGAACCACCCGCAGGACCGAAGCGATTAACCAGCGTTCGTAAAAATCCTCCGTCGACTGTTGAAACTCATTGAAGACGGTTGGGACCAAGAGGGCAAAAGGTGAATTATCGGTGAGGATAGCCAGACGCCCATACATGATCCCGGCCGCCACCTTGTCCGGGCGCTCGGTGGCCTGGACCTGCGGAAAGGGGGACCAGGGATCATCCTCAATGAACTGCTCGATGTAACCACTGTCCAGGACAAAGTCGGTATTAATAAGCGAAAGCCTGCGCTCGGCTTCAGCAACGATCTCCGAGTTAATCACCCCGTCCAGATAGACCAGGACTACATCGGTTTTGGACCTCTTGCCGAGGCGAAGGGCCTTGGTTCTCAGGCGTGGGTCACGGATCCGGCGCCGAAGCAGGGCGGTGCTGGTACGAATAGTCTCATTGAAACCTTCCCGGGGTCCTCGGATCACAGACTCCGTGGCCGGCTCAGTTAGAGAACGCTGCATCCAGCCCTTGATGGAACAGACCACGGCATAGTCATTACCGTCAACAAAAACCGGCACGTCACCCATCAGAGCGGCCTGGACCACTTCTCCCAGAGTCCGGGCATCCCTGATCTCACCGATGGTCAAGGTATAGTCCTTCAGGATGTCAACCAGGTCGGCTTTGGCTATGGGAACCTGAGGACCCGAGTCCCGGGCCAGGATGGTCAAGCTCTTCAAGATGTCCTGTTCCAAACTGGCTTTATCGATGAGGCCGTCAACGTAAACCAGGAGGGCTTTCTGGTTCGGGTCACCGGCGATATTGAAATGACGGTAAACTATATCGCTGGATTCACCAAAGACGGTCTTCAACATCTGATAATTTACAGACAGTTCCGCGGAAAGAAGAATCTCGCCCAGATCCTTCTCCCCGATCTGGGCAGTAGCTGTCAGCGCTTCTTCGGTCTTTTTGAATTGAGAGGCCTTGATGGGCTTCTTAAACCCGCCAGGTTTCTTCATAGCACCTTACCCATTCCCCTTGCCATGGGCGCTAAAAAGGAGGGCAAAGAGATAACCGGCCATAATGGCCATAGTTAAGGGCATGGCCGTAGCCCTCAGACCGCCACTTAGAAGACCCAGCCAACCCTTTTGAGCGGCATCTTCCAGGATTCCCGCCACCAGGGCGTGGCCAAAATTCGGTAGGGGGATAGTGGCCCCGGCATTACCAACCTGGATGAGCCAGCCATAAAGGCCAAAGCCACTGGCCACCGCTCCCAGGCAAACAAAAAGGACCATGACGTAGGCCGGTAAGATCTTCCCCACGTCCATCACCACCTGGGCCAGGGCACAGATGACCCCGCCCACAAGAAAAGCCATCGCGTAATCCATATCTCCTCCCTGAGAAAAAGGGGCTTCAGTCCACCACATCGGCCGCCTCAACAGCCACGGCATGGGCAATCCCGGGAATTGACTCCCCCTGCTGGGCGCTGGTGGGACTATAGAGGGCCCCCGTGCCGACGAGGAGGACGCGCCGGTAGCGCCCTGACAGGATTTGCCTCAAGATGTAGCCGCCAAAGACCACCGCTGAGCAAGCCGTTCCGCTTCCTCCGGAATGGGCATCCTGGTTGGTATCATAAATCATGATCCCGCAGTCGTTATAGACCGGAGTGAGATCATAGCCCGCCTTTTTTAACAGGACGTCGGTAATCGGCTTTCCAACGCGACCCAGGTCGCCGGTCACGATCAAGTCGTAATCAGAAGGTCGGCGTCCGGTGTCCTGCAGATGCTGCCAGATGGTCTCGGCGGCCGCTGGAGCCATCGCCGAGCCCATGTCGTTGGGGTCCTTCTGATCCATGTCCACCACCTTTCCTATGGTAACATGGGTGACTAAAGGTCCGTGTCCTCCCTCGGCCAGGACGACGGCACCAGCCCCAGTGACGGTCCAGGTGGAGGTCGGGGGTCTCTGTACGCCGAATTCCGTCGGATAGCGAAACTGTCTTTCAGCGGTGTCATGGTGGCTGGAGGTACCAATCAGGACCTGCCGAGCAAAGCCCCCATCAATGAGCATAGCCCCCAGGCCCAGGGCTTCGGCCATGGTTGAACAGGCGCCGTAAAGTCCAAGATACGGACGGGAGATCTTTCTGGCCACAAAGTTAGCGGCGATAATCTGGTTGAGGAGGTCTCCCGCCAAAAAGAAATCGATGTCACCAGTCTTCAATTCCGCCTTTTTTAAAGCCAGATCCGTAGCCTCCTGGAGCATCTTAATCTCGGCCTTTTCCCAGGTCTTCTCCCCCAGCAAGGTATCCTCCTCCACCACGTCGAAGTACTCGGCCAGAGGCCCCTTCCCTTCCATGGGTCCGACAATGGCGGCCGTTGCGACAATCGCGGGTGGATTGGCCAAAAAGACCGTCTCTTTTCCCAGGCGCTTCTGGGCCAACCTTTATCCCCCCTTGAGAAGAAGTTTCACCACGGCTACCGCCACCGCCGTCAGGCTGGCATAGACAATCACCGGTCCGGCAATGGTAAACATCTTGGCCGAGACCCCCAAGACCAGGCCTTCCCGCTTGAACTCCATGGCCGGGGAGACAATGGAATTGGCAAAGCCGGTGATGGGCAGGGCGGCCCCCATCCCACCCCACTGGCCGATCTTGTCGTAGACGCCCAGAGCGGTTAGAAAGGCTCCCAGGAAGATCATGGAGGCCGAAGTCAGCGGGCCTGCGTCTTTCGGGCCCAGCTGTAAGACCACGGTATAAAGCTTCATCACCCCTTCACCTACTAGAGAAAACATCCCTCCCACCAGGAACGCTTGTAAGGTATTGCGGAGAATGGGTCGGGGCGGCGTCCTGGTCTGAACCAGTTTCTTGAAGACCGCTGCCTGCCTCTGGTTGGCTTTCAAGTGACTAACTCCTCTCATGATGCTTGGGAGGTCGTCGGAAAGACGACCTCCTGAAGATCAGTCGTGCAGCGTTACGCGGAGACTGCCGGCGCACTGCGTTTTGAGCTTTAACCGGCCCAAGACATTGTTAGGACGAGACCGACACCGTATCCACGGAAGTATCCTGGAGACCGCTGTCAGATCTGAGCCTGATCTGAGACATAGGCCACCTTGACGTCGGCCTTATACTCTACGATCCGACCAGCCTCCACATTGGCTGTCCAGTTATATACCTCAACCCCGCTGATGTTCTTAATAGTCCGGGAGGCCTCAGCCACCGCGTTAGCAACGGCGTCTTGCCAATCCTTTTTCGACTCCCCGACCAATTCCAACACCTTAACCACCGGCATCCTTTCACCCCCTTTTTGCCGCAACTCTATTTTTTCCCTCCCGGTCACTTTTATCCCGCCCTTATCCAGGCCCTCGTTCATAATTCCGGTTGGGCGATAATAACATAGCATTGAGTCCCATAGTTACGCAGCATTTTCGGAGAGCATATCCTGGCGGTTGCGACACAATCGGCCCTAGCCACGTCCCATTTTAGAAAGAGCTTCTCCTGGCGGATTGCGCCACACAGAGGGGTTTTTTCAGCGGTCCTTAGTGAGGTGGATCAAATGGAATGGCGGAACCTCTGGGTCAAGCTCCCGGTCTTTTTCTTGGCCGGTCTGGTGGTGATGGCCACTCTGGCCCTGGTCATCTACCCCAAGGAGGGTTTCGACGCGGCCTTGGGTGGTATGAAGATCTTCTGGGAAATAGTTTTCCCCGCTCTCTTGCCCTTTTTCATCCTTTCGGAACTGATGCTGGGTCTGGGTGTCGTTCATTTCATCGGGGTTCTGCTCGAGCCCTTCATGCGCCCCGTTTTTAACGTCCCGGGGGTAGGAGCCTTCGCCATGTCCATGGGCCTGGCCGCTGGATATCCCATGGATGCCGTCTTGACCGCCAAGTTTCGACGCAACACTATGTGTACGCGCATTGAGGGCGAACGACTCCTGGCCTTCACCAATACGGCCGATCCCCTCTTCATGTTCGGGGCCGTGGCCGTAGGAATGTTCGGAGAGCCCCGACTGGGACTGATCATTGCCCTAGCCCATTATCTATCGGCTTTCTCCGTAGGGGTAATCTTCCGCTTCTATGGTGTACGAGGGGAAAAGACAACCAGGGAGGAAATAGAACGGAAGGGAAATATCCTCATCCGGGCCTTGAAGGCCCTCCATCGGGCTAAGGTGCAGGATGGGCGGCCTTTTGGCAAGCTGATGGGGGATGCGATTCAGGACTCCATCAAGACCATGTTTTTGATCCTCGGTTTCATCATGCTCTTTTCCGTGCTAGTGCGAGTTCTGACGATGTGGGGGATTCTGGGGCTCCTCTCCCCTCTTTTCGATAGGCTCCTGGCTCTCTTCGGCGTGGATCCCAACCTTACCCGGGCTGTCATCAGCGGCCTCCTGGAGATTGACATCGGCACCCTGGCCGCCAGCCAGGCCCAGGCTTCTCTGACCGAAAGGGTGATGATCTCCGGCGCCATCATCGCCTGGAGTGGACTTTCCGTGCACGGTCAGGTAGCCAGCGTCATCAACGGGACCGACATCCGCATGGGGCCCTATGTGGTGGCCCGCCTGCTCCACGCCTTTCTGGCGGCCGCTTACACCTTTCTGATAATGGCTTACCTGCCGGGCTTCCCAGGTGGGCTGGCTCTGACGGTCTTCGCCCCCTCCTGGGCAGCCCCCAGCGCGTTCCCGACGGCCCTTCCCTATCTTGCGCGGGTGAGCTATGCCGGATGGCTGGCGCTGGGCTTTTTGGGTCTGGCCCTGGTGGGGGCGGTCATCGCCTCCCTGGTTCGTTTTTCCCGGCGAATGAAGAAGATCAAGGTCATCTGGTTCTGAGGGAGAGCAGTTTCACAACACTCTCCTGGGCGGATCCCAGCCACACGTGGCCTCTTCCCAATAGGGAGGCCACCGTTTTTTTGGAGACGGCTGAAGGAGTTCTTTCCCGGACGTCGAAATATACTTCTGGGCCCGAAATTACCTGCGGTTCCCCCCAGTTCCCACTCTGAAAGGAGGACGTCCATGCCGGAAAAACGATCCCTGGCCGCCGAGGATCTCCTGGTCCTGGCGTTGCCCGGAGATGTCAACATCAGTCCCGATGGGAGCCAGGTTGCCTACACCCTCCAGACCATCGACAAAGAGAAAAACGAGTACCGTTCCCGCCTCTACTTGGTGACCCCGGGTCAACCCCCGCGACAGTTCACAGGTGGCGAGAAGGATTCGACCCCCCGTTGGTCACCTGACGGCACCCGCCTGGCCTTTGTCTCCAATCGCAGCGGCTCCAATCAGATCTGGGTCATCTCCGGGCAGGGCGGCGAGGCGCTGCAGTTAACGAAAATAAAGGGGGACTGCTCTAACCCCGTCTGGTCGCCGGATGGAAAGTACTTGGCTTTTGTGGCCAAGCTCCCGCCGGAGGGAATAATTCCAGAAGGCAAAGACATGGAGGAAAATGATCTTTACAAAAAATACAACAAGGACGTCAAGGTCATCACCCGGCTCTGGTATAAACTGGATGGAGTCGGTTACTTCGACGAAAGACGTTCCCATATCTGCATCATACCCGTCTCTCCCCAGGGAACGACGACGGGAGAACCCCGGCAGCTAACCTACGGAAACTTTGATCATAAAGAGCCGGCTTGGTCCCCCGACAACCGCTTCCTGGTCTTTTCGGCCAATCGGCGGCCCGATGCCGACTGGCACCCCTCCACCACCGATCTGCACCGGGTCTCCTTGGAAGGCGGAGAAATCGAAACCATCACCGCCTCCACCCTGGGTGCCACCGCCCCGGCCTGGTCTCCCGATGGCAGCACCATCGCTTTTATCGGCACCGACCCCGGGGAATCGGGCTACGACAACCCCGAGATCTACCTGATTCCGGCTACCGGCGGCCAGCCGCGTTGTCTTACCTATCATCTTGATCTGGCCTGGGCCAACGAGGCCATCTCCGACCTGGCCGGTCCGCCCGGAGCCAACCTGACCTGGGCTCCCGACGGTCAAAGCCTGTACTACTATGCCTCCGAGGCCGGGCGCGTTAACCTCCACCAGATTATTGTGGCCACCGGAAAGGCGATGGCGATTACGGCTGGGGAGCAGATGGTCTACTCCTTCAGTTTCAGCCGAGACCGTTCCCAAGTAGCCCTGGCCATAAGTGGCTTTACCGAACCGGGTGATATCTACCTGGCCCACCCATCGCGGCAAGCCCCTACCACCCTGTGGTCAGCGCAACGTCTTACCGACGTCAATGCCCAGCTTCTCCGGGAGGTGGAACTCAGCCAGCCAGAGAAGTTCGTGTTCCAGGCCGGCCCCGGGGAACCCCAGGTGGATGGCTGGGTCATGCGTCCGGTGGGCTATGAACCTGGCCGGAAGTACCCAACCATTCTGGAGATTCACGGCGGCCCCATGGGGATGTATGGAATAGGTATGTTTTTTGAATTCCAATGGCTGGCGGCCAATGGCTACGCAATTGTTTTCACCAACCCCCGTGGCAGCTTGGGCTACGGGCGGGACTTCTGCCGTTGCATCCGCGGAGAATGGGGGGATAAGGATTACCGCGATGTCATGGCCGGAATAGAGGAGGCCGTCCGTCGTTTCAGCTTCATAGAGGAAACACGTCTGGGGGTGGCCGGTGGTTCCTACGGGGGCTTCCTGACTAACTGGATCGTCGGACACACCGACCGCTTCCGGGCCGCCGTTACCATGCGCTCTGTCGTTAACCGCCACAGCGCCATGGGCACGAGCGACATGGGTTTTAACCGTATAAAGCAGTATGGGAATATTCCGTGGTGGGAAGACCCCTCCCCCTACTGGAAACAATCACCCCTGGCTTACGCTGGCAATATTAAGACCCCTATCCTTATCGAGCACCAGGAAGGGGATCTCCGCGTTCCCCTCGAACAAGGGGAACAGCTTTTTACCGTTCTCAAATTCCTCAAGCGGACGGTGAAGTTCGTCCGCTATCCCGGGGAGTTTCACGGTATGAGCCGCAACGGCAAGCCCTGGCACCGGGTCTACCGGCTGAAAACCAACGTCGAGTGGCTTGACTCGTATCTTAAGGCCAGCTCCTAGGATGGTGCTGACGAACTTCGTTTTGCGTGGTTAACCCGCCCGGGAAAGCCGCCATAGTCTGTACTGCGCTTGATGGCGATCATACTCTTGGCGGCTTTAGCCCAATCGTAAGGCCAAGACCTCAAATCAGCCCAGATGCTGGGAGCGACAAGGCTCCGAGGCGAGGCGTACTAGGTGGTACGTTGAGCGAGGAGCCGCCGGAGCAACAATCTGCAACAGTAACGCCCCCTTAATTAAGAAAGGTTCTTTCTTGCAGATTGCGCCACACCGCAGATGGGTGTTTTTCAGTGGTCTCCTGGTAGACCGTTGAAAAACTGCCTGGGGGCTTCCCAGGGCCTCCTACGATAAGTAGCTCCGGAGCTTGTGGAGAGCCTGGCGTTCCAACCGGGAGACCTGAGCTTGGGAAAGGCCGAACCATTGCGCCACTTCCAATTGGGTTTTCTGCTGAAAGAACCGCAGGATCAGCAGCTCCCGCTCCCGTGGCAAGAGCAGCTTGAGCCCCTCCGTCAGATGCAGTCTCTCCTCCCAACCCTCGTCGGCCCTGGAGAGGGTATCTTCCAGGGCCACGGGGTGTCGGTCCCCCTCATAGAGCTCCTCCTGCAAAGAAAGAGGGGTTTGCATGGCCTCCAGTGCCTCCACCACCAGGGCTCGGTCCACCTCCAAGGCAGCGGCTATCTCGCCCAGGCTGGGTTCCCGCCCCAGTTCCTCTGCCAATTGCGCCTGGGTTCTTTTCACCGCTTGGCCCCAGTCTTTCAAACCCCGGCTGACATGTAAGGAACCGGAATCTCGGAGGTGACGCTTAATCTCGCCAATGATCAGGGGAACGGCATAGGTGGAGAACTTGACCCCATAGCCCGGATCAAAGCGATCCACGGCCTTGAGCAGACCAAGGCACCCGATCTGAAAGAGGTCCTCTCTCTCCCCGCGACCTTGAAACCGGTTGACTATGCTCCAGACCAGCCGGAGATTGGCCTCTATCAGGCGATCCCGAGCCTCCTTCCGCCCGGATCTGGCCTGAGACAAGAGGACCAGGAATTCCGCCTCGTCTAGACCGGCCCTAGTCGTGCTGTCCATGGCCACCAACCCCACCACCAGGTCTTTTTACCATTTCCACCCGGGTCCCCTGTCCTGGCACTGAGGAGACTTCCAACTGATCCATAAAGGACTCCATGAAGGAAAAGCCCAAGCCCATCCTTTCGGGATCGGTAGAAAAAGACGGCTGTCTGGCCCTGGCCAGATCATCGATTCCACGCCCGTGGTCGGTGACAATGACCCGAAGTACCCCGTCCTCAGCTATGACTTCCACCTCAATGTAGCCCTGCTCCCCGGCATAACCGTGCAGCACGGCATTGGAGACAGCTTCCGAGACGGCCACCTTGATTTCCTCGATCTCACTTAAGTTGAAATCGATTTGGCCGGCCATGGCCGCCACCGTTAAGCGGGCCACCCCCACGTTCTCAGCGGCGGAGAGAAATTTCATCTTCAGGTGATTCCTTTGCAAGGCTTTCACATCCTCTCCAGGGCCTTCTTTTCTGTATCATAGAAGGGGATGATTTTAAGGAGGCCTGATAACTCCAAAATGGGCTTTACCTTAAGGGGGACTTGGGTAAAGGCCATCTGACCGCCCAGCAGGCTTATCCGCTTGTAGCGTCCCAGAATAACCCCCAGGCCGGAGCTGTCGATGAAAGTCACTCCTTTGAGGTTGATCAGGAGCTTGCGGCATTTATTCTCATCTAAGGCCCTCTCGGCCACCCTCCGAAATTCCTCCACCGCCCCCAGGTCAAGATCTCCTTGCGGCCTCAGAACGAGGATATCCCCAAATCTTTCATAAACTAACGGCAATTCTCTCCCCTCCCTGAATCCCCATGGTACTGGTAATCTTCTGCGCCGGGGGATTTTTTTCCTGCTAAAAAGGAAAAGAGAGCCTGGGGCGGCCCTCAAAAACGGCTGGCAGTGTAGTGCGATTCCGGCCCCAACGTAAGATAGCTACCGGCGCCAGAAATCTAGAAAGACCTTCCAGATGGTGACCAAGATGCCGGTGGCCTTGACCTCTTCCCCAGCCACCAGATCGACGCGAGCGATCTCTTTACCGGCCTTAGTCAAAACCAGTTCCCCGATCTTGGCCCCTTTAGTCAAAGGGGCGTTGACCTTCTCCGGAAGGTGGATGCTCTGTTGCAGTTGTAGCTTTTCCCCCTTGGGTAGGGTTACCGCGAGATCCTCTTTGGCTACTATGTCTACTGTCTCCTTTTCCCCCCGTAGGACCTTCATTGGCGTAATGATCTTTCCCTCTTTGATGATGGGGACAGATTCGTAGTTGGCAAAGGCGTAATTCAAGAGCGTCGTAACCTCATTTTGCCGGGTTTTGGCGTCCGGTGCGCCCAGAAGAATGGCAATAAAGCGAGAGTCCTCCCTTTGGGCGGTAACAGCGATGCAATAACCGGCCTTGTCTGTATGGCCCGTCTTCAATCCATCGGCTCCGTTATAAAAGCGGACCAGTTTGTTGAAGTTGGCCAGCATGGTCTTCCCCCCGCGCAGGTAGGTCAGATAGATGGAGGTTAGTTCTAACAGGCCGGGGTGGCGGGTAGCCTGCTGCGAGAGCAGAGCCAGATCATAGGCCGAGGAATAGTTATCAGGATCATCCAGGCCATGGGGATTGGCAAAGTGAGTCTCCTTCATCCCCAAGGTTTGGGCCCGGGCATTCATCATCTCGACAAATTTCTCCACCGTTCCCGCCAGATGCTCGGCGATGGCTACGCTGGCATCGTTACCAGAACCTACCGCAATCCCCGTCAGGATGTCTTTTGCCGTCATTTCCTCCCCAATCTCCAGGAAGATGGTCGTTCCTCCCAATCGGTAAGCCCTTTCTGAAGCGGTTATCCTGTCTTCGAGGGCCAGGTTCCCCGCCTCAATGGCCTCAAACGCCAGCAGCAAGGTCATCAGTTTGGTAACGCTGGCTATGGGCCTTTTCTCATGAGCGTTCTTTTCGTACAGGATCTGTCCCGTGCGAGCGTCGATCAGAATGGCCGAGGCTGACCTTACCTCTAATGGAGCAGGTACCGCCACTGCCGGCCCACTCATGACTCCTCCTAAAAAGATGCAGGTCAAAAGGAATACCCCTATCCTTCTCAAAAGCGACATCTTCTGCCTCCTCCCTAGGCTTAGCCGTGCCTGGTTGTTTCAGTTATAGAGTCCCACGGAAAAAGAGGCTTATTCGAGGAGGGCATCAGGCGCCTTGACGGCTTCGATTTCCTTGACGCCCTGCGGCTCAGTTTGCTAGAATGGGGATGGTTTTCAGCAGGAATGGTTTTGGGAGCGACACCGCAGACGGGGCTTTTCAGCGGTCTCCTAGAAGAGTGCTGACGAACTGCGTTTTGAGTGGTTAACCCGCCCGAGGAAACGCTAGGGTGAAACCTCAATCAGCCCAGATGCTAGGAGCGACAAGACTCCGAAGCGAGGCGTACTAAGTGGTACGTTGAGCGAGGAGCCGCCGGAGCGACAATCTGCAATAGTAATGCCCCTTTAATAAAAAGGTTCTTTCTTGCAGATTGCACCACACCGCAGATGGGTCTTCTTCAGCGGTCTCCTAGGAATGAGGGGGGGAATCTACATGTGGCACAGACCTGCCTTGATCCTCATCGGCGTCGTCCTGATCGCCGGGTTACTCTTTTTTCTTCTGGCCACACAGCAGCGCTCTTTTACACAAGCAGTTGACATCTCAGAATTCAAACCGGCCAAGAATCACCTCGCTCCTGACTTCACCCTGAAGAACCTCAACCAGGAGAGCGTAACCCTTTCCGCCCTAAGGGGGAAACCCGTCATTCTCAATTTTTGGGATACCCCTTGTCCGGCTTGTCGGCAAGAGATGGCGGCCCTGCAAGAGTTTTACGTAAAGAACCAGAACCGGGTTCATCTTCTCGCCATAAATATTGGGGAAAGCCCCCTGGTGATTGGCCGCTTCCTGCAACAAGGCGGCTACAGCTTTCCTGTTCTGCTGGATGGCGACTCCAAGGTAACCCAGTCCTACGCCCTGCGTTATACGCCAATGGCTTTTGCCATCGACGCCAATGGCTTCATCCGCGAGATTCAGGTGGGGGCCAAGACGGTGGCTATTCTCAATGATTTGCTGGAGAAGGCTGAAAAGGTGCGCTAGAAGAATGCTGAAAACTCACCCCAGGATTTCCCCCAGAAAACTCTCCCCCGGACCATCATAGGCTGCCCGGAAATACTCGGCCACAGTCGCCCCCAGGTCAGCCAGGGTCTCTCTGGTCCCGAGATTGGCTCCCGCCCTGATCCCGGGACCGGCCGCCAGAAGCGGGACATACTCCCGCGAATGGTCGGTACTGGGGGTAGTGGGATCACACCCGTGATCGGCCGTCACTATCAGAAGGTCGCCGTCTACCAGGCCATCCCAGATCTCCGGCAAGGCCCGGTCGAACTCTCCCAAGGCTTGGGCGTAGCCCTCCACGTCATTGCGATGACCGTAGACCATATCAAAGTCTACTAGGTTGGCAAAGATCAAGCCCTGTTTCTCGGAGGAGCCCATCTCTTTCAGAACCCTGATACCATCAGCGTTATCATGCGTATGGATGCTCTCGGTGATCCCTTGACCGGAGAAGATGTCATGGATCTTCCCCACCGCCCAGACCGGGACGCGGTTATCTAGAAGTATATCCAGGACTGTTCTTTGGAAGGGCTTCAGGGTGAAATCCCGTCGCCGGTCGGTTCTGGTAAACCCCCCGGGTCGACCGATGAAGGGACGGGCAATGACCCGTCCCACCAGGTAGTCTCCTACCAGGAGTTGCCGAGCCTGCTTACAGATCTGGTAAAGCTCGTCCACTGGAATAATCTCCTCATGGGCGGCTATTTGAAAGACGCTGTCGGCGGAGGTGTAAACTATGGGCCAGCCAGTTTGCATATGCTTTTCCCCCAGGCGGGCGATGATCTCGGTCCCGGAGGCCACCTCGTTACCAAGGGCCTTTTTGCCGGTGGCCTTCTCGAAGGCCTGCATCAACTCTGCCGGGAAGGCTTGCGGGAAAGTCCGAAAAGGCCGATCCAGCTTGATGCCCATCATCTCCCAGTGGCCAGTCATGGTATCCTTCCCGGGAGAGGCTAGCTTCATCCGGCCGTAAGCGCCACCGGGGCTCCCAAGACCAGGGAAAGCGTCCAAACCCTCAATGTTTCCCAAACCCAGCCAGCGCATGTTCGGCAAGTCAAAACCGGCGATAGTCCGGGCAATGTTACCCAGGGTGTTACTCCCGGCATCTCCATACTGGTCGGCATCGGGCAACGCCCCAATGCCAACACTATCCAGGACAATGAGCAGCATCTTCGGCAAGTGAATCATTCTCCTCTTAGCTTCTTTATCCTCGCGCTGGCCAGGTCAGACCGCCAAACGTATCACCTACTCAAAAGATAAATCCGGCGGAAGCCGCCGGCAGGAAATGAAGCGTCAACACTTGAGCGACGCAACTTCACCATCAGAACTGATTACAGATATTGCTCATGCGGCGGTATCGCCCTGACCGTTCCCCACGTCAGAGGTTGGAGGTCGAAGGTGGAAACTGGAAGCCGACTTCTGGCTCTGACTTCCTGCTTTCAACCAACCTCCGGCCCTACGCCCGCGGATGAGTCTTGGCGTAGACCTCCTTCAGCCTTCCCTTGGTGATGTGAGTATAGATCTGAGTGGTGGAGATGTCGGCATGCCCCAGCATTTCCTGAACCGAGCGGAGGTCGGCCCCGTTTTCCAGTAGATGGGTAGCAAAGGAGTGTCTCAGGGTATGGGGGGTAATGTCCTTATTGATCTCCGCTTCCTCAGAGTACTTTTTCACTATCTTCCAAAAGCCCTGTCTGGTCAACCGGCGGCCATGGTGATTAACAAAAAGTGACGTTTCCTCGTTACTGGTCATCAGCCGGCTGCGTCCTGATACGAGGTATTCCTGCAGGCTCTTTATGGCCAAAGAACCAACGGGAATGATCCTCTCCTTGGAGCCTTTTCCGAAGCAACGTATGTACCCATTTCCCAGATTCACATCCTCAAGATTCAGGGCGATGAGTTCCGATACTCTGATCCCAGTGGCATAAAGGAGCTCCAACATGGCCTTATCCCTTAGTCCCACGGCCGAAGTTCCATCCGGTTGTTTCAAGAGCGCTTCCACTTCTTTGATGGTCAGGACCTTAGGAAGGCGTTTTTCCAACCGGGGCGACTCCATATTCGCGGTAGGATCCTTCTCCAGATACTTCTGCCGAACCAGGTATTGGTAGAAGGCCTTTAAGGCCGCCAGACGGCGCGCCACCGTGGCAGTGGCCTTACCTTGTCTTTGCAGGAAGAGCAGATAGGAAGCGATGGTGCTTCGAGAAACCGCGGAAAGGGAGCTGGGTTTGTCCATTCGTTCCAAATACTCGCGGTACTGCCGAAGGTCACGCCCATAGGACTCCAGCGTGTTTGGGGAGAGGCCTCGCTCCAAACTCAGGTAGTTGAGAAATTCACCGACGAGATCCTGCATGGGACCGTCCCCCCTTCAACACTATTTGAAGCAAAACGGGTATGATCGATTTCATAAGATTACTTTTGCCATTTTCCCCTATTCTATTCAACATAACCAGCCAAAATCCTCTATTTTTTGCGGTTTTGCTCCCAAGAAGCGCGCCATTCCAGGATGATAGCGTCCAGTCTCTGGAAGATGCCCTGACTTAAGGTTAGCGGGTAGTACCTCTCTCGGGGCAAACGAGGGAAGACCGGTTCTCCCAAGAGTCCCAACAGTCGCGGCAAGAGTAACCCCAGGAAAATCAGAAGAACCAGGATGCGAAAGAAGAGGGCCACCGCCTTGCGCCACCCTACCAGTGAAACGACGATCAATCCGGCTCCTCCCCTGTCACAAGGTGTTAAGTCCGCCCCTTTTCAATTCTATGTCAACAGCGTCGGAACTAGAACCGGCCGCCCAAGGTCAGATAGGGCCAGACATTCCTCAGAAAAACCGGAACGACTAAGGACTCCACCAGGCTGGCCAAGAGGAAAACCATTCCGGCCAGAAATTGCAGCAGGGAATAGGCCAGAAATTCCTGTAAGAGATTAGCGGGCCGCCACCCCAGTCCCGTCCGCAGAAGCAAAAGGGAAAAGGAAAGACTGCTGACGGCAGCCAAGAGCAAGGCCGGAACAGCCAGAAGACTCTTGGGTAGGAGGGTCAAACCGGCCAGAAAGACCCCATTTAGGCCAAAGTGGCTGACCATAATTCCTGCGGCAAAACCGCTGGAAAACCCCTCGGCCAATACCAGCCCCAATACCAGGGGTAAACCCACGATGGTGGCCCCCAGAAGCCAGAAAAGAAACACTGTCCGGACATGGCTGAGCAAAGAGAGCTCAAGGAGAACCTGTTGGTTTACCTGACCGCCGGCCGTACGCAAGCTCGTGACAAAGGTATCTAGTTGTCCGCTCAACGCGGTCAGGTCATCGCTGGGCAGGTAACCCAAGGACAGAACCCCGCCACAGGCCCCCAGAGAGAATAAGAGAAAAACTAGGAGATATGCCCTCGCCCGGCGGTGCAGGTAGCTTTCCACCAGCTTCTTCAGATTCTGCCAGACCAAGGCCGTCTCCACCCCTTTCCTCCCTAGGAGAGTGCTTGGAAACTGCGGTTTCACTGGAAAACCCGGGCCTGGAAAGGGCCAGGGCGAGAGCTCAATAGACCCAGATACGAAGGAGTCAAGGCTCCGAAGCGCGGCGTACTAGATGGTAGGTTGAGCAAGGAGCCACCGGACGGCGCGTCAGCGCCGTCGGGGGGTCTGGGGGAGGGACTCCCCCAGGCATTAGGGGGTGCTCAGGCACCGCAGACGCCGCTGAAGGGGGGCATGCCCCCCTAGCGGAGGCGGGCTCCCGCCCGCCTGACGCCGTAGATGGCTGTTTTTCAGCGGTCTCCTAGAATGTCTATGCTACCGGAGGTCGACTTATACTTCCGTAAAGAAGGCTTTAACTGGCGCTCGGTTCCAGGGAGGGAGAACCCGCGCGGTGCCGGCCGGAGGGCGGAAGCTTAGCCTTAATGCGGTCGGCCCGGCTGATCAGCAGCGAAACCGGCATCAACCAGCTGCCGCCGTGCAGACGGTCGCCAGTCATCCCGACCAGATAACTTGCCAGCATTGTTGCGTTAACGGGTCTTTTTCACAGTAGCTTCCCGTCCAGCTTGACCCTCCCATACCTCCCCCCGCCTCCCGGCAGCAAGGGAAGCTCGCCCCTTCTGGCCGACAGGATCAGTCCCGTCTTCTTGGGTCCCAGTACCCTCTCCAGTTCCGAGGCAGTCGCCTGGTGGAGGGCGTTGATCTCACTGCCGAAGTTCTGGAGTAACGCATCTTTAGCCCGGAGCCCTATTCCTGGCAGATATTCCAAAGGGATCTGATAGTGATAAGGCGGGCGATGGGGAGGGGGCTGGGATTCCCGCCTGCCCGCCAGATGAATCAGGCGATCCATCACCCCCAAGACCACGACCTGATTACCACATTCCGGACAGGTCAAAACGGGTGGGGCAGAGAGGGCCAGGTGATCGCAATTTGGGCAGTAGGTCCGGTGGTATTTCCCAAGGCGAGGGTCGAGGCCAAAATTGGCGTCTACCCTTCGCCCCTGCCGGCGCAAGAGGGCCATTTCGACCTCCTGAAAACTCGCTTCCGCCAAACGCAAGACGTTGAACTCCCTTGCCAATTTGCCCAGGGAGTGGGCATCAGAATTGCTGAGAAAAGTGTAAGGGGCCAATTCGGCCAGGTGGTCGGCCATAGGGGAATCGGCGCTCAAGCCCAGTTCCACCGCGGCCAGTTGCTCTCTTTCCCCTTCGGTTAAGAAGTTTCGCAGCAAACCCGCCGAGTAAAGGCCCCGGTAGGGGGTAAAGACATGGGCGAAAAAGAAGAATCCCTGGCGGGACAGGGTCTCGCTCAGGATTTTTGAGGGCTCCGCCGCCACGCGCTGCGGGCTGGACCAGCGGCCGGAGCCCAGGGTCAAAAGCCTTCGGGCAAAATCTCCGAGTTGTTCAAGGGTGGGGAAAAAGGCCACCTGATGAAAACGACCCTTCCAGGTCTCCATCTCCACTCCCGTCAGTATTACAACGCCGTTGGAGGCCTTGTAGCCGCCTCCCGTCAGCGGTTCCAGTCTATCGGACCTGATGAGGCTCTCCACGTCCTGCCGGACGGCTGGAAAATGGGCATCGACGATACCCACCAAATCCAGGCCCTTTCTCTTAGCCTCCGCTAGAATCCCTTCCACCGTCAAGGCAGGAGAGGAAGGAATCTTGATGGGCCTGCCATCGCCAGCTCGCCCAATGTGAAGGTGCAAATCGGCCCGGCACTGTTTCATGCCAAATTCACCGCTTTCCCGGTTGGTTCTGCCTCAGACAATCCCCACCAAAAAATAAAGCCTGCCCTGGCGCAGGCAACTTCTACCCAAAATAGGGTGGAACCCAAGGTGCCAAAACGAGGAGACCGCTGGAAAACCCCCCTCTGCTGTGTCGCTAGTCCGTCTCTTCCTTCCCGTCCTCCCGCTGTTCCGGCGAGGCCGCTGCCGTCTCAACCCGAAGATCCCTGGCCGTGGAGTTCCTCAGGGGAAGTATCCCAATGACGCCATGTTTAAAAATGAGTTCCTCCCCCTCCTCCGTTTCCACCAACAACCCGTAGGTATCAGTTCGTTTCAAGTAGCCCTCCACCACCAGCCCCTCAAAACAAACCAGGCGAAGACGAGTGCGATTCTGAATCAGGCGGGCAAAATACTCCTCCTGAAGTTCCAGGGAACGGAAAGGTCGCCGCTGCTGATCGGGTCGCTCCGGGGCCCCAGCAGCCTCCGCCGGGCTGGGTGGCGTTGTGGGACGTTCGCGACCGCCCCCCTGCCCGCCGTATCTCCCCGAAGCCGGTCTGGTACCATCGTATGGTCGCCTGGCCGGACCGCCGCCGGGCCCTGGACCACTCGTTACCGGTCCATCCCAAACGGAGGGGGAGCCTTCCCTGGCCTCCCTTCTCTGGTCATCGGGTAAGAAAGGCGGTTCCGCCCGAAAAGATCGCCTGGAGGCAGACGGGGAAGAAACGGAGGTCTCGCTGGATCGGCGAAGAGAGGATTGATCCAGCCCGGATGGTTGAAAATCGGTCCGGTTCTCTACGGGAGGAACAATCCTATCCCACCCGATGGTAGCCACTTTACTCTTCTGTTGTATCCTCACTGTTCTCCCCGACGACGGCTGGCTCATCTTCCTCTTCCCTCCCCTTAGGCTTTCTGGCAGCCAATTTCACAATCCGGCGGTTGGCGGCGTCCAGAGTGGCCCGAACCACCGCTTCCGCCACGTTGCCCCGGGAGACTACCGCTCCCACCAAGACTTCTTCGTGACCCCGGGGGGTTATAACCACCAGGGTAACGGTCACGATCTCCCGACCGGAGAGGTGTACGCTGGTGGCGTCCTCAAAAATAAGGACATTAGACGGATCAACGATCTCGTTGAGGGCATTGACGGTGGCCTGCCCCGCCGTGCGGAGCGAGTGCAGGCCGGCGTTGCTCCCTTCCGCCACCCCCTGGAAGAGCAATTCGTCATCGTCAGAACGTCCCAAGGTTACCTGCACCGTCATGCGGCCCCGCAGCGTGTCGGTATGAATTTGAACCGAGACCATCTTCAGCCGGAAAGAAGCAAAGGTGCTCTCCATCTCCTTGAGCTGGGCGACACTGATCTTCTTGTGGTCAATGGTAATCCCCCAACGGGCCGCCAAGGCACTCTCCACGTCACGGACCATTTGCTTCGGGGCGCGGTCCAGGGTCGATAGGATGTGTACCTCTTCGATGGCCCCCCAGTCGTTGACCACAATCCTGGCCGTGACAACACCGGGTATTCTGGACAAAAGGCTTTCGATCTCGTCAACCGTGACTACTTCCCGCCCAGCCTGGTCCGCCAAGGGACATCCTCTCCTTCTTTGGCCCCTATGGGGGTAGGATAAACAAAGTTGTCGCTTTCAAGAATACCACATTTCGGGTAAATTGGCAATAACTTTCCTTTTGGTTACTGATTTGGGCGGTTGCTGCTAATTTCTCTGGGAGTGTCTGCCTTTAGTCTATCCAACCCCCCACAGTGAGGGGGCTCTCTGGCCCCTTCTCATTATCTTTGCCTCCCGACTTCCAACCTCCTACCGCTAACCGCCGTACTTTTGACCCCTTTCCAGGGCGGCCCGATTCAAGGGAATGAGGTCATGACGCCGGGGCGGGAAGACCTTCTTTAAGGAGGCCACCACCGCCTCCAGACCGACGACCCGCGTGGCACCCAGGAAGGCCCCCAGGGCGACCATATTGGCTACTCTGGTATTGCCCAGTTCATTGGCCACTTCATTGGTCGGAATGGCGACACTTCATTGGTCAGCACGCCGCGGTTTGACATCAATCAGAGAAGAGTTGTACAGGAGAAGCCCGCCGGGCTTCAGCCAGCCTTCAAATCTGTCCAAAGAGGGCCGGTTCATCACGATCAAAGAAGTCGGCTCCGTAACGACGGGGGAGCCAACCTCGGTGTCGGAGATGACCACCGAACAGTTGGCCGTGCCGCCTCTCATCTCCGGGCCATAGGAGGGCAGCCAGGAAACCTTTCTCCCTTCCAGCATGCCGGCATAGGCGAGAAGGGTCCCCATGACCATGACCCCCTGCCCCCCAAAACCGGCAATCAAGATCTCCTCCATCATTTCATCCCCTCCCCCCCCGGCGCCTTCAAAACTCCCAGCGGGTAAAATGGAATCATGTTCTCCTCCAGCCACTTCAGGGATTCCAGGGGCGATAGCCCCCAGTTAGTGGGGCAGGTGGAAAGGACCTCGACGATACTGAAACCGCGTCCAGCAATCTGCGTTTTGAAGGCTTCCAAAATGGACTTCCTGGTCCTGGCGATATGCGTGGGGTTGTGTACGGAAACCCGGGCCACGTAGGCGGCCCCAGCGGCCAGGGCCAGCATCTCGGTGATCTTCAAAGGGAAGCCGTGCTGGCCTTCCTTACGTCCCAGCGGACTGGTGGTGGTTTTTTGCGTCAGCAGGGTGGTCGGTGCCATTTGCCCGCCCGTCATCCCGTAGAGGGTGTTGTTAACAAAGATGACGGTGATCTTCTCACCCCGGCTGGCCGCGTGAATGATCTCGGCTGCACCTATGGAGGCCAGGTCACCGTCCCCCTGGTAGGCGAAAACCACCCGATCCGGTAAAACCCGCTTTATCCCGGTAGCCACCGCCGGGGCGCGCCCATGGGCCGCCTGCTGCATGTCTACATTAAAATAGTCGTAGGCGAAGACTGAACAACCAACGGGGGCGATCCCGATGGTCTTCTCCTGGACGCCCAGCTCATCGATGACCTCGGCGATCAGCCGGTGGATGATCCCATGGGTACAACCCGGACAATAATGGGTGGGGCGCTCCTGCAAGGCCCTGGGCGGGCCGAACAATTGTTTCATGCCTTTTCCCCTCCCTGAATTATCTTTATCAGAGCCTCATAAATCTCCTGCTGGCTGGGAATGACGCCACCCGTTCGGCCATAGAAATGAACCGGGGCTCGTCCGTTCACCGCCAGGCGGACATCCTCAACCATCTGCCCGGCGCTCATCTCCACCGTCAGGAAGGCCCTGGCCCGGTCCAGCACTTTGGCGAAGGCGGCATCGGGGAAAGGCCAGAGGGTAACGGGACGGATCAGACCAACTCGGTGACCTTCCCCCTGGGCCTTGTGCATGGCATTTCTAGCGACACGGGCGGTCGTCCCATAGGCCACCAGGAAATAGTCAGCGTCCTGGTTCTCCAGTTCGTACCTCACTTCCTGGCGGGCGATGGCCCGGTACTTTTCCTGCAGATGCGCGTTATGGCGGTCCAGGTCCTCCGGATCCAGGTGCAGTGAATTGATCACATTCTGGGGACGTCCCTTCATTCCAGTGGTGGCCCAGGGCTTGAGAGGAAGAGTCACCTCATCCATTGCCGGAAACTCCACAGGCTCCATCATCTGACCCAAGGCCCCATCCCCCAGGATCATGACTGGGTTGCGGTATTTATCAGCCAGTTCAAAGGCCAGACCGGTGAGATCGACAAGTTCCTGAATGGTGGAGGGACCAAAGACAATGAGCCGGTAATCCCCGTGACCCCCTCCCTTAGTGGCCTGAAAATAATCCGACTGAGCAGGTTGGATGCTCCCCAAACCAGGGCCGCCTCGCACCATGTTGACAATGACACAGGGTAGTTCAGCCGCGGCGATGTAGGATATCCCCTCCTGCTTCAAACTAATTCCCGGACTGGAAGAGGAGGTCATTGCCCGCGCCCCCGCCCCCGCCGCCCCATAAACCATGTTAATGGCGGCCACCTCGCTTTCGGCCTGGAGGAAAACCCGGCTCTCCTCCGGCATACGGCGGGCCAGGTACTCGCCCAACTCGTTTTGTGGGGTGATCGGATAAGCAAAGTAGGCCTGACAACCGGCCCTGATGGCCGCCTCGCCGATGGCCTCGTTACCTTTCATCAATAAGAGCTCTCCCACCTTATCCCTACCTCCCTACCTGTAAACGCTGATCACTACATCGGGACAGGTCCGCGCACAAAGGGTACAACTGGTACACATCTCCTGATCCGTCACCGTTGCTACCCGGTACCCCTTCGAGTTGAAGCGGTCCGACATATGGACTATCTTCTGTGGGCAGACGGCGGTGCAGAGTTCACAGCCCTTGCACCGCTCCTCGTCAAAGACAACCCTTTCCACCAAGAGACCTCCTTTCCGCAAAGCCCTGGCGGGTTCAGGAGCCCGCCCGCGGCCAGGTCATGATCAATGAGGACGACCGGGTCTTCTTCCGCGCGAATCTGTTGCCGACCCCTTTTCGTTTAAGGAGGAAACATGAATAGCTGTAAAGGCATCAGGGGAAGATCGAGATTTGACCTGACACCATTGCCATTCAAGAAACAAGGATAGGTACCAAAGATAACCGGGAGCTTCAACTGCCGCCCTGCCGCTAGCACCTTTTCGTGACCGGTCAAAAGCGTCTCCCAAGTTGTCCGGGGACCGAGATTGCTGTTGGCTATCAACCCCGTAACCCTCAGATGCACCGTATCTTCGATACGCCTGAGTTCTGTTACAGTCTTCTCCACCGTGGCTGTGAAAGGTCGGAAGGGATTAACCACAAAGAGGAGGGAGTGGCGACGGGGTAAAAGCCGGCGTAGGGATCCCAGCACCCGCGCCCCCATGGTATCTCCGCCGACGTCAATGATCACCTTACCCTCTTCCGATCCCAAAACCTTCTCCATCCCCGATGGTATGGAAGGTAGGTCGGCTTGCGCCACCCTGGGCTCCGGGGTAATCACCCTTACCCCGTGGCGGGCGAGAGCCTCCTTCTGATCGCGACTCCGGAAATAAGGAGTTACTACGTCCAGGTCGACGAGGGAAACGTTCCCCTCGGCAGCCATCCTCAGGGCCAGATTCAAGGCGATCTCCGTCTTACCGCTGCCAAAGGCGCCTACCAGGATGGTCACCCTGCCGGAGGAGGAAATGCTCCTATCGTCCCCGCGCTCAAAAGCCGTATGGCTTCACCTCCTTGCCGTTCCCGGCGTTAAGAGCCAGCGCCGCTGCCGTCTTACTTTTCCCCGGGAAGATAGTAATTCTTCCTTCCAGCCAGCCGGCTGATCCTGTCCTCCGCCATCCGGTTGGCGGCCGCGGAGGTGGAGACGCTCTCCCGGCGGGCCATCTCCAGGATCTGCGCCACTTTGTCAAAAATCTTGGCGATACGGGCGTAGGCTCTTTCCCGATTATATCCACCTACTTGCAATTCGTCAGCGACATTGGTTACACCTCCCCCGTTGATCACAAAATCGGGGGCATAGACTATTCCACGCCGCTGTAATTCTTCGCCATGCCTTTCCTCCTGAAGCTGATTATTGGCGGAGCCGGCCACTACCCGTACCTTGAGCCGGGGAATGGTCTCGTCGTTCAGGATGGCTCCCAGGGCACAGGGGGCGAAGACGTCGGCTTCCACCCCATAGATCTCCTCGGGCGGAACGGCTCTCGCCCCGAACTCCGTTACCAATCTTTGCACCCGATCCTGGTAAATGTCGCTGACCACCAGTTCGGCACCGTCTTCAGACAAGAGGCGAGCCAGATGATAGCCAACGTGGCCGCCTCCCTGCAGAGCCACCCTTTTCCCTTTCAGGGACGGGCTCCCGAAAGCCTCCTCTGCACAAGCCCTCATCCCTTGATAGACGCCATAGGCCGTGGCGGGAGATGGGTCGCCGCTGGTTTGGGGCAGGCCGGCTACAAAACGCGTTTCTTGGTGGACCAGGGTCATATCCTCGGCGCTTGTCCCCACATCTTCCGCCGTGTAGTAACGACCGCCCAGGCTTTCCACAAAGCGACCCAGGGCCCGGAAGAGCTCTTCGCTCTTGTCCTTGCGCGGGTCACCGATGATGACCGCTTTACCCCCCCCCAGATTGAGTCCCATGACCGAGTTTTTGTAGGTCATCCCCCGCTGCCGTCTTACTTTTCCCCGG
>JAMCWA010000065.1 GCA_023475165.1 Bacillota bacterium | reverse complement strand
TAGCAACGAATGGGCCGGTTTAACAAAAAGGGGATAAGTCAGACCATGATCGTCATTGGGTTCTTGCCCCACGGGGACTACGGCGAATCTCGGGGTGGCCAGGCCGTGGTAAGTTAAGATCTTCTTGGTGGTGGGTTTGTCCAGGGAGACGGCCAGGGTCAAAACCCCAGAACCGGTATAGGGGATTCCCAGCATTTCCAAGAGGGCCGGGATGTGGGATTCACGGCTTTCGCCCCGCTCCCCTTCACTGATATTAAAGACGATGTCAACTCCGCTATTCTCCAACTTCCTCCAGGCCCGTTCATCTCCTTCAATGAGGACAACCTCATGTCCGGCCCGCCGCAGGGTCTGAGCCACCGCCAGTACAGTTCCTTCACTGTCCAGTTCCGCCTGGGCGTCAGGGGGTTCGTCTTCGTCCGGTACAACATCCTTTGCCAGATTGAAAACCAATCCTACCACGGCCATCAGTATCTTCGTCTCCTTTTTTGGCAAGTGGCCGACCTGAGCAGGAACGTCACACCAGGGCCAGCTCAACTTAATTATACTGGCTCTTCACATAAAATCAATTCGCTTTTGAGAAAAAGAGAAGGGTCCTTGTCGACAGCAACGGCAGACGTTAAAATAGAATTGTTTTGGGTCAACTCCGCCCGGGAGACTGCTGACGAACGGCCCCTACCCCTATTGGCGAGGTAAGTCCATGCGACCACAAATGGCTGACTTTCTTCTCCTTGTAGTCGCCCTGATCTGGGGCTCAACCTTTGTCATAGTCAAGGAAGCCATCGTTTTTTTGCCCCCCTTCATCTTCCTGGCCTGGCGTTTCGCCTTGGCCTTCTTGACCCTGCTCCCCCTGACCTGGCGACATCTCAAAGGTGATTTTCGCCAGGCCTTACCGGCCGGTATTATCCTTGGCCTCTTCCTTTTCGCCGGTTATGCCTTTCAAACCCTCGGCCTGCAATTCACCACCCCCGCCCGGGCCGGTTTCATCACCGGTCTTTCCGTGGTGCTGGTACCCCTGCTGGGGGCTCACTTCCTGGGAGAAAAACCCGGACTCTATCCTTCCCTGGGGGCGTTTCTGGCCTTTGTCGGGCTGGCCCTCCTCTCACTAGGCGGGGGGTATTTTTCCTTTTCTTTGGGCGACCTCTTGGTGCTGCTCTGCGCCGTCTCTTTCGCCTTGCACATTCTCTGGGTTGGTCGCTTCTCCGCCCGGTTCGATCCCTACCTCCTCACCACTCTTCAGATTGGTCTGGTCGCCCTCCTGGCAGCGGCCCTGACCCCCCTTGAGTTACACCATTCCCCTCTCGCCGGCCAGCTCCCCTCCCCTCAGTCGGTGGGAGTCGAGGGGATCTGGCTCAAGATCGGCGGCGCCCTCCTCTTGACGGGAACCCTGGCCACCTCCCTGGCCTTCCTCCTCCAGAATTCCCTGCAACGTTTTACCACCCCCACTCATACTGCCCTCATTTTCGCCACGGAACCCGTCTTCGCCGCCCTCTCCTCCTACCTTTTAAGTGGGGAGGTCCTCCCGGCCCAAGGCCTTTTGGGAGGAGGGCTGGTGGTCATGGGGATGCTCCTGGCGGAGGTTGGCAACAGGAAAGCAACAAGGCTTTCCTCCAGAGGAAATCCAGTAACGGAAAAGCCCCGGTCGTCCCGGGGCCAAAGTCTGCCATGAAAAAGGAACCCTCAACCGGCTGAGACGGTCCTCCTCATTGCACATCCTGCACTACTGATCGCTCTGCGCCAGCCTCTGGTGGCGGGAGTTGGCCGAGAATACCAGACTCCCCTTCCTCCCGGGCCAGGGCCTCCTCCAGGACCTGGTCCATATTGTCCACAAAGATGAACTCCAGCCGCCGCTTGACATTGGCCGGTACGTCCTCTAAATCCCGTTTATTATCCCGCGGCAGAAGGATGGTGGTAATCCCGGCTCGGTGCGCTGCCAGAACCTTTTCCTTTACCCCACCTATCGGCAAGATATGCCCCCGCAAGGTAATCTCACCGGTCATAGCTACCTCCCGCCGGACGGGGCGCCCGGTGAGGGCAGAAACCAGGGCCGTAGCCATAGTGATACCGGCCGAGGGACCGTCCTTAGGAATGGCTCCCTCCGGAACATGGATATGGACGTCCATCTTTTCCGGAAAATCGTCTGGGATCTTGAGTGATGCGCCCCGGGAACGGATGAAGCTAAACCCGGCCTGGGCCGACTCCCGCATGACGTCGCCCAACTGCCCCGTCAAGAGGAGACTGCCTTTCCCCTTCATCAAGGTGACCTCGACGGGCATTACATCACCACCCGTCTCCGTCCAGGCCACCCCCATGGCCACCCCGACCTGGTTTTCTTTCTCCGCCAGTCCATAGCGGAACTTGGGAATGCCAAGGTAGGTATGCAGGTTCTGAACTGTGACCTTAACGTTTTGGATTTTACCTCGAACCAATTCCACCGCTACCTTACGGCAGATGGTGGCCAGTTCCCGCTCCAGGTTACGGACCCCAGCCTCGCGGGTATACTCTCGGATGACCTCCCGGAGGGTGTTCTCGGATAAATCCAAGCTCTCGGCCGACAAGCCGTGTTCCTTCAACTGTTTTGGAAGAAGGAATCTTTCCGCGATCTTAACTTTCTCTTCTTCCGTATAGCCCGAGAGATAAATTACCTCCATCCGGTCCAAAAGGGGACGCGGGATGTTGTGCATGGCGTTGGCCGTGGTAATGAACATGACGTTAGAGAGATCGAAGGCCATCTCCAGATAATGGTCGCTGAAGGTGTTGTTCTGTTCTGGATCCAACACCTCCAACAAGGCCGAAGCAGGGTCACCTCGAAAATCGGAACTCAACTTGTCAATCTCATCCATTAGGAAAACTGGGTTGCGCGAACCAGCCTGCTTCATCCCCTGGATGATTCGTCCCGGCAAGGCCCCAACATAGGTCCGGCGGTGCCCCCTGATCTCGGCCTCATCCCGTACGCCGCCCAGGGAGATCCGCACAAACTTCCTTTCCAGGGCCCGCGCGATAGACTTGGCCAGGGACGTCTTGCCAACCCCCGGCGGTCCGACAAAGCAGAGAATAGGCCCCCGCATCCTCTTGGTCAACTGCCGGACAGCCAAATACTCCAGTATCCGTTCCTTGACCTTTTTCAGACCATAATGATCTTCTTCCAGGATCTTCTCGGCAACCCCTATATCCAGCCGATCCTCGGTTTGGATATTCCAGGGCAGACTGATAATCCAATCCAGATAGGTCCGTACCACCACGGCCTCCGCCGCCATAGGCGGCATCTTTTCCAACCGCTCGACCTCTTTTAGGGCCTTTTCCTCCACCTCTTTGGCCAGCTTCAGATCGGCGATCTTGGACCGGTACTCTTCTACCTCGGTACCCCGGTCGTCCCTCTCGCCCAGCTCTTTTTGGATAGCCTTCATCTGTTCCCGGAGATAGTACTCCTTTTGGGTCCGTTCCATCTGTTTGCGGACCCGGACGTTGATCCGTTTCTCCAGCTCCACCAATTCCATTTCCCGGCTCAAGATATCCAGAACCCGTTCCAATCTCTCTTTGGCCGAGAAAGTCTCCAAAATAAGCTGCTTGTCCTCCAATCGCACCATCATATTGGTTATAATAGTGTCAGCCAATCGTCCAGGATCATCAACGCTGACCACCGTAACCATGGTTTCCGGCGGCACCTTGCGGCTGACTTTAATGTACTGTTCGTACTGCTGGATCACCGTCCGCATCAGGGCCTCGATCTCAGACGTCCTCTCCGCCGTTTCCCGGACAATTTCACAGCGAATGCGAAAATACTCCGGTTCATCTAAGTAGCGTAATATCCGGACGCGCGAGATGCCTTCCACCACCACATTCAGATTGCCCTCGTTTTTCTCAGAAACCTGCTTAACCTCAACCAGGGTTCCGATGGGGGCAATATCCTCCGATTTGGGATCGTCCACCTTCATCTCGTACTGGGCCGCCAGGACCAGCAGCCGTTCACCCAACAGGGCCTGCTCGACGGCCTTGACCGACCTGTCGCGTCCCACCTGCAACGGAATGATGGTGGCCGGAAAAACAATCATCCCCCTGAGGGGTAAAAGGGGTAACTCCCTGATCTCCGTCCTTGGGGTCATCTCTCTCCCTCCTCCTCTCTCAGGAACTGAGGCCTAAGAAGAGGAAAGCGTCAGCAGACGTTGTCTTATTAATTATATTTTAGCCTTTTCCGGGTCTGTCTGCAACCAGAGAAAAGAAATTCCCCTCAATTGCCAGTTGGGAGCGCCCGCTTGCTGCAGTTCGTCAGAAGTCTCCAAGGGGACAGTCTCTCAATGCACCGCAGTTTCGACGGCAGGCCGGTGTTCACTTATCTTACGTCCTTCCCCCTCCACGGCAAATCTCGGCAGGAAAGCTCGCTCAAATACCTCATCCAGGGTTTCCACCGGGATAATCTCCAGATCCCTTATCTCCTTAAAGGACTCCTGCCAATTCCCGCAGGGAACGATAACTCGACGAGCCCCGGCTTCCCGTGCTGCTTCGATCTTGGGAACAATCCCCCCCACCGGTCGCACCAATCCGCGGATGGATACCTCGCCGGTCAAAGCCAGCCCATTATCCACAGGTAAACCAGCTATGGAGGAGTAAATCGCCACGGCTATAGCTACCCCGGCGGAAGGCCCATCTACTGGAGCAACTCCAGGGAAATTAACGTGGATATCAAAGCGACGCGGATCCGATTCCAGATAATGACGTAAGACCGTCACCACGTTGTCCAGAGAGCTGATGGCCATGCTCTTACGACGTAAGGTCCTGCCGCCGCCCCCGATCTCCTCCTCTTCCACGATTCCGGTAACCTTGAGCCGTCCTTCCGCCCCTTGAGCCGGGTGAGTGGTCACCTCTATTTCCAGAAGCGTGCCGAGGTTGGGGCCGGATACCGCCAGACCGTTGACATATCCCACCTGAGGATGATCGGGTACCTTCCGCTGAGGGCGGGGCGAGTACTGGCCGGTACTGACTACCCATTCCACGTCTCCGCGTTGGATGGATTTCCGGCCAGCTTCCTGGGCCACCCCCGCGGCAATCTGAATGGTATTTACGGCCTCGCGGCCGTTGGTACAGTAATCTTTGGTTACCTCCAGGGCACCTGGTCCCAGGGGAAACCCGACCTTGTCGGCAGCGTTCCGGGCAATTGAGGGGAATTTC